>NZ_BAAAUS010000004.1:0-223893 GCF_039534065.1 Pseudonocardia yunnanensis | reverse complement strand
CTTCGGCGTGGTGGGCGACCTGTTCAAGGTCGCCCCCCAACTGACCGACGAGGTCACCAAGCGCAAGGGCTGAGCACTCGGTCGGCCGACATCACGCCCCTGCCCCGGACGGTGACTTCCGTCCGGGGCAGGTCTGTGAGGACGCTGTGCTGTTCACCCGGTTGCCATCGGCGGTCGATGCCCGCGGCGGTCGGCGTTAGCCCACGACCCGTACCAACTCCCGCGTGACCTCATCGCAGGTTCTGGCCCGGACTCCACAGGCCGCCAGTTCACGCTACTCGCTGCTGATCACCACCGACCCGGACGAGGTGCGCGAAGCCCAACGGCTCCGGCACCGCGTCTTCGCGGACGAGCTCGGCGCCGTGCTCCACACCCCGGAGCCCGGGCTCGACGTCGACCGCTTCGACGAGTTCTGCGACCACCTCGTCGTACGCGACGACATCACCGGCGAGATCGTCGGGACCTACCGGATGCTGCCGCCGGAGCGGGCAGCCGCGGCCGGCGGCCTCTACATGGAGTCCGAGTTCCGGATCGACGCGCTGGCGCCGCTGCGGTCGTCGCTCGTGGAGACAGGGCGTTCTTGCGTGCACCCCGACCACCGCGACGGAGCCGTCGTCGGACTCGTCTGGGCCGGCATCGCCCGGTACATGCTGCTCACCGGCCACCGCTGGCTGGGCGGTTGCGCGAGCGTCCCGCTGGGCGACGGTGGCGGGATCGCCGCGAGCGTCCGGGACCGGGTGCGCGCCCGCCACCTCTCCCCGCAGCCCTACAGCGTCCAGCCGCTCAACCCGTGGGACCCGGACGGGGTCGTCCAGTCGCAGCGGGCGCCGATGCCCCCGCTGCTGCGCGGCTACCTGCGTCTCGGCGCGTGGGTGTGCGGTGAGCCGGCGCACGACCCGGACTTCGACTGCGCCGACTTCATGGTGCTGCTCGGCATGGACCACGTGGACGACCGGTACCTGCGCTTCTTCCTAGGGGACGGCGCGGAGTGACCGGTTCGATCACGGCGTCGGCGACGACGCCATCGACGGCTTCATCGTCGACTTCGTTGCTGTCTCCATTGACGACGACGGCGGCGTCCGGGCCGCCGCACCCGGTGCATACGGCGAGCTGGGCGCCGTCGTCGCCGTGCGAGCCCGGTTGCTTGCAGGACGACGGGGTGGCCGTGTCGCGCCTATGGGTGATCGTGCGGCTGCTCCGGCTGGTGGCCGTGCTCTGCGTGGCGGTGCTGGTCGGCGCTGTGCTGGCCGTGCCGGTGCTCGGCGGACCGGCACGGGCCCGGTGGCTGAGCGCGTGCTGCCGGGCGGCGCTGCGCGCAGTGGGGGTGCGGCTGCGGGTCAACGGCGGGCCCTACAGCGACGGCGCCGGCGTGCTCGTCGTCGCCAACCACATGTCGTGGATCGATGTGCTCGCCATGGCCGCGGTGCAGCCCGTGCGGATGCTCGCCAAGCACGAGGTGCGGGACTGGCCGGTGATCGGTGCTCTGGCTGCGCGCACCGGAGCCCTCTTCGTCGACCGCGCGGGGCTGCGCGCGCTGCCCGCCACGGTCGCCGCCACGGCGCAGGCGCTGCGCTCCGGCTCCGTCGTCGGCGTGTTCCCCGAAGGCACGACCTGGTGCGGACAGGCGGCCGGGCCGTTCCGGCGGGCTGCGTTCCAGGCGGCCATCGACGCAGGGGCCCAGGTCCGGCCGGTGGCGTTCGAGCTGCGCCGCCCGGACGGGACTCCGGACCGCTCGTCGGCGTTCGTCGGCGACCAGACGCTGTGGGACTCGCTGTACCGGGTGCTGCGGCTGCCTGCGCTGATCTGCGAGCTGACGGTGCTTCCGGCGATCCCGGCAGGGTCCGCGGCCGACCGACGGGAGCTCGCCCGAATGGCGGCCGACGCCGTCGCGGGGATCACCGGAGTGCCGCACACGGCGCAGTGGGAGCAACCGCTCGGCGGTGCCGCGGAGTCGGCGCGTGTCGAGGCCGCATAGCCCGAGGCCGCAGGCCGCGCGCGGCGACTACCCTGACGTGCGATCACCGAACGGGACGGGTCGCCGACCTGAAATGGCAGCGTAGAGCTCTGTGACACCACCACCGATCTACCTCGACCACGCCGCCACCACGCCGATGCTGGATGAGGCAGTGGTGGCGATGACGGATGCGTTGCGTCGCACCGGCAACGCCTCGTCCCTGCATACCGCAGGGCGGCGGGCCCGGCGCGACGTCGAGGAGGCGCGCGAACGGATCGGGGCCGCGGTGGGTGCCCGGCCCTCGGAGGTCGTGTTCACCACCGGTGGCACGGAGAGCGACAACATGGCGGTGAAGGGCCTCTACTGGTCGCGCCGCGCCGCCGACCCACAGCGCGTGCGGGTGCTCGTCTCCTCGATCGAGCATCACGCCGTGCTCGACTCGGCGCAGTGGCTCGCCGAGCACGAGGACGCCGAGGTGGAGCTGCTCGAGGTCGACGAGATCGGCCGCGTCCGTCCCGAGACGTTGCGCGCCGCTCTCGCCCACGAGCCCGAGCGGGTCGCGCTGGTCTCGGTCATGTGGGCCAACAACGAGGTCGGCACGGTCAACCCGATCCGCGAGCTCGCCGCCATCGCCCACGACTTCGGCATCCCCATGCACACCGACGCCGTGCAGGCCGTCGGCGTGCTTCCGGTGGACTTCGGCGCGTCCGGAGTGGATGCACTCAGCCTCACCGGGCACAAGCTGGGCGGCCCCATCGGGGCGGGCGTGCTGCTGCTCGGGCGTGAGGTGGCGCTCACCCCGATCCTGCACGGTGGTGGCCAGGAGCGCGACGTGCGGTCCGGCACCCTGGACACCCCCGCCGTGGTGGGCCTGGCCACGGCGGTCGAGCTGGCGGCCGGCGCGTCCGGTCGCCGGGCGGCCACCCTGGCCGGGCTGCGCGACGACCTCGTCGGCAAGATCCTCGCCACCGTCCCCGACGCCACCCTGAACGGCGACCCGGGCACCGGCGTGGTCGAGGGCGGCCCGTCGCGGCTGCCCGGCAACGCGCACCTGTCCTTCCCCGGGTGCGAGGGCGACAGCCTGCTCATGCTGCTCGACGCCCAGGGCATCGAGTGCTCCACCGGGTCGGCATGCACAGCAGGGGTGACGCAGCCCAGCCACGTGCTTCTCGCCATGGGTGCCGACGAGGCCGTTGCCCGCAGCTCGCTGCGGTTCTCCCTCGGGCACACCTCCACCCCGTCCGACGTCGACGCTGTGGTCGCCGTGATCGGTGCCGTGGTCGAGCGGGCGCGACGCGCCGGGCAGCCGGCGGCCGGTATCCGATGAGGGTGCTGGCGGCGATGAGCGGCGGCGTCGACTCCGCCGTGGCGGCGGCGCGCGCCGTCGACGCCGGGCACGACGTCGTCGGGGTGCACCTGGCGCTGTCCGAGACCCCGGCCGCACTGCGTGCCGGTTCCCGGGGGTGCTGCTCGCGCGAGGACGCCGCAGACGCCAGGCGAGCCGCGGACGTTCTCGACATCCCGTTCTACGTCTGGGACTTCGCCGCGCGCTTCACCGCCGACGTGGTGGACGACTTCGTCGCCGCCTACGCCGCGGGCCAGACCCCCAACCCGTGCCTGCGCTGCAACGAGAAGATCAAGTTCTCGGCGTTGCTCGACAAGGCGCTGGCGCTCGGCTTCGACGCCGTCTGCACCGGGCACTACGCCCGGCTCACGGCAGGCGAGCTGCGCCGCGCCGTGGACGCCGGTAAGGACCAGTCCTACGTGCTGGCGGTCCTGACCTCCCACCAGCTCGCGCACGCCATGTTCCCGATCGGCGACACCGAGAAGACGGCGGTGCGCGCCGAGGCCGCCGAGCGCGGCCTGCGGGTGGCCGACAAGCCCGACAGCCACGACATCTGCTTCATCCCCTCCGGCGACACCCGTGCGTTCCTCGGCGCCCGCGTCGGCGCCCGGCCGGGCTCCGTGGTCGACCACACCACCGGCGAGGAGCTGGCCCGCCACGACGGCGTGCACGGCTTCACGGTCGGGCAGCGCAAGGGACTCGGCGTCCACGCTCCCGCCGTCGACGGCAGGCCGCGTTACGTGATCGGGATCGAGCCGGCCAGCGGCACCGTCCGTGTGGGGCCGGCCACCGCCCTCGATGTGCACACCATCGACGCGGCGCGTCCGGTGTGGAGCGCCGGGCAGGCGCCTGCTGACCGGTTCCCGTGCGTGGTCCAGGTGCGGGCCCACGGCGGCCTGGCCGAGGCTGTCGCCGTCCCGAGCGCCGACGGGCTGCGGGTCGAGCTCGACGAGCCCCTGCGTGGTGTCGCTCCCGGCCAGGCGGTCGCCCTCTACCGGCCCGACGCCGGTGGCGATGTCGTGCTGGGTAGCGCCACGATCACCAGGGCGCACTGAGGATCACCGGGCCGCCCACCCCGAGTGGCGGTGTCGCCACGGCGGGCCGCCAGGGGACGCTTCGCGCGCACGAGGAGGTGCGCGTGGTGTCCGAGACCACTGGGGCGGCGGCGCGGGACGTGGCGCGCAGCGCTCCCGTGGTCATGCTCGGCCGCGGTGGTCTCGTCGCGTACGGGGCGGTGCACCTGCTGGTCGCCGCACTCGCCGTGCAGGTCGCCCTCGGTGATCGGGAACGCGTCGACAAGAAGGGTGCGCTGCAGACGATCGCCGAGCAGTGGCCAGGGGTGGCGCTGCTGTGGGTGATCACGGTCGGCCTGAGCGCGCTCGTGGTCTGGCAGCTCGCCGAGGCCGTGTGGGGGCACCGCGGGGCACCCGTCGGGAACCGCGTTCTGCGGACCGCGGTCAACCTCGCCGAAGCCGCGCTGTTCGGCGTTCTCGCGTGGTCGGCCGCATCCGTCGCCACGTCCGGAGGCGCGCCGTCGAAGCAGCCGTCGTTCGCCACGGTCGTGTTCGGCCTGCCCGGCGGCCCGTTCCTCGTGGGGCTCGCGGGCGTCGGGCTCGTCGTCGGAGGCGGCTACGCGGTGTACCGCGGAATCACGCATGCGTTCCTGCGTGAGCTCGACCTCGCCGGGGCGGGGCTCAACCGCTCGCAGCTGGTCACCCGGGTCGGTCAGCTCGGCTGGGCCGCGCTCGGAGTGGTCTACGGGATCCCCGGGGTGCTGCTCGTCGTCGCCGCGGTGCGGTTCGATCCGGCGCAGCCGACCGGCCTCGACGCGGGGCTGCAGGCCGTCGCCGGCCAGCCGTACGGGCCGGTGGTGCTCGTGGTGCTGGCTCTCGGGCTGGTCGCGTTCGGCGTCCACTGTTTCTTCGACGCCCGGTACCGGAAGGCATGAGTGCGCACGCCGGGTGGTAGACACCGGCCGTGAGTACCGATGACGCGCTCGAGGCCGCGATCGCCGCAGCCGGCCTGACCGGGGTCCCCCCGGGCGAGACGGCCGCAGGCGGTGCCATCGTGATGCCCGGGCCGGTCGACGAGGCCGAGCCCGCAGCACCGCCTCCGCGCTGGCCCGACGGGGCCGCCACCGGCGTCGGGTCGCAGCCCGGCACCGATCCCCGCGAGGCCGCCGCCACCGTGGTGGGTGAGGTGCCGCTGCTGCCGCACCTGCCCGAGCTGCCGGCCCGCGGTGTGGGCGCGGACATGATCGGGCGCACGGCAGGGATGCTCGTGGACATCGCCGTCGAGGTCGTGCCGACCGGTTACCGGGTGACCGCCCGGCCCGGAAGAGACCACCGTCGGGCCGTCGACCTGATGCGCGTCGATCTCGACGCCTTCGAGGAGGCGTGCGAGCCTGCCCGGCCCGCGTGGGTGAAGGTGCAGGCGGCCGGGCCGTGGACGCTCGCGGCAGGCGTGGAGCTGCATTCGGGCCACCGCGTACTGACCGACCGCGGTGCCGTACGTGAGTTCGCCGAGAGCCTGCTGGTGGGCTTGAGCACCCACGTCGCCGAGGTCGCCGCCCGCACCGGGGCCCAGGTGCTGGTGCAGCTCGACGAGCCGACGCTGCCGGCCGCGCTGGCCGCCTCGCTGCCCACGGCGTCGGGATACGGGACGGTTCGTGCGGTCGGCCGGAACGAGGCGCAGGACACGCTGCGCGACCTCGTCTCCGGGCTGGGCGTGCCGGTGATCGTGCACTGCTGCGCCGACCGGCCGCCGGTGCGGCTGCTCGCGGACATCGGGGCCGCCGGGATCGGGATCGACGCCACGCGCCCGGCGTTCTCCGGGGACACCGCCCTGCCGGCGGCGCTCGACGCACTCGGCGAGGTCTGGGACGCGGGCACCCCGCTCATGCTGGGGCTGGTGCCGGCACTCGACCCCGGACGACCGGTCACAACGAGGGAGCTCGCGCGCCCTGCGTTCGATCTCGCCGACCGGCTCGGCTTCGACCGCTCGCGCCTCGCGACACTCGCCATCCCGACGCCGACGTGCGGTCTCGCCGGCGCGACACCGGCGTGGGGCCGCCGTGCCCTCACCCTCTCCCGTGAGTTGGGTGACGTATTTCTCGATCCACCCGACGTGTCCTCCGCTACCGATCGCACGTAGCGTGCGACCTATGCACGGTGACCGTCTTCTCCTCGGCCCGGGACCTTCCGCGCCGTACCCGGAGGCCGTCGAGGCCTTGAGTCGTCCGGTGTTGGGCCATCTCGACCCCGAGTACCTCGGTGTGGTGCACGAGATCGGCGACCGGCTCCGCGAGGTCTTCCGCACCTCCAACCAGTTGACGCTTCCGGTCAGCGGCACCGGCTCCGCCGGCATGGAGGCCTGCCTGGCGTCGCTGCTGGAGCCGGGCGAGACCGTCATCGTCGGCGTCAACGGCTACTTCGGTGAACGGATCTGCGAGGTCGCCCACCGCGGGGGCGCCCGTGTGGTACGGGTCGAGGCGCCGTGGGGCAGCGCGCTCGACCCCGCTGACGTTCTCGCTGCGCAGCGGGCGCATCCGCAGGCCGCGTTGGTCGCTGTGGTCGCGGCGGAGACGTCCACCGGTGTGCGCAACGACATCGCCCCGCTCGGGCCCGAGCTCGCGAAGACCGACACCCTGCTGCTCGTCGACGCTGTCACCGCGCTGGGCGGCACCCGCCTCGAGATCGACGAATGGCAGATCGACGCCTGCTACTCGGCCTCGCAGAAGTGCCTCGGCGCGCCGCCCGGGCTCGCTCCGGTGACGCTCGGCCCGCGTGCCGTCGCGAAGATGCGGGCGCGCACCACGCCGATCCACTCCTTCTACCTCGACCTCGGCCTGCTCAACGAGTACTTCCTGGCCACGCCCCCGCGCTACCACCACACCGCGTCCTCCACGCTCGCGTACTCGCTGCACGCGGGGCTGGGGCGGCTGCTGGAGGAGGGCGTCGAAGCGGTCTGGGAGCGGCACGCACGAGTCGGCGCGCTGCTGCAGTCGGCGCTGCCGGAGCTGGGTTTCACGGTGGTCGCCCCCGACGGCGCCCGGCTGCCGCAGCTCACCACCGCGGTCCTTCCCGATGATCTCGACGACGGGCAGGCGCGCACGCGGCTGCTCGCCGAGTACGGGATCGAGGTCGGGGGTGGCCTCGGCGCGTTCGCCGGGCGGGCGTGGCGGATCGGGCTGATGGGACACGCTGCCACGGAGCGTTCCGTCGTGACGTTGCTCGGCGCGGTACGGGAGCTCCTGAAGGCCTGACCTTCTGACCTGGGGCGTCGCCGGCTGAGACTGTCGGTCGGTCTCGGTAGCCTCACGGCGTGAGCCCAGAACCCGCCGCCCCTTCGGCCCCAGCCGCGGAGGTCCGCGAGCGTCACTCTCGGCTGGCGACCGAGATAGCCGACCACCAGTTCCGCTACTACGTGCTCGACGCGCCCGTGGTCTCCGACGGGCAGTTCGACGCGCTGTGGCGTGAGCTGGTGGAGCTGGAGGAGCAGCACCCCGAGCTGGCCACTCCCGAGTCGCCCACGCAGAAGGTGGTCGGGCGGTTCTCCACCGACTTCACGGCCCACAACCATCTCGAGCGCATGCTCAGCCTGGACAACGCGTTCAGCCCCGACGAGCTGCGCAGCTGGGCCGAGCGGGTCGCGCGTGACGTCGGCGCGGAGCAGCTCCACTACCTCTGCGAGCTCAAGATCGACGGGCTGGCCGTCAACCTGCTCTACGAGAACGGCCGGCTCACCAGGGCGCTCACCCGCGGCGACGGCCGCACCGGTGAGGACATCACGCTCAACATGCGCACGCTCGAGGAGGTGCCCGACCGGCTCACGGGCACCCCGGAGTTCCCCGTGCCCGCGGTGGTGGAGGTGCGCGGCGAGGTCTACTTCCGGCTGGAGGACTTCCAGGCGCTCAACGCGACGCTGGTGGAGGCGGGCAAGCCGCCGTTCGCCAACCCGCGCAACACCGCGGCCGGGTCGTTGCGGCAGAAGGACCCGAAGGTCACGGCATCGCGCCATCTGCGCCTGATCTGCCACGGCTTCGGCAAGCGCGAGGGCTTCGCACTCGAGCGCCAGTCGCAGGGCTACGACGCGCTGCGAGCCTGGGGGTTGCCCGTCTCGGAGCGCACCGTGGTGCTCGACAACGTCGGCGACGTCGTCGCCCACGTCGAGTACTGGGGCGAACACCGCCACGACATCGAGCACGAGATCGACGGCGTGGTCGTCAAGGTCGACGAGGTGGCGCTGCAGCGGCGGCTCGGATCCACCTCACGGGCACCCCGCTGGGCCATCGCGTTCAAGTACCCGCCCGAGGAGGCCACCACCAAGCTCCTCGACATCCAGGTCAACGTGGGGCGCACCGGCCGGGTCACGCCGTTCGCGCAGATGGAGCCTGTGGTGATCGCCGGGTCCACGGTCTCGCTGGCCACGCTCCACAACGCCGATGAGGTGCGGCGCAAGGGCGTTCTGATCGGCGACCGCGTCGTCATCCGCAAGGCGGGCGACGTCATCCCCGAGGTGCTCGGCCCGGTCGTCGATCTGCGCGACGGCTCGGAGCGAGAGTTCGTCATGCCCACCCACTGCCCGGAGTGCGGCACGCGTCTGGTGCGGCAGAAAGCGGGCGACGTCGACCAGCGCTGTCCCAACGCCCGTTCGTGCCCTGCGCAGCTGCGTGAGCGGCTGTTCCACGTGGCCGGGCGAGGTGCGTTCGACATCGAGGGGCTGGGCTACGAGGCCGCCACCGCACTGCTCGCCTCCGGTGTGGTGCAGGACGAGGGCGACGTCTTCACGCTCACGGAGCAGGATCTTCTACGCGTCGACCTGTTCCGCACCAAGGCGGGGGAGTTGTCGGCCAACGGCCACAAGCTGCTGGCCAACCTGGAGGCGGCGAAGGACCGGCCGTTGTGGCGTGTGCTGGTCGGGCTCTCGATCCGCCACGTCGGGCCCACCGCGGCGCAGGCGCTGGCCCGGGAGTTCGCGTCGATGCACGCGATCGAGGCCGCGGCGGAGGCCGCAGCCCGCGACACCGCTGCTGCCGGAGTCGCGATCACGTCCGACGGTTCGCTCGACGACTCCGACGACGCGGCTGATGCGGTTGCGCTCGCAGCACCGGACGTCGACGGGGCGGTCGACAGCGCAGCCGTCGATGGTGCGGTCATTGAGGGGGCAGCGGCCACCGACGGCGAGGCCGTCGAGGACGCTGCCGACAGCGCGGCGGGAGATGGTGCCGCCAGTGCCGCGAAGCCGGCCAGTGCAGGGGCAACCGGGGAGGACGTGCCGGAGCTCTCCGCCGAGGAGCAGGCTGCGGCTGCGCAGCGCGCGGCACGCGTGGCGGCACGGGCGCAGGCGAAGGCCCTCACGGCGGCGTTGGCGCCGATCGCCGGAGTGGAAGGGGTCGGCCCCACCATCGCCGCGGCGGTGCGCGACTGGTTCACCGTCGACTGGCATCGGGAGGTCGTCGAGAAGTGGCGGGCGGCGGGCGTCCGGATGGTCGACGAGGTCGACGCGTCGGTGCCGCGCACGCTCGAGGGGCTCTCCATCGTCGTCACCGGCTCGATGGAGGGTTACTCGCGCGACGAGGCCAAGGAGGCGATCACCGCCCGCGGCGGACGCGCGGCGGGCTCGGTCTCGAAGAAGACCGCGTTCGTGGTGGCCGGCGACGCGCCTGGCTCCAAGTACGACAAGGCGTTGGAGATCGGAGTGCCGGTGCTCGACGAGGCCGGCTTCCGGGTGCTTCTGGAACGGGGTCCCGACGCTGCGAGGCAGATGGCGACAGTAGAGTCATAAGCCCCCGATCGTGTCAGGCGTGAGTCCGTATGATCGATGTGCCGAGAGCCTCCGATGGGGCTTGTCGGCTCATTGGGGTTCGCTGGGTGGTCCGTGTGGGGGTGTTTGCGTGCTGCAGGCGGTTCTGAACGGATCGCGACCGGCGGATGCGCATCCCGCGCTGCCGGTGCTCGCCCGGCACCTCGCGCGCGACGCCCGTGACGTGGCGCAGTTGGGCATCTCATCGGTGCACGTGCACCCACGCGGGCCCGACCAGCAGGAGACGCTCGACCCCATCTACGTCGGCGACACGGTCGCTGCCATCCGGGCTCAGGTGCCCGGCATGGAGATCGGCGTCACCACCGGCCGCTGGATCCAGCCCGACCCCGTCAAGCGCATCGAGGCAGTGCTCGCGTGGGGCCATCTCGGGGTCGGCAAGCCGGACGTCTGCTCGGTGAACGTGCACGAGAAGGGCTGGGTCGACGTCTGCGCCGCGGCGGCGTCGGTGGGGATCGGCGTCGAGCTCGGGGTGTGGACCAGCGGCGACGCCGTCACCTTGCGCACCACCGGGGTGCCCCGCGGCACCACCCGCGTGCTGGCCGAGTCCACCGTCTCCGACCCCGAGACGGCAGTGGCCGAGGCGGTACGCATCCTGCGTGCTCTC
This sequence comes from Pseudonocardia yunnanensis, assembly GCF_039534065.1. Classification (NCBI taxonomy): domain Bacteria; kingdom Bacillati; phylum Actinomycetota; class Actinomycetes; order Pseudonocardiales; family Pseudonocardiaceae; genus Pseudonocardia; species Pseudonocardia yunnanensis. The sequence continues at coordinate 213,165 of NZ_BAAAUS010000004.1, read as the reverse complement.
GGCACGCTCCCGGTTCCGATCCTCCTCCACGGCGAGGAGGACGGCGCATGGCCGGTTCTGGAGTACGCGATGCGTATGGGCATCGACACCCGCATCGGGTTCGAAGACGTTCTCGTCACGCCCAGGGGATGGCTCGCCACGGGCAACGACCATCTCGCCGAGCTGGCGTTGGAGATCCGCGTCTGATCCACGGATTTGGCTCCTGCAACAGAAGGGGCCGCCGGGACGTGGTCCGCGACGTGGCCGGGTGTGTGAACCCGGCAATAGCGTCGGATGTATGGGGGTTCTGGGGTTATTCGGACGGCGGGCGCGGGTGGCAGCGTCCTGGTTCACGCAGCCACTGCTACCCGATGATCTGCTCGGCACGCTGAACCCGCTGTGGTCACGCCGCGAGCCGCACGCCCGCGTCGTCGGACTGCGCCGGGAGACCGCCGACACCACCACTCTGCTGCTGCGTTCCGGCCCGGGCCGTCCGGAGCACCGGCCGGGCCAGTTCGTCGGGGTCGGCACCCGGCTCGACGGGGTCTGGCACTGGCGGACCTACTCGGTGACGTCCTGCCCGGGCGACCCACTGCTCGCCGTCACCGTCACGGCCATTCCGGGCGGCACCGTCTCCAACGCGCTGGCGCACAGCACACCGATCGGCACTTTGCTGCGGATCGGGCCGCCGGCAGGCGAGTTCGTGCTGCCGGAGCCGGTGCCAGAGAAACTCCTGTTCCTCACCGCGGGCAGCGGGATCACGCCCGTCATGGGCATGCTCCGCCATTTGGCTACGGACCGGCCCGGGACGCTCAGCGGGGCGGTGCTCGTGCACTGCGACCGCACTCCGTCCGACCTCGTCTTCGGACCGGAGCTGCGGATACTCGCCGCGCGTACCGGGCTCACACTCGTGGAGCGCCACACCGCCGTGGAAGGCCGGCTCACCCCGGAGAACCTCACCGACACGGTTCCCGACTGGGCGGCCCGCCAGACCTGGGCGTGCGGGCCTGCCGGCCTGCTCGACGCTCTCACCGCGCACTGGGCCAGGGTCGGTGACCCGGACGCACTGCACGTCGAGCTGTTCACACCGCCGGCGGTCGTCGCCACCGACGCCACGGGCGGGCGCGTGTCCTTCACCGCCAGCGGGATCGAGGCCGACGCCGGCCCCGGCACGCCACTGATGGTGGCCGGCGAGGCGGCCGGCGCGCTGCTGCCCAACGGATGCCGCATGGGCATCTGCCACACGTGCGTCGGCCGGCTGCGCTCCGGCGCGGTCCGCGACCTGCGGACCGGCGACCTGCACGACACCCCCGGCGAACCCGTACGCACCTGTGTCTCCGGTGCCGCGGGCGACGTCGAGATCGAGCTCTAGGAGGCATCTCCATGGCTACACAGACCTTCACCCCGTCCACCGTCCCCAGCGCTGCCGCGCACCTCACCGACGAGCAGGTCGAGGCACTCGGAGCCGAGCTGGACGCGATCCGCGCCGAGGTGGTCGGGTCGCTCGGCGAGGCCGACGCCCGCTACATCCACCGGGTCATCGCCGTGCAGCGAGGACTCGAGGTGGGCGGCCGCGCCGCGCTGATCTTCTCCCTGTTCCCGCCCGCCTGGGTGGCCGGTACGGCGGCGCTGTCCGTGGCCAAGATCCTCGACAACATGGAGATCGGCCACAACGTCCTGCACGGCCAGTGGGACTGGATGCGTGACCCGAAGATCCACTCCACGACGTGGGAGTGGGACCACGCGTCGCCCGCAGCGTCGTGGAAGAAGTCGCACAACTACGAGCACCACACGTTCACCAACGTCCGCGGCAAGGACCGCGACCTGGGCTACTCGATCATGCGGGTCACGCCCGAGCAGGAGTGGAAGCCCACCGACGTCTTCCAGCCGCTCGTGAACCTCGGCCTCTCGATGATCTTCGAGTGGGGCATCGCGATCTACGACATCGAGCTCGAGAAGGTCAAGGACGGCACCAAGCCGTGGCCTCAGGCCAAGGCTGAGTTGATGGGCCTCTGGCGCAAGGCGCGGCGCCAGCTCGCGAAGGACTACGTGCTGTTCCCGCTGCTGTCGGGCCCCGGCTTCGTGAGCACGGTGGCCGCGAACGCCACCGCCAACGTCGCACGCAACATGTGGGCGCACGCCGTGATCTTCTGCGGCCACTTCCCCGACGGCGTGGAGACGTTCGACGAGGAGCGGCTCGAGGGCGAGACGAAGGGACAGTGGTACGTCCGGCAGATGTTGGGTTCGGCGAACCTGTCGGGCGGCAAGCTCTTCCACCTGATGACCGGCAACCTGAGCCACCAGATCGAGCACCACCTCTTCCCCGACGTGCCCAGCAACCGCTACGCGGAGATCGCGCCGCGGGTGCAGGAGATCTGCAAGCGCTACGGCCTGCCGTACACCACCGGGTCGCTGCCGCGGCAGTACGGCAAGGTGCTGCGCAAGATCGCGCGCCTGGCCTTCCCCGGCGGAGGCAAGTCCCCGGCCACCACCCCACCCACCCAGCTGCCCACCCCCGCCCGCCGCCCCCTGGCAGCCCCGGCCCGCCTGGCCTCCTGACCCACCTCCCGCACGAACGGCACGGTCGTCCAATAGGTCGGGGCGACCGGCCCGCTCGTACTGGGGGCACCGTCAGGCGGCGAGACCAAGATCGCCGCGAGATTCGCCGATCCGCCCTCGCCAGGACGTAACGGCGGATCTCGGAACGATCATCGAGCCAAGATCGCCGCGAGATCCGGTTCTGCGCCCTCGCGAGGGCGGAAACCCAGATCTCGGAACACGGGCGCCCGCGCCCGGACTCGCCCAGCTACGGGCGGGCGCGTCGGCGGGCGGCTGCGGGAGCTGAGCGAACGGCACTCTCGTGCGTTAGGTCCGGGCGGCCGGGCCGCTCGTGCGGGCGGAACGTCCGGCCGGCCGCCTCCCTATCGAGCGAGCGGCACGGTCGTCCAGTAGGTCTGGGCGGGCGGCCCGCTCGTACTGGTGGGGCACAGTCACGCGGCGGGCCAAGATCGCCGCGAGATCCGCCGATCCGCTCTTGCCAGGACGTACAAGCGGATCTCGGAACGATCATCGATCCAAGATCGCCGCGAGATCCGGTTCTGCGCCCTCGCAGGGGCGGAAACCCAGATCTCGGAACGATCAACGCGCAATATCTCGGAGTGCGGGGCTCGTGCCCGAACCCGCGCCATCGACGGCCACCCGCCCACCGGTTTCGAGCGAGCGGCACTCTCGTTCAATAGGTCGGGCTGAGCGGGCCGCTCGTGCGGGTGGGCGGTGCCGGCGCTGGGCAGCCGGGTTCCGGTCCCGCTCGGACGGCCCGCTCATGTCAGTGGAACACCTGTCCCGGATCCCGCCCGCCGGATTGAGCGAGCGGCACTTTCGTCCAGTAGGTCGGGGTGAACGGGCCGCTCGTGCGGGTGGGGGGTGCCTGTGGCTGGGTAGCCGGGTGCCGGTCTCGCCCGGACGGCCCGCTCATGTCAGCGCGGAACGCCTACCCCGGAACCTGCCCGCCGGATCGAGCGAGCGGCGCCCTCGTCCAATGGGTCTGGGCGGACGGGCTGGTCGTGCGGTTGGTGTTCGCGGCGGTATCGGCGGATGCCGCCGCCTCCCGCGCATCGGATCGAGCGAGCGGCACTCTCGTCCAATAGGGCTGGGCGGACGGGCCGGTCGTGCGGTTGGAGCTTGCGCCGGTGCCCGCGGATGCTGCGGCTGGGCGCCGACTGGAGTTGAGCGAGCGGCGCGCTCGTCCCATAGGTCTGGGCGGAAGGCCCGTTCGTACCGGTGGGACGGCCGGCGCGCCCGTCAGGGTTCCGGGGGGTGGTCGGTTCCGGTGCAGCTGTCCACCGACATTCGCAGGGCCACCGCCAGTTCCAGCCGCGCTGCCGGGTCGTCCAGTGCACCGCCGAAGGCGTCGCGGAGTCCGGCCAGGCGGTAGCGCACGGTTTGGGGGTGCACGTGCAGGGCGGCGGCGGTGGCGGTGATGTCGCCGTGTGCGTCGAGCCAGGCCCGCAGTGTCTCCTCGCCGCGGGCGGCTGCGCCGGCCGGCAGGGTGCGCAGCGGTGCTACGGCGCGTTCGTACAGGTCGGCGGCCAGCTGGGGTTCGGCCGCGAGGAGCAGCGCGAGCAGGTGCTCGTCGGCCCGGGCCAGTGTCTCGTCGGAACCGGGGTGAAGCAGGCCCGCGACGTGCAGTGGCCACGCCGCCTGCGCCCTGGCGATGGAGCGGTGCGCCTGTGCCGGCTCGACCACTGGCCCGAGCACCGCCCGCCGTGCGCCCAACCCGGCTCGCAGCCGGTCGAGCCAGCCGGTGCCATCCGGTGTGGGCTCGCCGCGTGTCCCGGTCGGGCCCGCAGGTCCGTTCCGGGTGGCGCCGACGCTGACGATCGCGACGCCGACCGGATCGAGGTCGGCCCCGATCGCCCCGGGTAGCCGGCCCGCCACCGCGACGGCGTCTTCGACCACGAGCGCGGCGAGTCGTCCCGGCAGTACCCAGCCGGCCGCCGCGGCGACCCGTTCGACCTCGGCCGGGGCCGCCGGTGGCTGCCGGGCGAGCAGCTCCACCAGCGCGTGCCGACGGGCCTGCATCGAGCTCGCGCGGCTGGACTCCTCGTAGGCCCAGCCCGCCACCGAGGCGGCCGAGATCTGTTCGACGTAGCTGAACAGCGCCTCGGCCAGGCTGAAGATCACCTCGGGTGGTAGCTGCCGTGCGGTGGTGCTGCCGCCGAGCCGGCGCCACATCGTGCGGGTGCCGACCTGGTAGGCCGACTGCAACGCCGCCAGCGTGCGGCCCTCGCGGTGTTCGAGCTGGCCGAGCGCCCGGTAGACGACGGCGTCGCCGAGGGGCTCGTCGCGGCCGAGCAGGTCGATGAACTGGCCGAGCGCGACCGAGACGCCCTCGGTGATCCGCATGCCGAACCGGCCCGTCAACGGGCGCGCGTAGTCGGGCACCTCGGCACGCACTGCTGCGATGACCTCGTCGGTCGCGCCGGCGAGCTCCGGCCGCAGCGCCGCGCCCACCCAACCGGGCACGCGGGACCAGGGCCGGTCCACGGTCAGCCCTCCATCACTGGCTGCCGAGCACCGTGGTGACGATCCCCGCGAGGTGCGTGAGCCGGGCCAGCTCCGACGGCCGGAAGGCCGGACCGCCAGGCCTGCCGACGACGAGTGCCCGCGCGTCGGGCCCGAACGGCGCTGCTCCGAGCTCCGTGTCGAGGGCGCGCCACGGATCCGGCACCCAGTGCACCGTGGGGTCGACGACGATCGCGCGTTTCAGCGGGAGCCAGGGCAGGTCGCCCGCGCGGGTCTCCGGCGCCGCTGCGCTCTCGGCCAGCCGGTAGGAACGCGTGCCGTCGCGCTCGGCGACGAGCGCCCAGCCGGCCCGGAAGATCCGCGGCACACCGTCGGCGAGGAGTTGCAGGCCGCGTGCCGGGTCGCTGGTGATCTCCTCGATCAGCTCGAGCTCGCGGTGGGTGTCGAGCTTTCCCGAGTGCGGCCGCACCGACTCCACCTCCACGCCCGGAATCGACTCGGCCGCAGTGATCAACACGTCGGGTGGCCGCCCTGACGGCAACTCGACGGCGAGGTCATCGACTGCGTGCCCCCTGCTCCGCTCGACCACGTCGACGCTGAGGATGTCTGCGCCTGCGTTGCCCAGTGCCGTGGCGAGGGCTCCGAGACTGCCCGGCTTGTCCGGCAGCACCACCCGGAGCAGGAACGACACACTTCACGTCCTCTCGCGAAAAGCTTCCAGCCGCGAGGGACCGGCGCCACTCGGGCGGGCCGACGCGGCACTCCGGGCGAGATTGTGTCAGGGTGCGCCCCCTCCGGCGCAACATCTGGCGAAGGCATCTGAATCAGCGCAGATCCGGCAGCGGATCCGGACGGAGGCCTGGTTGCCGGACGACTAGACTCGACGTAGTCGACATCTGCGCCGGTGCCGCTGCGCTTGCCCGGCGCGCGGGGAGCAGGCGCAGTGCACGCCGACACAACCCCGCATCCTGCGCAGCACCGAACCGCCCTGGAGGGACATGTCCGCCGATCCCGTGACCTCGGGTGGCGACACCGGGATCACCCGGGACGAGGTCGCGCACCTCGCCCGACTGTCCCGGCTCGCCGTCACCGACGCGGAGCTCGACGTCTTCGCCGGTCAGCTCGAGGTGATCATCGCCGCGGTCAGCCGCGTGGGCGAGGTCGCCGCCGACGACATCCCGCCCACGTCGCACGCGGTGCCGCTGCAGAACGTGTTCCGGCCCGACGAGCTGCGTCCCGGCCTCACACAGGAGCAGGCGCTCGCCTGTGCCCCCGCTGCCGAGGACGGGCGCTTCCGGGTGCCCCAGATCCTGGGGGAGGAGGCATGAGCGAGGAGCTGACCCGCTTCACCGCCGCCGAGCTGGCCGAGAAGATCCACTCGCGTGAGGTGTCGGCTGTCGAGGTCGCGCAGGCCCACCTCGACCGGATCGCAGCCGTCGACGACGAGGTGCACGCGTTCCTGCACGTCGCCACCGACGCAGCGTTGGCCTCGGCCGCGATGGTCGACGAGAGCCTGGACGCCGGCACGGCGCCGGCTTCGCCACTGGCCGGTGTGCCGCTGGCCCTCAAGGACGTCTTCACGACGCTCGACATGCCCACCACCGCCGGGTCGAAGATCCTCGAGGGGTGGCGCCCGCCCTACGACGCCACGGTGGCGTCGCGGTTGCGTGCCGCGGGGATCACGATCCTGGGCAAGACCAACATGGACGAGTTCGCGATGGGCTCGTCCACCGAGTACTCGGCCTACGGGCCCACTCGCAACCCGTGGGACACCACCCGCGTGCCGGGCGGCTCCGGTGGCGGCTCGGCGGCGTCGCTCGCCGCGTTCGAGGCGCCGCTCGCGATCGGCACCGACACCGGCGGCTCGATCCGCCAGCCTGCCGCTTTCACCGGCACCGTGGGCGTCAAGCCGACCTACGGCGGCGTGTCCCGCTACGGGCTCATCGCCTGCGCGTCCTCGCTCGACCAGGGCGGGCCCTGCGCGCGCACCGTGCTCGACGCGGCGCTGCTGCACGAGGTGATCGGGGGCCACGACCCGCTCGACTCCACCTCGATCGACGAGCCGCTCCCTGCTGTCGTCGAGGCCGCGCGGCGCGGCGCCGACGGCGACCTCTCCGGGTTGCGCATCGGCGTGGTGCGCGAGATGGGCGGCGAGGGCTATCAGCCCGGCGTCCGTGCCTCGTTCGACGAGGCGCTGCGGCAGCTGGAGAAGCTCGGCGCCGAGCTCGTCGAGGTCTCCTGCCCCCACTTCGAGTACGGGCTCGCGGCGTACTACCTGATCCTGCCGAGCGAGGTCTCCTCGAACCTCGCCCGCTTCGACGCCATGCGCTACGGCCTTCGCGTCGACACGGGCGCGTCGGCGGAGGAGGTCATGGCGGCCACCCGGGAGGCCGGGTTCGGGCCCGAGACCAAGCGGCGCATCATTCTCGGCACCTACGCGCTCTCGTCGGGCTACTACGACGCCTACTACGGGCAGGCGCAGAAGGTGCGCACGCTCATCGCCCGCGACTTCGCCGCGGCGTTCACCCAGGCGGACGTGCTGGTCTCGCCGACGACGCCCACCACGGCGTTCCCGATCGGCGACAAGGTCGACGACCCGCTCGCCATGTACCTGAACGACCTGGCGACGATCCCGACCAACCTGGCAGGCACGGCCGCGTTGTCGGTGCCGTCCGGGCTCGTCGACGGGCTGCCCGTCGGCCTTCAGGTGATGGCCCCCGCCCTCGGCGAGGCCGTCATGTACCGGGTGGGAGCGGCGTACGAGGCCGCTCGCAACGCCGAGGACGGCGGCCCACTGATCAACCGCGTCCCTTCGATTCCGGGAGGTGCGGAATGAGCGCCCCTACGCTGGTCGACTTCGACGAGGTCGTGGAGCGGTTCGAGCCGACGCTCGGGCTCGAGGTGCACGTCGAGCTCAACACGAACACGAAGATGTTCTGCGGCTGCCCCACCACGTTCGGCGCCGAGCCGAACACACAGGTCTGCCCCACATGCCTGGGCCTGCCGGGAGCACTGCCGGTGGTGAACCGCGCGGCCGTGGAGTCGGCGATCCGGATCGGCCTGGCGCTGAACTGCGAGATCGCGCCGTGGGGCCGCTTCGCGCGGAAGAACTACTTCTACCCCGACATGCCGAAGAACTTCCAGACCTCCCAGTACGACGAGCCGATCGCCGTCAACGGGTACCTGGACGTGCCCCTCGACGACGGCACCACCATCCGCGTCGAGATCGAGCGCGCCCACATGGAGGAGGACACCGGCAAGTCCCTGCACGTCGGGGGCGCCACCGGGCGGATCCACGGTGCGGAGTACTCGCTGCTGGACTACAACCGCGCAGGCGTCCCGTTGATCGAGATCGTCACGAAGATGATCCCCGACACCGGTGCGCGGGCGCCGGAGGTGGCACGGGCGTACGTCACGGCGCTGCGCGACCTGCTGAGGGCACTCGAGGTCTCCGACGTGCGGATGGACCAGGGCTCGATGCGCTGCGACGTGAACCTGTCGCTGTCCCCGCGAGGTTCCGGCGTGCTCGGCACACGCACCGAGACCAAGAACGTCAACTCGCTGCGGTCGGTGGAGCGTGCCGTCCGGTACGAGATGACGCGGCAGGCGGGCGTGCTGCTCGCGGGCGAGCCGATCGTGCAGGAGACCCGCCACTTCGAGGAGGCCGGCGGCACCACACGGCCCGGCCGCCGCAAGGAGACCGCCGAGGACTACCGGTACTTCCCGGAGCCCGACCTGGTGCCGATCGCCCCTCCCGCCGAGTGGGTCGACGAGCTGCGAGGCACGCTGCCCGAGCGGCCGTGGGAGCGTCGCCGCCGGCTCCAGGCCGAGTGGTCGCTCACCGGCGAGGAGTTGCGCGACCTGGTCAACGCCGGGGCACTCGACCTCATCGAGGCCACGGTCGCGGCCGGCGCTCCTGCGGGTGAGGCCCGCTCCTGGTGGGTGGCGTACCTCGCCCAGCAGGCGAACGCGCGTGGCGTCGAACTGGCGGGGCTGCCGATCACGCCCGAGCAGGTGGCGCGGGTGATCGAGCTCGTCGCGTCGGGGTCGCTGAACAACAAGCTCGCCCGTCAGGTCGTCGACGGCGTGCTGGCCGGAGAGGGTTCACCCGACGACGTCGTCGCCGCGCGTGGGCTCGCCGTCGTCTCCGACGAGGGCGCACTGTTGGCGGCGGTCGACGAGGCACTGGCCGCGCAACCGGACGTCGCGGAGAAGATCCGCGGCGGCAAGGTGCAGGCCGCCGGTGCGATCGTCGGTGCCGTCATGAAGGCCACGAAGGGCCAGGCCGACGCCAAGCGGGTGCGGGATCTCATCATCGAGCGCGTCGGCGCGTAGCAGGGTTCCGCGTGGTGGGCCGGGTCGCTCGGTGCGGCTCGGCCCCAACGGCCGACGGCCGCGTAGAGGTGGCTGGCTGCCGTCAGGACAAGATGCAACGAAAGACCTCCTGGCATGTGAAGTGCTGGATCTGATCGTGCACCGCAGCGGTTCTCGACCACCCGAAATCGGCACCCCCTGAACTCGTACGTTGTAGTGGTGACTGCGCCTGAGGAACTGCCCATCTCCGACGCCCGCGACCACTTCGCCGACGTCCTTGGGCGGGCGACGTACGCCGGGCAGATCACCTACATCACGAAGCGTGGACAGCGCGTCGGTGCGGTCGTCCCCGTCGAGGTCGCCGAAGCCGCGGAAGCCGCCGAAGACGCACACCTGTCGAGGCTCGCACGGGAAGCGGAGGAGGAATTGGACGCCGGTGCCTCGACCCGGCCGCTGCTCGACGTCGCCGACGAGCTGGACGTCGTTCCCTCGCCGGTCCTCAGGCAGCGGAGCGGGAGGGGCGCAAGGCCGCTTGGTCGTCGGGGGCGCAACAGCCGGTCGATCGGGTCGACCACAGCCGATGACGCCAAGCCGCGCGAGCGTCAGTGAACGAGGACGACGACCTACGCCGGTACGAGGTCGAGCTGACCCGGCGGCTGAACGCACACTGCACAAGCTCGACAAGCCCATCGCCCGCCGACTCGTGGTGGCGATGTACAACCTCGCCCTCGACCCGAGGCCCTCCGGGGTCAAGGCTCTCGCCGGTCATCCTGGGGCGCTGCGGCTCCGTGTGGCGACTACCGCGTGGTCTACCGGGTCGAGGACAAGCGGCTCCTGGTCCTGGTGCTCGACGTCGGACACCGCCGCGAGATCTATCGGGCCTGGTGACCCGCGGCACGCCCTCCTGGTCGGTGGGGTGGGTCAGGACGCGGCCGTCGTCGCTTGGGCGCGCCATCCGCCGTGGTCCGAGATGTCCCTGGCCTGGTCGGTGGCATCACGGCACGCTCACCTCGGCCGCCGCGACGAGAACGATCTTCCCGGGCGGGAGACGGAGCGGTAGGACTTCCGGAATGGAGTTCGACGAGATCGTCCGCAGGCGGCGCATGATCCGTAACTACGATCCTGAGCGGTCCGTGCCGTCTCCGATCCGGGACCGCATCCTGGCCAACGCCCTGCACGCTCCCTCCGGCGGCTTCAGCCAGGGCTGGGCGTTCCTCGTACTCGAGAGTCCGCAGGACCGGGAGCGGTTCTGGGCGGCCTCGGCCGAGGAGGAGCCCGACGGGAGCTACGACTGGGTCCTCGCCGGCCTGCAGCGGGCGCCGTTGCTGGTGATCCCGTTCGCGCACAAGGCCGCCTACCTCGAGCGCTACGCCGAGCCGGACAAGGGCTGGACCGACCAGGACGAGGCCCGCTGGCCCATGCCCTACTGGTACATCGACACGGGGATGGCGTCGCTGCTGATGCTGCAGACCGTGGTGGACGAGGGGCTGGGGGCGTGCTTCTTCGGGCTCCCACCGTCGCGGGTGTCGCCCGTCCGGGCCGAGTTCGGGGTCCCGGACGCGTACGAGCCGATCGGTGTGCTCTCGATCGGCTACCCGGCCCCCGACACACCGTCTCCCTCCTTGAAACGGGGACGGCGCGGCGTCGCCGAGGTCGTCCACCACGGCCGGTGGGGGCAGCACCAGCCCTGACCGCCCCGCCGCGACCGCGCCCGGGATCGCAGCGTCATGGCGGCCCCGATCATCGACGTCCGCTCGTCGATATGAATGCGGGAATTCGCATATCCGGATTCCTGATCTGGGCGGATGTGATTCCTTCCACGTCATTGGACCGGCTTGCCCGCCGCACGCGTCTGCCTTGGTGGGAGTGCGCAACGCCTGCGCATGACGGGGGGCGACCAGTGCCGGGGGGAACGATGGAGCAACAGCGCCACATCGCGTGGCAGCGAGCCAGATGCCGCTACGGGGCGGTGCGCCTACTGGGCGAACGGACCCTGCCCCACAGACTTCAGTTCCGCGGCACGACGGTCGGCGGGTTCTCCGGCGTCGACTACGACCCTCGCACCGGTCGGTACCTGCTCGTCAGCGACGACCGCTCCGCCGTCGACCCTGCCCGCTTCTACACAGCAGAGATCGAACTGGACGCCGGTGGGCTGCACGACGTCATGCTGACCGGGGTCACCTTCTTCCGGCGGCCCGACGGAAAGGCATATCCCTCGCTCGACGAATGGGCCACGGAGCAGTTCGACTTCGGACCGGGCGACCGGAATGTGTTCGGCACCGTGGACCCCGAGGAGATCCGTGTGGATCCGCGGACGGGCCGAATGCTGTGGAGCCACGAGGGAATCCTCGCCGAGTCGAGCGCGGGGCAGCGCATCCTCGTCGATCCCGCGCTGCGGATCTCGACCCGCGACGGCCGTTTCCTGCGTGACCTGCCGATTCCGCGCAACGAGCTGTACTCGGGAGGGCTCGGGCCGAGGCAGGACCACGCCATCGAGAGCCTCACGTTCGCCCGCAACGGCGACCTCGTCGTCTCCGTCCTGGAGGACCCTCTCCTGGCGGACGGGCCCGAGCCGACGATGGGTGCGGGCGGCGTCACGAGGATCACGGTGCAATCGGTGGAGGGGGCGGTCCTCGCTCAGTATGCCTACGAGCTCGACCCCCTTCCCGAGGGGCCTGCGGACGGCAACTCCGGCGTGGCGTCCATCCTCGCCTGCGAACCGGCGACCTCCACCCGGTTCCTCCTCCTGGAGCGGGCCTTCGTGGCCGGCTCCGGCAACCGGATCCGCGTCTACGTGGCCGACATCTCGCGCGCCACCGACGTGCGCGCTCTGCCGTCGCTGGTCGGAGCCTCGATCGAACCGGCACGCAAGACATTGCTGGTCGATCTCGCCGACGTCGGGCTGGAGGGGATCGAGAACATCGAAGGCATGACGTGGGGACCGGACGTGTGCACCGGCGAGCGAACCCTGGTCCTGGTCAGCGACGACAACTTCGCAGCGACTCAACGCACGCAGGTCGTTGCGCTCGCCATGGCCCGCACGGGGGGACGCATCCGGCCGATCTGACGGCGGCGACCTCAGGTGCGGCTCTCCCCGCCTCCCGCCGGCGGCTGGATCCGGATCACCCGGTCGTCGCTGGGAACAGGCTTGCCGCCCGCCTTGTTGACGGTGCCCAGCCAGAGCAGCCCGTCCGGGGCGAAGGCCGCCGCCGAGAGCCGGCCGTAGGTGTTGGTGAGCATCTTCTCCGGCGTCCCCGTGAACATGGCGTTGTCGCCGGGGTGCAGCACGAAGAGCGAGGCGGCACCGGTGAGCGCGATGGCGACCAGCCCCGGCTGGGCCACGCAGCCGGCCACACCGGGCCGGTCGGGCCAGGTCCAGGCGGGCGCGGGGAGCGGCCCGGGCACGACGAGGTGCAACACGTCCTGCGTGCCGGTGCGGTCGGTCACCCAGACCATCGTCGTCACCGGGTCGATGCAGATCCCGCCCGGCGCCCGCAGCCCGGAACTGAGCACGAGCGAGGCGGGGTCCGGGTTGCCCGGGGCGGGACGGCCCAGCGTGTCGATGCGCAGCAGCTTGCCCGCGAGCGAACCGGGGGCCGCCGGGTCGCCGCCTGCGTCACCCGTGGCCACCAGCAGCGACCCGTCGACGTCCACGCCGAGGGCTCCGCTGTTGTTCCGGGGGCCGCGGGGGATGCCGGTGAGCACAGGTTTGGGAGCCTCGCCCGGCGCGATCCGCACCACACGGTTGTCCTCGCGGGTGGTGGCGTAGGCGTAGACGAGCTGGTCCTCGGCGTAGGACGGGGAGAGCACCAGCCCGGTGAGGCCGCCGCCACCGCTCGGGTCCACCGGCACCGTGGTGACCAGAACCGGGTCCGCCCCGCGTTGCACTCGCAGCACCCGACCGGTCGCGCGCTCGGCCACGAGTGCCGAACGGCCGTCGGGAAGGACCGCGATGGCGCCCACCGGCTCCAGACAGGTCGCCACGACCTGCGGGTCGGGGTCGACGCACCCGGTGGCCTGCTGGGGCGCGCCGGGCTGCCCGGCGTCGCCTCCGGGAGGCGGGGACTGCGGCGGGGTGGGTTCCGGAATGACGGGTGGGCCTCCGAGCTCTCCCGCACCCTCCACCTGCTCCCGCCACTCCCGCGGGCCCTGGTCGGGGAACGTCGCGCAGCCGGCCAGCAGCAGGCCGAGCAACGCCGTGGCCGCCGCGCGCCGAACCCGTCCTCCCACGGACCCAGGCTATGCGGCACGGAGTGAGCGGCCCGTGAACGGTTCGTCGTGCTGGACCCCCCACACCCGCAGGCCGACCCGAGCCACGTCATTAGGGTCGGGGCATGGGCGACATCGTTGTTCTGGTTCCGCATGAGGAGGGGATGACCGCTCTCGCCGCCGTCCCCGGCATCACCCCGTTGAGGTACGACGTCGGCAGCGAGCTTCCGGAGGCGGCGGAGACCGCACAGGTGCTCGTTCCCGCCCTCGCGAACGGCGACGGGCTGGCCATGGCGAGGTCGTTGCCGAAGCTGCAGTTGGTGCAGCTCCTGTCGGCGGGTGCGGAGACCTGGGTCGGTCGGCTGCCCGACGGTGTCGCACTCTCCGACTGCCGGGGCGCCCACGGTGGCGCCACGGCGGAGTGGGTCGTCGGGGCCCTCCTGGCGGTCTATCGCGACTTCCCGCGGTTCATCCGGGCGCAGGACGAGGCGCACTGGGACCAACACGCCACGGAGGAGCTGGCCGGGAAGCGGGTTCTCATCCTCGGCGCGGGGGACCTCGCCGAGAACACGGTGCACCGTCTCGCGCCCTTCGACGTCGAGACCACGCTGGTCGGGCGCCGGGCCCGTCCGGGCGTGCACGGCATCGACGAGGTGCTCGACCTGCTACCGCGGCACGACGCCTGTGTGGTGGTCGTGCCCCTCACCGACGAGACCCGCGGGCTCGTCGACGCCGAGTTCCTGGCCGCGATGCCGGACGGGGCGCTGCTGGTCAACGCCGCGCGCGGGTCGGTGGTCGACACCGACGCGCTCACCGCGGAGCTCACGAGCGGACGGCTGCGTGCCGCGCTCGACGTCACCGAGCCCGAGCCCCTGCCCGCCGACCACCCGCTGTGGCGCGCGCCCGGGCTGCTCGTCACGCCGCACGTGGGCGGCAGCGTGCCGAGCACGAGGCGACGCGCCTATGAGGTGGTCGCCGAGCAGCTCGGTGCCTACGTGCGCGGGGAGCAGCCGCCGAACCTTGTGGAGAACGGGTACTGATCCGGGTGAGTGACGAGCCGAGCCGAGTGCGTAACCGGCCCGGCGCGTCTACCCTCCCGGCATGACCGACCGGCCGACGTCGATGCTCCCTGGTCCTGGTAGTTCGTTCGGCGAGCCGGAGGCGAGCACCACGCGTCCGAACCGCAGGCCGTTGGCATGGAACGGCGCCACCGACGTCGGGCTGCTGATCCTTCGGTTCGCCGTGGGCGGCACGTTCTTCGCGCACGGCATGCAGAAGGTGTTCGGGCTGTGGGACGGACCTGGCGTCGCCGAGTTCGGCCGCATGCTCGAGCGCTACGGCTACCAGCAGGCCCCCACCCTGTCGTGGGCCACCGGGATCGCGGAGCTGGTGGCCGGGGCGTTCGTCGTGCTGGGGGTGCTCACGCCGCTCGCGGCAGCCGCGCTGGTCGCCATCAAGATCAACGCGGTGCTGATCAAGATGACGAGCGGTTTCTTCATCACGGCCGCGGGGGCGAACGCCGTGGAGCTGGACGTCGTGCTCGGGCTCGCGGCCGCCGCGCTCGTCCTCACCGGGGCCGGGAGGATCGCGATCGAGAACGGTAGTGCCTGGCACCGGCGGCCGGCCTCGTGGGGCGTGCTGGCGCTGGTGGTCGGCGTGGCCGTGGGTGTGCTGGTGTACGTGTTCCTGCGCGTCTGACTGGGAGTCGGCGGTCAGCCGGAGCCGGCCCGGATGCCACGGCGGCATCCGAGCCGGCCGGAGACGTCAGGGCACCCGGCGAACGGCGCCCGTGTGCGCGCTCGTGGCGAGCGCCGCGTAGGCGCGCAGTGCCTTCGAGACCGGGCGCTCGCGGTCCTTCGGCTGCCACGGCTGCTCGGAAGCGTCCATCTTGGACCGGCGCTCGGCCAGCACCTCGTCGCTGACCTGCACTTCGAGCGTGCGGCTCCGGACGTCGATGAGCACTGTGTCGCCGTCCTCGATCAGGCCGATGACACCGCCTGCAGCGGCCTCGGGAGAGATGTGGCCCACCGAGATGCCGCTCGACCCGCCCGAGAACCGGCCGTCGGTGATCAGGGCGCACTTCGCGCCGAGCCCTGCGCCCTTGAGGAACGCGGTGGGGTGCAGCATCTCCTGCATCCCCGGCCCGCCCGCCGGCCCCTCGTAGCGCACCACGAGCACGTCACCGGGCTGGATCTGCTTGGTGAGGATGACCGACACGGCCTCCTCCTGGCTCTCCACCACGCGGGCGGGGCCGGAGAAGCGCCAGATGTCCTCGGGGATGCCTGCGGTCTTGATCACCGCACCGTCCGGGGCGATGTTGCCGCGCAGCACGGCGAGCCCGCCGTCGGCGGTGTAGGCGTGCTCGGCGTCGCGGATGCAGCCGCCGGCCGCGTCCTTGTCGAGCGACGACCAGCGGTTCTCCGTGGAGAACGCCTCCGTCGTGCGCACCCCGCCCGGGGCCGCGTGGTACAGCTCCACGGCCTTCTCCGACGGTGCCTCCGCCCGGACGTCCCATTCGGACAGCCACTGCCGCAGCGACGGCGAGTGGACCGTGTGGACGTCCTCGTTGAGCAGCCCGGCCCGCCAGAGCTCGCCGAGGATGGCCGGGATTCCACCGGCCCGGTGCACGTCCTCCATGTGGTAGCTGGAGTTCGGCGACACCTTGGCCAGGCAGGGGACCCGGCGCGACAGGGCGTCGATCGCCTCCAGGTCGAAGTCGATCTCGCCCTCCTGCGCGGCGGCGAGGATGTGGAGCACGGTGTTGGTGGAACCACCCATCGCGACGTCGAGCGCCATCGCGTTCTCGAACGCCTTCCGGTTCGCGATCGACCGGGGCAGCACGGAGGCGTCGTCGTCGCCGTACCAGCGCTTCGCGAGCGCCATCACCGTGCGGCCCGCCTCGAGGAACAGCTCGCGCCGCGCGGCGTGCGTGGCCAGCGTGGAGCCGTTGCCGGGCAGCGCGAGGCCGAGGGCCTCGGTGAGGCAGTTCATCGAGTTGGCGGTGAACATCCCGGAGCACGAACCGCAGGTCGGGCAGGCCGAGCGTTCCACGAGCCCGAGCCCGGCGTCGTCCACCTGCGACGACGCCGAGGCGGAGATCGCGGTGATCAGGTCGGTGGGCGCGTGCGCCACCCCGTCGACGACGACGGCCTTGCCTGCCTCCATCGGCCCGCCGGAGACGAACACGGTGGGGATGTTGAGGCGCATCGCGGCGTTGAGCATGCCGGGCGTGATCTTGTCGCAGTTGGAGATGCAGACCAGCGCGTCGGCGGCGTGCCCGTTGACCATGTACTCGACGGCGTCGGCGATCACCTCGCGGCTGGGCAGCGAGTAGAGCATCCCGCCGTGGCCCATCGCGATGCCGTCGTCCACGGCGATGGTGTGGAACTCCCGCGCCACGCCGCCCGCTTCCCGGATCGCCCCCGCCACGAGCTCACCGAGCTCCTTGAGGTGCACGTGGCCGGGCACGAACTGGGTGTAGGAGTTGGCGATGGCGACGATGGGCTTGTCGAAGTCGTCGTCGGTCATGCCGGTGGCGCGCCAGAGCGAACGCGCTCCGGCGGCGTTACGGCCTTGGGTGGTGACGCGGGAACGCAGAGCCGGCATCGGCTCACTCTCCAGCCGGGTCGGGCAGCCTGCCGCCACTGACGGCGGCGAGCTGGGGCAGGTCGCGGACTCCGACGGCGGGGAGCGAGAGCTCGGCGCCGTCGGTCAGCACCGCGCTGACCCCGGCACGACCGCGAATTCGTGAACGATGGCCGAGGCGCAGCGAGCTGATTTCCGGCCACGTTACGCGCCTCCCGCCGACAATCCGGCGGATGGTCACTGCGTCCGGATCGGCCACGGTGCGCACCCGCAGCGTCCAGACGATGATGCCGATCGGTATGAGGTAGAGCAGCCACAGGTACGGGCCCCCCAGCGCCACGGGTGTGGCGCAGAAGGCGAACGCGAGCGCCACCAGGATCGTCAGCGGCGAGGTGCGGAAGACGGCGCGGGGGACGGGATCGGGGCCGGTGGTGCTCACCAGGCCATGGTCTCACCCACCGGGGATCGCCACCTGCGGACCGGGCGGTCGCGGGGACGGCGGGGTGCAGGCGGTGATCGGGCTTGTGCAGACTTCGACCCCACGGTCGGCGACCCACGGTTCGGCAGGAGGCCCGGTAACAGTGCGCACCCTGGCCGTCGCCCGATACGTGGGCGCCGACGTCGTCCGATCCCAGCGGGTTCTGATCCCGGTCGTCGTCTACGGCGTCGTGCTCGCGGTCCTGCTCAGCGACAGCGTCGGTCGCCCGCCTGGCGTGTGGCCCGCGACGGCGCTCGCGCTCTACCCCACCGCAGCATGGCTGACGTTGGTGGTGGCGAACATCGAGGCCCCGGCCCAGCGTCTCGTCACGATGGCGGCGGCGGGCGGGCCGGTCCGGCTGGTGACCGGCACCGTGCTGGTCGCTCTCGCCGCCGACGCCGTGCTCGTCCTGCTCTCCGTGGTGGTGCCGGTGCTGCGGGCGGCCGACCCCTATCCAGCGGAGGCGGTGCTCTCCGGTGTGCTCGTCCACGTCGCCGCGGCCACCACCGGTACCGCGATCGGGGTGCTGTGCGCCCGGCCCCTGGTCACACGCATCGGCTGGTCGTTCCTCCTCGCCGTCAGCGTCGTGACGGTCACGGCCGTACAACCCTGGCTCCCGCCGGTGGGCAGTGCGGTGCGCGCGCTCACGAGCGATGCCCCGCCGCCGTTCGGTGAAGCGCTTCTCGGTCTACTGTTCGTCGCGTCTGCGGCTGCCGTGGCCGCGGCGGCGGACCGGCGGGCGTGACAGGCCGGACGATCCGGACGAGTAAGGCCGGAATCGCCTGGTGGTGTTCCAGTATCTGGTATCACAGTCCCAGGGATTTGACGCCCTCGTGGGCGGACGGCTAGCGTCCCGCCCATGCCAGCCGCCCAGGAGCTCGTACTTATCAGGCGCGTCCACGCCTGAGAGAGCCCTCGGTCGTCGAC
Organism: Pseudonocardia yunnanensis; assembly: GCF_039534065.1. Lineage (NCBI taxonomy): Bacteria > Bacillati > Actinomycetota > Actinomycetes > Pseudonocardiales > Pseudonocardiaceae > Pseudonocardia > Pseudonocardia yunnanensis. The sequence continues at coordinate 194,648 of NZ_BAAAUS010000004.1, read as the reverse complement.
GCGCCACCCTCGTTCCGCCAGCTGGCGGTCGGGGGTTTTTTCATGTCCGGCCCCAACTCCCGGAGCTGCCGCAGATGACCACCGCAACGCCCCGTTCCGGCTCGGTCCCCGGACCGTCCGGACCGAAGCCGGCGCCGCCGCCGGGCCGCCAGGGTGCCCAGCCCGGCTCGGGCCCCGCCCAGCCGGCGTCGGCGCAGACCGTCCCCGGTCCGCGCTTCGACCGTGTACCGATGACCGGCGCACAGTCGCTCGTCCGCTCGCTCGAGGAGCTGGGCTGCGAGGTCGTATTCGGTATTCCGGGAGGCACGATCCTTCCCGCCTACGACCCGCTGCTCGACTCGACGCGTGTGCGCCACGTGCTCGTGCGTCACGAGCAGGGCGCGGGGCATGCGGCCGAGGGGTATGCGCAGGCCACCGGCAGGGTCGGCGTCTGCATGGCGACGTCGGGGCCGGGTGCCACGAACCTCGTCACGCCGATGGCCGACGCATACATGGACTCGGTCCCGATCGTCGCGATCACCGGCCAGCAGACGCGCGCGCTGATCGGCACCGACGCGTTCCAGGAAGCCGACATCACCGGCATCACCATGCCGGTGACCAAGCACAACGTCCTCGTGAAGGATGCGACGGAGATCCCGCGCGCTATCGCGGAGGCGTTCCACCTGGCATCCACGGGCCGACCGGGCCCGGTCCTGGTGGACATCCCGAAGGACGTGCTGCAGGAGCGCACCACGTTCTCCTGGCCGCCGGAGTTCAAGCTCCCCGGCTACCGGCCCACCACGCGGCCGCACGGCAAGCAGATCCGGGAAGCCGCCAAGCTGATCAGCTCGGCGCAGCGGCCGGTGCTCTACGTCGGCGGCGGTGTTCTCAAGGCGGAGGCCTCGGCCGAGCTGCTGGAGTTGGCGGAGCTCACCAACATCCCGGTGGTCACCACCCTGATGGCCCGCGGCGTCTTCCCGGACAGCCACCGCCAGCACGTCGGGATGCCCGGCATGCACGGCACGGTCACCGCGGTGGCGGCCATGCAGGAGTCCGACCTGCTCGTCGCACTCGGGGCGCGGTTCGACGACCGGGTCACCGGTCATCTCGCGAGCTTCGCGCCCAATGCGGCGGTCGTGCACGCCGACATCGACCCGGCCGAGATCTCCAAGAACCGCCGGGCCGACGTCCCGATCGTCGGGGACGCCAAGGAGGTCATCACCGAGCTCATCGACGCGCTGCGCGTCGAGCGGGCGGAGCGCGGCCAGACCGACCTCACCACGTGGTGGGCGCGGCTCGACGGGCTGCGTTCCACCTACCCGCTGGGCTACGACTGGCCCGCCGACGGCTCGCTGTCGCCCGAGTACGTGATCGAGCGGATCGGCCAGACCGCAGGTCCGGACGCTGTCTACGTGGCGGGGGTCGGGCAGCACCAGATGTGGGCCGCGCAGTTCGTCCGGTACGAGAAGCCGCGCACGTGGCTCAACTCCGGCGGCCTCGGCACCATGGGCTACGCGGTGCCCGCGGCGATGGGCGCGAAGATGGGCCGCCCGGACACGGTGGTGTGGGCGATCGACGGCGACGGCTGCTTCCAGATGACCAACCAGGAGCTCGCCACCTGCGTGCTCGAGGGCATTCCGATCAAGGTCGCCATCATCAACAACGGCAACCTCGGCATGATCAGGCAGTGGCAGACGCTCTTCTATTCGGAGCGCTACTCCCAGAGCGACCTCGGCACGCACAAGCACCGCATCCCCGACTTCCTGCTGCTCGCCGAGGCGATGGGCTGCGTCGGGCTGCGTGCGGAGTCCAAGGACGAGGTCGACGCCGTCATCCAGCAGGCCATGGAGATCAACGACCGACCGGTTGTGATCGACTTCGTGGTCGGAGCCGACGCCCAGGTGTGGCCCATGGTCGCAGCGGGCACCGGCAACTCCGAGATCATGGCGGCCCGCAACATCCGGCCGTTGTTCGACACCGACGAGATCGTCGCTGACGACGCCGGCACCGGCGCCGTCACGGCGGAGGCAATGAGGCAGGGTGAGGAAGAGTGATCGAACGGCACACCCTGTCGGTGCTCGTCGAGGACAAGCCGGGGGTGCTGGCCCGGATCTCGGGCCTGTTCTCCCGGCGCGGTTTCAACATCGAGTCGCTCGCCGTGGGACCCACCGAGCACCCGGACATCTCGCGGATGACGATCGTCGTTGCCGTCGACGAATTTCCGCTCGAGCAGGTCACCAAGCAGCTCAACAAGCTCGTGCACGTGATCAAGATCGTGGAGCTGGAGCCGGCCGCATCCGTCCAGCGCGAACTTCTGTTGGTCAAGGTGCGCGCCGACCCCGGCGTGCGCAGCCAGGTGCTCGAGATCGTCAACCTGTTCCGCGCGAAGGCGGTGGACGTGACACCGGAGGCACTGACGATCGAGGCCACCGGAACCGCTGAGAAGCTGAGCGCGCTGCTCAAGAACCTCGAGCCCTTCGGCATCCGCGAGATGGTGCAGTCGGGGATGGTGGCCGTCGGCCGCGGTCCCCGCTCGATCACCGCCGCCGCTGCCATTCGTTAGCCACGATCCGAGAGGAACACTTCACCCGTTATGGCCGTGAACATCTACTACGACGACGACGCCGATCTGTCGATCATCCAGGGCCGCAAGGTCGCGGTGATCGGCTACGGCAGCCAGGGTCACGCGCACGCCCTGTCGCTGCGTGACTCCGGCGTCGACGTCCGGATCGGGCTCCCGGAGGGCTCCAAGTCGCGGCAGAAGGCTGCCGACGAGGGGCTCCGGGTCGTCACGCCTGCCGAGGCGTCCGCCGAAGCCGACGTGATCATGATCCTGGCGCCCGACACCAAGCAGCGCTTCATCTACGCCGACGACATCGCGCCGAACCTGAAGCCGGGCGACGCCATCTTCTTCGGCCACGGCTTCAACATCCGCTACGAGCTGATCAAGCCCCCGGCCGATGTCGACGTCGCCATGGTCGCGCCGAAGGGCCCGGGTCACCTCGTGCGCCGCCAGTTCATCGACGGCAAGGGTGTGCCGTGCCTCATCGCGGTGGAGCAGGACCCCACCGGCAACGCGAAGGCCCTCGCCCTCTCCTACGCCGCGGCCATCGGCGGCGCCCGCGCGGGTGTCATCGAGACCACGTTCAAGGAGGAGACCGAGACCGACCTGTTCGGTGAGCAGGCCGTTCTCTGCGGTGGCGCCGCTGCGCTCGTCCAGACGGGCTTCGAGGTGCTCACTGAGGCCGGCTATGCGCCGGAGATCGCGTACTTCGAGTGTCTGCACGAGCTCAAGCTGATCGTCGACCTCATGTACGAGGGCGGCATCGCGAATGAGCGCTTCTCGATCTCCGACACCGCCGAGTACGGCGACCTCACCCGCGGTCCACGCGTCATCACGCCCGCGGTGAAGGACGAGATGCGCAAGATCCTCGCCGAGATCCAGGACGGGCGTTTTGCGCAGGAGTGGGTGGCCGAGGACGAGGCCGGCCGCCCGAACTTCACCCGTCTCCAGAAGGAGGGCGCGGAGCACCCGATCGAGCAGGTCGGCGAGAAGCTCCGCGGCCTGATGAGCTGGGTGGGCTCGAAGGCCACCTGAGCCTCACGCTCAGAGCCACGAACGGCACTCTCGCCCGATGAGTCGGAGCGAGAGTGCCGTTCCTGCTTCCGGTCAGATCTCCGGCGGTGGCACGTACTCGTACGGCAGTCCGTTGCTGACGCCTCCCGGCGTCGTGACCGTCACCTGGACCGTGCCTGTACCCGCTGGTGCTGTCGCAACGATCTGGCTGTCGGACAGCACCGTGAACGCAGCCGGGTTGGCTCCGAACTGCACCGCACTGGTGAAGGTCAATCCGGCACCGCTGATGGTTACCGACGTCCCACCGGCCTGCGGGCCCGCGTTCGGCGCCAATGTGGTGATCACAGGAGCAGCAACGTAGGCGTACGGGGAACCGGTGCTCGTACCGCCCGGGGCCGTGACGACGACATCCGCCGTACCAGGCGCGTGCGCCGGCGCGGTCGCCGTGATCTGGGTGTCCGAGTCCACGGTGAACGCGGTGGCGAGTGTGCCACCGAAGGTCACCGAGGTGGCCCCCGCGAACCCGGTGCCGGTGATCGTCACGACCGTGCCACCTGAAGCGGGCCCCTGATCAGGGGACAGCCCCGTGATCACAGGAGCGTTCAGGTAGAAGAACGCCACGTTGTTGTTGCTGCTTCCGCTTGGTGTGGTGACCACGACGGGAGCCGTGCCGGCCGCGTGCACCGGTGTGGTCGCGGTGATCTGAGTGGCGGAGTTGACCATGAAGCTGGTGGCCGGTGTTCCGCCGAAGGTCACCGCGGTGGCGCCGGTGAACCCCGAGCCGGTGATCGTCACGACCGTTCCACCGGTCGTGGGTCCGGACGACGGGACGACGCTGGACACGATCGGACCCGCGGGCGCCTGGTAGGCGAAGTTCGCCGGGTTGCTCGTGCCACCAGGCCCGGTCACCGTCACCTGGACGACACCCGCTGCGTGAGCAGGTGTCGTGGCGGTGATCTGGGTGGCGGAGTTGACCGTGAAGGTGGTGGCCGGTGTTCCGCCGAAACTCACTGCGGTGGCGCCGGTGAACCCGGAGCCGGTGATCGTCACGATCGTTCCACCGGTGGTGGGTCCGGCAGATGGGACGATGCTGGTGATCACGGGCGCGGCGGGCGCCTGGTAGGCGAAGGTCACGGCGTTGCTGGTCCCGGTGGGCGCCGTGACGGTGACCTGGACGGCTCCTGCGGCGTGCGCGGGTGTGGTGGCGGTGATCTGGGTGGCGGAGTTGACCGTGAACGTGGTGGCCGGCGTGCCGCCGAAACTCACTGCGGTGGCGCCGGTGAACCCGGAGCCGGTGATCGTGACGACGGTGCCACCGGTGGTGGGACCTGACGACGGGGCGATGCTGGTGATGGTGGGTGGCGTGGTGGTGCCCTGGTAGATGATGTTCACGGGGTTGCTGGTGCCGGTGGGCCCGGTCACGGTGACCGCGGCTATGCCCGCGGCGCGCGCGGGTGTGGTGGCGGTGATCTGGGTGTCGGAATTGACCGTGAACGTGGTGGCAGGCGTGCCGCCGAAGCTGACGGCGGTGGCGCCGATGAATCCGGAGCCGGTGATCGTGACGACGGTGCCACCGGTGGTGGGGACGATTGACGGGACGACGGTCAATACCGTAGGCATGAGTGCCTCACTGGGCTGGCGGCGCCCGAAGGCACCATGGCTTCGCTGGTCACGATTCCTTTTCTCCCACGATTCGTGTGCTTGGTTCTTATCGCACTGAGGTGTGGTGGGCGTCCAGCACCCACGCCGCGGCCGTGCAGAAGCCGCGGAGTGGACCTGAGAACGTTTACTCACCGGTTGGTGTCGGTACCTGACCTCCATGGTTCGTTCAATTCGCGTACAAGTGGATCCATCGGCCGGAATCGGCACGGCGACGCAGCCCTGAGGGCGGCGGGGAATCGAGGGGCCGCCGCTGAGTGTGCGGCGCCCCCTCGATTCATCACGTGCCTCAGATTCCAGGCCCTGCGACGTAGGTGAATCCGCCTGCCAAGGTGGCGCTGCCACCCGTGGTCGTCACCACCACATCGACGGCCCCGGCGGTTCCGGCCGGTGTGACCGCGCTGACCTCCGTGTCGTTGATGACGACGAAGCTGGCCGGGACGCCGTCGAATGTCACCGAGTTGGTGGTCGTGAGACCGGTGCCGGTGATGGTGACGCCGGTGCCGCCCGCCGTCGGGCCCGCGTCAGGGTCGATGTCCGTGACGGTCGGTGCGACCACGTACTGGTAGAACAGGCCGTTGGTGCTGCCGCCCGGGGTCACCACCGTGACGGCCACCGAGCCGGTCCCGGCGGGAACCGTCACCACGATCGAGCCGGAGTTGTTGCTGGTGATCGTCGCGGCATTGGCCCCGAAGGTGACCGACGTGGCGCCATTCAGGTTGGCGCCGGTGATCGTGACGGAGTTGCCGCCGGCTTCGGCGCCCGAGGTCTGGCTGAGGCTGAACTTGGTGGGCGGCTCGAGGTAGAAGAAGGACAGCGGATTGCTGGTGCCGCCCGGAGTGGTGACGGTGACGCCCACGGCGCCGTGACCGGCCGGGCTGGTCACGTTGACCGAGGTCGGCGTGTTACCCGTGATCGTCCCCGGGTTCGTGCCGAAACGGACCGCGCTCGCATTTGCGAGGTTGGTACCGGTGATCACCACGGCTGTGCCTCCGGCACTGGAGCCCTGGTTGGGGGAAATGGGCATGGAAAAACCCTCGCTTCAACCGCTGGGATTAGGAATTCGCCGAACGGGAGAACGTGTCTCGAGAAATTGGGCAACGAGAAGAGAGTCGCCGAACTCTTGGACAGTCCTGTCTGCGGCAGGCGAAACTCTACCGGGTGAATCAAGCGCTAAGAAGGAGCAGGGCGGAATACAACTATTCGGCGCAAGGTGATCATTTCTGCGCACGCACGGTTCGGGGGTGTTCAGCCGAACGGCGTAGTCGAGGGCGGCCGGATGACCTGGCGGAAAGTTTCGATCACCGCCCGTGCTGGTGTCCTGGCAAATGTGCCTGACATTTTGTCGGCGAAACAGTAGGAACCCGTTTCAAGTGTGGCAGCGGGCAGTTTCGTGCAACGGCACGACCCGTTTCGACAGATCGTGCAGATGCTCGTGCAAATCGCGTTTCCGTGGTGGCCGGCCGCGCCTCGTGTCAGGCGGAGGTTCCCGGGCGCACGATCATCAGGACGACGACGATCGCCCACAGCAGGTTGTAGATCCCAGCGGTCATGCTCAGCTTGCGCAGTCGTGCGCCGTCGTCGGGATCGGCGAGCGCGTCGCGTTGCCCTGGGTAGATCTGCAATGCCAGCAGCAGTCCCGCCCCCGCGGTCAGAAGCATCGAGATCATGATCCAGATCTCTGTCATGCGTCCCTGCGCGATGGCGAGCGCGATTCCCACGGCGGGGACCACGATCCCGAAGATGCCGTAGACGCGCGTGATGCGGTGCAGCGCGAGCGCGACGGCGCGGCTGCGCTCACCTGAACCCTCTGGCGCGCTCTCGCCTGCCGCCGCCCCGACGCCGACCGACGCCAGGACGGGCGCGTAGCGCGGGAAGAGGCTCGTGGCCACGGCCGACCCCCCGACGAAGACGATGCCCGCGAGCACGTGCACCGACAGCAGTAGACCTTCCATCCATCCCCCCAGATCACCTTCAGCTTTCCTGAAGGCTAGCAGGAGCTTCAGGAAGGCTGAAGCTGCGGCGGAATCAGCCTCCGAACGCGGTGCGCACGGCGTCGCCGACCTGGCGGAGGACGGGGTCGGCTCCGGCGCCGAACAACCGGCCGTCCACGTCGGACACCGCGTCCATCGCCTGCTCGAGCAGCCGGGAGCCGGCCGGCGTGAGCTCGATGGTGGAAGCGGCTCCGGCGCGCGCGGTGTTGTCCCGCACGAGCCCCGCGCCTGCCAACGTCTTCACGGCCGCGTGGATGCTCTGAACGCTGATCCCCGACATCCGCGACAGATCGCTGAACGATGCCCCGGGCACCCCGGCGATGTGGCCGAGGAGGCCGAGCCTGCTGACCGTCAGCCCGAGCGGCGCGAGGGCGGCGCCCAGCTCGGACTCGATCCGGTGCGCCAGCGTGAGCAGCACGATCGACGTGCTGGTCGGCGGCGGAGCCGGACGGGCGTCGTTCTCCGTGGTCACGTGTCCAGTCTTCAACACCGCCTCGGGCCCTCCCGTGACGCTGTGCAGCCCTGACTCCGCGCGTCGGGTTCGAGGGGCGGCGCAGAACAGACGATCGCGCGCCGCACGATCCACCCGTTCGTGTCTCATGACCGACTCGATTGCTCCATCGGTAGGACCGGACGAGTGAGACGTTCCCCCGTTCATCCTGTTGCGCGGCCCACGCCGCAGCACCTTGGGTGCCGTGCCGCATCTACCATCGGAACTGTCCCAGCCGTCGATTCGGGGAGCACACAACCGCCGTGAGCACCGCAGCCACCCGCCCCGTCGTCCTGATCGCCGAGAAGCTCGCGCCGTCCGCGATCGCGTGTCTGGGCGACGAGGTCGAGATCCGCAGCGTGGACGGCACCGATCGCCCCGCGCTGCTGAGTGCCATCTCCGGCGCCGACGCGCTCCTCGTACGTTCGGCCACCAAGGTCGACGCCGAAGCGCTCGCCGCCTCCACCCGACTCAAGGTCGTGGCCCGGGCAGGCGTCGGACTGGACAATGTGGACGTCCCCGCCGCCACCGCCCGCGGCGTCATGGTCGTCAACGCGCCCACGTCCAACATCGTCTCCGCCGCGGAGCACGCCGTCGCGCTGCTGTTGGCCGCCGCCCGCCGGATCCCCGCGGCCGACGCCAGCCTGCGTGCCGGGCAGTGGAAGCGCAGCTCGTACACCGGTGTCGAGCTCAACGGCAAGCTCGTCGGCATCGTCGGGCTGGGCAAGATCGGCCAGCTCGTGGCCCAGCGCCTCGCCGCGTTCGGTGTCGAGCTGATCGCCTACGACCCCTACGTCGCGCCGGCCCGCGCCGCGCAGCTCGGCATCGAGCTCGCGAGCCTCGAGGATCTGCTGCGGCGCGCCGACGCCATCTCGATCCACCTGCCGAAGACCGCCGAGACGCTCGGGCTCATCGGCAAGGACCAGCTCGCGATGACGAAGCCGGGCGTGATCATCGTCAACGCAGCGCGCGGCGGCCTGGTCGACGAGGACGCACTGGCCGATGCCGTGCGCAGCGGCCACGTCGGCGCGGCGGGCATCGACGTGTACGTCACCGAGCCCACCACCTCGAGCCCGCTGTTCGAGCTGCCGCAGGTGGTCGTCACCCCGCACCTGGGCGCGTCCACCGACGAGGCGCAGGACCGGGCGGGCACCGACGTCGCCCGCTCCGTGCAGCTGGCGCTGGCCGGTGAGTTCGTGCCGGATGCGGTCAACGTGCAGGTCCGCGGTGTGGTCGGCGAGGAGGTCCGGCCGTGGCTGCCGCTCACGCAGAAGCTCGGCACGGTGCTGCACGCCGTTGCGGGCCGGCTGCCGAGCTCGGTCACGGTGGACGTCGCCGGTGAGCTGGCGTCCGAGGATGTCTCCGTGCTGGCGCTGGCCGCGCTGCGCGGCGTCTTCACCCACGTCGTCGAGGACCAGGTCACGTTCGTCAACGTGCCGAGCATCGCCGCTGAGCGCGGTGTGGAGGTCGAGGTGACCACCGCGCCGGAGAGCGAGAACCACCGCAGCGTCGTGCAGCTGCGCGCCGCCATGCCCGACGGTGCAGCGGTCACGGTGTCCGGCACGCTCACCGGGCGCTCCCAGGTGGAGAAGCTCGTCGAGGTCAACGGACGCCACTTCGACCTGCGGGCCGAGGGCGACGTGCTGCTCCTGGAGTACGCCGACCGTCCCGGCGTGATGGGCCGGGTCGGCTCGCTTCTCGGCGAGGCCGCCGTGAACATCGAGGCAGCTCAGATCAGCCAGACCACCGACGGCACCGACGCGATCATGCTGCTGCGTGTCGACCGTCCGGTCGACCCCGGTGTGCTGGAGCCGATCGGAGCCTCGGTGGGTGCGCGCACCACGCGGCTGATCTCCTTCGAGAGCGACTGATCCCTCCGGGGCCTCGCCCCGGACCGTGACGACCGGTCGCCCGCGCGGCGATCGCTCTCATCGGATCCGGTGTCGCACCGGCGCCGGATCGGTCACCAGCGGCGATCGCCGAACCGTTCACCCGCCGCGGCTTCGCAACCGCGAACCGCGGCGGGTCGTAGCGGCTCCTGCCGCCCGTCCGGTGTGCGGCAACCCTTGCCGACCTCGCCGAAGACGGCCCCCTGGCAGCACGGTCAGGGTGTCGATGCCTGCCCTTCGGCGGTTCGTCGTCGTGGCCGTGTGCGGCGCCGGTAGCGGCCCCGATGGGAATCAGCGGCACTCTGCGCGCCGGCGGCGTGGCGCGCCCGTGATGGCGGTGAGCAGTTCCTCGAGGGCGAACGGGTGAAGCTCTCTGACCTGCGATAACACGACCGGGGCAGCGCCGGCGCCGACGTGGTGGATGGCTGCGTCCGGGGGTTGCGCGATGCCCAGCATCTGGGCGGGGCAGAATGGCCCGCATGGGGGCGTGTCGCGTCGGGAGCGATTCCGACAACGTCGCTTCCGCATCAGTTCCACCCTATGGGGTGACCCCGATCGGATGGCGGAAAGCATAGCGGTCCCGTTGCAGCGGGTAACGTGCGCCCGGCTGCTTCGGGGTCAACTGGAGAGAGGACATCGGTAATGCGCCTTGCGGTCATTCCCGGAGACGGCATCGGGCCGGAGGTCATCGACGAGGCGCTGAAGGTCCTTGGCGAGGTCGAGCCCGGTGCGGAGACCACGACCTACGACCTGGGCGCCGCCCGGTGGCATTCCACGGGCGAGCTGCTGCCGGAGTCCGTCCTCACGGAGCTGCAGGCACACGATGCGATCCTGCTCGGCGCTGTGGGTGACCCATCCGTGCCGAGCGGCATCCTCGAGCGTGGGCTCCTGCTGCGGCTGCGTTTCGAGCTCGACCACCACGTGAACCTGCGGCCCGCCCGGCTCTACCCGGGCGTGCGCGGCCCGCTGGCGTCCCACAGCGAGATCGACCTGCTGGTGGTGCGTGAGGGCACCGAGGGGCCGTACGTCGGCACCGGTGGCCTGCTCCGCAAGGACACTCCTCAGGAGATCGCCACCGAGGTCAGCGTCAACACGGCCTTCGGTGTGGAGCGCGTGGTCCGCGACGCCTTCGCCCGCGCCTCCCGCCGCACGCGCAAGCACCTCACGCTCGTGCACAAGACCAACGTGCTGAGCTACTCGGGACGGCTGTGGTCGCGGCTGGTGGAGGAGGTCTCGCTCGAGCACCCCGAGGTCAGCGTGGCTTACCAGCACATCGACGCCACCACGATCCACCTGGTCACCGACCCCGGCCGGTTCGACGTGATCGTCACCGACAACCTCTTCGGCGACATCCTCACCGACCTGGCCGCCGCCGTGACCGGTGGCATCGGGCTCGCCGCGAGCGGCAACCTCGACGTGAGCCGCCGCAACCCGAGCATGTTCGAGCCGGTGCACGGCAGCGCTCCCGACATCGCCGGGCAGGGCATCGCCGACCCCACCGCCGCCGTGCTGTCCGTGGCGCTGCTGCTCGACCACCTCGGCAACCGCGACGCGGCCCGGCGCATCGAGGCTGCGGTGGCGTTCGATCTCGCCACCCGCGACCACAGCGCCACCGGCCATACGCAGTCGATCGGTGACCGCCTCGCAGCGCTCGTGAGCTCACACGCCGCGGCCCCGTCCACGAGCTGAGACGGTCCGGCCGGGGCCGAGGCGTGCTGCGGGGATCCGGTCAGACGAGCGTCTGGCCCTTCCCTGCCAGCGTGGTCGCGCCTGCGCCCGCGAAGTTCGCCATGTCCGCCACCGCGGCCTGACCCTCCGGGCTGCCCATCGCGTTGCCCAGTGCCACCTCATCGTCGAACTCGAGCACCGCGATGAGGTAGTAAGCGGGTGCGTTCCCGTACGCGTCGGGTCCGGGCCTGGTCACCGTGAACCGGCGCAGGCCGGGCATCTTCATGGCGAGCGGGGCGTGCACGTCGTCGTAGTGCCGGTCGAAGGCGCCCTGGTCCTCGGGGTGGTTGTAGAGCACGGTGAGCTGGAGCATCGTTGGCCCTCTCGTGATCGGCCCGCCTGCCTGTGCCGACGGGCTCGACACCAATCACTAGCCGACGCGCGATCGTGTGAACACCATCTCTCCCACGATCTGGGAACGCGGTGTGACGTCTCCGGAAGGGGCGTGCAACACTCGTCGACGTGCAGCACCTCTACGTGATCATTATCGACAGGCGCGTCGGCTAACCAGCACCACAGCCGACGCGCAGACCTCTCGCATTCGCGGGGGGTCTTTTTTGTTGCCCGATGAATTCCTGATCACGTCCGACCCACTTCCAGGAGCCCCCGGATGTCCCGCACAGAACCGGCCGGAACACCGCTCGGAGACGCGTTCCACGTCTACGACACGACGCTGCGCGACGGCGCTCAGCGCGAGGGCATCAGCTACTCCATCGCCGACAAGCTCGCCGTCGCCCGGCATCTGGACGCGCTCGGAGTGGGGTTCATCGAAGGGGGCTGGCCGGGTGCACTGCCGAAGGACACCGAGTTCTTCGCCCGTGCCGCTGCGGGTGAGCTGGAACTGCGGCACGCGGTGCTCGTGGCGTTCGGCTCTACCCGGCGCGCCGGGACGACCGCTGCGGGAGATCCGCAGGTCAGGGCCCTTCTGGACAGTGCTGCGCCCGTCGTCACGCTGGTGGCGAAGTCGGATCGCCGCCACATCGAGCGGGCCCTGCGCACCGACGTGGCCGAGAACTGCGCGATGGTGGCCGACACGGTGGCGTTCCTCCGTGGCGAGGGCCGCCGGGTGTTCCTCGACGCCGAGCACTTCTTCGACGGCTACCGCTTCGATCCGGACACCGCGCTGCGGGTGCTGGATGCCGCGGTCGGCGCGGGTGCGGACGTCGCGGTGCTGTGCGACACGAACGGCGGCATGCTCCCTCTGGGCATCGCCGAGGTGGTGACCGAGGTGGCCGGGCGCACCGGCTTCCGCCTCGGGATCCACTGCCAGGACGACACGGGCTCCGCGGTGGCCAGCTCGGTCACCGCGGTGCAGGCCGGCGCGACGCACGTGCAGTGCACCGCGAACGGCTACGGCGAGCGGACCGGCAATGCCGACCTGTTCGCCGTCGTCGGGAACCTGGTGACCAAGCTGGACATGCCCGTCCTACCGGACGGCGTGTTCGGCGAGCTGACCCGCACCTCGCACGCGTTGGCGGAGATCGCCAACATCGCTCCCGACACCCACCAGGCCTATGTCGGGACGTCAGCGTTCGCTCACAAGGCGGGCCTGCACGCGAGTGCGATCAAGGTGGACCCGGAGCTGTACAACCACATGGACCCTGCGGTTGTCGGCAACGGGCAGCGGGTGCTGGTCACCGAGATGGCCGGCCGGGCCAGCGTCGAGCTCAAGGGTGCTGAGCTCGGACTGGACCTGGCCGGCCACCCCGAGGCGGTGTCGTCGCTCGTGGCGACCGTGAAGGAGCGCGAGGCGGAGGGTTGGTCGTTCGAAGCCGCCGACGCCTCCCTGGAGCTGCTCATGCGTTCCGCCGTGGGCGGCACGGAGGCGGTGCCGTTCGCCCTCGAGTCCTATCGCGTGATCGTCGAGCACGGCGCCGACGGCAGCGTGCTCGCCGAGGCGACGGTACGGGTCGTTCTGGCCGACGGGGAGCGGCTGATCGCCACCGCGGAAGGCAACGGGCCGGTCAACGCGCTCGACGCGGCGCTGCGGGCCGCGCTCACGCCGACGTGCCCGTGGCTCTCGGACGTGGAGCTGTCCGACTACAAGGTCCGCATCCTCACCACGGGCCGTTCGCAGAGCTACGGCACCGACGCGGTGACGCGGGTGCTGCTCGAGTCCACCGGCAACGCCGGCTCGTGGACCACCGTGGGCGTGCACAGCAACGTCGTCGAGGCGTCGTGGCTCGCCCTCGTCGACGCGCTGGCGTACGCGGCGTTGGGCGCCCCCGTCGGAGCCCGAACCTGACCACAGGAGGGTGCTGAACAACTCCGCCAGTAGGGCCGAGTTGTTCAGCGCACCCCTAGGGCAGGATCAGCGCGTGGACGACGTGCTGCGGCGGATCGACCGGTTCTGCGACGAGGTCCCGCGGCATTGGGCCATGGCGTCCGACGACGGTCCGTTACGTCTCTTCGTCCGCAACCGCTCGGGATCCGGCTGGCCGTTCTACGCGCGCCCGATCCCCGGTGGCCCGCAGGTCACCGCGGAGGACATCGAGCGGGTGCGGGCACGCCAGCGGGGGCTCCGCGTGCCGGAGGCGTTCGAGTGGGTCGCCGACACGACCCCGTCGATGGCGGACGCTGCCCGCGATGCGGGCCTGCCGGTGACGATCTGTCCGCTGCTCGTGCTGAACAGCGACCCGATCGCCCCCTCGCTCCCGCCCGGCTACTCGGCCCGCTTGCTCGGACCGGCCGATGGTGATCTGCAGGCGGCGGCACACGCCGTGCTGACCGTTGCGGCTGCGGCCTTCAAGGCCCCGCCTCCCGGACCGCCGGTGGGCGCCGCCCTTGCCGAGCTCCAGGCCGACCTCGCGGCCGGGGCGATCGCGCGAGCGCTGGTCACGGGCCCGGGCGGACCGGTCGCTGCGGGATCGGTGCAACGGGTCGGGGACGTGGTCGAGCTGGTCGGGATCGGCACCGTGGCGGCCGCGCGCGGTCAGGGGCTCGGTGCCGCCGTCACGGCGCTGCTGGCCGCCGCCGCCCGGAACGCGGGTGCGGAGGTGGTGTTCCTCGCCGCGGGCGACGAGGCCGCCACACGCGTCTATGAGCGCGTGGGCTTCCGGCGGGTAGGCGAGTGCGGAATGGCGGAAGCCACCTGACAGAGCCCTGTCATCGAACGAGAGTGCCGTGCGTCCCGACTTAGTGGACGGACGTGCCGTTCGTTCGGAATGCCCGAATCAGGCGGCGGGTTGCGGCGAGCGTCGGGCCCACTCCGGTGCATGCTCCGGCAGCGGACCGATCGCGATGAGCCGCGCCGGCACACCCTGCAGTGCCGGGAAGCGTTGCAACATGCTCAGCGGGAACGGAACCTCGCTGCCTGCGGCGGCAGGTGTGCCGTCTCCGTCGCGGTCGAACATGCCGGACGCCCCCTGTGACTGTGGCGAGCTTGCGGTGGGCTGGGCGACGCGCTCGCCGAGGATCCCGCGGTGTGCCGCGCGCTGAGCTCCCTGAATCAGCGCGGTGGCCCACCAGCGGCGAAGCTGCACCCGGCGCAGTAGGGCAGGCGGCACGATGCCGCCGGAGCGCAGCGCGGGCGCGAGCAGCCGGGCGGTGGCCACCGCGTCGGCGACAGCGAGATTGATGCCCACCCCGCCGACCGGTGACATCGCGTGTGCCGCGTCGCCGATCAACAGCAGGCCGTCGCGGTACCAGCGGCGCAGGCGGTCGAGCTTGACGTCGAGCAGCTTCACGTCGTCGAACGACGTGAGCGCGTCCGCCCGGTCGCCCAGCCATGGCAGCAGCCCCGTGATCCGTGCGCGGAACTGCGCGATCCCGGCCGCACGCATCTCCGCGTCGCTGCCCTTGCGGATCAGGTAGGCGCACTGCCAGTAGTCGCCGCGGTCGATCATCACCGCGAACTCCCCGGTGCCGACACGGCCCACACCGCCGTCGGGATCGCCGGCGTGGCGCGGCAGCCGGAACCACCACACGTCCATCGGCACGCCGAACGAGCGTGGCCGCATCCCGGCCGCTGCCCGGACCGCGGACGCCCGCCCGTCGCAGCCGACGGTGAGGCCTGCCCGGATCTCGTGCTCGGTGCCGTCTGTGCGGTCGCGGTAGCGCACACCGGCCACACGCCCGCCGTCGTACAGCAGATCCACGACCTCGGCGTTGCGGCGCAGTGTGAAGGTGGGCTCGGCCTCCGCCGCGTCGGCGACGAGATCGAGGAAGTCCCACTGCGGCACCATCGCGATGTGCTGGTGGGCGCCGGGCAGCCGGCGCAGGTCGGCCACCTGCGCGCTGCAGCCGTCCAGCTGCACCTGCATGCGGTTGATCCGCTGCTGGGGCAGGGCCGCGAACCGCTGCCCGAGACCCAGCTCGTCGAGCAGGGTAAGCGTGGATGCGTGCACGGTGTCGCCGCGGAAGTCACGCAGGAAGTCGGGGTGTTTCTCCAGAACCGTGACCTCGACCCCGGCCCGAGCGATGAGTAGACCGAGTACCAGCCCGGCTGGGCCGCCACCGACGACGAGGCAGGTCGTGCGCTCGTTACTCAACATGCGTTGAATTCTAGGCGCAGCGGGCCGAGAAGGCCAGGTGTCCGCCCGGATAGGCTTGGCCACATCATGAGTGAGCCTGCGAGCGAATCCCGGCCGGCCGGCGTCCGGGTCCGGTTCTGCCCGTCGCCGACGGGCACCCCCCATGTCGGTCTCATCCGCACCGCGCTGTTCAACTGGGTGCACGCCCGCCATCACGGCGGCACCTTCGTGTTCCGGATCGAGGACACCGACGCCAGCCGCGACTCGGCCGAGTCCTACGCCGCGCTGCTCGACGCCCTGAGGTGGCTCGGGCTCGACTGGGACGAGGGTCCCGAGGTCGGCGGCCCGCACGCCCCGTACCGGCAGAGCGAGCGCGGGCCCATCTACGCCGACGCGCTGCAACGGCTGATCGACGGGGGAGAGGTCTACGAGTCGTACTCGCGGGCCGACGAGATCGAGGCTCGCCACCGCGCCGCCGGCCGCGACCCGAAGCTCGGCTACGACAACGCCGACCGCGACCTCACCGAGGAGCAGCGCGCCGCGTTCCGGGCCGAGGGGCGCGCGCCGGTCTACCGGCTGCGGATGCCCGACCGGGACATCACCTTCACCGACCTGGTGCGAGGAGATGTCACCTTCCGGGCGGGCACCGTGTCCGACTTCGTGCTCGCCCGTGGCGACGGCACCCCGCTCTACCCGCTCACCAACCCTCTCGACGACGCGCTCATGGGCATCACCGACGTGTTGCGCGGGGAGGACCTGCTCTCGTCCACGCCGCGGCAGATCGCGCTGCTCGAGGCGCTGCAGCGCGTCGGAATCGGCAAGGGTCCGTTCCGCTACGGGCATCTCCCGCTCGTCACCGGAGAGGGCAACCGCAAGCTCTCCAAGCGCGATCCCGAGTCGAACCTCTTCCTCTACCGGGAGCGCGGATTCATCCGCGAGGGTCTGCTCAATTACCTGGCCCTGCTCGGCTGGTCGATTGCCGAGGACCGCGATGTGTTCACGATCGACGAGATGGTCGCCGCGTTCGACATATCGCGGGTGTCGAGCAACGCCGCTCGTTTCGACCTGAAGAAGGCCGAGGCCATCAATGCGGCTCATCTGCGGGCGCTGCCCGTTGAAGAGTTCGCGCGGCGGGTCGAGCCCTACCTCGTTGACGAGGGTGTGATCGAGGGCACGATCACCGAGGAGCAGCGTGCGCTGCTGGCCGCGGCTGCGCCCCTCGTGCAGGAGCGCAGCGTCGTGCTGTCCGACGCGGCACGCATGCTCCGGTTCCTGTTCGTGCCGGAAGAGGGCTTCGTCCCCGAGGCCGAGGCCGCGGAGAAGAATCTCGGCGCCGACGCGGCCCCGGTGCTCGACGCGGCCCTGACCGGCCTGAACGGCGTCGACGACTGGTCGACCGAGCGCATCGAGACGGCGCTGAAGTCGGCGCTCATCGACGGACTGGGGCTCAAGCCGCGCAAGGCGTTCGCGCCCGTCAGGGTGGCCGTGAGCGGCCGCACGGTGTCCCCGCCGCTCTTCGAATCGATGGAGCTGCTGGGCCGGGAACGATCGCTCACCCGGTTGAGGGCCGGTTTGGAGCGGGCTGGAGGCCTCGGCTAGAGTAGTCGCCGCAGGGCAGGCGAGACCGGCTCCCGCGGTAGAGGGGCCGGTTGATCCTGAACCCTTGGGGTATGGTGTAATTGGCAGCACGACTGATTCTGGTTCAGTTAGTCTAGGTTCGAGTCCTGGTACCCCAGCGGAAACGCACCAGAAGTGGTCTGATAAGCTAATAGCGTTTCCACGGCCCCGTCGTCTAGCGGCCTAGGACGCCGCCCTCTCAAGGCGGTAGCGCGGGTTCAAATCCCGTCGGGGCTACAACGAAAAGGCTCGTTCCGGTTATCCGGAGCGGGCCTTTTCGCATTGCATTGTGCGAGGGCAGCTCGCCGAGGTCATCCAGCGTTGGTGCGCGCACCGTGCAGATACGACGGGCGNNGCACGGCGCCCGGCGGACATGCAGGGGCTCAGGCCACCCCGCCCGCGCCCGCGCGCGCGGCCGTCGTCGGCGGTTGCGAACCACTCGCGGCCGGAGGTGGCGATGTGGTCGTCGTCGGAGGCGTCGTTGTCGTCGTTGGCGGCGTCGTCGTGGTGGTCGGAGGCCGGGTTGTCGTGGTGGTGGGTTCCGACTGCCGGGTCGTGGTGGGCTCCACCGGCTCGCTGGTGGGCGCGGGCCTCGTCGTCGGGGCCGGCTGGTCGGGGGGACGCGAGTCTCCGGGCGCGGGCTGCGAGCCCGGCCGGCCATTATCGGCCGGGTCCGTGCCCGTATCCGGCTCCTGCTCGGGGGTGGGCTCGCCGGGATCCGTCACCGCGGAGATGGGCGGATCGCTGCTCTGGACGTCGGGCTCGAGGGGTACCGACCGGCCGGTGGGCCACAGGGCGATCGCCGCAACCACGGCGATCGCGGCGGCGATCCCGCCGATGGTCACCAGGCGGGCGGCCGACGGGCCGCGGGGGCGGTCGGCGTACTCGATGAAGTCGCGACCGTCGTCCGGGTCGAGCTGCGGTCGCTCGGGGTAGGAGGGCGCGGGGGGCATCGGCCCGTTGCGGGAGCCCGACATCCACTGGGTGGCCGGGGCGGGGGCGGCTGCCGCCGCGGCTTCGCCGTAGCCCGGCCGGGGTGGGTAGGACGAGGACCCCACGCCGATCGGCGGGGTGGCCCCCGTGCCCATCGGCGCGCCCGCGCCGGCGAGCGCCGCAGCGCCCATCGGCTGGCCTCCGGGTCCGGGTCCGGGTCCGGGTCCGGGTCCGGGGCGCGAGGGCGCCACCTGCGGCATCGCGCCACTGCCGGACGGGGGACGCAACGACAGCGCGGCACCCATGGCGATCGCGTTCTTCGGGTCGGCGTCCACCGCGACCGGGCGGCCCAACTGCTCGGAGACGAGCTGGCCGACGAGCGGGATGCGCGAGGACCCGCCGACGAGCAGCACGGCCGACAGCTGCGCAGGCGCCAGACCGGCCGAACCGACTGCTCGGCGGAGCGCGTCGACCGTCTCCTCGACGCGCGGCCGGATCATGGCTTCGAACTCGCTGCGGTGCAGCCGTACCGAGCCCTGACCCGCGGGCGTCATGACCTGGATCGAGACCTCGGTGTCGCTGCTCAGCGCTTCCTTGGCCTCGGTGCACTCACGCCGCACCGCCGCAACGGCTGACAGCACGGCCGGGTCGGTCTCGTCGAGCCCGTCGAACGCCTCGGGGAGCCCCTGGCGGACGTGCTCGAACACCACCTCGTCGAAGTCGATGCCGCCGAGGCGCTCGATGCCTTCGGGGCGGCCGAGAAGCGTGAACCCGTGGTCGTCCTTGTGGACGACAGCGGCGTCGAAGGTGCCGCCGCCGAGGTCGTACACGGCGATCGTGGAGCCCGGCTCCACGCGCTCGCCCGCGGCGTAGTGCAGCGCGGCGGCCTGGGGCTCGGCGATGAACGTGATGGGCACGCCCTGGGCTGCGACTGCAGCGCCCAGCCGGTCCTTCTTGTGGGCACCCCACGACGCGGGATGCGCGACGGCTACCCGCATCGCGGGCCCGCCCTCGCGCTGAGCCGCCCGGTCGACGACCCAGCGCACGAGCCGGGCCGACAGCTCCTCCGGTGCCCACGGCCTGCCGGCGACGAGGATCGGCGTGGGATCGCCGATCCGGCGCTTGAACTCGCGCACCACGTGGTCGGGGCTGCTCACGGCCCGGCGTTCGGCCGCTTCGCCGACGATCACCGCTCCGTCATCGCCTATGTAGAGGACGGAGGGCACGGCACTGGAGCGGTCGCCCAGGTTGACGATCTCCGTATCGCTCGGGCGGGCCCCCGACCGGCCGATGGCGGCTGCGGTGCGGGTCGTGCCCACATCGATGCCGAGCAGATAACTCATCGTCACCCGTTTTCGTGTCCGTACGACTCTCTGTGCCCATCGAGCAGAGCGTCGGTCACGTTAGCCGCGCCACGCCGGGGACCGATCGGGCGGGTATCGATCGCAAGGCGACATACCGCGTAACACGCCGGGGTGTCACAGACGATGTTGCAGAGCCTCCGCGGCCGCCAGTAGATCAGCGGCCCAGCGGACGCCAGGACGCCGGCCGATCCGATCGACCGGACCCGACACCGAAACCGCTGCGATGACCTGGCCAGAGCTGTCGCGGACGGGGGCCGACACGCTCGCGACGCCGGACTCGCGCTCGGCCACGCTCTGCGCCCAGCCGCGTCTTCGGACGTCGACGAGCACCCGCTCGCCGAACATCGCGTCGGCCAGCACGGCGCGTTGGACCGTGGGCTCGGCCCAGGCGGCCAGCACCTTGGCCCCGGAACCGGCGGTCATCGGCATCCGGGTGCCGACGGGAACGGTGTCGCGCAGCCCGCTGGCCGGCTCCGCGGAAGCGACGCAGACGCGCTGGGCGCCGTCGCGACGGTAGAGCTGCACGCTCTCGCCGGTGATGTCGCGGAGCCGGGGCAGTACGGCTGCGGCTGCCTCGAGCAACGGGTCGACGCCGCCGGCCGACAGTTCGGCGAGCGTGGGCCCGGGGCGCCAGCGACCGTCGGCGCCGCGGTGCAGGAGCCCGTGGACCTCGAGACCGACGGCCAGCCGGTGCGCCGTGGCGCGGGGCAGACCGGTGCGCTGACACAGTTCGGCCAGCCCACAAGGCTCGGCAGCTGCGGCCCGGAGAACCCCCACGGCCTTGTCCAGAACTCCGACGCCGCTAAGCTGTCTCACGGGACGATATTAACGTCCCGGTATATGGGACGTCCAGCGGAGGATGGGATGATTATGGGACGCACGCTGGCGGAGAAGGTCTGGGAGAGGCATGTCGTCCGGCGGGGCGAGGGCTCGGAGCCCGACCTCCTCTACATCGACCTGCACCTCGTGCACGAGGTGACGAGTCCCCAGGCGTTCGACGGGCTCCGGCTCGCCGACAGAGGCGTTCGCCGTCCCGACCTCACGGTCGCCACCGAGGACCACAACGTTCCCACCGCCGACGTCGAGCTCCCGATCGCCGACCCGGTGTCGCGCACCCAGGTGGAGACGCTCCGCAAGAACTGCGCCGAGTTCGGCGTGCCCCTCTACCCGATGAACCACGCCGAGCAGGGCATCGTGCACGTCGTCGGTCCCCAGCTCGGGCTCACCCAGCCGGGCATGACCGTGGTCTGCGGCGACAGCCACACGTCCACCCACGGCGCGTTCGGAGCGCTGGCCTTCGGCATCGGCACGTCGGAGGTGGAACACGTGCTGGCCACCCAGTCTCTGCCGCTGAAGCCGTTCCGCACGATGGCGATCAACGTCAACTCGGCCGACGGCCGGCTGCGTGACGGCGTCACCAGCAAGGACATCGTGCTCGCGATGATCGCCCAGATCGGCACCGGGGGCGGGCAGGGCTACGTGCTCGAGTACCGCGGCAACGTCATCGAGAACCTCTCGATGGAGGCGCGGATGACGATCTGCAACATGTCGATCGAGGCCGGGGCTCGCGCCGGCATGATCGCCCCGGACGACACCACGTACGCCTACCTGAAGGGCCGCGACCGCGCGCCGAAGGGCGAGGCCTGGGACGAGGCCATCGCGTCGTGGAACGCGCTCCGCACCGACGACGACGCCACGTTCGACGCCGAGGTGTTCATCGACGCCGACGCGCTCACGCCGTTCGTCACCTGGGGCACCAACCCCGGCCAGGGGCTCCCCCTCTCGGAGAACGTGCCCGACCCGTCCCGCATCGTGGACGAGCAGGAGCGCGCGTCGGCCGAGAAGGCGCTCGCCTACATGGGTCTGGAGGCGGGCACCCCGCTGCGCGAGGTGGCCGTCGACACCGTGTTCGTCGGCTCCTGCACCAACGGGCGCATCGAGGACCTGCGCGCCGCCGCCGCCGTGATGAAGGGCCGGAAGGTGGCCGACGGTGTCCGGATGCTGGTCGTCCCGGGCTCGATGCGCGTGCGCTTCCAGGCCGAGGACGAGGGGCTCAGCGACATCTTCGCCGAGGCAGGCGCCGAGTGGCGCTCCGCGGGCTGCTCGATGTGCCTGGGCATGAACCCCGACCAGCTGGCGCCGGGCGAGCGCAGCGCGTCCACGTCGAACCGCAACTTCGAGGGCCGTCAGGGCAAGGGCGGCCGCACCCACCTCGTGTCCCCGCTCGTCGCCGCGGCCACCGCGGTGCGCGGCACCCTGAGCTCTCCGGAGGACCTGGACTGATGGAACCGTTCAGCACCCACACCGGCATCGGCGTGCCCCTTCGCCGGTCCAACGTCGACACCGATCAGATCATCCCCGCGGTGCACCTCAAGCGCGTCACGCGCACGGGCTTCGAGGACGCGCTGTTCGAGGCCTGGCGCCAGCAGCCGGACTTCATCCTGAACATCGAGCCGTTCTCGCGCGGATCCGTGCTCGTGGCCGGGCAGGACTTCGGCACGGGCTCGTCCCGGGAACACGCCGTATGGGCTCTCATGGACTTCGGATTCCGGGCGGTCATCTCGTCGCGGTTCGGTGACATCTTCCGTGGCAACTCGGCCAAGGCGGGGCTCGTGGCGGCGCAGGTGGCGCAGCCCGACGTCGAGCTGCTGTGGAAGTTGCTGGAGAACGCCCCCGGCACCGAGGTGACCGTCGACCTGACGGAGCAGGTGGTGCGGGCGGACGAGCTCGTCGTCCCGTTCGAGATCGACGAGTACACGCGCTGGCGCCTGCTCGAAGGCCTCGACGACATCGGGCTCACCCTGCGCCACGCCGACGACATCACGGCCTTCGAAGCGAGCCGGCCCGGCCACCTCCCCACCACGGCCCAGGTCTGATCCGGTCATTCACGCCTTTTCGGCCGACGTTCGGCCGAAAAGGCGAGGATGCGGCCGGAGCGGTCGTACTTTCGACCGAGATCAACACTGCAACGTCCGCCGTAGCGTCATTCCCCGTCGATAACCGTGGAAATCGGGGGGAATCCGATGGCGTGGGGAAGTTCAGGGCGCCGGTGGGCGCGAGCGGGAGTGCTCGGCTCGCTGGGGGCGGCCGTGGCGGTCGTCCTGGCCGCGGCGCCGGCACAAGCGATCACCGGTGGCACCCCGGTGCCCGATGCCGCGGATGCCCCGTGGATGGTGACGCTCGCACGCCCCGGTGACGAGCCACTGGCGCAGCGCACGTTCTGCGGTGGAGCGCTGATCGCGCCGGACCGGGTGCTGACCGCGGCGCACTGCGTGTCGGAGGGCGATCCCCGTCGCGTCGAGGTCCACCTGGGCGCGGCGGTGCTGTCCCGTGATCCCGGTCGGATCCTTCCGATCGAGGGTGTCGCCGTGCACCCGGAGTACAAGCAGGTCCCGTCGCCTGCCGATCCGACGAGCTTCACCAAGTCGAGCGCGGTGGCCGACGTCGCGATCATCGGCCTCGCCGAACCCGTGCCCGACGCGATGCCGCTGGTGGTGGCGGACGAGGCGCCGTCGCCCGGTGCCACGCTGACGGCGTACGGGCACGGCATCACGGCAGCGCCGTCGACCGACCCCGCGATGCCGCCGCCGTCCAGCAGTGACGAGCTGCTCAGGGCGGATCTCGGCCCGATCTCGGCGCAGGCCTGCGCGACCCGTCTCCACACGCCCTCGGGCAGTGACGACTCGGTGGTGTGCGCTCAGGCGACGCAACCGGACGGGCCGGCGATCTGCCCTGGCGACAGTGGCGGGCCGCTCGTCGAGCTTGTGGACGGGCGCGCGGTCATCGTCGGGGTGACGAGTTTCAGTGGCGAAGTGACCGACCAGATGTGCGCGGCCGGCACCGCAGCGGCGTTCGCCGACGTGGCGGGGCTGCGGGACTGGATCACGCAGCCCCACCCCGTCTTCGAGCCGTCGCCCGCCGAGGACGTCACGGTGACCGGGAAGCTCGCCGTGGGTTCGACGATCACCTGCGCGACTCCGGAATGGGAAGGCGGCGAGCCCGCGACGCTCGAGTACAGCTGGTCGCGTGGTGAGATCGACACGACCACGCCCAAGGAGGCGTGGAACACCCCCACCGGGTTCCTCTTCTTCGTCCCGATCGACGGCCAGACCGCTCCGACCCTGACCGTGCCCGCCGATCTGTCCGGACGCGACGTCCTCTGTTCGGTCGAGGCCGGCAACGCGGGGGGTTCGGTCTCGTACCACTCGGACAGCGTGACGATTCCCGAACACTCATAGGAACGCCCGTCCACCCTGTCACTGCGGAGCCGGCACGCCGGTTCCGCAGTGACGCGCGACGCGTTCGGCCAGGTCATGTGCCACCGACGCGATGCGCGTTCTACGTTGGTCGGATGAACAAAACCCAACTCGTGGATGTACTCGCGGAACGGCTCGGTGATCGGCGCACCGCGGCGGGTGCCGTCGACGGCCTACTCGAGACCATTGTGGACGCCGTTCGCTCAGGTGAATCGGTCTCGCTCACCGGGTTCGGTGTGTTCACCAGCCGCCCCCGGGCCGCCCGCGTCGCCCGCAACCCGCGCACCGGCGAGACCGTGAACGTCCCGGCCACCACGGTGCCGGCGTTCCGTCCGGGCACGGCGTTCCGCACGGCCGTCAGCGGCGCTGAGCCGCAGACCTCCCCGCGTACCGCGGCGGCCCTCACACCCGCGGTCGTCGTGACCGAGCAGGTCGACGCCCTGGAGAAGCCGGGCAAGCCCGCGAAGGCGAAGCAGGACGACCGGACGGCCGACGAGCTCGAGAAGGCCGACAAGATCGACAAGGCCGCGAAGGCGGGAAAGAAGGCGGCGAAGGCGAAGGACGGCAAGCCCCGCAAGGGCAAGAAGAAGTAGGCGGGCCGCTCGCGCCGCGGCCCACCGCCCGCATGGTCAGCCGGTGGGGCGGGGGTAGTAGTCGGCGGTGCAGAGCTCGGCGTCCCTGCAGAACGTCAGCGCCCAGGTGCTGCCCTTCTTGGCCGGGACGTCCTCGGGGTCCACGGACACGTCCGCGCCGGTGGCGAGTGCCGCGACGAGGTCGGGGATCACGCCACCCTGGCTGCACACGACCGTGACGCCGGGCTCCTTCGCCAGCTCCCGGAATCGGGCGAGCCCGGCCGCGATGTCGCGGTAGAAGGCGTGCTCGCCGAGCAGCGGCTCGTCGAGCACGGCGAGCCCGAGCGTCTCGGCGAGCGGTGCCACCGAGTCCCGGCAGCGCACCAGCGGCGCGCTGGCGATGCGCTCCGGTCCGAACAGCGGCAGCAGTCCGGTCAGCCGACGGACCTGCTCGCGGCCCGCTTCCGACAGCGGCCGCAGGTCGTCGTCGCCGTCCCAGTCGCCACGGCTGCCGGCCTTTGCGTGCCGGACGAGCAGCACCACCGAGCTGGGGATGCCGACCTCCGCGAACCGCTGCAGCACCTCGAGGTCGTGCCGGTAGGACAGCATGTCGGCAGCGCGCTGGACACCGACCCACCGCAGCTCGTCGGTCTCGTCGCCCGGCACGAACTCGCCGCCGAGGGCCTCCGCGCCCCAGTACCGCACCAGTTTCTGGCCCTCGGGCACCGGATAGTGCACGTCGCCGAGTGCCGGCCCGAGACGGACGCGCTGTCCCGTCTCCTCGGCCACCTCCCGGACCGCGGCGAACGGCAAGGTCTCGCCCGCGTCGAGCTTGCCTTTCGGGAACGACCAGTCGTCGTAGCGCGGCCGGTGCACGAGCCCCAGCTCGGGGCCGCGGGTGCCGGGCCGCCACAGCACCGCTCCCGCGGCCAGCACGTCGGCGTCGTTCGTGTCCGTGGTGGCGTGCGGAGGGCCGGACCGGAAAACCCCGTTCATTCGTTGTCGGCCGTGGCGCCGGCGTGTAGCAGCATCATCTCCGCCTGGTGGTCGCGCACCGGTGACACCCCGGAGTCCGGCGACGGCGACGGCTCCCACGACCCGTCGGCGTGCAGCGTCCAGCACCGGGTGGCCGGGTCGAGGCAGGAGTCGAGCATCAGGCCGAGCCTGCTCGCCAACCTCGGGTCGGCCACCCGCAACAACACCTCGACCCGGCGGTCGAGGTTGCGGTGCATCATGTCGGCGCTGCCGATCCAGTACTCGTCGGCCGCCCCGAAGTGGAACACCCGCGAGTGCTCCAGGAACCGGCCCAGGATCGACCGGACGTTGATGTTCTCCGACAGGCCGGGGCGACCCGGCCGGATCGCGCAGATGCCGCGCACCACCACGTCCACCGGAACGCCGGCCAGCGACGCGCGGTAGAGCGCGTCGATCACCTGCTCGTCGACCAGTGAGTTGACCTTGATCCGGATCCGGGCGGCGGGGTTGCCCTCGCGGTGGGCCTCGATCTCGTCCTCGATCCGGCGGACGATGCCGCGGCGGACGCCGTAGGGCGCCACCAGCAGGCTCCGGTAGGAAGTCTGGTGGGAGTAGCCGGTGAGGGAGTTGAACAGGTCGGTGAGGTCGGCACCGATCGTCGGGTCGGCCGTGAGCACGCCGAGGTCCTCGTAGAGCCGGGCGGTCTTCGGGTTGTAGTTGCCGGTGCCGATGTGGCAGTACCGCCGGATCGTCGACCCCTCCTGCCGCACCACGAGCGAGGTCTTGCAGTGCGTCTTCAGGCCGACGAGCCCGTAGACGACGTGCACGCCCGCTTTCTCCAGCTCGCGTGCCCAGCGGATGTTGGCCTGCTCGTCGAACCGCGCCTTGATCTCCACCAGCGCGACCACCTGCTTGCCGGCCGCGGCGGCGTCGATCAGGGCGTCGACGATCGGGGAGTCGCCGGAGGTGCGGTAGAGGGTCTGCTTGATGGCGAGGACGTTCGGGTCGGACGCGGCCTGCTCGATGAACCGCTGCACGCTCGTGGAGAACGAGTCGTAGGGGTGGTGGACCAGCACGTCGCCCTCGCGCAGGGTGGCGAACACGCTGCGCGGGGTCTCCCGGTCAGCGAAGGCCGGGTGTGTTGCCGGGACAAAAGGGTCGTCCTTCAGGTCCGGGCGGTCGACCCCGTGCACGGCCCACAGCGAGGTGAGGTCGAGCAGCCCGGGCACGGTGACAACGTCGGCGGGGTCGACGTCCAGCTCGCGCAGCAGCAGCTCCAGCACGTGCTCGCTCATCGTGTCGGTGACCTCGAGGCGCACGGGCGGTCCGAACCTGCGCCTGGCGAGCTCGCGCTCCAGTGACTGCAGGAGGTCCTCGTCGCGGTCTTCCTCGACCTCCACGTCGGCGTTGCGGGTGACGCGGAAGGCGTGGACCTCGGCGAGCTCCATGCCGGTGAACAGCTCACCGAGGTGGGCGGAGATGAGGTCCTCGAGCGGAAGGAACGTGACCGTGTCGTCGTCGGTGCGCACCCGCACCAGCCGCGGCACGTTGTTGGGCACCTTGACCCGCGCGAACCGCTCGGTGCGGCCCTCGGGGTCGCGCACGGTGACAGCGAGGTTCAGCGACAGCCCGGAGATGTAGGGGAACGGGTGCGCCGGGTCGACGGCCAGCGGGGTGAGCACCGGGAACACCTGGGCCGAGAAGTAGGCCGAGAGCCTGATCCTCTGGTCGTCTGTCAGGTCGCCCCAGCGCAGGATGCGAATGCCCTCGGCCGCCAGCTCGGGGCGCACCTGGTCGAGGAAGACGCGTGCGTGCGCCTCGGCGATCGCCTGCGTGCGGGCCGCGATCCTGGCGAGCTGCTCACGGGGGGAGAGGCCGTCGGCACTGCGGACGGCGAGCCCCGTCTCGTCGCGGCGCTTCAGTCCGGCCACCCGGACCATGTAGAACTCGTCGAGGTTGGACGCGAAGATCGCGAGGAACTTGGCCCGCTCCAGCAGCGGCTGGCTGGGGTCCTCGGCGAGGGCGAGCACCCTGGCGTTGAAGTCCAGCCATGACAGCTCGCGGTTGAGGTAGCGGTCGTCGGGCAGGCCGGACGACGGCGCGAGGGTGCGTGCCGGTGGACTCACCGGCACGGCGGCCGCTGTGCCGGTGAGGGCCGGGACCGTGGCGGTGGCGGGGGCCGCAGGGCCAGGCCGCCGATCGCTGCTACGCCGCGCGTCCGTCTCCGGTTCCTCGTGGCGAACGGGCACCGTGGTGCTGCTCACGGGGCGGCTCGCCGCATGCACCCGACGGGTCGACGGCCGCGGGGACCGCCGCCCGCGCGTGCCCTGCCGGGCGGGCGTCTGGTCCTCGGGGCCGGGCTCCGGGACAGAACTGCTCACGTCGTCACCCACGATGGTGATTCTGGCCCACCCGGCGACTGTGTGCGGATCCCGCCGAGGGTCGAGCGGGTGAACTGCGCCGCAGGAACCAGCCGATATGCGAGCTACGACGGATTCGAGCAGCTCCGATTGGGGGCTGCGTCAGTGGTGCGGGCTCGGTGCGAGGACGCTTGACGTGTGCTCACCCAGGCCGAGATCCATGGCTTCGCGCAGGTCGTCGGCCGTGTCGACGTCTCGCCGCAGGCCCGGCCAGTCACCGTGCAGCGGCTGCGCACCGGAGTCGCGGTGACGCAGGGCCGAGCCCACTCCGAACAGCGGGTCGAGCGCGACACCCGGCGCGGCGAGCAGGAAAGTCGTGCCGGTGCCCTCGGCGTCGGAGCAGAAGACGCGCCCGGCCCGGCCCGCGAAGAGCTGTGCCGCGGCGGCGATGGCGTCGTCCAGCTCAGCGGTGCGAAGCGCCGGCAGGTCGGCCTGCAGCGCCCCGACCGCCGCCGCGGGGTCGTGCTCCCGCAGAAGCGCTGCGCCGCCCGCGTAGGCGGCGTTGAGGCCCGGCACGGGGCCGTCCGGAACGACCTCGACGCCCACGGCGCCGAGCTCGGCGGCGACCACCGGGTCGGAGCTGATCACGAGCAGGCGCCGCACTCTGGTCGAGGCCCGCACCGCGGCCACCGTGTCATGCGCCAGCGCCAACGCCAGACGTGCGTGGGCGTCGGCGTCGCCGATGCCCTGGTCGGCGGCGCCGCGCAGCCGGGACTTGGCCGCGCCCAGCTGCTTGACCGGGACCACCAGGTCCACGGTCGACATCATCGAGCCCACCCCTCCATCGTGCACCGAACCCGGAGGTGGACCCCGAGCGCCCGGCCAGGAAGACTCTCCGCGTCAGGCCGGGATCGGAGGTTCGTGCGTGAGGCGTGAGAAGGGCGGCTTCTGGATCGCGTTCTGCGCGGTGTTCTTCTACCCCATGGGCTGGCTGTTGGGCCGCTCGCGGTTCGAGGGCAAGGAACACATCCCCTCGACCGGCGGTGCCCT
The DNA here is from genome assembly GCF_039534065.1 of Pseudonocardia yunnanensis. Lineage (NCBI taxonomy): Bacteria > Bacillati > Actinomycetota > Actinomycetes > Pseudonocardiales > Pseudonocardiaceae > Pseudonocardia > Pseudonocardia yunnanensis. The sequence goes on along the minus strand of NZ_BAAAUS010000004.1, from coordinate 165,733 downwards.
TCTGGTGGCCAACCACATCTCCCACCTCGACCCGATCTTCAGTGGCCTCGTGGTGCACCGGGCCCGGCGGGTGCCCCGGTTCCTGGCCAAGAACAGCCTGTGGAGCAAGCCGGTGCTCGGCTGGGCCATGCGCGGCAGCGGGCAGATCCCCGTCTACCGGGAGTCCGCCGACGCGCAACACAGCCTGCGGGAGGGCACTCGGGCGCTGACCGATGGCAAGGTCGTGGTGATATACCCGGAGGGGACGATCACCCGCGACCCGGAGGGATGGCCGATGCTCGCGCGCACCGGCGTCGCCCGGCTGGCGCTGTCGGCCGAGGTTCCCGTCGTTCCGTTCGTCCACTGGGGCACGCGGGACGTCTACGACGGCTACAAGGGGCAGTTCCGGCCGCTGCCCCGCAAACCGATCATCGTGCGCTGCGGCGAACCCATCGAACTGACGGCGTACCGCGGGCGTCCGCTCGATGCCGCGCTCCTGCGCGAGGTCACCGACGTGATCATGTGCCGGGTCAAGGAGCTGCTCGCCGAGGTTCGCCAGGAGGAGGCCCCCGTGCAGTTCTTCCGCCGCGGAGCGGATTCGTGAGCGGTGGCCGGGAGGTCCGCCGGGTCGCCGTCCTCGGCGCGGGGTCGTGGGGCACGGCGTTCGCGAAGGTCATGGCCGACGCCGGACGCGAGGTGCGGCTGTGGGCCCGCCGTCCCGAGGTGGCCGCGGCCGTCAACGAGCGACGCAGCAACCCGGACTACCTGGCGGGCATCGTCCTGCCCGCGCTGCTGACGGCCACCACCGACCCGGCGATCGCGCTCGACAAGGCCGATGCGGTGGTGTTTGCGGTGCCGTCGCAGACGCTGCGCGACAACCTCGTCCTCTGGCGGGATCTGCTGCCCCGCGACAGCACGCTGGTGAGCCTCGCGAAGGGCGTGGAGCTCGGCACGCTGCTGCGGATGAGCGAGGTGATCTGCGAGGTTGCGAGGGTCCCCGCTAAACGGGTGGCCGTCGTGTCCGGCCCCAACCTGGTGCGCGAGATCGCCGCGGAGGAACCCACTGCCACCGTGATCGCCTGCTCCGACCACGACCGCGCAGTGGCCCTGCAGCAGGCGTGCACCACCGGCTACTTCCGTTCCTACACCAACACCGATGTCATCGGCTGCGAGCTGGGCGGCGCGGGCAAGAACGTCATCGCGCTCGCTTGCGGCATCGCCACCGGAATGGGATTCGGCGACAACACCACTGCGTCGCTGATCACCCGCGGGCTCGCGGAGATTGCACGGCTGGGGGTGGCGCTCGGGGCGGACCCCCTGACGTTCGCGGGGCTCGCCGGGCTCGGCGACCTGGTTGCCACGTGCTCGTCGCCGCTGTCCCGCAACCGCACGTTCGGCGAGCACCTGGGCCGCGGGGAGTCCTTGGCGAAGGCGGAGGCCGCCAACCACGGGCAGGTGGCCGAGGGCGTGAAGTCGTGCCTGTCGATCTGCCAGCTCGCGGCCCGGCACGGGGTGGAGGTCCCGATCGCCGACGCCGTGCGGCGCGTCTGCCACGAGGGGCTCTCCGCCGCGGAGATGGGCAAGGAACTGATCAGCCGGGCTCCGCGCCCCGAGTAGGCCACGTCGTAGTGTGAGGGCGTGACGGGGGACGGGACGCGCTGCGTGCACGGTGGCCACAGCGGAGGCGTTCTCGGCGAAGCCCTGCATCCCGGCCCCGTGCTGTCGTCCACGTTCCACCTCGGCGGCCCCGCCGACCCGACGCCCACCGACTTCTACGGCCGCGCCGACAACCCCACCTGGCGCATGCTCGAGGCCGCCATCGGCGATCTCGACGGCGGCGAGTGCGTGCTGTTCGCCTCCGGGATGGCCGCCATCGCCGCGGTGCTGCGGCTTGCGGGCCGCGACGGTGCGCTGGTCCTGCCCTCCGACGGCTATTACCTGGCCCGTTCGCTCGCCCGCGACGAGCTGGGCCCCCTCGGCGTCGAGGTGCGCGAGGTGCCGACGGCGGGTGAGTGGCCGGACAAGGTGCTCGACGGCGCCGCGCTCGTGCTGCTGGAGACGCCCTCCAACCCCGGCCTGGACGTGGCCGACATCGCTGCCGCCGCTGCCGCCGCCCACGCCGCCGGGGCGCTCCTGGCCGTCGACAACACCACGGCCACGCCGTTGGGACAGCAGCCGCTGGCCCTCGGTGCCGACCTCACCGTGGCCAGCGACACCAAGGCACTCGCCGGGCACGGGGACGTCGTTCTCGGCCACGTCAGCGTCCGCGACGGCGCACTCGCGGCACGGCTGCGCGAGGCGCGTGCCCGTGGCGGTGCCGTACCCGGGCCGATGGAGGCCTGGCTCGCCCACCGCGGCCTCGGCACCCTCGATCTGCGACTCGCGCGTCAGGCCGCCAACGCGGCCGCCGTGGCTGCCGCGGTCGCCGAGCACCCCTTGGTGTCGGACGTCCGGTGGCCGGGCCTGCCGCACGATCCGGCCCACGCCGTGGCGATCCGGCAGATGCGGCGCTGGAACGGAGTGCTGCGGTTCACCCTGCCCGACGAGCACGCGGTGGGGCGGTTCCTGGCCGCGTCCCGGCTCGTCACGTCGGCCACCAGCTTCGGTGGCCTGCGCAGCAGCGCCGATCGCCGGCAACGCTGGGGCGACGACGTGGCGCCCGGGCTGGTGCGGTTCTCGGCGGGCTGTGAGGACGAACACGATCTTGTCGCGGACGTCCGGGCCGCCTTGGCGGCTGTCTCCGGGTGAGAGTTGCCACTCAACCAAATGTGATTCGGACCCATATCACACGTGCGTCGCCCCCTCCCGCTATGGTCTGATCTGCGAGGGAGGTGGTCGCGTGAAGCATCGACAACCCGACCCCATCAGTGCCGACCCCGAGCCAGGGGAGGCGCTGGGGATCACGCCGCACCCGAGCGTGGTCCCGACGGGGTCCCGGGTCCTGCTTCTCAATGCGACGTTCGAGCCGCTCGCCGTAGTCACGGCGAAGCGTGCCGTCGTCCTGATGCTCACCGGCAAGGCCGAATGCGTCGAGGCCGCACTCGACGAGGTCTTCCACTCGGAGAACCTCACGGTTCCCGCCCCGTCGGTGATGCGCCTTTCCCGCTACGTGCGAGTGCCCTACCGCCGCGCCGTCCCGATGACGAGGGCGGGTGTCCTGCGCCGCGACAGCCGCCGCTGCGGCTACTGCGGCAAGCGCGCCGACACGATCGACCACGTCGTCCCCCGCAGCCGCGGCGGCACCCATTCCTGGGAGAACTGCGTCGCCGCCTGCCGCACCTGCAACTCTCGCAAGGCCGACAGGATGCTGGCCGAGCTCGGTTGGAGCCTCGCGTTCGTTCCCCGGGCACCCGACCGCGCGGCCGGGGGCATCCTCGTGCTGGCCGTGGAGCCACTCCCCGCGTGGGAGCCGTGGCTCGGTGTGGCTGCGTAATTCCCGAAACACGACAAACCACAGCTAACGTCAACTGCCGTTCGTACGAGCCCTCTCTCGACATAGACCTGGAAGCGTTCGGGGGGGCTTGTGTCGATGTCGCCATCTGTTCCCGTGCTCGTCGTAGGACCGCACGACCTCGTCACGACCTCAGTGGTCACCGCGTTGCAGGCCAACGGGTTCGCTGCGGAGGAGCGTGAGACCAACGGGAGTTGCGCGTTCCCCAGAGTGGACAGAGCCCGGGGCGTGGTCGTGGTGAACCTCGATCTCCCCGAAGGCGTCGGCCTGGTCGCCAAGGCCGTGACGTCGGGCTGGCCGACGCTCGTCGTCGGTCAGCAGACCGACCGGGAGCGCACGGCAGCGGCCGTGGCCGCGGGCGCGGCGGCGTACGTCCCGCGCAGCTGTCCGCTCGACGTGCTGGTCCGCACGGTCCTGCACATGAGCGTCGGCCGGCCGGTCATGATGGCCAAGGAACGCATGGCCTGGCTCGAGCTGCACCGCGTGGCACGGGCGGAGGTCAACACGCGCCGGCGCCGCCTCGACCTGCTCACCGACCGCGAGTTCGAGGTGCTGCGGCGGCTGGAGCGTGGCCAGAAGGCCGCCGACATCGCCGTGGACGCCGTGCTGGCGATGAGCACGGTGCGCACGCACATCCGGTCCATCCTCGTGAAGCTCGAGGTCAACTCCCAGCAGCACGCGATCGCGATCTACCGCGAGACGAGGCGGCAGGGCGAGTAGCCGGTCCCTGCGCGCCGTGTCCGCTATCGCGATCCGAGGTAGGTGATCACGGCGAGAACCCTCCGGTGACCCTCGACGCCGTCGACGAGGCCGAGCTTGATCATGATGTTCGTGACGTGGGTCTCCACGGTGCGGTCGGTGAGGACCAGTCGCTGGGCGATTCCTCGGTTGGTCCGGCCCTCGGCCATGAGTGCGAGCACCTCGCGTTCGCGGGCCGTGAGCCGTTCCAGCGGGTCGTGCTTGCGGCGGTGGCCGATGAGCTGGGTGACGACCTCGGGGTCGAGGGCGGAGCCACCTGCCGCGACCCTGCGCAGTGACTCCAGGAACTCGTCGACATCGAAGACCCGATCCTTGAGCAGGTAGCCGAAGCCGCCGCAGCTGATCAGGTCGACCGTGGCATGGGTTTCGATGTGCTGGGAGAGGAGCATGATCCCGAGGTCGGGGTGGTCGTCGCGGAGGCTGCGTGCGGCCCGCGCCCCGTCGCCGCCGCGGTGGGGTGGCATGTGGATGTCCACGACGGCGAGGTCGGGTCGGGTCTTGGCCACGGCGTCGACGAGTGCGTCGGCGCTCCCGACCTTGGCGACGATCTCGTGGCCCGCGTCCTGGAGCAGTCTGGCGAGCCCCTCGCGGAACAGCACGGAGTCCTCAGCGATCACGGTCCGCACGGCAGGACCGCCTCGATCATCGTCCCGGTGGCTGTGTCGGTGCCGACGCCGTGACCGACGGAGAACCGGCCACCGGCCGCGGCGACCCGGTCGACCAGCCCCGCGAGCCCTGATCCGGGTCGGGCGACCGCGCCGCCCCGGCCGTCGTCGCTGACCCGGACGACGACGTGCCCGTCGCGGCGGATGACGCACACGTCGATGTTCTCGGCGTCCGCGTGCTTCACGACGTTGGCCAGAGCCTCGCTCGCGACGTAGTAGGCGGTGGTGGCCACCTCGTCCGGCACGTCCTCGTCGAGGACGTCGAGCCGCACCGGGATCGGCAGCGCGGTGGTGAGCGAGCGGATGGCCGGGCCGAGCCCCGAGTCGAGGTCGAGCGGCCGCAGCCCCTGCGCGATCGCACGTAGCTCGGCCACCGCGGTGCCCAGCTCGGCGACGGCCTGGTCCAGCAGGCCGTCGATCTCGGCCCGGGCGCCGGCACCCTCGTCGCTGAGATGGCGCTGGGCGATCCGGATGGACATGCCGAGCGACACGAGTCGTTGCTGGGCGCCGTCGTGCAGGTCGCGCTCGAGCCGGCGGCGCTCGCGGTAGCCGGCCTGCAGCAGCCGCGCCCGGCTCTCGGCCACCTCCTGGAGCGCCTCTCTGATCTCCAGCCGTGACCGGATGACCTCGACGAGCAGCGCGCATCCGGACGCGGTCTCGCGCAGCAGCTCGCGGGTGGCGGTGGTCGCCGACGGCAACAGGGACCCGATGTGCGTGTCGCCGAGCCGGACGGGCACCTCGTGGCCGACGTCGACCACGGGGACGCAGTGCTCGTCGACCAGGCCTGCCCGCCCGGGCAGCACGTAGCCGACACGCAGGCCGGGATCACGCAGGGCGACCCGGAGCACTGCCGGGAGATCCTCGGGCCGCGCTACACCTGCGTCGACCTGGGTTCGCAGCTGCGCCACTGCGTCACGCACCGATCGGCGCAGCGGGTAGAACCGCCGGTCGACCTGGTCCTTCAACCGGCTGCGCAACGGGGAGAGCGCAAGCGCGCAGATTGCGGTGGCGACGGCAGCCGCCTCCGCGGAGTCGCGTCCGAACAGGACGCCGCCTGCCACCTCCATGGTCGCGAAGATCGCCAGCAGCAGGGCGCTCAGCAGCCCGTAGGTGATCGTGGCGCTGAACGCACGGTCCACGTCGTAGAGGTCGTGGCGCAGCACCGCGATCGCGGTGGCGGCCGGGATCGCGACGGCCGTGAGACCGAGGCCCACGACCACGAGGTCCGGGGTGTCGAACACCAGATAGGACAGCCAGCAGAGCAGAAGGGTGAGCGGCAGCAGCGTTGCGCCGAGGGCGAACCAGCGCACCTGCGCGCGAGCAACCGGGCCGTCGGCCCGGCGGTAGCGCACGATCATCGCTGCGGCACTGGCGACGAGCAGCCCCAGGAACGCGACGGGCAGCGCGATGCCGATCGGGGCGATCTGCGCCGGAACGACTCCGAGTGCATGGGGAACGTCCGTGAACGGCGGCGGGTAAGGGGCCGGATCCAGCGCGCACAACACGATGAAAGCGGCGGGCACCACGACGAGTCCGGCAGCGACCCACCGCCAGTTCCGGCCCGGCAGCCGCCCATCGGGAAAGACCAGCATGAGGAACGCGGGCGGAAGGTACAACAACATCCAGGAGCCCTGGCTCAACCCGACGACCAACGCGGAGACCGGTAGCGCACCGGGATGCGCGGCGACGACGGCCGTGTACTCGTCACCGAGACCGACGACGAGCAGCGGCACCGCGCCGACCAGGCACAGCAGGGGAGCGATCCGGTTGTGCGGGCGACGCAGCGCGATCACCAGACCGAGCGCGAGGGCGGGCAACAGGAACGCGATGACGACCACGGTGACGAGGACACCCACGTCGGGCCAGCGCGCCAGCAGTACGACGCACCACGCCAGTACCGCCAAGGAAGCAGCGCAGATCAGGGCGGCGAACGCCCTCGGCCAGGCCATGGCGCACACGGTAAAGCGGGCAGCGATCTCGGTCACCCGTGCCAGCACGGAGAAGAAGTGCCGTGCCGGTACGGAACCCCGGGCCGCGGGTTTTCGGGACCGTTTCCGGCATGACTTCTCGGAGTACGGCTCTCGGTGTCCTGACAGTTTCACTCGCCGCCGCGCTGATGGCCGCCTGTTCGGCCGCGCCGGCGGGGGCTCCGAGTCCCGCCGGCGCACCGGCGAAGGATCAGGCGGCGGCCTGCGCTGCGCAGGTCTCGCTGGACTCGACCATCCCGCCAGGCCTCGATCCCGAGAGCCCGGCCCCCTCCGCCGGCGAGATGCAGGCGTGGGCTTCCTCGGTCGAGCCGTTGTTCACCGTCGTGCGGGAGAACGCACCCGACACCCTCACCGGTGCGCTCCAGACCTACTCCGCTCAGTTGGACCAGGCCAAGAAGGGACAGCGGATCGACGCCACCTCGACGGAGGGCACCGCGGCATCCAACGCCATGAACGAGTGGGTGTACGACAGCTGCGGTTTTCAGACTCTCGACGCCGTGAACGACGGCGGGACGGTCGGCCCGATCGCCCCCACGATGAAGCCCGGTCCTCTCGCGATTCGATTCACCAACTCCGGCGATCCGGCCAAGGCCGGGTTCGTCCTGCTGCTCGCCCGGGTCAAGGACGGCCAGAACGTGACTCCCGCCGACATCGACAGCGGTCAGGCGGCTATCGAGCAGGTCACCGACGTCGCCGCAGGTGCGCTCTCGACGGGCACCGGTCCGGCCTACAGCGTTGCCGTGTTGAGGCCCGGCAGCTACCTCGTCTCGACGGTGCTCGGCACCCCGTCGCAGTTCTCCGGCACGGTCACGAAAGCCTTCACCGTCTCCTGAAGTCGATCACGGTCCCGGGCCCGAGCGCGTTGTCGGCACCGCTCCGGAACTTCGTGCAGCCCCCGTTCGTGATCGGGACATGGGGGGACGAATGGGGCGCACGCAAGGCGTGCAGCGGCAGGCCGTGCTCGACGAGCTGGGGGCGACGGCGTCCGCATGACCGTCCAACCCGGCGCCGTCGGATCTCTCGTACCCGCAGCCCGCGCGTCCTCGCCTGCAGAGCCGTCGGTGGGGATCTCCCGGTGGTTGTCGCCGCTGCTCGCCGTTGCGGCTGTCGCTTTGCTGCCGGTGGCCGCGGCGACCACCGATCTGGCAGCGCTCGACGGCTGGGGGCTGGCCCGGGTGCTCGGGCCTGCCGCGTGGGCGTCCCTCTTGTGTGCGGTGGGCGCCTGCGTGGTCGAGCTGTGGTCGCCACGCCCGCGGATCCCGATGCTCGGTGCAGCCACCGCGGTTCTCATCCTCTGCTCGTTCGGCATGCCGTCGGTGGTGGAGCCGGCGGCCCGGTTCACCACGGCGTGGCTGATCGCCGGGTTCACCAACGCCATCGCGGGCGATGGCCAGGTGCCGATCGGTATCGACGCCCGGTTCTACTGGCCGGCGTTCTTCGCGCAGTGGGCGTTCTTCCAGGACGCGGGGGGCGTCACCCGGCTCGACTCGGTGCTGCGGTGGTTCCCACCGGTGATCGTCGGCGTCTGGGCGATCGGTGTGTACGCCTTGGCCCGTTCGATGTTGGGGGGCACCCGCGCGCCCTGGGTGGCCGCCTGGCTCTTCCTCGGCTTGAACTGGATCGAGCAGGACTACTTCTCGCCGCAGGCCATCGGCATCGTGCTGATGCTGACCGTGCTGGCGTTCGCGCTCGGGCCGCTGGCCACCCGGCGCACCGACTCGGCCGGAGTGCCGGGCTGGCCTTCCCCGCATCCCGACGCGGAGCGGCTGCCACTGTGGCGCAGGTGGGTGGTCGCGGCGAGGACGCGGCCGACCCGGCCGAGTCTGCCGCCGCGCCAGCTGCTGCTGATCTACTTCTGCGCCGCGCTGTGCCTGATCGCGATCGCACCCGAGCACCAGCTCACACCGTTCGCGATCATCGGTCAGCTGGTTCTGCTCGCGGTGGTCGGCCGCTTCAGGGGCCGTGGCCTCGTGCTCGTCGCGATCCTCGCGGTGGCCGTGTACGTCCTGATCGCGGGTCGGGAGTTCTGGCTCACCCAGCTGAGCCTGATCACGGGCGCCGGGGAGGAGGGCAACGCGCTGGAGGTGGGTGTCGCAGGCCGGCTGGAGGGCGACTTCGGTCAGGTCGCGGTGAAGCTCCTGCGCATCGTCGTCCCGGTCGCCACCTGGCTGCTCGCGATCATCGGAGCCTGGGTGTACTGGCGGCGCAGGCGCGACCTGGTGCCGATCGCGCTCGCCGCGGTGCCCATGGGCATGGCGGCCGTGCAGAGCTACGGCGGTGAGCTGTTCCTGCGCATCGTGCTGTACGGCCTGCCGATCCTCGCGATCCTCGGCGCCGACGCACTGCGGGCGCTCGTGCGTTGGCGACGCGGCATGGAATACGTCCTCGCCGCCGGGATGGCGCTGCTGTTCGGGTCGATCATCCTGATCCGCGGCGGCAACGAGGCCTACATGATCGTCTACCCGGACGAGGTGGACATGGTGCGCGAGGTCTACGCCACCACCCCGCACGGCCTGGAGGTCATGCCGCTGATCAACGTCGGGCCCTACGCCGTCGAGGGCGTCGACACCCACAGCCACGGCACAGTGATCGAGGGATGCACCCAGCTGGCCGACGACCCGATCCGCTGCATCAACGCCGAGTACCCCGACGTCCTGCTCACCTTCGACGCGGTCGAGGCCCAGGGCCGCTACCTCGATCTGAAGCCGCCGGGTTGGTCGCTGCAGGTCGTCCAGGAACTCGTGGCGTCAGGTCGCTACGTCATCACCTATCAGAACGGGTTCGACGTGGTGCTGCGCAAGACCGCGCCTCCACCACCGGGGTGAACGACGTGGGGTCGGAACTGGTCGGATGTGAGCCGCTATGTGGTGCTCTGGAGCGTGTAGCGCACGGTCTGGACGCGGATGCCGTCGTCGTCGAAGACGAACGTGTCGACGCCGTCCAGGGCCTGCTGGGACGCGGACACCGCGCTCCACGTGATGAACAGGACGTCGTTCTCGAAGATCTGGGTCGGCACGTCCCACTTCGCGTCCGGGAGGTCGGCGAGGAGCTCGGTGAAGGCCTCGCGGACGCCGGCCTTGCCGTGCCGGACCCCGCGCGGCGTGATGAACACCGCATCGTCGGTGTAGTCGGCGACGATCTCGTCGATGTCGCCGGCGATCAACGCACCGGCGTGGTGCTCGAAGATCTGCTGCGGAGTTCTCGCCATCGCTGCCCCCTCGTGGTCCTACCAGGTTCGATCAGCGTGTCCTGCCTGCGCACCGGTGTCCAGAGAGCGGGCAGACGGCTGAGGGACAGGACAGCCGCCCTGACGATACTGATCGCGACATGACCCGAAAGTGAACGGGGTGCTTCGCTCCGTGCTCGCCCCTTGGCGGGATGATCGAGCCATCACCGCACGCGCCGCCGTAGCCGCGGGCCTCGTTGAGTCGCCGAGCGAGCCGGGCATGCACACGGGGCCGGCTGGTGCAGAACTTCAGCGACCGCTGGTGCCATCGCAGGCCCAGACCACGGTCGGACCCCCTTCGGAGATTCCGCGTGTACTTCAGTACCCCCACAGCTCTGGCCGATCATCCACTTGCCGTCGTCGACGTGCAGGGCAACGGGCAGCAGCCACCGGAGATCGTCGACATCGCCGTGCTGCCCATCGAACCCGCCGCGGACCTGCGGCAGGCGAGCATGCGTGTCTGGCTCGTCCGCCCGGACCGTCCGATCACGCCCGACGTCACCGACGGCGTCCACGGCATCCGCAACACCGACGTCCTCGCCTGCCCGAGTTGGGCGCGAGTGGCCGAAGAGGTGTACGCCGCGATCAGGGGGCGGGTGCTCGTGGCGCACAACGCGGCCGTCGAGCTACGGGTGATCGCCAACCACCTGCCTCAGTGGCGCCCCTCGCTCGTCCTCGACACGGCGCGGCTCGCGAGGGCGGTCTGGCCGGGGCTGCCCGGCGGCTACGGCTTGAGCCGCCTTGCTACCCATGCCGGGCTCCTTCCGCCGCACATCCGGCCGGGGGAGCGACGACACCGGGCCGGCTATGAGACGTGGATGACCGGGCAGTTGCTGTTCGCTCTGGTTCAGCGCAGCGGTCTCACGTGGGAACAGGTCGTGGAGGCGGGCAGTGTTGCGGATCTCTCGACGTGACAACTACTCACCGTGGTAACGGATTCACACTGCAGAATGAATAACTCTTTGGTCGACGCCGAGCATCGAGGAGTGCAGTGGGTATCCAGCAGATCGACAAGCGAGCCACGTGGCCAATGCATAGCACCTGTCGAGGCGGTGCAGCCGTCCGGTATGTCCGCACCGAGGCGCTACGCATCGATGCCTGAGGAGCAGGAGGCCCAGGCGAGGATCCACCTCACGGAGTCCGACGCGCATGCGCTCAGCGCGTGGCTCAACCGGGCAGGGCACTTCCGTGGCCTGGTCGACGTCAACACCTGCGTACCGGGCCGCGGCGGGTCGACGTGCATGGTCGACGTGGTGATCGTCCTGGTCGGCAGCCGCATGCTGGCTCTGCTGGTCAGCAAGATCTACGACTGGATCGCGGTGCAGCGGGGCGCGACGAGCGTGACGGCGACGTACACGAGTCCAGGTGGCACGCCGCTGGAGATCGAGGTCGATCGCTCCGACGACCGCTCGCAGCTGATCGACCGGGTTCGCAGGCTCGTCGAGTCGGGCGAGGCCCGTGCCTGACCTCACCACCCGATCGAGTGAGGAACCCGGGAGCACATCCGTCCGTTTTCCGGAGGCCGGCGTCGAGAGGGATCGTCACTTATGGGCATGAAAAGCACATTGCGCGTCGCGGCGGCGGCCGTCCTGGCCGGATCTGCGGCGAGCGTGGTTCTTCCCGATTGGATTCGGCTCGACCGCCGATTCCCTTTCGTGGCCATCGTCGCTTTTCGCCCACAGTTCGCGGTTTCGGCGCTGGCTGCCGCTGCGCTGCTTGCGAGGGGTTCGCGCACCCGTCCGGCGGCAGCGGCGGTCGGGGCCGTCGCCGTGGCGGGCCTCGGCGCGGTCGCCGCTCGGGCGGTCCGCTTCCCGACGCGTGCGGCTGCTCCGGACGACCTCGCCATCCTGACGTTCAACGTGCTCAACGGGCGGGCCGACACCGGGGAGCTCGCCACCCTGATCGCCCGGGAGACCCCTCATTTCGTCGTGCTCCCGGAAGCCGGCTCCGACTTCCGCGACAAGCTGATCCCGCTGGTGGAGACGCTGGGCTACCGGTCGTGGGTCTCGACGGCACCGGGGGTCAAGGACGGCCAGGGCGTCACGCTGCTGGCGGCGTCTGGTGCCGGGGACGTGCAGGTCCGCTCGGGCACCGGGATGCGGTTACGGCACCTGGAGGCCACCGGCGGGATCCTCGGCAGGCGAAGCCTCTTCGCGATACACACCGCCGCACCCGTGGACCGCAGGCGGACGGCCCAGTGGCTGCGTGACCTCGCGCTGGTCGAGCGGTGGTGCCACGGTCCCGTGGCGCCGATCGTCGTCGGCGACTTCAACGCCACGCTCGACCACTCGGCCTTTCGCGCCGCGCTCGGGGGATGTCGCAGCGCGGCCGTCGGCACCGGGAAGGGACTGGTCGGCACCTACCCGTCGTCGGCAGCACCGTGGGCCGGCATCCAGATCGACCATGTGCTGGTGCCGATCGGCACGGTGACCACCGGGTTCGAGGTGGTCGAGGTCGAGGGCACCGATCACCGCGGCGTGCTCGCGCGCGTCCGCGTGCCCCGGTGAGAGGGCGGCCCGATCCCTCTCGGGGCCAACACGCACAGAGCTCAGACGCGGCAGCGGAACACCGGCTTCACCGGCCTGCCGCCCATCCACGGTGAGGGGTCGCCGGCGTCGAGCGCTTTCCGGTAGACGGCGCACGCCTGGGACACCACCTCGACGGTGCGGTCGATGTCGTCCTCGGTGAGCGCGCTGCTGACCACGAAGGACGGTCCGATCACGCCACCGGCGATGAGCCGGCGCAGGAACAGCGTGCGGTAGGGCTGGGAGGGTTTCAGCTCCTCGTCGAGCGTGGCGAACACGAGGTTGCTCGCTCGCCCCCGGACGAGGACGTGGTCAGCCACACCCATCCCGGCCGCTGCCGCGGCGACGCCGGAGGCCAGCCGCTCCCCGAGGCTGTGCAGCCGGGCCGAGATCCCCTCTTCGGTGTAGGTGTCCATCACCGCCATCGCGGCGGCGAGCGAGTGCGTCTCGGCGCCGTGGGTGGTGGAGAGGAGGAAGACCCGGTCGCGATCGTGGCGCAACCCGCCCCACTCCATCACGTCACGGCGTCCGGCCAGGGCCGAGACGGCGAAGCCGTTGCCCAATGCCTTGCCGAACGTCGACAGGTCGGGCACCACGCCGTACACGCCCTGGGCGCCAGTCTCCGACCAGCGGAAGCCGGTGATCATCTCGTCGAAGACCAGCAGGGCGCCGTGCTTGTCGGCGAGCGCCCGCATGCCCTGCAGGTAGCCGTGAGGGGGCTCCTGCTGGGTCGCGGCCTCGAGAATCAGGCACGCGATCTCGCCCTCGCGCTCCTCGAGCAACTCCGCGGTGGTGTCGAGGTCGCCGTAGGGGAAGGACAGGGTGAGCTGCTCGGGGATTCCCGCGGACATCGGTGTGGTGCCGATGAACCAGTCGTCGGTGGAGAAGAAGGGCTGGTCACGACAAACGGCCACGAGCGAGCGCCCGGTGACCGCCCGCGCCAGGCGCACGGCAGCCGTGGTGGCGTCCGAGCCGTTCTTGGTGAACTTCACCATCTCCGCGGTGGGGACGGTGGCGAGGAAACGTTCCGCCGCCTCCAGCTCCACGACGCTCGGCCGCACGAAGTTGCTGCCCCGATCGAGCTCCCGGCGCACCGCCTCCACCACACGCGGGTGGGCGTGCCCGAGGCTGACCGAGCGGAGGCCCGACCCGTACTCGATGTACTCGTTGCCGTCGACGTCCCAGACGTTGCTTCCGCGACCGTGGGAGATGATCGGGGCGAGGTCCTCGGGGTACTGGTCGTCGCCCTTCGCGTAGGTGTGCGCGCCTCCGGGGACCAGGGTGTGCAGGCGCACGCTGATGTGGTCGGAGACCGGGAGTGGCGATTCGGCGATCGTCATGTGGGGCAACCCCATGGCCGCGGCAGGCGATGCTGCTCGCAACGACGTCCTCCTGGAGCCGCACTGATCCGAAATATCCCGACATATGGGACCAGCACGACAAATCGACGGATCGAAAACGCTACAGGGTCGCACGTTCACCCCAGAGGGCGCCCGCCCTGCGCCGGTCCGTTCGGGCGAGACCGGTAGCGTCGTCCTCCGGTTCGTGACCTCGAGGTGGTTCACAACTCATGAAGGCTGGGCAGGACGTGCACATCTGCCGGTTCTGCCGCTCCGCAAGCGGCACTCTCGTGATGGATCTCGGAGAACAGCCGTCGAGTGAGCTGTTCCCACCCTTCGACGCGCCGGGGTCAGACCCTGTCTTCCCGTTGCGGCTGTGGATGTGCGGCGAATGCGGGCTCGCCCAGCTGGCCGACGACATGGACGTGCCGGATGACCCACAGGGGGTGCAGCCCGAGGCGCTCACCCGGCAGGCCGCCGACGCCGTGGCCCAGCTCGTGTCGGCCCGGGTGCTGCCCGCAGGCGGCACGGTCGCCGAGTTCCCCAGCCCGCACGGGGGCAGCTGGCTGCCGCTGCTCGCCGAGCACGGGCTCGTGCCTGCCGCCGCGGCGGAGCCGGCCGACGTGGTGGTCGACTGCTCCTTCGGCCTGATGCACGCCCACGACCAGGCGGCTGCGATGGCCGAGCGAGCTGCGGCGGTGGCGCCGGGTGGCCTGCTCCTCGTCCAGTTCCAGTCGCTCGCGTCGATCGTGGAGCAGCGGGAGTGGAACGCCGTCCGGCACGGCCACTTCGCCTATTACTCGGTGCCGGTGATGCGCACGATGATGGCCGAGGTGGGGCTCGCGGCCTTCGCCGCGTTCTGGTTCCCGCTGTACGGCGGCACGGTTCTCGTGGCGGGCCGCGCCGGTGCCGAGCCGGAGGAGTCGCTCGAGGCGCTCACGAAGCAGGAGATCGCCATCGGTGTGCTCGACGCGGCCGCGGTGGCAACTCTCGACGACGTGGTCCAGATGGGCTGCTCCCGGCTCAACGACTGGCTGCTGGCCGAGCAGCGCAGCAGCCGCCGCGTCTACGGGTACCCCGCGGCATCGCGGGCGGTGCCGCTGCTGCACCGCGCAGGCGTGCGTCGTGAGTTGCTCGCGGGAGTCGCCGACGCGTCGGTGGCGAAGCAGGGCGGCCGCATCCCCGGTTCGGACATCCCGGTGATCGGCCCGGATGACCTGGTGGACGCCGCACCCGACTCCGTCCTGCTTTTCGTGCCCGACCTCCTCGAGGAGGTCAGGAAGGCGATGCCGGGCATCGAGGCGGCCGGTGGCCGATGGGTCGGGGCCGACGAGGTCCTTGCGTCCGAGCGTCGGCCCAGCTGAGCCGGGCCGCGCGCCGTGACCTCTGACGGAAAGTCCCAGCCGCACGACCTCACTGCACTGGAGCAGGCCGCGGCGTTGCGCCGGGGTGAGCTGTCCGCTGTGGAGTTGGTGGAGCATCACCTGCGGCGCATCGAGTCGCTCGACCACCTGCTCGGCGCCTTCGTCACGCTCACCCCGGACGCCGCGCTCGCGCAGGCGGAGGCGGCCGACCGCGCGTTGCGGGACGGCGACGAGCGCCCCCTGCTCGGCGTCCCCACCGCGATCAAGGATCTCGCGATGACCGCGGGGGTCCGCACCACGTTCGGGTCGCCGGTGTACGCCGACTACATCCCGGACGTCGACGACGACTCGGCCCGGCTGTTGCGGGCCGCGGGCACGATCAGCCTGGGCAAGACGTCGACGCCGGAGTTCGGACTGCCGCCCTACACCGAACCGGCAGGTCGCCCGCCCGCCGTCACGCCATGGGACACCGGCCGGCTCGCCGGTGGTTCGTCGGGCGGTGCCGGCGCGGCCACCGCGGGTGGGCTCATCCCGTTCGCGCACGGAACCGACGGTGGCGGTTCGATCCGGATCCCGGCCGCCGCGTGCGGCCTCGTCGGACTCAAGACCAGCCGCGGGCTGGTGTCTCGTGGGCCCGCCGGGGGCGACCCGCCCGGCATGTCGGTGTCCGGGCCG
This sequence comes from Pseudonocardia yunnanensis, assembly GCF_039534065.1. Taxonomy (NCBI): domain Bacteria; kingdom Bacillati; phylum Actinomycetota; class Actinomycetes; order Pseudonocardiales; family Pseudonocardiaceae; genus Pseudonocardia; species Pseudonocardia yunnanensis. The sequence continues at coordinate 149,761 of NZ_BAAAUS010000004.1, read as the reverse complement.
CTCGCCCGCACGGTCGCCGATGCCGCCGCGATGCTCGATGCGCTCGCCCGGCCCGTGCCGGGAGAGCCGTACGTCCTGGAGCCCAGGGTCGACAGCCATCTCGCCGCCGCGGGCCGCCCGCCTGCGAGGCTGCGGGTCGGCCGGTACGCCGTCCCGCCGGTACCGGGTGTGGCGGTCGACCCCGCCTGCCTCGCCGCGTACGAGAAGACGTCCGCCTTGCTGGCCGAACTGGGCCACGACGTCGTCGAGTTCGACCCGGGCATCCCCGAGGACCTCCTGCCCGTGTTCGAGGTGCTGTGGGCGGTGCTCGCGCACGGGCACCCCGTGCCGCCGGAGGCCGAGCCGCTGCTCGCTCCGCTCACCCGGTGGTGGCGCGATCGCGGTACGGCGATCAGCGGGCCGGAGTACATGACAGCCACTCAGTCGGCGATCCAGGCCACCCGGCGGGTTGTGAAAGCGCAGGCGGCCGTCGACGTCGTGCTCACGCCGATGCTTGCCCAGCTGCCCCGTCCGGTCGGCTGGTTCACCGCGGGTGGGGACCCCAGGCAGGACTACGAACGGCAGAAACACTTCACGCCGTTCGCAGCGATCTACAACCTCACCGGGCAGCCCGCGTTGAGCCTTCCCGTGGCGTGGGGCCGGGAAGACGCGGGCCCCGAGCTACCCGTGTCCGTGCAGCTGGTCGGCGGCATGGGTGACGATGCGCTACTGCTCGCACTCGGCGCGCAGCTGCATGTCGCGGCAGGGTGGGGCGGTCGGCGCCCGCCCACCTGGTGAGCTACGTTCTCCATCGTGAGCGTGCCCGAGACGATCTTGTACTTCGCGGTGCCGCCGGTCGGGCTGTACCTGGTCATCGTCCTGCTCGTCGTCGGTCCCCGGATGGCGCGGCGGCCTCGATACCGGTCCGGTCAGCCGTGGACCTTCGAGCCGATGTGGTTCACCGCCAACCCCGAGGGTGCCCAGCTCCCGGCGGCCGACGACAGCCATGCCACCGGAGCCCACGGCGCCGCAGTGCGTAGCAATCTCGAACGAGGAGGTGCCCGTGGCAGCTGGTGAGACCACACATCCGGGCAGCACGAGCCACCACGGTGGCACGGGCACGGCCGTCGCTGTTCCGGGGAGCGAGGAGCTGCCCGTCGGCGCTGTCGTGACCGCGTCCGGCAGGGTGTCGGCCGCCGAGGTCTACCGCGAGGAGTCGCGAGCCGACCAGCCGTTCTCGCCTGTGCAGCTCACTCGTCTCGACGAGGCGCTGACCCTGGCGAGCCGCGAGTCCGGGCTGCTGTTCAGCGTCTACATCGGCGACCTGGGTGCGGACCCGACGGCCCGGGTCGCCGAGCTGCACGACCAGCTCGACGGTTCGAGCGAGGCCGTGCTGGTGGCGGTGAGCCCCGGGCAGCGGATCGTCGAGGTGCTGAGCGGTGCCGACGCGCGCATGCGGCTGCCTGACCGGGGCGCGAAGCTCGCGGTGATGAGCATGGTGGCGTCATTCCGCGAGAGCGACCTGTTGGGCGGGTTGCTCAGCGGGCTGCGCATGCTTGCCGACCAGGCCGGCGGTCGCCGCCGCGCGCAGTAACCGTTCGTCGCTGGGGTAGGGCAAATCACCGACAGCCGCGTAACCTCTCGTCATTCACTACAGTTGGTGGGACCCGAGCGGGTGGCCCCATCGCATAACGTGCGGTGCAGCCCTCGGGGCAACACCGACTGACGAAGGGCAGGAACCCTCATGGGGGACTCGGTAGCGGGGCGTCCGACCGGTGGTGGTGGACGGCCTGACCGTCGGCACTCGGCCGGCTCGTCCGTTCTGACTCCGCCCACCGGGGTGCCTGCGGTTCCCGCGCAGCGGAAGCCCGCACCTGCACCGGCCTCGCGTAAGCCGGAGGCCCCACCGGTCACTCCGCCTGCCCCGCCGGTGCAGCCCACCGTCGTCGAGCCGTGCGCCTGTGGCCACGCGCGCGAGGCGCACGAACACTACCGGCCCGGCACCGACTGCGGTGTGTGCGGAGCCACGGGTTGTTCGGCATACCGCGCCCGCGGCGGGTCGGTCAGCAGCATGCTTCGCCGCCTGGGCCTCATCGACTGACGCCGCCACCCGCGCCAACACCCTGCGCCCGGTCGTCCCAACGGACGGCCGGGCGTCGTCATGTACGGGTGGTTTCGATGTGGCATTCGGGTGGACGTGGGCCTACGTATGCCACGACGCCGGCGCGTGGGCGTCCTCAGCACGCCCCGAGTCCTGACCGTGAGCCGGTCCACCGGGCAATCCCCGATCCCCCGAACGCCGGAGTGCTCGGCGTGCTGTCAGCCGAGTGCGTCCGCCCCGAGATCGGCCGATAGCCCGTTCAGCGCCCATGAGGCGGCATTCGGGCGATCGCGGATCCGGCCAGGCAGGCGAGCGGGTACCCCAGCAAACGACCCGAAACGTTGCGTCTCGCAAGTGCGATAACCGGATCGCCTCGTGCAGGGAGGCCGAACCATCTCTCGGCCCATCTGTAGATCGCACCTGTCGCGTCGAGATCGGGGCCTGGGCCACGGCGCGGCTCGCACTGTCCGTGGCCCGCAGGCTGGGAGGATCGATGACCTTGCTCGAGCATGGTGGGTTTGCGCGGCCCTGTGTGGTGGGGGAGGTGCCAGGGCCACGGTCTCTGGAGTTCCTCGACCGTCAGGGTCGTCGTGAGTCGAACGCTCGGGTGTATCCGCGCCATATTCCGATCGCGGTCGAGACGGCATCGGGGAGCTTCGTGCGGGATGTCGACGGGAACGTGTTCATCGACTTCCTGGCCGGAGCCGGAGTGTTGTCGCTGGGGCACAACCATCCCGATCTCGTGCAGGCGGTGATCGATCAGCTCGGCCGTTTCTCGCATGGGCTCGATCTGCCGAGCCCCGCCAAGGACGCGTTCACCGAAGCACAGCTGTCGATGTTGCCGTCAGGTCTGCGTGACCGGATGAAGGTGCATTTCTGTGGTCCCACGGGGGCCAATGCGGTGGACGCGGCGATCAAACTGTGCAAGATCGCCACCGGTCGTGGCGATGTCGTGTCGTTCCAGGGCGGATTCCACGGAACGACACACCTCGGGATGGCACTGACGGGGCTGACGGCGAACAAGGGCTCGGTCGCGGGCGGGGTGCCGGGAGTGCACTTCTTCCCGTACTCGAACTGTTCGAGCTGCCCGATGGGGCTGACCCGGGACACCTGCTCCACGAACTGCATCGGCTTCCTGGAACGGTCGTTGCGGGATCCGAACGGTGGCGTTCCGCTGCCGGCCGCGGTGGTCGTCGAGATGGTGCAGGGCGAAGGCGGAGTCGTCCCGGCGGACGACGAGTTCGTTCGCCGGCTGCGCCTGCTGACCCGCGAGCTCGGCGTGCCTCTCGTGGTGGACGAGGTGCAGACCGGATGCGGGCGAACGGGCACGTGGTTCGCCTTCGAGCAGTACGGGATCGAGCCCGACGTCATCGTCGCCTCGAAGGCGTTGAGCGGGATCGGCCAGCCGGTGGCGATCATCCTCTACAACGAGCGGCTCGACGTGTGGGCGCCGGGGGCGCACACCGGAACGTTCCGCGGGAACCAGTTGGCGTTCGCCGCCGGCGCCGAGGCCGTGCGGGTGGTGGAGCGGGACGACGTGCTGGGGAACGTCCGGCGTCGCGGTCTCCAGATCGACCGGCGGCTGGGTGCGCTGGGCGGGAACCGCTGGGTTCGAGAGGTGCGGGGCCGGGGCCTGATGTGGGGAATCGAGCTCGAGGACGTCCCGGGCTCGACACCGGGAGAGCTCGCGGGGAAGGTGCAGGCCCGGGCCCTTCGTGAGGGGCTCATCGTGGAGCTGGGCGGCCGGAACGACACGGTGGTGCGGATTCTGCCGCCGCTGAACGTGACCGCCGAAGTGGTCGACATGGCGTGCACGATCCTGATCGATGCCATCGAACACTGCGCGCCGAGGACGGGACGCCTGCTGAGTCTGGTTCCTGCTCCCCTGAGGGCGCGGACCTGATGGTTCAGCCGACCCTGGTGTGGAAGTTCGGCGGAACCTCGGTCGCCGATCCGATACGTCTGCGAGCGGTCGCAGAACGAATGGTCGCCGCCCAGCGGGCAGGTCATCGGATGGTGACGGTGCTCTCGGCCATGGGCGGTTCCACCGATGAGCTCAACAGGATGGCCTACGCGATGTCGTCGCGCCCGCAACTGCGCGAGCTCGACGCACTGTTGTCCGTGGGCGAATGCATTTCGTGCGCTCTCGCCGCGCTGGCGGTGCACGATCTGGGATCGCGAGCGGTGTCGTTGACCGGTGCACAGGCCGGAATTCTGACCGACGACCGCTACGGCAACGCACAACTGCAGGACATACGCCCGCAACGGATCCTCGACGCCCTCGACACCGGGGCCATCGTCCTGGTGGCCGGCTATCAGGGGATCTCCCCGTCGGGTGACGTCACGACATTGGGACGTGGCGGTTCGGACGCCTCGGCCGTGGCGATCGCCGCGGCTCTCGGACTGCGCGAATGCGAGATCTTCACCGACGTCGCCGGGGTGTTCTCGGCGGATCCGCGGGTCGTTGCGGATGCGCGGCAGTTGGCCACGATCAGCCGGGAGGAGATGTTGCAGCTCGCCGCCGCGGGTGCGCGGGTTCTCCAGCCGCGCGCGGTGGAGCTCGCCGCTGCCCACGACATCGATATCCACGTGCGGTCGAGCTTCACGACGGCCGCCGGGACCTGGCTGCAGGAGGAGACAGTGTTCGAGCAAGCCGACATCACCGGGGTAGCACATCGGGAGCGCGAGAGCTTCTACACGGTCTCCGGGGCGTCCCCCGCGGTGATCACCGCGGCCCTGGCCGAGCGCGGCGCGTCCGTCGGCTCGATGGTGCGCGACGGCGACAAGGTGCACATCACGGCGCCAGGGGTGGAGGAGTCCGAGATCGTGGCGGCCCTGTTCGCTGCGGGGGCCCGCGTCCTGCTCCGCGACGACATGGGTTCGGTGAGCATCGTCGGTACGGGCGTGGGCAGGCGCCCGGAGGTGACCGCGCGGGCGCTGCGCACCCTCGAGGCCGCGGGCATCCAGCCCCAGCTGGTGACGAGCACCCCGAGCCGCGTCTCCTTCCACCTGCCGGAACGCACCGTTCATCACGCGGTCCGGCTGCTCCACACCACGTTCGGTCTGCACCAGGACATCGGCACTGAGCGGAGGCGCGACAGTGTTACGCGATCGGCATCCTGAGACAGGGGTTCCGCCGGAACTGTCCGACCTGGTCCTCGTCGGTGACGAGCCCGGTCGGGGAGTCCGGTGGGGCGCCGGCGAACGTCTGGAGCAGTTGTTCGAGGACCGGTGCGACGAGCTCTCCTCGGCGGGCCGGACGGACCACCTGGCGGTGGACGGGGTCGGGGAGGCGCTGACCTACTCCGAGCTGGACAGCCGCGCCAACCGGCTGGCCCGCTACCTGCTGGATCTGGGCGTCGGTCCGGGTGAGCGGGTGGCACTGCTGCTCGACGACGCGGTGCACGCCTACGTCGGCATGCTGGCGGTGCTGAAGGTCGGCGCCGCATACGTGCCGCTGGATGTGGGCTTCCCGGCCGATCGGCTCGCGTTCATCGTGTCCGACGCCGATGTGGCCGTGGTGCTGTCGCTCGAGCACCTGCGGTCGCACCTGGCGGATGCCGACGTCGAGGTGGTGTGCCTCGACTCGACCGCGGCCGACATCGACGAGTATGACGATCAGCGCCTGGATCCCGACGAGCGCGGGGCGTTCGCCGACGGGCTGGCGTACATCATCTACACCTCGGGGTCGACCGGGCGCCCGAAGGGTGTGGCGGTGGCCCACTCGGCCATCTGCAACTTCGTGCGGGTGGCGGCCGAGGTGTACGGCTACCGGTCGGATGACCGCGTGTACCAGGGCCTGACGATCGCGTTCGACTTCTCCGTCGAGGAGATCTGGGTGCCGTGGGCGGTCGGCGCGACGCTCGTGCCGAAGCCGTCGGGGTCGAGCCTGCTGGGCGTGGATCTGCACGAGTTCCTCATCGATCAGCGGGTCACCGCCATGTGTTGCGTGCCCACCCTGTTGGCGACGCTGGACGACGAGTTGCCGGAGGTGCGGTTCCTGCTGGTGTCGGGGGAGGCGTGCCCGCACGACCTGATCGTGCGCTGGTCACGGCCGGGTCGCCGCTTCCTGAACGTGTACGGGCCGACCGAGGCGACCGTGACGGCGACATGGACGGTGGTGGATCCGGACCGGCCGGTGACGATCGGCGCGCCGTTGCCCACCTACGCCACGGTGATTCTCGATCCCGAGGATCCGGGGCGCGCGTTGGCGTCCGGTGAGACGGGAGAGATCGGTATCGCCGGGGTGGGCCTGGCGATCGGCTACGTCAACCGCGACGATCTGACCAAGACGGTGTTCGTCCCGGATTTCCTCGGTATTCCGGACAATCCGTCAGGGCGGATCTACCGCACCGGCGATCTGGGCCGGGTGAATCCCGACGGGGAGATCGAGTACCTGGGCCGCATCGACCTGCAGGTGAAGATCCGCGGCTATCGGATCGAGTTGACCGAGATCGAGTCGGTGCTGCTCGAGGTGCCGGGAATCGCGCAGGCGGTGGTGGCCACCTACGAGCCGGTGCCGGGCGCCGTGGAACTGGTCGGCTATTACAGCCTGCGCCGTGACACCGAGAACGTGGAGCCGGCCGAGGTCCACGCGGTGTTGTGCGAGCGGTTGCCCGAATACATGGTTCCGGCGTACCTGGAACAGCTCGACGCCATCCCGATGACGACGAACGGCAAGGCGGACCGCGAGAACCTGCCCGCGCCGACGCAGCGGGGCCTGCGCGTGACGCGCGAGGACGTGGGGCCGTCGACCGCGACGGAGCAGCTGCTGGCCGAGCTCATGGCGGAAACCGTGGGCGTCGACCATGTCTCGGCCGACAGCCACTTCTTCGACGATCTCGGCGCCAACTCGCTCCTGATGGCGAAGTTCTGCGGGCGGGTGCGCAAGCGGGAGGACCTGCCGTCGATCTCGATCCGAGACGTCTACATGCATCCGACGGTCTCCTCGCTCGCCGCGTCGCTGCCGGAACCGGACGTCGCGTCGCTGCCCGCCGCGGCTGCCGACCCCGCATCGGCCCGGCCCGTGGCCCCCGCCAAGTCGCTCGCGGTCAGGGCGAAGCGGGTGAGCACGGCGGGGTACTTGCTGTGCGGCACGCTGCAGCTACTGGCCTTCGTCGTCTCGCTGTGTCTCGGCGGTGTCGTGCTGGAGCGGGGGTTCGACTGGGTTTCGCAGGCCACCGACTGGCAGGCCGCCTACCTGCGCTCTCTGGCGTTCGGCGCCGCGGTGTTCGCGGGGTACTGCCTGCTGCCGATCGTGGCGAAATGGCTGCTGATCGGACGCTGGAAGGCCACGGAGTTCCCGATCTGGAGCCTGCGCTACTTCCGGTTCTGGCTGGTCAAGCTGCTCATTCGCGCCAACCCGATGGCCCTCTTCCGCGGCTCGCCGCTCTTCGTCCTGTATCTGCGTGCACTTGGCGCGAAGATCGGGCCCGGCACGACGATCTTCTCCCGGTCCATTCCCGTCTGCACCGACATGCTGACGATCGGCGCCGGAACGGTGATCCGCGAGAGCGCGGTCGTGCTGGGTTACCGGGCGCAGGCCGGCATGATCCAGATCGGCCCCATCACGCTGGGAAACAACGTCCTGGTGGCGGAGAAGACCGTGCTCGAGATCGGCACGTCCATCGGTGACGGCGCCCAGCTCGGCCACTGTTCGTCGCTGCATCCGGGCCAGCACATCCCGACGGGGCAGGCCTGGCACGGGTCACCCGCGGTGCCCACCGACGTCGACTACCGCGTGCTCTCCGAAGCGCGCTGTGGCACAGCACGCCGGTTCTGGTACGGCTTCCTGCAGCTGTTCAACGTGCTGCTGCTCGCCCCGCTCGGGCTGGCCGTGCTGGTCGAGGTGGTGTCGGTCGTGCCCTGGACGGCGGAGCTGCTCGGCGAGGGTCACGACCGGCTCGGCGCCTGGGTGTTCTACGTCGAGGTGCTGGCGGTCTCGCTCGTGGTGTTCCTCGGTGCGGCCATGCTCGGGCTGGTGGCCGTGGCCATGGTGCCGCGCATCCTCAGCCGGCTGGTCGTGCCCGGCAAGGTGCACCCGCTCTACGGCTACCACTACTACGTCCACCGCATGATCCGGCGCCTGACGAACGTGCGGTTCTACCACTCGCTCTTCGGCGACAGCTCCTACATCGTCCATTACCTGAAGTGGCTCGGGTACCGGCTCCCGCAGGTGGTGCAGACCGGCTCGAACTTCGGGTCCGAGCTCGCGCACGACACGCCCTACCTGACGACGGTGGGCAGCGGCACGATGGTGTCCGACGGCCTGACGGTCATGAACGCCGACTACACCAGCACGTCCTTCCGGGTCGCGCGTGCCGAGCTCGGTAAGGACAACTTTCTCGGCAACAGCCTCGCCTTCCCCGTCGGGGCGAAGGTCGGTGACAACTGCCTGCTCGCGACGAAGGCGATGATCCCGATCGGTGGGCCGGTGCGGGAGAACGTCGGTCTGCTCGGGTCGCCGTGCTTCGAGATCCCGCGCTCGGTGCAGCGAGACGACGACCTGCGTAAGACGGGGGCGGAGCTGGAGCGCGGGCTCGCTCTCAAGAACCGCTACAACCGGCGGACCATCTTCCTGTACCTGCTGGTGCGGTGGTTCCAGACGTTCCTGTTGCTGCTGGTCACGGCGATGGCCGGTGATCTCTACCACCTGTTGGGCCAGTGGGCCGTGGCTGCGGCGCTGCTGCTCGTGATGCTCCTCGCAGTCGGCTACGCCATGCTGGTCGAGCGGCTGACCACCGGGTTCCGCGCCCTGAAGCCGCGGGTCTGCTCCATCTACGACCCCTATTTCTGGTGGCACGAACGGCACTGGAAGATGCTCGCCACGCCACTGTTCAACGGCACGCCCTTCAGGCCGATGATGATGCGGCTGCTCGGAGTCAAGGTCGGGCGCCGGGTCTTCGACAACGGGTGCTCGATCCCGGAGAAGACCCTTGCCATCATCGGCGACGAGGCCACGATCAACGAGGGCACGGTCATCCAGTGCCACTCCCTCGAGGACGGTGCCTTCAAGTCCGACCGCACGGTGATCGGCGAACGCTGCACGTTGGGTGTGCAAGCTTTCGTCCACTATGGCGTCACGACCGGTCCGGACTCCGTGATCGACGCCGATTCCTTCCTCATGAAGGGCGAGGAGGTGGCCGAGGGCGCACGGTGGCGGGGAAACCCTGCCGTCGAGATGCACGAGGCGACGTTGCGTGCGGTCATCCCGGCTCCGCCGGTGCCGGTGGAGATCAGGACGCCCGTGGCGCCCGCCCCGATGCCGCGCATACTTCCGGTCGGGGTGGCCGTCGCGGTCTCGATGGCGTTGACGCTCTCGATCGCGGTCACGGTCGCGCTGGCGGACCCTTCTGATGGGAGGGCCGCCGCGGCAGTGCCAGCGGACGGGACCGGTGACTCCGTCCAGCCGGCTCCTGGGGCCTCTGCGACGGCCGTACCCCCGGAACAGGCGCCGGGAACGCCGCAGCGGCGGACACAGCCGCAGGAGCCGGTGCCGGATGGCGACGAGACAGCCGTCACGCCCGACCCCGGCCCCGAGGCGACGAGACAATCATCACCGGGCTCGGGGCAGTCACCTGGCCAGGCGCGGGCAGTGCAGGGGGCAGCCGTCGAACGCGCGCGGAACTCGGCGCAAGGGCCGAGGCCGCAGCAGCCCGAGATCCGCCGGCCCGCTGTGCAGCCCCCGGTGGCGCAGCCTCCCGTGGCGGAGCCGCCGGTGGCCGAGCCTCCTGCCCAGCCGCCTGTGGCGGAGCCGCCTGCCGCGGAGCCGCCCGCGGTCCAGCCTCCCGTGGCGGAGCCGCCGGTGGCCGAGCCCCCTGCCCAGCCGCCTGTAGCGGAGACGCCCGCCGCGCAGCCGCCTGTGGCGGAGCCGCCGGTGGTGGATTCGCCTGTGGTCCTGCCGCCCGTGCTCCGGCCTCCTGCGGTGCAACCGCCGGTCGTCCGGCCTCCTGCGGCACAGTCGGCCGTGGTCCAGCCGTCTGCCACCCGGCTCCCGGCGGTCCGGCCTCGGTCTCAGCAGCCGTCCCGCAGCGACTCGGGAACGCTGCCGACGCCGTCATCGGCGTCGGACACGCTGGAGTAGGACACGTCCGCACCTGGGAGTACAGGGCGCTGAGCAGCTCCGACACACCGCCCGGCCATCCCGAAGGGGGTGGCCGGGCTTCGCCATTTCGGGGCCGGACGGGTGATTCCGCCCATCGCGGAGCTAGATGATATTACTGCTATCTGCGTTAATTCGGACGAAATATTCGATCCAAATAGAGCCGCATGGGTGAGTATTTGTGTTCCCTTGACCCAGTCGGGATCGCAGATCTTCACTGTAACAGCCGGAGCGGGGTCGCGGCGATCGTCACAAGGTGTGGGATCAACGCGCGTTCGGGTTACACTTTTGATCGTGTGGGGGCCAGGCGGGTGAACGCCGATCTGCGGTGAAACACTCAGCGCCGCGCCCACGATTTCCCGGATGTCTCTCTCCGACCGTCAGTTCTCGGGCGCGTCGGCCGGAAGTGCGGATCGCACCGTCGAGTCCGGAGCCAGGAGATCGCGCTCGGCGCGATCTGAACCCTGATGAGTGATCGCACGTAAGGAAGTTGAGTACTTGCACGTTGGGAGGATTGATGACCTTGCTCCGACATGGCGGGTTCGGCGCGCCGTGTGTGGTGGGGGATGTGCCGGTTGCGCGTTTCGGGAGGGAATCTTGGCCAAGTGCTCCAGGTTCCCTCCGGCAGCTGTTCATTCCTGATCTCGGGAGCGATGTAGGTCACTTTGCGGATCTTTCTTCGGACACGTCGGAGCGGCTCTCCGGTGAGCTCACCGGAGCCTGCCCGAAAATTGTCAACTTCCTGTGCAAGGAGCCCGCGTAGTGGGAGAGTCGACCGAGGTCCTGACAGGCGTCGTGGCCGAATCCCAAACCGCCCAGGGTGGGTCTTTGACCACCCATGGCGGCTACGCCGAATCGTTGACCAGCACCGAACGTGGCCTTACCGGCGTGCTTGCGGACGTCACGCGGCTGGGGTCGCCGGCTCGGCTGGCGGGGGAGGACTACCGGGTGGCGCCCGTCACGGGGCATTCCAGCGCCCGGAGGTTCTTGTGCTGCCCCCTTGCGACCAAGGTCGCAATCCCGGTCGACGGTGAGATTTGGACAAATACGGGCGATCTCGGATCGAACAGCTTCGAGATTCCCCGATCGGTGCAGCGGGGCACGCGGCCGGCCCGCCTCGAACAGGGTCGGCAACGTCGCACGATCGCCGCGAAAACACGGTACGACATTGCCGGCGGCATGGGATTGTTCTTGGTTGCACGGTGGTTCGTCTTCTACGTGATCTCCCTCGTCCTGCTGACCACCGCGGTCCGCTATGGCTCGTTCGGTGTAGCAGTGATGGCGGGAGCCGGTGTGTTCGCCCTGCTGTTCGGGATCTGCTACCTCGTGCTGGTGGAGAGTGCGGTGAGTCACTTCTGGTGGCACGAGCGCTTCTGGAAGCGGTCCGTGCACCCGAAGCCGTTCGACGACACGCCGTTCAAGAACGTTGCCCGGCTGCTTCTCGCAATCATCGAGAAGACCCTCACCGCGGTCGGCGACAGTCGCACGTTCAATGCCGGAAGCCGGTTGCAGAGCCACTCGATCGGCACCGGATGCACGCTCGGGGTCGGTTCCTCGGTCCACTACGGAGTCACGATGGGTGAGGGGGCGGTTCTCGCTCCGGACTCCTTCTTGATGAAGGGCGAGGACGTCCTGCCGCAGGCCCGTTGGGGCGGAAATCCCGCCCGGGAGATTGATGACAATCGCGCCACCGTCCAGGTTGGCGGAAAGTGACACCGTGACCACGGTGCGTGAAGGGAAGACTGGAATGGGAATGCCAGCGGAGGGCAGCCGGGATTACTGGCGTGGGGTGCTCGTCGCCGGTGGGTTCACGGCGATCCCGCGGTGGACCCAGGACTCGGCACCCGGCGTCGCCGAGCACGAGGTGCCGGTTCCTGACGAGCTCGTGACGGCCATGCGCGGCCTCGCGGGCGAGCAGGCTGTGTCGCTCGGTTCGGTGCTGCTGGCCGCGCATGTCAAGGTGCTCGCGGCTCTGTCGGGTGAGCAGGAGGTCGTCACCGGCTACGTCGCCGCAGGCGGCGGACCGCTGCCGTGCAGGCTCACGACCGAGTCGGACTCGTGGCGGACGCTTCTCGTGGACGCGCACCGGGTCGAGACGGACCTGGCTGCGCACAAGGACTTCCCGGTCGATGGCCTCCGTGGCGAGCTGGGCCTGACCGAGCCGCCCTTCGAGACCGTGCTCGACCCGGCGGGCGATGGCGGCGACCTCGCCGAGGACACCGTGCTCCGAGTGAGCACCCCGCAGTCAGGCGGGCGGATGGTGCTGCGGCTGCGGTACCGCACCGACGTGCTCGACGCGGACTACGCGGCCAGGGTCGCGGGCTACCACCTCACCGCGCTGGGTTTGATCGTCGCCGACCCGGATGCCGAGCACGCACGGCAGAGTCTGTTGTCGGCCGAAGAGGCGCGGTATCAGCTCGAGGAGCTGGTCGGGGCGCGGCGTGAGCTGCCGCCGTATCGGTTCCACGAGTTGTTCGAGCAGCGGGTGCAGGCCCACCCGGACGCGGTCGCGGCGGTGCACGGGGAGCGGGAGTGGACCTACCGGGAGCTCAACGCCCGGGCCAACCGGTTGGGGCGGGCTCTGCTGGCGCGGGGGCTGCGCCGCGAGGACGTCGTGGCGGTGGTGACCGAGCGCAACCTGGACTGGATGGCCGCGGTGCTGGCGGTGTTCAAGGCCGGGGGCGCCTACCTGCCGATCGAGCCGCACTTCCCGGCCGATCGGATCGCGACCACGATCTCGCGCGCCGAGTGCCGGCTGGTGCTGACCGAGCCGGGTAACACGACCACGTTGGACAAGGCGGTCGAGTCGTTGCCGGGTGTGCAGACGGTGTTCGTCGACACCGCCTACGCCGAGGATCACGCCGAGGGTGACCTCGGTGTCGCCGTGACCCCGGACCAGTTGGCCTACATCTACTTCACCTCCGGCTCCACCGGGCAGCCCAAGGGCGCCATGTGTGAGCAGGCGGGGATGCTCAACCACCTGTTCGCCAAGATCGATGCCTGCGAGATCGGTGAGGGGCAGGTCGTCGGTCAGGTCGCGCCGCAGTGCTTCGACATCTCGCTGTGGCAGCTGATCTCCGCGCTGATGGTCGGTGGCCGCACGGTGATCATCGAGCAGGACGTGATCCTCGACGTCCAACGGTTCGTCGAGAAGGTGATCGATCAGCGGATCGCCGTGTTGCAGGTGGTGCCCTCCTACCTCGAGGTCGTGCTGACCTACCTGGAACAACACCCCCGCAAGCTGCCCGAGTTGCACTGCGTGTCGGCCACCGGTGAGGCGCTGAAGAAGGAACTGACCCAGCGCTGGTTCGCCGCCGAGCCCGGGATCAAGCTGGTCAACGCCTACGGGCTCACCGAGACCTCCGACGACACCAACCACGAGGTCATGGACCACGCACCCGACGGAGACCGCGTCCCGCTGGGTCCGGCATCGCCCAACATGAACGTCTACGTCGTCGACGAGAACCTCCAGCCGGTGCCGCTCGGTGCGCCCGGGCTGATCGTTTTCGCCGGTGTCTGCGTGGGCCGGGGCTATGTGAACGACCCGGAGCGCACCGCGCAGGCTTACCTGACCGATCCGCACCGGCCCGGTGAGCGCCTCTATCTGGGCGGTGACTACGGGCGGTGGCTGCCGGGCGGGAAGCTGGACTTCCTGGGCCGCAAGGACTCCCAGGTCAAGATCTCGGGCTTCCGGATCGAGATCGGCGAGATCGAGAACACCCTGCTGCGGGTGCCCGGTGTCCGTGACGGCGCGGTGGTGGTCGCGGAGCGGGCGGACCAGAGCAAGCAGCTGGTGGCCTTTTACTCGGCCAGGCAGCCGCTCGACGTCGACGTCTTGCGTGACCGACTGGGTGAGTCGTTGCCGTTCTACATGGTGCCGGCGGCGTTCCACTGGCAGGAGAGCCTGCCGCTGACCGCCAACAGCAAGATCGACAAGAAGTCGCTGACCAAGCTGGCCGGCGAGCTGGAGACCGTCGAGCAGGCGTACGACGCCCCGCAGACGCCGACAGAGGAACGCCTCGCGGCCGCGTGGGCCAAGGTGCTCAAGGTTCCGGCGGACCAGATCGGCCGGGCCGACCACTTCTTCGACCGGGGCGGCAACTCGCTGTCGGCGGTGAAGCTGGCGGTCACGCTGAAGCGGACGGTGTCCCTCAAGGACATCACCCGCTACCCCGTCCTCGCCGACCTGGCCGAGTTCGTCGACGGCAGGTCCGAGCGGCGTTCCGGGCTGCTCCAGCAACTGTCGGCATCGGACGGTGCGGACGCGGGCGCGTTGGTCTGCTTCCCCTACGCCGGTGGCAACGCGGTGAACTACCAGCCGATGGCCTCGGCGCTGCGCGACAGCGGGCTCGGGGTCTATGCCGTGGAGCTGCCCGGTCACGACCTGGCCGCCGAGCGCGAGCCATTCGCGCCGATGGCGCAGGTCGTCGAGCAGGTGGTCGACGAGATCACCCGGCGCGGCTTGACGAAGGTCCTGCTGTGGGGCCACTCCTCGGGCACCGCGCCGGCGGTGGAGACGGCCAGAGTTCTGCAGGAGCGCGGCGTGGCCGTCCAGCGGGTGTTCCTCGCGGCACAGCTGCTCGGCAGCGCAACGGACCGGCGCGCGGCCCTCGCCGCACTGGACGGCCGCAGCAACGCCGACATCGCCGCAGGCCTGAGCGCGGATAGCGGTTACACCGAGCTGGGTGAGCTCGATGCGCAGCGAGCCGAGCACGTCGGTGCGGCTTATCGGCACGACTACGGGACCGCACTGCAGTACTTCGCCGAGGTTCTGGACAACCCACCGGCGGTGAAGCTGACCGCCCCGGTCACGGCGGTTCTCGCCGATGACGATCCGAGCACCGCGGAGTTCCCGCGCAGGTACCGGGAGTGGGAGCTGTTGGCCGAGCACGTCGAGCTGCACGAGATCGGTGCGGGCGGCCACTACTTCCTGCGGACCCGTCCCACCGAGGCGGCCCAGGCCGTGTTGGCAGCCGCCGAACTACTGACTTCTTCTTGAATAGCAACTGGAAGGAACGAGAGATGTCGTCCTCATCCGCGGCGTCACTGCTCGACGTGGATCTGCGGCCCGGCAAGCCGCCGATGTTGCGGGCCGAGCCCACCGGCGATGCGCCGGGCTGGGCAGCCGAGCGCCGGGACGCGCTACGCGCCGTCGTCGCCGACCACGGTTCGGTCCTGGTCCGCGGCCTCGGGCTGCGCGACGCGGCGGAGGTGGCCGCGGTGTTCCAGCGGCTGACCACCACCGGACTGATGACCGAGCGGGAGGCCTTCGCGGCTCGGCAGGTCTACTCGGACGGCGTGTACTCCTCGTCGAAGTGGCCACCGAACCAGCCGATGTGCATGCATCACGAACTGAGCTACGCGCTCGAGTTCCCGGGGATGATGCTCTTCGCGTGCTTGGGCGCGGCCTCGGCAGGCGGGGCGACCGGGGTGGCCGACTCGCCGACCGTGCTCAACGCCTTGCCCCCTCAGCTGGTCGAGCGGTTCGAGCGGGAAGGCTGGCTGCTCACCCGCGCGTACAACGAGGACATCGGGGCGTCCTACGCCGACGCATTCGGCACCGACGACCGCGCTGCTGTCGAGAGCTACTGCCGTGCCAACGCGATCGAGTTCGAGTGGCAGCCCGACGGCGAGCTGCGCACCCGTCAGCGTCGCAGTGCGGTGGTACGCCACCCGGTCACCGGCCAGCGCTGCTGGTTCAACCAGATCGCCTTCCTCAACGAGTGGACGATGGATCCGGAGGTGCACGAGTACCTCGTGGACGTCTACGGCGAGGACGGGCTGCCGTTCAACACCCGCTTCGGCAACGGCGACCCGATCAGCCAGGACGTCGTCGAGCTGCTCACCGGCATCTACGACGCCCACACCGCGCGGGAGCCGTGGCAGGCGGGCGACCTGATGCTCGTCGACAACATCCGCAGCGCGCACAGCCGGGAGGCCTACGAGGGGCCGCGTGAAGTGCTCGTCGGAATGGCTGACGCGGTGCGACTCGGCGACGTCTCGCCGACCGGCGGGGTGACAGCCGGATGACCGCCGTCCCGTCCACTCCATCGACTCCCGGCGCCCTTACCGTGCCACCGTTCGCGGTGATCTCGGGTGCCCAGGTGCAGCGCGCGCTGCAGGGCCACGAGAAGCAGGTCATGGAAGTGGTGGAAGCCACCTACCGGCTGCACGGCGCCGGTGACTCGGTGAACCCGCCGTCCTACTTCCTGCGCTTTCCCGACCGCCCCAACGACCGCATCATCGCGCTGCCGGCCTCCATCGGCGGACAGGCACGGGTGGACGGTCTGAAATGGATCTCGAGCTTTCCTGAGAACGTGGCGGCCGGCATCCCGCGGGCGTCGGCGGTGCTGATCCTCAACGACCACGACACCGGCTACCCGTTCGCCTGCCTGGAGAGCTCGATCATCAGTGCTACCAGGACGGCTGCCTCGGCGGCACTGGCAGCCGACTGGCTCAGCCGCGGCCGGGAGCGGCCCACCCGCGTCGGGTTCTTCGGCGTGGGCCTGATCGCCCGCTACATTCACACTTTTCTGGCCGGCAGCGGATGGTCATTCGACGAGGTCGGTGTCTTCGACCTGTCCGCCGACAGCGCGGCCGGATTCCGCGGATATCTCGAACAGTCCGGCACCGCCGGGCGCATCACGGTGTACGACAATGCCGAGGATCTGATCCGCTCCAGTGATCTGGTGGTCTTCGCCACAGTGGCGAGCCAACCGCACGTAGAAAACGTGTCCTGGTTAGAACACAACCCGCTGGTGCTGCACGTGTCGCTGCGCGATGTCGCGCCGGAGATCGTGCTCGCGTCGACCAACATCGTGGACGATGTCGAGCATTGTCTCAAGGCCAACACCTCACCGCATCTGGCCGAACAGCTCACGGGCAACCGGGACTTCCTGCACGGCACATTGGACGACGTAATGGCCGGAAGGGTAACGGTGCCGGTGGACCGGCCCGTTGTGTTCTCGCCCTTCGGCCTCGGGGTGCTCGACCTCGCAGTAGGCAAGTACGTCTACGACGAGGTGACCCGCTCTGGAGAGCTGCATGTCATCGATAATTTCTTTCATGAGCTGCGTCGGTACGGGTGAGCGGCCGAATGCACTGCTGCAGATGAGGAGGCAATCGTGCCTGTGATCTCCGTTCCCCAGCGCTTCAACGAGGACGAGCTCTACGTCGACCTGCGCTCGATCTTCGGGCAGTCGCTGTTCCTCAAGTGCGAGGGATTCAACTTCGCCGGCTCCATCAAGCTCAAGGCCGCGAGCGAGATGATCGAGGCCGCCGAGCGCGACGGGATCCTCACCCCGGGGTCGATCCTGATCGAGTCGTCGTCCGGCAACCTCGGCGTGGCGATCAGCATGATCGCGGCGAGCAAGGGCTACCAGTTCCTGTGCGTGACCGACTCCCGGTGCAACCTCTCCACCAGGCGACTGATGGAGGCGCTGGGTAGCCGGGTGCACATCATCTCCGAGCCGGACGCCGTGGGCGGCTTCCTCGGTGCGCGTATCGACTACGTCCGCGCGATGTGCGCCTCTGACGACCGGTACGTGTGGCTCAACCAGTACACCAACCCGGGCAACTGGCAGGCGCACTACCGCACCACGGCGCCGGCGATCGCTCGCGAGTTCCCGCTGCTGGATGTGCTGTTCGTCGGGGCGGGCACCACCGGAACCCTCATGGGCTGCGCCCGCTTCTTCAAGGAGTGGCACCGCCCGGTGCGGATCGTCGCGGTGGACAGCGTGGGTTCGGTGACCTTCGGTGGCGCTCCTGGCCGCCGCATGATCCCCGGTCTGGGCACCAGCGTTCGTCCGCCGCTGCTCGACGAGTCCTACATCGACGAGGTGGTGCTCGTCGAGGAGGCGGACACCATCCGGGCCTGCCACCGACTGGCCAGGCGTGGCTTCCTGTTCGGAGGCTCCACCGGCACGGCGGTCAGTGGCGCGACCCGTTGGCTCGAGCAGCACGGCTCGCCCGATGTGACGGCGGTGACCATCGCCCCTGACCTGGGCGAGCGTTACCTCGACACCGTCTACCAGACCAACTGGCTGCACGACCTGTACGGCGAGGACGTGCTTGCCGAGGAGTCCGTCGCCGCTACCTGGACGGCCTGATTTCGATGTGCCCGCGAGGCCACGGGACCGGAACCACGGTCCTATGACCCGCGATAGGGAAGTAGCCACCACGAGGGCGGTGTACGAGGCCCGGACGACTCCGGTGCAGCCCTCTGATGACGAGTCGCCGCAAATCGCAGACGGATGTGGCTCATCGCCGAGTCACCCCGCTGCGGCGATCGTGGCCTGATCGACGGCCACACCAGCAGCAACACCCATCGATTTCGCCCGTCAGTGGTTTGTCCTGACCGGCCCCGGCCGTCCTGTCGAGACGACTCCGAGTTCGTCCCCGGGTGGACCCCCTCTGCGGGGAGTGGCCGAAAGCGCGAACGATCGTCGCTCGCACGGCGTGGGTTCTCGCCGCCGTGCGTGGCGCAGCCGAGGCGCGGCCCCGGCGTCATGTTCACGGGTGTGCGGGACCAGGCGCTCCAGGCGGCCTTCCCGACGAGCCCGCCCAGCCCCTGAGTGCCGTTGTGGGATGCCGCTGAGAGCGCCCCAGAGCCGGCGCCAGGCGGGTCCCTACAACGCACGGCGTCACCCGCCCGTGGGCCGCCGTCAGGCTGCTGTCCGCCCGTGCGATCGCCTCCCGGGCGCCGAGGGTGGCGAGCGCGGCGGGCCTGGGTCAGACGCGGCGCTCTCGACCGTCGCCTGTCTTTCCCGTCACTCGGCGAAGCCCCGCGCCCCGGTTTCTGCTACCGCGCCGATCCGAAGCCTGGCACTGCGGGCAATTGCCACATCAATACAGGACAGCCGCCGGAATCGCCGTGCACAAGCCCGTGCAGCGGTGGCGTCGATCACAGTGATGAGCCAACTCAACGGCTACGACGTATTCCTCGAAGAGTGGAGCAGTTCAACTTAGCTGGATGACTCCCGCGCGACGCCGCGCAGGAGCACGCAGCGGGCGACATCGTCGTCGAGAACGTCCTGGTGGCCGGCATCTCACTGCGGCCGGCTAACGCTTCACCACTGCAATCGGTTCAAGTGAGCGGCCGAATGCCTGTCGGAGATGAGGAGACAATCATGCCAGTAACTGCAGGATCGCCGGAAGGCCCTTGGGTGGCCGGTTCGGCTCATGGTTGCGGCGTGGTTGGCTTCGTTGTTCTTGCCGTTCGGCAGAGAGTCGACTCGCAGAGTCACCGTGGCAACCACGTGCCGAAACTCCCGGCCGCCGATTCCTGACCACTGTCGCGGTCTCCTGTCCCGGTGCTCGAGGCGTATTGAACCCGCCTTTTACCGGGAGAACATGGTGACGCGATAGGCGGTTGGTTTCGCTGACGGTACCTGTAGGCATTGTGAGTGACACCACGGAAGCATTTCACGCGGGTAGTTGAAGTGCTTTTCCGCACGCCTTCCCGCATGCCGCACGGCATGACCAACTTTGACTGAAGGAGCTCACGTTCGTGGGAGAGCATGTCGAGGCCCTGACCGAAGTGATTGATTACTCAGCCACTCGAGTCGGCCGCACCAGCCCCATGCCGAGCACGGAGACGCTGCTCGCAGAAGTCCTCGCCGACATCATGAAGGTCGAGCGGGTGGAACCGGAGAGCAACGTCTTCGACGACCTGGGCGCCGACTCACTGGTGATGGCCCAGTTCTGCGCCCGGCTCCGGAAGCGGCCCGATCTCCCGACGGTGTCGATGAAGGACGTCTACCGCCACCCGACGATCCGAGGCCTGGCCACCGCCTTCGAGGTGCCCCCGGGCCCGGTTCCGACGACCAAGTCGGCCGCGACGGCCAGGCCGGCGCCGTCGGTGGGGCCGAAAGCGCCGCCCAAGGCGTCGTCGACGCCCGCGCCGATGCCGACAGCCGACTCGGCACCGGCGCCCAAGCCGACTCCGACTCCGACACCCAGGCCGGCTCCGACGGACGAGTCGGCTCCGACGCCGGCTCCGATGCCGACGCCTGATGTGTCGGCCGGCTCGACCGCGCCTGTCAAGCCTTCGCCGACACCCAGGCGGCGGCCTGCAGCGGCTCCGACGGCCGCGACAGCGCTCGCGGAGGTCCTCGCCGAGGTGGTGGGAGTGGAGCGGGTCTCGCCCGACAGCCACTTCTTCGACGATCTGGGCGTCGACTCATTGGTGATGGCACGGTTCTGTGCCCGGCTGCGGAAGCGGCCCGATCTCCCGACCGTGTCGATGAAGGACGTCTACCGGTACCCGACGATCAGCAGCCTCGCGGCGGCGTTCGCCGATGCCGCGCCCGCCGCGCCCGTGGTCGTCGCAGAGCCGCAGACCGTGTTGATCCCACGCGTGGAGCCGACCGGCACCGAGCAGACGGCCGGCGCCGAGAGCGTGGCCGGCACGACGAAGCGGGCGGGCACGCTGCAGTACCTCTTCTGCGGAGCGCTGCAGGCTTTGGTGTTCCTCGGCTACTCCTACCTCGCCGGATTGATCATCGACGGTGGTTACAACTGGGTCTCCGCCGGCTCCGGCCTGCTGGACGTCTACGTGCGGGCGCTGGAGTTCGGTGCCGGGACCTTCGTCGCCCTGAGCCTGCTGCCGATCGTGGTGAAGTGGGTGCTCGTCGGGCGGTGGAAGGCTCAGGAGATCCCGATCTGGAGCCTCAAGTACCTCAGGTTCTGGATCGTCAAGACGATGATCCGCGCGAACCCTCTGCTGTTGTTGATCGGTGCCCGCTCGCGGACGAGCACGGCCTCGCCGATCCTCAACCTCTACCTGCGGGCGCTCGGCGCGAAGATCGGACGGAACGTCGCGATCTTCTCCCGCACCTTTCCGGTGTGCACCGACCTGCTCACGATCGGAGAGGGCACGGTGATCCGTAAGGACTCGTTCTTCTCCGGCTACCGGGCCCATGACGGCGTGATCCAGACCGGGCCGGTGACCCTGGGCAAGAACGTGTTCATCGGGGAGATGTCGCTGGTCGACATCGGTGCGTCGATGGGCGACGGGGCGCAGCTGGGCCACGCCTCCTCTCTGCACAGCGGGCAGTCCGTGCCGGCAGGCGAGAGCTGGGACGGCTCGCCCGCAGAGCCGTGCGGCGCTACCTACCGCGTGGTCGAGCGGGCGCCGGGCGGCAGGCTGCGCAGCGCCTGGTTCGGGTTCTCGCAGATCCTGTCGGTGCTGGTGGTGGCCATGCCGCTGCTGATCACCGTCCTGGTGCTGGCGCTGGGCGAGGTTCCGCAGCTCAACACCGTGCTGAACCCCGGGCCGATGGCCCTCACGACCTGGACGTTCTACCGCGACATCCTGATCACCTCGGCGGTGGCGTTCGGTGGCTTCGTGGTGATCGGCCTGCTCGTGGTGGGCACCATCCCGCGCCTGCTCAACCTCGCGATCAAGCCTGACAAGGTCTATCCCCTGTACGGATTCCACTACGGGCTGCACAAGTCGATCGCGCGGATGACCAACGTCCGGTTCTTCACCTGGCTCTTCGGCGACAGCTCCTACATCGTGAAATACCTGCGCTGGATCGGCTACGACCTCGGCAAGGTCGTGCAGACGGGCTCGAACTTCGGCATGGAGGTGCGCCACGAGAACCCGTTCCTGTCCGCCGTGGGTAGCGGAACGATGGTCGCGGACGGCGTGTCCTTCATCAACGCCGACTTCTCCAGCACCTCCTTCCGGCTGTCGCGGGTGGCACTGGGAGCGCGCAGCTTCCTCGGCAACAACATCGCCTACTCCGCGCAGAGCACGGTGGGTGACAACTGCCTGCTCGCGACGAAGGTGATGGTTCCGACCGGCGGCAAGGTCCGGGAGGGCGTGGGTCTGCTGGGCGCGCCCAGCTTCCAGATCCCGCGATCGGTCGAGCGTGACGTGAAGGCGAGTCGCCTGAGCCGGGCGCAGCTGCGCCGCAGCCTGTCCACCAAGAACAGGCACAACATCGTCACCATGGCGCTGTACCTGATGGTGCGGTGGGTGTTCTTCCTCGGTGTCCTGCTGCTCGACGCCGCCTCCGCGGAGCTGTACTTCGGGTGGACGAGCCAGCTGGCGCTGGCGCTGTCGAGCGTCGTCACCATCCTGTTCACGGTCTTCTACTGGGTGCTCGTCGAACGCCTCGTCATGCGTTTCCGGAGCTTGGAGCCGCGGATCTGCTCGATCTACGACCGCGCGTTCTGGCGGCACGAGCGGTACTGGAAGGTGCCTGCTCAGACCTACATCCAGCTGTTCAACGGCACTCCGTTCAAGGGCATGGTCTGGCGCATGCTGGGCGTGAAGGTCGGCCGCCGCCTCTTCGACGACGGCCTCACCATGACCGAGCGCACGCTCGTCACCATCGGCGACGACTGCACCCTCAACCTGTCGAGCAACGTCCAGTGCCACTCGCAGGAGGACGGCGCGTTCAAGTCCGACCGCTCTACGATCGGCAACGGCTGCACCCTCGGGGTCAACGCCTTCATCCACTACGGCACCAACGTTGGCGACGGCGCCGTGATCGAAGCGCACTCCTTCCTCATGAAGGGCGAGGAAGTGCCGCCCCACGCACGGTGGAGTGGCAACCCCGCTTCAGAGGTTCGAGAGGGTCAGCACGAACTGAGCGTCGCCTGACGCACGGCGCGGACCGATGCGGCGCGCAGCCGGTCGTCCTCCGCACGAGCCGTGGCCATTATCCGGACAGCTGATAGCGCCCCGCGATCAAGGAATACCGGAATGATCGAAATTCCGTATTCTCTGATCGCGGGGCGCTTTCACGATGCATATCGCCAGTTCGTCGAACCGGGCCAGTGGTTCTCGCCACAATGCCGAGCCGATCGCACCCCGGCCACGTGTGCTGGTGGGGACACACTCGAGGTGGACGGGTAGTTGCGCGAGGTCGCGCCTTCGTTCGTTCTGTCGTCCGAAGACCCGCACCTCAGCGCATCCGGTCCGCACCGGAGACCGGGCGAACACTCCACACTATTAGAGGGGGAAATAGTTCCCGTGGTACCTGCTTGCCGGCTCCACAGAAATAGTTCGCACCCGCTACTTCCCGAAGTTCGGGCGACCGTCATTTCGGAATCATGAATATCCGGATCGGTCAGAACTGGCGACATCGTGAAAGTGGTGGACAGATGACTGAGAGCACCACCGAGACGGAAAGCCGTGCACCGGCGCGCCGGGCACGTATCGAGGGGGTCGACCTCGCCAGAGGGCTGGCCCTGATCGGAATGATCGCCACGCACGTGTTCGACGCCGTCGACGACAACGGGGCGCCGACCGCCGCGACCATTGTGGCGGCGGGTCGCTCTGCCGCGTCGTTCGCGATGATCGCGGGAGTGAGCCTGGCGCTCATCTCCGGACGGCAGCGGCCGTTGGAGGGGCGGGACCTGTCCGCCATGCGCACGGGCATCTTGGTGCGTGCCATCGTGATCGGGGCGATCGGTCTCGCGATCGGCTTCAGCGACGACGTCGACATCATCCTCCCCTACTACGCCGTGCTCTTCCTGCTCGCGATTCCGCTGCTTCGGCTGCGGCCACGGGTGCTGGTCCGCATTGCGATCGCACTGGCGATCATCGCGCCATTGCTGAACACAGCGATGATCTTCGCCGGGCTCCCCAGGCCCGACGACAACCCCACGTTCGCAACTCTGTTCACCGATCCGGTCGGTCTGTTCCAGGTGCTGTTCCTGACCGGCTACTACCCGGTGCTGGCCTACCTCGCCTACATCTGCGTGGGGCTCGCCATCGGGCGTAGTGACCTGTCGTCGGCGCTGGTGGCCCGCCGCCTGCTGTTCGGCGGGATCGCGCTCGTGGTCGTGGCGTGGGCCATCGCGTTGCCCCTGCTGTACGGGCTGGGCGGTATCCACACGCTGTCAACGCTCGGCGACTTCGACGGCGACCCGGCGTCGTCCTACCTCTTGTGGGACGGAGACGATCTCACCCCCGTCAGCTCGTGGTGGTGGCTCGCGCTGCCTGCATCCCACTCCACCAGCTGGATCGACATGATCAACACCATCGGGTCCGCGATGGCGCTGATCGGAGGCTCGCTGCTCCTGGTGCGTGTTCCGTTGATCGCGCGTCTGCTGCGGCCGATCACGGTGGCGGGGACGATGGCTCTCACGATCTACACCGCGCACGTGCTGGTGCTCGCCACCGGCGTGCTGGACGACGAGGCCGGGCTGCTGTACCTGGTGCTGATCGTCGGTGCGTGCGTGTTCGCGCTGCTGTGGCGGCGGTTCGTGGGGCAGGGCCCGCTGGAAAGGCTCGTGGCGGAACTCTCAGGCAGGGCACGGAAAGCCGTACTCGCTCCCCGCCCGATCGAGCGGCGCGCGTAGCGCGCCGCAAGCCGGCGACGTGGCAACCAGCGTGACCGCGGGGGCGACCTGCGCTGGTTGCCACGTCGCATTGGCGTTTCAGAGCGACGCGTCGTGGCGGCGCGTCAGCTCCGGTCGAACTCCCGCGCCCCGAGGGCCCGGATGATCCCGGCGCGCCCCTCGGAGACCAGCCGCCGAAGTGCCGGCGGGTGAGACTCGTCGGCGAGCCACCTGTCCGCCGCCTCGACCGTGGACCGCTCGACGGCCCACGACGGGAACAGGCCCAGCACCACCGACTGCGCCCGTTCGCTCGTGCGCCTGGCCCAGACCTCCGCCACCTCGTCGAAGTAGCGCTGGACGTAACCGCTCAGCAGGGCGCGCTGTGTGGGGTGGCTGAACCCGCTGATGATCGCCTCCTGAACGGCGTTCGGGATCTCGTCGTCGTGCACGGCGCGATCCCAGGCGCGTTCCTTCGCCTCGGCCGTGGGCAGCAGCGCGCGGGCCCGCTCGCCCTGCCGCTGACCCGTGGAGGTGGGGTCGCGCTCGAGCTCCTCCGCGATCTCGGCCTCGCCCAGAACACCGTGGGCGACCAGCGCCTGCAACAGCCGCCAGCGCAGGTCGGTGTCGAGCGTGAGCCCCTCCGGGACGTCCGGGTTGTTCTCCGGCTGGAGCAGCCAGCTGCGCATCCGGTCGAGCACGCTGCTCGGCAGGACGCTCGCCGCGAGCGCGTTCACCGTGGTGAGCTGGGCGTCGGATGCGGCAGGCGCTGTGTCGAGCCGGAACCGCAGTGCGTCCACGAGCAGTGGCCAGCCGCGCTCCTTCGCCCACCCCTCCTCCGCGTAGGAGCCGAGGGCGGTCTGAGCCTGCAGCAGCAGCCGCTGCACCACGCCGATCTCCGACTCGGCTCCGAACCCGCCCGCGATGAGCGTGACGAAGTCGCGCGCCTTGAGCTCTGCCTCGCGGGTCATCTCCCAGGCCGCCGACCAGCACAGGGTGCGGGGTAGCGGTTCGGCGATGTCACCGATGCGGTCCACGAGCGTGGCGAGCGAGTCGGGGTCCAGGCGGAGCGCGCAGTAGGTGAGGTCGTCGTCGTTGACGAGCACGAGCTTGCCCCGCGGCACGCCCACCAGCTCCGGCACCTCCGTGCGCTCGCCGGAGACGTCCACCTCGACGCGGTGGGTCCGGATGAGCTTGCTCCCGGCCTGGTCGTCGGTGTCGTCGTACACGCCGACCGCGATGCGGTGGGTGCGCAGCTCGCCGGCGCCCGGGCGCGCACCGCCCTGCACCACCTCGAACCGCGTGAAGCGGCCCTCGGCGTCCACCTCGAACGACGGCCGGAGCAGGTTCAGCCCGGTGGTGCGCAGCCACTGGGCTCCCCAGCCGGAGAGGTCGCGGCCCGACGCCTCCTCCAGCGCGCCGAGCAGGTCGTCGAAGGTGGCGTTGCCCCAGGCGTGCGCGGCGAAGTAGCTGCGCAGCCCGGCCAGGAAGGGGGTGAGCCCGACGTAGGCGACGAGCTGCTTGAGCACCGACGCGCCCTTGGCGTAGGTGATGCCGTCGAAGTTCACCTCGACGGCCTGCAGGTCGGGGATGTCGGCGGCCACCGGGTGGGTGGAGGGCAGCTGGTCCTGGCGGTACGCCCACGACTTCTCGACGTTGGCGAACGTGGTCCAGGCCTCGGTGTATTCGGTGGCCTCGGCCTGGCAGAGCACCGACGCCCAGGTGGCGAACGACTCGTTCAGCCACAGGTCGTCCCACCAGCGCATGGTGACGAGGTCGCCGAACCACATGTGCGCCATCTCGTGCAGCACGGTCTCTGCGCGGCGCTCGTAGAGGAAGCGGGTGACGCGCGAGCGGAAGACGTAGTCCTCCAGGAACGTCACCGCGCCCGCGTTCTCCATGGCACCGGCGTTGAACTCCGGCACGAAGAGCTGGTCGTACTTCCCGAACGGGTACCGGACGCCGAAGTTGCGGTGGTAGAAGTCGAAGCCCTGCCTGGTCTCGGTGAACAGCCGCTCCGCATCCATGTGCGGGGCCAGCGAGGCCCGGCAGTAGATGCCGAGCGGAATCTCGCCGAGCTCGTCCGAGTAGGTGGCGTGCCAGTCCGCATAGGGTCCGGCGATCAGCGCCACCAGGTAGGTGCTCATGACCTCGCTGGTGGCGAAGCGGTGGACCGCCGCACCACCGGCCGCATCGCCGGTCTCCTCGATGACGGCGTTGGAGACGACCTTCCAGTCCGCGGGAGCGGTGACCGTCAGCGCGTAGCGGGCCTTGAGGTCCGGCTGGTCGAAGCAGGCGAACATGCGCTTGGCGTCGGCCGTCTCGAACTGGGAGTAGAGATACACGCCGCCGTCGACCGGGTCGACGAACCGGTGCAGCCCTTCGCCGGTGTTCATGTACCGGCCCGTGGCCTCCACGCGCAGCTCGTTCTCGGCAGCCAGAGCGGGCAGGGCGATGCCGTCGTCCTCGCGGTAGCCGCTGACGTCGAGCGGCTTGCCGTTCAGCGTGGCCGAGTCGACCCCCGCGCCCACGAAGTCGATCCAGCTGCCCGTGCCGGGCTCACTGCAGCTGAAGCGCACGGTCGTGGTGCTGGCGAAGGTCGTCTCGCCGGGCTTGCCGCCACCGTCGGTCAGGTCGAGCTCGACCGCGTAGTCGGAGACATTCAGCAGAGCGGCCCGCCGCTCGGCGTCGGCTCGTGTCAGGTTGGGCGGGGGCATGCGGTCTCGGCTCTCCTACCTCGGGTCGTCCTGCTGTGGGTCGGCCACCTCGCTCGGCCCACCCTCGGGTCGGCCGGATCCGGTCGGCGCAGTGGCTGCCGATCCAACCACGAGTGCGCCCGGGATGCCCGGGATCGGGGAGCGGGAATCCCGTCGACCTTGTCCAGGTTGTGCGGATAGCCGTGCAGTGCCGCGTTCCCCGATCGGAGAGACAGTGACGACCGCGATCAGCACCGAGACCCCCACCCCCACCGAGACCGCTCACGTCGACTTCTGGTTCGACCCGCTCTGCCCATGGGCGTGGATCACCTCCCGATGGATGCTGGAGGTCCGCGAGGTCCGCGACGTGCGGATCGACTGGCACGTGATGAGTCTGTCCGTGCTCAACGAGGACCGCGATCTTCCGGAGACCTACCGCGAGATGATGGACCGCGCGTGGGCGCCGGTGCGCGTGGCCATCGCCGCGGCCCGCGACCACGGGCAGGAGATCCTCGAGCCCCTTTACACCGCTATGGGCACGCGCATCCACAACGGGGGCAACAAGGACTTCGACGTCGTCATCAAGGAGGCGCTCGCCGAACTCGACCTGCCCGCCGCCCTGGCCGACGCCGCCACCAGCACCGAGTACGACGAGGAGCTGCGCGCCAGCCACAAGCGGGGCATGGAGCCGGTGGGTCTGGACGTGGGTACGCCCACGATCCACGTGAACGGCGTGGCCTTCTTCGGCCCCGTGCTCTCCCGAATCCCGCGTGGCGAGGACGCCGGCAAGGTGTTCGACGGTGCCCGTCTGCTGGCGGCCTACCCGCATTTCTTCGAGCTCAAGAGGACCCGTACCGAGGGCCCTGAGTTCGACTGATCGACATGACGGCGCTCCCGCCCACGAATTTGCTGGGCGGGAGCGCAGCCGTCAAAGAAACTGCAGATCAGTAGCGGGCGATCACGGCGTCGCGGAGCACGCCCGTTTCGAGTTCCATCTCCCTGAGCCGGTTCTTCACCAGGTCGCCGATGCTGACCATGCCCACCAGTTCGCCACCCTGCATCACGGGCAGGTGGCGGTAGCGCCCGGCCGTCATCCGGGCCATCGCATGAGCCACGGTCTCGTCGGGCGCGCAGGTGCTGACATGGCGCGTCATCACGTCGCTGACCTGCTTGTCGAGCAGGGCGGCGCCATCCCGGCCAAGGGCCCGGACGATATCGCGCTCGGAGACGATGCCACGGATCGTCCGGTTCTCGTCGCACACGAGCACCGCGCCGACGCCGAGCCTGCCGAGCCGCTCGACGACCTCGCCCACCGTGAGCCACGGCAACACGGAATGCACGGTTCGCCCCTTTGCGGCGAGAATGTCCGAGATCTTCATCTACTCTCCACCTTCGTCGTCGCGCGTGGTTGAACCACCAGCACCGATGATCCCCCTACGCCTCCTCCAACGGGTGTCATCGTCGCCTCGATCACCCTCACGGCG
Organism: Pseudonocardia yunnanensis; assembly: GCF_039534065.1. Lineage (NCBI taxonomy): Bacteria > Bacillati > Actinomycetota > Actinomycetes > Pseudonocardiales > Pseudonocardiaceae > Pseudonocardia > Pseudonocardia yunnanensis. Next base: position 121,105 of record NZ_BAAAUS010000004.1, on the reverse strand, counting down.
TACATCTCGTAAGGAATACTGCAATCGAGTCGCCGAACGGTCATGCGGACGGACGGCGCGAACACGCCGAGAGTGTTCGGTAACAGACGCAAAAAGTATGGTCACCGCACGTCAGGGGTGAGTTTCGGTGATCTCCGGGGGCTGACCTGCGACGGGCCGCAGACCCCGCGCCCGGGCCCGCGCAGCGGAATCCGTCATTCGGCCTCGCGCCGCGCACCCGCCTTCCTAGCTTCCGCCCGTGCTCCTTCAGCGCCGCTGCGGCGCCGTCCTGCCGCCGGTGCTCACCGTGCTCGCCGTGGCCGTCGTGCTGGGCGGCGCGCTGGTGGTGAGCGGCTCACGGGCTGCGCCGGCAGTGCCTGCGGCCGTGCTCCTGGGGTGCGACGGTTACCTCACCGGCGCGTCCGTGCGTGCGCGCAGCGGGGAGACCGGCGCGCCCGACATCGGCACCCTCGACGCAAGCGGGTGCCGCGGCGGCCTCGTGCGGATCGGGCCGGATGGGCACACCTTCACGCGAGGCCACGCACCGTTCTTCTGGCTGAGCGACTCTGCCCCGGGCCCGCTCGCCGACCTTGATCGACCGCGGCTCGACGCGTACCTGGACACCCGATCGGCACAGGGCTTCACGGTGGTCCGGACGGTGGCCCCTACTCGCGAGGCAGGCGACGACGAGTGGGAGCGGCTGGACGTCGTGGTGGACGAGGCCGCGCGACGTGGCCTCGTCGTGGCGCTGCAGCCGGTGCCGGGCGACGCCGACGCCGACGCGTACGGCGAGCTCCTCGGGGCGCGTTATGCGAAGGCCACCAACGTGGTCTGGGTGCTGGGCGCCGCCCCGGCCGACGGCACACAGGACGTCCGGAGGTCAGTGGCCACGGGGATCAGGGCGGGCGGGGGAGAGCAGCTCATGACCCACCATCCCGGCAGCGCCGAGGGGGCGGGCTTCGACCTCCTCGGCCACTTATGCGAAAACGACGACGAGTCCGACGAGTCTTCGGAGCTCATCGCCGCCGCCTATGCGGCCGGGCGGCCGTTCGTCGCCGATGCGTGCGACGGCGGGTCCGCGCCGCCGGACGTTCGCCGCGCCGCGTACCGAGCCGTGCTCGGCGGCGCCGCGGGCGCTTCCTATCGGCCTGAGGAGGCCCAGGAGCCCGCCCCAGGCCCTGCCCGCCCCTCGGCGGTGGATGCCTCCGCTGCGGCGCAACTGGGCCATCTCCGCGCCCTTGTGGAGTCGCGGCCGCACACGGAGCTCGCCGATGTGGTGATCGACGCCGAGAGCGGACCCCGGCGCATCCACGGTGCACTGGCCGCCGACCGCTCCACATTCCTCGCCTACACGCCGGTCGGCGCCCCGATCACCGTCGATCTCGCACGTCTCGCGGGTGAGACCGCGCGGCCCTGGTGGTTCGATCCCCGGACCGGGCGGGCCACCGAGCTCGACGCCGTGCCGGGCCGCGGCACCACGACGTTCACGCCCCCTGCCGGTGAGGCGGACGCGGCCGACTGGGTGCTGGTGCTGGACGACGCGGCTGCGGGCTACGGACCGCCGGGTCGCAGGGGTGCCGGGGAGTCCGGCGCCCCGGAGCCGACCGCGCCTCCTGCGCCGTCGACCACCCCGGAGCCGCGCTCGCCCACGAATGTGCCGCCGACCGCTTCCCCTGAACCGCCGTCGGCAGCCACGGCTGCACCGCCGCCTCCGCTCCCACCGGCCGAACCGCCGCCGCCGCCCGCTGCTCCGCCGCGGCCGCGCACCCCACCGGCGGCCGAGCCGGTCTGGGACCGGCTCGCCCAGTGCGAGTCGTCGGGCGACTGGGCGATCGACACCGGCAACGGCTACTACGGCGGCTTGCAGTTCGACGCCAGTACCTGGCGCGCGTACGGGGGAACGGAGTTCGCCCCGTCGGCCCACCGCGCCACGCGTGAGCAACAGATCACAGTTGCCACCCGCGTGCGCGACGACCGGGGCGGATACGGCTCCTGGCCTGCCTGCGCACGCAAGCTGGACCTGCCTTCGTAACCATGTCGTGATAACGGAGTGAGATCGGGACCGCCGTCGTCACGGGGGGAATGGTCATCGCTACCCTGACGGGCGATGAGCGAGCGCTCGCAGTCCGAGGAGACCCCCATCCGCGTCGGCAACCGATACCGCCTGGACGAGCGGATCGGGGCCGGCGCCATGGGTGCTGTGTGGCGCAGCACCGACGAGCTGCTCAACCGCACGGTCGCTGTGAAAGAGCTGCTCGCCGCGGCCGCCCCGGACACCCCCGCCGGCAACGATGCGCTGGAGGAGTCGCGCCAGCGGATCCTGCGGGAGGGCCGGATCGGGGCCCGCCTGCAACATCCGCACGTGATCAGCATGTTCGACGTCGTGGTGCACGAGGACCGGCCCTGGCTGGTGATGGAGTACCTCCCGTCGAAGTCGCTGGCCCAGGTGCTTGCGGAGAAGGGCGCGCTGGAGCCGCGGCAGGTCGCCGACGTGGGCCGCCAGGTGGCCGACGGGCTGGCCGCTGCTCACCTGGCCGGTGTGGTGCACCGCGACGTCAAGCCGGGCAACGTCCTCCTCGGTGAGGACGGGCGGGTCAAGCTCACCGACTTCGGTGTCTCCCGCGCGGTCGACGACGTGCAGCTCACCCGCACCGGGCTGATCGCCGGCACCCCGGCGTTCCTCTCGCCCGAGGTGGCCCGGGGCGGAGATCCCACCGCGGCGTCCGACGTGTTCGCGCTCGGCGCCACGCTCTACGCGGCGGCGGAGGGCACCCCGCCCTTCGGGCTCGACGACAACGCGTACGCGCTGCTGCACAAGGTCGCCATGGGCGAGGTGCGGCCGCCGAAGAAGTCCGGCCCGCTCACGGCCGTGATCATGTGGCTGCTGAGCCGGGAACCCACCGAGCGTCCGTCGGCGATGCAGGCCCGCGATGTGCTGGCCGCTGTGGCGGAGGGCCGCGACGGCGGGCCGGCAGTGCCTGCGTTCGCAGCGGCTGCTGCCGGTGGCACGAGCAACACCCTTGCCATGGCCGCCGCACCCACCGCCGCGGCGCCGCCGATCGCGCCACCGCCCCCTCCCACCTCGCCGCAGACGTCCCGGCCCGCGTCCGAGCCCGGTCCTTCTCGTCCTCGCCGCTGGCGATCCGGCCTGATCGCGCTCGTGGCGCTGCTCGTGATCGGCGGCGGTGTCGCCGCGGCGATACTGACGTCAGGGGGCGGCCCCGACGATCCTGGGAACCAGCAGGCCGCTCCGCCTTCCGCCCCCACCAGTGCGGCCGCGCCACCGGCCCCCGCCCCGGCTGCCACCACGGCGCCGCGTACCTCCGAGCCGGCGCCCACCACCACCCAGGCGCCGACACCGACCGTGACGCCCACCCCGGAGCCCGACAAGAACGTCGCATCCGGCGACCCGGTCGCCTTCGTCCAGAACTACTACTCGCTGCTCCCGGGCAACACCGACGCCGCATTCGCGCTGCTGAGCCCGGCGGCGCAGAGTGCGTCCGGTGGGCGGAGCGGGTACGACGGCTTCTACGGGCGGATGCAGTCGGTGAGTGTGCAGGACCCTCGGCAGACCGGCGACAACACCGTGCAGGCCACGATCGTGTTCGTCGAGAAGAACGGCACCACCACCCACGAGCCGTACCGCTTCGTCGTCGGGACGAACGACGACGGCACCACGATCATCCAGTCCTTCAGCAAGCTGTAGCGCTCGCCGCGGGCGGCCCGGTCAGGCCGTCTGCACGCCCACATCGGTGAGGTTCGCGGTGACCCACCGCACCACCTCGCGGACGAACACGATCTTGTTGTCGGTGCCGTGCACCTCGTGGCCCTCGTCGTGGAAGAGCAGGAAGCCCGGCGACGCTCCGCGCTCGCGGAGGGCGTCCACCACCTGCTGGGCCTCCACGAGCGGCACGTTGGTGTCGTGTGCGCCGTGTACCACCAGCAGCGGCGCGGTGATGCGGTCGACCCGGTGGATCGGGGAGAGCTCCCGCAGCAGTGCGGCGTCCGAGCGCGGGTCGCCGTACTTGGTGGTGGCCGCCTCGGCGATCCAGGGCTCCGTGGAGGCGTAGAAGGTGGCGAAGTCGGAGATGCCGCAGATGTCGACGCCCACGGCGAACAGCTCCGGGAACCAGGCCAGCGCGACGAGCGCGAGGTAGCCACCGTAGGAGCGGCCCGAGACGCCGACCCGGCCGGGATGGGCGAGCCGCGCCGACACGAGGAAGTCGACGGCGGCCCGCACGTCGGTGATCGCGACGAACCGGCGCTCGTGGTCGTCGGCGCAGGCGAAGCTGCGTCCGTAGCCGCCCGAGCCGCGGACGTTGGGGGCGAAGACCGCCACGCCCTCGGCGAGCAGCGCCTGGAACAGCGGCTGGAAGGTGGGCCGTTCCTGCGCCTCAGGGCCGCCGTGCAGCCAGATGAGTGTGGGCAGCGGCCCGAGCACCCCGGAGGGCCGGAACAGCCACCCGGACAGCAGCAGGCCGTCCTCGGCGCGGAACTCGTGGAGCGTCGGGGCGACGAGCGACTCGCCGTCGCCCGGCTCGGCAGGCAGGAGCGGGGTGGCGTCCCCGTAGGTCTCGAGCCCGATCCGGGCGAGCTGCGGCGGAGTGGTCGGGCCCTCGTTGGCGGCGAGCAGCGCGCGCCCGTCGCGGCTGAAGGCCAGCCCGGTGACCACATCGCCGGGTACGGGGACCACGGGCTCGAGCATCCCGGAGCGCAGGTCGAGCAGCTCGATCTCGCTGCGCCCGTCGACGTTCCAGACGAGCGCGGCGCGCGCGCCGGCAGGGTCGAGCGCCACGAGGTCGAGGTCGTCGTCGGGCCGCTCGGCGACCGGGTACGCGGTGGACAGCTCGGTGCTGCCCAGCAGGGTGACCACGAGCAGCGCAGGACGCTCTCGGCCCGCATCGGTGTGGACGTAGAGCTGGCGGCCGGTGATGCCGAACCTGGCGTCGGCGATCGTGGCACCGCCGGGCAGCAGCTCGGTGCGCTGCCCGCTGTGCAGGTCCACCAGCTCCAGCCGCCGCTCGCCGCGGCGACCGAGCCGCACCACCGCGCGCCTGCCGTCGCCGCTCACTGCGCAGACCCGGGCGGCGGGGCCGGCGGCGAGCACCGTGGACGTGCCGTCGCGCAGGTCGACCAGACAGGCCTGGCCGTCGCCCGCCCCTTCCGGGAAGACGGTGACGCCGAGCTGGCGGCCGTTGTGGGACCACGCCCCGAGCGTCACGGCGGCCGCCCCGGGAGCGAGCTGACGCGACTCGCTGCCGTTGGGGGTGAGCACCTGGACGCGCGTGCGCTCGCCTCCGTACATCGCGGTCTGGAAGGCCAGCCAGGTGCCGTCGGGCGACCAGGTGAGGGCCTGTACGTCGCCCTCGACGGGCAGCGGGGACTCGGGCTCGACGATGGGGCCGCCGTCGGGGGGCAGCACCCCCACCCACGCGCGCGGGCGGCCGTCGCGGTCGGAGACCCAGGCGACCAGGCTGCCGTCGGGGGAGGGCACGGGGGTCGAGTAGGCCGTGGGGAACAGCTCGCCGTAGGCGGTGCCGGTCGGATGCATATCAGCACCGCCGGTCAGACGAGCGAGCCTCCGCTCGGTGAAGTCCGACACCCCTAGGTGATCCATCCCTACAACCCCCTCTCCTGAAACCACATCTCGAGCAGCGCAACCTGCCACAACGCATTGGAACCGAGGTTTGTTCGTGCAGTGTTGGGGTCGGCCAGCATGGTGTCCAGCCAGTCCCGGCGCACCAGCCCACGGGCCTTCGCGACGGGATCGGTGACGGCGTCACGTACCCGGTCGAGGAAGGGACCTTCGAGGTGCCGGATCGCCGGAACCGGAAAATACCCCTTCGGCCGGTCGATGATCGCGTCGGGGACCACGCCGCGGGCTGCCTCTTTCAACACACCCTTCCCGCCGTGCGCGAGCTTGAGCTCCGGCGGGCAGGCGGCAGCGAGCTCCACCAGCTCGTGGTCCAGGAACGGGACGCGGGCCTCGAGGCCCCACGCCATCGTCATGTTGTCCACGCGCTTGACGGGGTCGTCGACCAGCATGACGGTCGAGTCGAGCCGCAGCGCCGCGTCGAGCGTCTCGTCGGCGCCCGGAGCGCCGAAGTGCTCGGCGATGAAGGCCCGGCTCGGGTCGTGGTCGAGCACCCACTCCGGTTCGAGGATGTGGGCGAGCTCGGCGTGGGGACGGTCGGTGAACTGCTTCGCGTAGGCCTCCACACCCTGCGCGCGGGGCACGCCCGCCAGAGGCGGATACCAGCTGTACCCGGCGAACACCTCGTCGGCGCCCTGCCCGGACTGCACCACCCGCACCGACTTCGACACCTCCTGCGCGAGGAGGTAGAAGGCGACGCAGTCGTGGCTGACCATGGGCTCGGACATCGCCACTATGGCGTCGTCGACGGCGGGCAGCATCCGTGCGGGGTCGACGAGGATCTGCTGGTGCTCGGTGGCGAAGTGTTCGGCCACGAGGTCGGAGTACTCGAACTCGTCGCCGGATTCGCCCGCCGCGGCGTGGAACCCGACGCTGAACGTCTGGAGACCGGTCTGCCCCTCGGCGGCGAGCAGGGCGACGACCAGCGAGGAGTCCAACCCGCCGGACAGCAGCACGCCGACGGGAACGTCGGCGACCATTCGCCTGCGCACGGCGATCCGCAGCGACTCCAGCACCGCATCGCGCCAGTCACCTGCGCTCATCCCGGCGTGCTCGGGGCGACGGGTGTGTGAGGGCTGCCAGTAGAGGTGGTCGCTGCTCGTGCCATCCGGCTGGATCGTCCGCACGGTGGCGGGCGGGAGCTTGCGCACCCCGCTCAGGATGGTGCGCGGCGCGGGCACCACCGAATGGAAGGTCATGTAGTGGTGCAGTGCGATCGGGTCGATCGACGTGTCGATGCCGCCGGCCTTGAGCAGGGCGGGGAGCGAGGACGCGAACCGCAGCCTGCCCTGCCCTTCGGCAAGGTAGAGCGGCTTGATCCCGAGGCGGTCGCGGCCGAGCGTCAGGACGCCGGTGTCGCGGTCGGCCACCGCGAAGGCGAACATGCCGAGGAAGCGCTCGACGCAGGCAGGGCCCCAGTGCTTGAAGGCCTTGAGCAGTACCTCGGTGTCGGATGTGGAGAAGAAGTGGTAGCCGGCGGCCTCGAGCTCCGCGCGCAGTTCGCGGTAGTTGTAGATGAGCCCGTTGAACACCGCCGACAGGCCGAGCTCCGGATCGACCATGGGCTGGGCGCCGCGTTCGGAGAGGTCGATGATCTTGAGCCGGCGGTGCCCGAGCGCGATCGCGCCGACGGAGTAGACGCCCGATCCGTCGGGGCCGCGGCGGTGCATCTCGGCGGTGATCCGGGCGACAGCCTCCACGTCCGGAGCGCTGCCGTCGAACCGGATCTCGCCGGCGATACCGCACATGCGTGTCCTCCGCTGGTCGGGCGACCGGGTCCTCCCGGACGTCGAGGTTGAGTGGACGATGCGGTAGCCCGCGTGCGCAACCCGCACCTTGTTTCGAGTGTGTGACCAGAATCTCGTCCGGTCGAGCCATGGTGGACTTGCGTCCATGAACGACATGAACCTTGGCGTGGTGTTCCGGCCGCAGTCACCTCCGGAACGGCTTCGTGACGTGGCCCTCGCCGCCGAGGCGTACGGGGTCGGCGAGCTGTGGCTCTGGGAGGACTGCTTCCTGGAGGGCGGTCTCACCACGGCGACGGCGGCGCTCGCCTGGACCGAGCGGCTGAAGGTCGGTGTCGGCCTGCTGCCGGTGCCGCTGCGCAACCCCGCCGTGGCCGCGATGGAGATCGCCACTCTCGCCAGGATGTTCCCGGGCCGGTTCCTACCCGGCCTCGGGCACGGCGTGCTCGAGTGGATGGCGCAGGTCGGGGCTCGGGTCCCGTCGCCGATGACGTTGCTGCGTGAGCACGCCACCGCCGTCCGCGACCTCCTGCACGGCCGAACGGTGGACGTCGACGGCCGCTTCGTCCATCTGGACGGCGTCTCGCTCGACTGGCCGCCCCGCGAGGTGCCGCCGATCCTGATCGGGGCCAGGGGGCCGAAGACCGTGCGGCTGGCGGGGGAGATCGCCGACGGGGTCCTCCTCGACTCCGGGCTCACCGTGGGCCAGGTCCGTGAGGCGCGCTCTCAGGTGGAGGAGGGCCGGGCCGCGGCCGGACGGACCGGGGACTTCCGCACCGTCGTCTACCTGGAGCTGGATGCCACGTCCGATCGGTTGGCGGAGCAGGTCGAGGAGCATGCGCGGGAGTTCTCGGCTGCCGGCGCCGACACCGTGGTGTTCCAGGCGACCGGCGAGGCGCCCGACCCGGAGCCGCTGCTGGAGGCCTGCGGCCGACTAGCCGGCCGTGTGTGAGATGACGGGCCGGTGCCCGAAAACACATTTCTTTCGCAGCGTGAATTCTCGATCGGTGATCCGGAGCGCGGACGAAATTCGGGTTTCGAATGAGCTCCGCCATGCGGGTGGGGTGTGTGCCGCTGAAGGGTGAATCCGGCAGGCGCTTGCTCCGGGGCGGGCCAAGGTTGCCCGCGTATTCACTCACTACCCTTCCGGAGGGCTGGACAGTTGACCACTGCCGCAACGGACTCGGTCCACCAGAGGATCGATCGGACTTTCGACGGCCTCGACAGCAACCACGACGGCTATGTGGACTGGTCGGACTACCAGAACCTCGTCGATCGCTACCTCGGCGCGTTTCAGCTCGACAGGGGTGATCGCCGGGCCAGGGCATTGCAGTCCATCCACGAGATGCTGTGGCTGGAGCTGTTGCGGCACGCGGGCGCAGGGGAGGACCGGCTGCTGAAGAATGTCTTCGTCGCCGCCACTCGCCTCACCATCGTCGACACCAGCCGCCTGAATGTGGTCGAGGGCCTCGCCCACGCCATCTTCGACGTCGTCGACACCGACGGCGACAACGAGATCAACAAGGACGAGTTCGACCGCCTGCTGCGGGACGTCTGGAAGGCCGACTCCCCGGAGTCGAGCAAGGCGTTCGGCCGGGTGGACACCGATGACGACGGCACGATCTCCCGGCAGGAGTTCCTCCGAGCCGCGCAGAAGTACTTCAACTCCGGCGACCTCAACGGCGCCGGCAACCTGCGCGTCCGCGGCTGATCGACCCACTCCGGCGGTGGCTCGGACGGCGGCCGGGCCACCGCAGAAATCTCAACGGGGGAGCCGTCGCCGTCGATCGGCGACCTGCGGCGGTCAGCGCTTCCGGTAGACGTCCCGACGGTGGCCTACAGCGAGAACCAGAATCACGAGCTCGCCGTCGTGGATCTCGTAAATGATCCGGAAATCACCCGTGCGCACGCGCCACTCTCCTGCCCCGCCGACCAACTGCGTGGCTGCCGGCGGGCGTGGTTCGGTCGCGAGCAGCTCCAGTGCCGCCTGGATGCGGCGTCGGCCGGGGGCATCGAGCTTGCGCAGCTGACGTGCTGCGCTCGGGACAACTGTGATGCGGTAGGTCACGGTGGTGGTTCAGAGGCCCAGATCCGCCTTGACCTCTTCCCACGGAATCGGAGCCGCCTCAGCGGCTGCCAGCTCCGCCCTGGCAGCCTCGGCCGCCCGGATGTCCGCCATGTCCTCTGCCAGCTCGAGGATCCGATCGAGATCGTCGGCATCGATGACGGCGGCGACTCGATGGCCCCGCCGCGAGAGGTAGACCGGCCGGTGCTCGGAGCGCGCCCGGTCGACCACAGCAGCGAGCTGCTCGCGGGCGTCCGAGATGCTGATCCCGTCCTCGGTCACCTCGTGAACGTACGCCTGCGGACTCAGCTGTACAACCATCCCTGAAATGTACAAGTGCGCGGGACGGGCGAGTCCGCCGGCGCGCAGAGCCAGTCGCGTCGGCACGAGATCAGCGCAGCACCCAGGTGTCCTTCGCCCCGCCGCCGCGCGAGGAGTTGACGATCATGCTTCCGAATGGGGCGACGCGGCTCAGCGCCGCCGGTAGCACCTCCACCCCTGTGCGGTCGCCGAGCCTGGTCTGTAGGACGAACGTCCGTAGATCCACTGCTCGCGGTTCGAGCCTGCCGTTCGCGAACGTCGGGTGGGTGGAGAGCATCACCAGGTCCTGTGCCACCCATCCGGCCGGGTTGCTGCGCACCGCGGCGGCCGCCTCGGCCAGCTCCGCGCGGTCGGCGTGCGGCCCGATCACGATGCCTTGCCCCCCGTACCCGTCCACCGGCTTGAGCACGAGCTCGTGGAGCCGGTCGAGCACCTCGGCCCGCCGGTCGGGGTCGACGCACGGATAGGTCGGGACGTTGTCGAGCAGGACGTCCTCGCCCAGGTAGTAGGAGATCATCTTCGGCACGTAGGCGTAGATGAGCTTGTCGTCGGCCACGCCGTTGCCCATCGCGTTGAGCAGCGCGACGTCGCCGCGGGCCACCGCGTTGCACAGGGCTCGGCCGATCGGGCGGAGATCCGCGCCTTTCGCGGAGAGCAGGGCGTGCTCGTCGAGGCGCCGGTAGAGCGCCGAGAGCCGCCGCCTCGCCCCGGATCCCACGAGGAAGACGCCGTCCTCGGTGACCTGCAGGTCGCGCGGCGTGACCAGCGGGATGTCCATGCGATCGGCGAGCAGTCGGTGCTCGAAGAACGCCGAATCCTCCTGGCCTGCCGAGAGCAGGGCGACCTCCCCCAGAGCGGGGTCGTCGGGTTCGGTCGCCGAGAGCAGCGCCGAACGCAGCTGTCCTGGCACCGGATCCAGCCCGACGACGCCTGCAGGCGGCTCCAGGTCGGGCATCACACTGCGGACCAGCCGCCTGCTCGTGATCGAGTAGCCGATGCCCGACGGGACGCGCAGGTTGTCCTCGAGCACGAGCCAATGGTCGGCCCGGTCCCGGACGAGGTCGATGCCGGCGACCGCGATGCGCACGGCATCGGCAGGGAAGAGCTTGCCGAGCCGGCTGCGGCCCGGTGCGTCGCGCACGACCTGGGCCGGGATCACGCCGTCGGAGACGATCTGCTGCTTGCCGTAGACGTCGCGGACGAACTGCTCGAGTGCACGGATGCGCTGCGTGAGCCCGGCGGTGAGCCCCGCCCAGTCCTCCGCGGTGACGATGCGGGGGATGAGGTCGAGCGGGAAGAGCCGGTCCGGTTCGCCGTCGCCCACCCTGAACGTGACGCCGCGGGCGCGCTGTTCGGTGCGCAACGCCGACTCGGCGGCGGTGAGGCCGCGTGGGCCGAGGCGGTCCAGCGCCCGGACCATCCAGCCGTAGTGGGGCAGCACCGTGCCGCCCGCGCTCACGGCCTCGTCGAACGCCCGCTGTTCGGAGCCGTCGGCGTGATAGCCGACGAGCAGGTCCGGCGTGCGCGGGATGGTGGCGGGTGGCTCTATCGCCAGCGTTCGGCCCTGGGTGTGCGCCAGCAGGACATCGACGACGTCGCTGAGCTCCCCGCGGCGGCCGTATGCCCGCCGCTGCACGGCTGCGCCGCTGCCGCGGGCGAGCGTGGCCTGCGACAGCTCGAGCACCTGTTCCCAGTCGCCGAGCCCCTCCAGCTGTGGTCGGAGCTGGTCGACGAGCTGGCCGACGAGCAGCGGCGGTGACACCAGCGAGGGACCGCAGAGGTCGACGAGGTCGCCCTCCAGGCCGGAACGCGCTGCCCGCCAGGTGGCGGCGCGCAGCAGCTCGTGCCGAGAGTCGGGCAGCGGCACGTCGGCCGCAAGGTCGTCCCGGGCCTTGCCGACCAGTGCGCGGAAGAGGCCCGCGATGAGCACCACGTCGTCCACGTCGGGGCAGGCGTCGCAGATCCGCAGCTCCACCGTGGGCAGGTGGGCGCTCGGCCGGATGTCGAAGTAGACCATTCCGGGGTCGCTGATCGTGCCCGACGCGATCAGGTCGGCGACCATGGCGTCGTACTCGGCGGCGGTGCCCACGGTGGCGGGCGGGCCGGCGGTGGGCCACCGCGACCACACCATCGACCGGTAGCTGGCGTAGCCGGAGTCGTTGCCCCGCCAATACGGCGAGCTGGCCGAGAGGGCGAGCAGCACCGGCAGATAGGGGGCGACGCGGCGCACGACCTGGACGGCCTCGTCGCGATCGGGCACGTCCACGTGCACCTGAGCCCCGCAGATGTGTTGCTCGCGCACCAGCATCTGGTATTCGTGCTGCATCTTCTCGTAGCGCGCCCCCGCCGAGATGGCGTCGCCGTGGAGCTCGGCGAGCGGCACGGTGCCTGCCGCGACCACGCCGAGTCCGAGCGGCTCGGCGACGCCCTCCAACGTTGCGCGCAGCCGTCGCAGGTGCCCGCGCAGCTCGTCGAGCGTGCCGCACACCGGCGTGTTCGTCTCGACGAGGGAGCGCTGCAGCTCGGGTGCGAACTCCGCTCCGTCGAGCTGCGCGAGCAGCGAGTCGACCTCGGGCGCGGAACGCCTGCTCTCCAGGTCGACGACGTGGAACTCCTCCTCGACGCCCAGCAGGGGGAGGTCGCTCATGACGCCGACGCTAGGAGACTCGTGTTACAGCCGTGATGCCGTGGTGCTACTCCGAGGCTGTTCCGCACCCCAGCACTGTGCCCACTCGGGTGCGATGGCAACACATGAGGTTGTGACGATTGCTCCGAACGGTGTAGCCCGATAGGGGACGTCAGGAATAAGCGGCGTCGAAGAACGCGAGTTCGAGATCCACCGTCCGGACGAACATGTCGCGCACCCGCTCCAGGTCGGCGGGTTCGAGGCCGACGACGACGCGGTCGAACTCGGTGCGCAGGAACGTCACCCACGTCTCGAAGGCCGAGCCCCTGTGCAGCTCGATCCACTCCCGTTGCAGCGGTTCGTCGGGGGCGGTGGCGTCGGGTCGCGTGGCCCAGTCCAGGTAGAGCCACTCCGCCACGAGCAGCACCGCGAGGCAGGAGGCGTAGTCGGCGCTGCGTCGTGCCGTGTCCATCAGCTCGACGAAGCCGGCCGTGGGAGCCAGGAGCACCGGGTCGGTGCGCTCGGGGAGCGGGACGTCCAGGGTGTCGAGGGCCCGGGCGAAGAAGTCGTTCTCCGGTCCGGCGACCAGCCCGAGCTGTCGGGCGTGCACGACCCGGGGTTCGAGCCGGTCGGCGGCGGCCACCGCGGCGCCCATGAGCGCCAGGAAGGAGTCGAAGAACTGGTGGTCCTGCACGAGGTAGGTGGTGAGCACCGCGGGGTCCAGCTGTCCACGCCAGAGCTCGTCCACGAACCGGTGGCCGACCGCCGCGTCCCACGTGGGGCCGGTCAGTTCTCGTAGCTCAGCACTCAAGGTCACGTACCGACACTAGAGCCCCGCTACGCCTGCAGCAGGCCGCCCCGGAGTCGCGGCGCGAGGACGCTCGTGTCCAGCGCCGCTGCCAGCGTGACGTCGGCGGCGTAGCCGTCGGCGACGAGCTCGCGGCCGGACGCGGTGGCCGCGAGCACAGCGGCGAGTCCCCGGTCCCGGGCCGCGACGAACTGCGCCGCGGCGAGCTCGGCCTCGGGGGAGAGGTCGGCCGGGGGCAGCGCCGCCGCGATCGCTCCGGCACCGAGCGCGTCCTCCACGGCCACCCGCAGGGTGCCACCGGGCCAGCGCTCCCCGGCAGGGACGAGTCCGATCGGTCCGTCCACCGCGAGTGCTGCGGCCGCCGTGGCCGAAGCGTTGCGCAGACAGCCGGCGAACAGCGCGGTGCCGGTGGCCGCGACCGTGGCGCACAACGTGGCGCCATTGGGAGAGGGCAGCCCGAGCCGTGTGCCGGGCGGGAGGTCGACCAGCGACGACGGTCGCAGCGACGGGCCGCTGCCGTCACGGCGCCCGGCGGGCTGCACGCCGAGGGCTCGGGCCTGCGCTGCAGCGTCACCGTCCGACGAGCGCTGCGGCAGGATCGCGGCGCCCCGCCCGACGGCGACGTCGACGGCCGTGCAGAACGACAGCACGTCGACGACGATCACCACAGCGCACTCGGCCGCCAGCAGTTCGGCGCCCTCGCGCCCCCACTCCAGCCGCACTCGGTATGCGCGTTGACGATGTTCGGGACGAGCGTCGACCGGCACGCGCTCACCGTCTCAGATGTCGATCGCCGATCCCAGGGAGACCACCTGGTGCGTCGGGAGACCGAAGTACGCGGCGGGGCTCACCGCGTTGCGGCTGATCAGGCAGAAGAGCTTCTTGCGCCAGCCCGCCATGCCCGGCTCCTTCGTGTGCACGATCGTGACGCGGCTGAGGAAGTAGGTGGCGTCCTTCAGGTTGATGTCGAGGCCCTTCTGGCGGGCGAGCCGCAGCGCTGCCGGCACGTAGGGCTTGTCCTGGAAGCCGAACCGCACGGTGAGGTGGAAGATCCCGTCGTCGGGAACGCAGGCGTCGTCGATCTCCAGGCGCTGGGACCTGGGCACATGCGGAATTCCCACGTTCTGCACGTTGATGACCAGTACGTGCTCGTGGAGGACGTGGTTGTAGCGGACGTTGTGGCGCAGTGCGAGGGGCGTGGTGCCGGCGTTGGCGTTCAGGAACACCGCGTTGCCCGGGACGCGGATCGGCGGGGCGTTCGAGGTGGAGAGCGCCTTGACGAAGTCCTCGAGCGGGCCCTCCTGCTCGGTGCGCTTGCGCGTGACGATCTCCCGCCCGCGGTGCCAGGTCATCAGGATGACGGCGACCACCACCCCGACGACGAGAGGGAACCAGCCGCCCGACAAGACCTTCGTCATGTTGGCCGCCAGGAAGGCGAGCTCGATGACGAGCAGGCTGCCGGCGCCGAGAACCACGAGCCACAGCGGCGTGCCCCAACGGTGCCGGGCGTTCACGAAGAACAGGACGGTGGTGATGGTGAGCGTGCCGGTGACGGCGATGCCGTAGGCCGAGGCCAGTGCGGTGGAGGACCCGAAGCCGACCACCAGGCCGATCACGGCGACGAACAGCACCCAGTTCACGAACGGCACGTAGACCTGGCCGGCTTCCTTCTCGGACGTGTGCCGGATCGTGAGGAACGGCAGGTAGCCGAGCTGCACTGCCTGACGTGCCATGGAGAACGTGCCGGTGACGACGGATTGGGAGGCGATCACGGCGGCCGCCGTCGCGAGGATCAGCAGCGGGTACTGGCCCCACGAGGGCGCCAGCCGGAAGAAAGGGTTGTCCGCGGCAGCGGGATCGGAGAGCACGACGGCTCCCTGGCCGAAGTAGTTGAGTATCAGCGCGGGGAACACCAGCGCGAACCATGCGTTGCGGATCGGGCGACGGCCGAAGTGTCCGATGTCGGCGTAGAGCGCCTCGGAGCCGGTGATCGCCAGCACGACCGACCCGAGGGACAGGAACGCCGTCAGGGTGTCGCCCAGGAAGAACTCGATGGCGTAGGTCGGTGACAGCGCCCTGAGGATCCCGGGCTGCGCGATCACGTGGACGAGCCCGAGCACACCGATCACCAGGAACCACACCAGCATGACCGGACCGAAAGCCTTGCCGACCGCGCCCGTTCCGAAGCGCTGGAAGAAGAACAGGCCGCACAGCAACACGATCGCGATCGGGACGACCCAATCCGCGAGTCCGGGACTGGCCACCTCCAGACCCTCCACCGCGCCGAGCACGGAGATCGCGGGCGTGATCATCCCGTCGCCGAAGAACAGCGCCGCTCCGAGGACACCCAGCCCGATCAGGAACCATTTCGTGCGCGCGGAGAGCCCTTTCACACGCTCGATGAGCGAGATCAGCGCCATCGTGCCGCCCTCACCGTCGTTGTCGGCGCGGGTGACCAGGCTGACGTACTTGATGCTGACGATGATGGTGATCGTCCAGAACACGAGTGACAGCACGCCGTAGACCGAACTCGGGTCCGGGGTCAGCCCACGCGTGTCGGTGAAGGTCTGCTTCAGCGCGTAGAGCGGGCTCGTGCCGATGTCGCCGAAGACGACTCCCAGCGCGCCGAGCGCCAATGCGGCGGCGCTGCTCTTCTTCACTGCGGACGTCCCTGGGCCCGGGGCGGATGACCCGGGCGGACCAGGGGCCGTCTCGGGCGTCGAGGCCATCAGGTGAGGCGGCGCGTCACGGGGTCCATGTGTTCTTATTGTGCCCCGCTGAAGTGCGAAAAGGGTGTGACCGAGCTGTCACCGGATCCGGTGGCCCGTCTCGGCGCACGAGTACCCGCCGAGCGCTTCGACCTCCGCGCGGAAGGTGGGGCTCTCCAGCAGGGCCCACAACGGAGCAAGCAGCTCGTCGTGCAGACCGGAGTCGCGCAGCACGAGGTCGTAGGGCTCCTCGGCGACGGGCACGAAGTCGAGCCCGAACGCTCGGGCGGCGGCGCGGATCCCGAGTCCGGTGTCGGCACGGCCCGCAGCCACCGCCGCAGCCACCGCGAGATGCGTGTGCTCCTCCCGCGAGTAGCCGCTCACCTGGCCGGGATCGAGGTCACGCCGCGCGAGCTCGTGGTCGAGCAGCACACGCGTACCGGCGCCGCGCTGGCGGTTGACGTAGCGCAGGCCCTCCCGCACCAGGTCATCGACGCCGGAGAGCCCGAGCGGGTTGCCGGGGGCCACGATCAGCCCCTGCTCGCGGTGCACGAGCCGGACGACGGCGATCTTGTCCCCGTCGAGGATCTTGTCCACGTACGGCAGCGTGTACTCGCCGGTGGCGGGGTCCAGCAGGTGCGAGCCGGCGATGTGGCAGAGCCCGTCGCGCAGTGCGACGAGTCCGCCGAGCGACCCGACGTTCGACGAGGCCAGCGTGACCAGCGGGTCGTCGGCCCGCAACGCGGAGGCGGCCATGTCGAGCACGAGGTCGTGCGACCCGATCGCCACGATCGTGCGCCCGATCTCCCCGAGACCGCGCAGCAGCTCGACGCGCACGTGTTCGCCGGCGTGATGGCCCTCCAGCCCGGCCGGGACCACCAGCAGTCCGTCGGCGCGCACCAGTGAGGTGAGCACCCCCGCACCGCGGGGCAGCGGCGTCGCCACCACCTCGCCGCCCACCCGGCCCAGCCGTACCCGCACCCAGTCGTCCATCCCGACGTTGGAGGCGAGCTTGCGGGCGAGCCGCGCCGTGGTTGTGGGGCGTTCGCGGGGCGCGGCGCCCTCCAGAGAGGCGAGCAGCGGGGCGGCGAAGATGTCGAACGTGAGCGAGGCCGACACCGGGTAGCCGGGGGCGCCCAGCACCGGGGTGGCGTCCACCGCTCCGAGTACCACCGGATGCCCGGGCCGCACGGCCACGCCGTGGACGGAGAGCGTGCCCGCCCCGGCCACGACCCGCGCGGTGTAGTCGTCGCGTCCGGCGCTGGAGCCCGCGATGAGCACCACCAGGTCCGCATCCGCGGCCGCCGCACGCAGCGCTTCGGTGATCACCGCCGGGTCGTCGCGGACGATCGGCGTCACGCGGGCCTCGCAGCCCAGCTCGCGCGCCTGGGCCGCGAGCATGAGGGAGTTGGTGTCGAGGATCTCGCCAGGGGCCGGCTCAGTGCCGATGGGGCGGATCTCGTCGCCGGTCGGGACGATGACGACGACCGGGGCGCGCCGCACGGCGAGCTCCACCGCGCCGGCGGCCGCAGCCGCGGCCACGTCGACCGGACGGAGCCGGTGGCCGGCCGGGAGCAGCAGCTCGGTGGCGCTGATGTCCTCACCGATCGAACGCACGTGCTGGTAGGGCGGTGCAGCCGTGCGCACCTCGGCGGTGCCGTCGGCGTCGCGGTGCACGTGCTCGCGCATGACCACGGCGTCGTAGCCCTCGGGCAGGGGGTCGCCCGTGTCGACCACGGCGAAGTCGGCGAGCCGCACCGGCGTGGTCTCCGCAGCGCCGACGGTGTCGGCGGCGTGGACCGCGATGCCGTCCATGCCGGCGGAGTCGAAGGCGGGGGAGGAACGGCGGGCCCAGACCGGTTCGGCCGTCACCCGGCCGACGGCATCGCCGACGGGCACCCGCATCACGTCGACGCGTGCCGGGCAGCCCGCTGCTACGCACCCCTCGTGCCAGGCCTCGAGCGCCTCCGCGGCGGGGACGTCGGACACGAACGGCGAGTCGGCGACCACATGTCGACGGTACGACCACGTGCAGGTGAGGCGCTGACCGGGACGCTTCCCTAGTGTCGAGGAAACGAGGTCGTCTTACCCGCCTCCGGCGCCCAGGCGGCGCCTCGCGGCGTTGTCGTCGGCGCCGATACAACAGCGGTATCGGCGCCTCCTCCGCCTTGCGATCCATCCGCCTGGACACCGGATCCGGGCAAGGAACCCCGTTTCCGCGACACTAAGGCCGGCCGGGCCCGGCGTCCTGGAGGCGCTTGCCCAGCATGTGGAGGTGGTCGAGGAGCTCGGCAGGCCCGTCGAGGGTGAAGTCGGCGCCGAGGGCGACCAGGTCCTGCACGAGGACGTCGAGGGAGTCGCCGCGCAGGAGCACGGTGCAGGTCCGGGGATCGAGTGCTTGCACCCGGTCCGGCATCGGGTCCGGCAGGCGCGCCGTGACGACATCGGCGGGCGCTTGCACGGTGGCCAGCGCCGTGTAGCGGTAGGGCGCCTCACGGATGGCCGAGGCCAGGAATGCGGTGGTGTCCTCGGCGGGTAGTGGCCGTGGGGTGAAGCGCAGCCGGATCGGTGTGGGGCGGGCGATGCGATCCACGCGGAACGTGCGCCAGTCGCCGCGGCCGGTGTCGAAGGCGAGCAGGTACCACAGCCCGTACCCGGTGAGGAGCTGGTACGGCTCCACCCGGCGCTCGCCGCTCACGCCGTCGCGCCTGCGGTGGTCGAACGTGACCAGCTCGTGGTCCCGGCAGGCGGCGGCGAGCACGGCAAGTGTGGTGGGGTCGACGCGCGACCCGCGGCCCGGCCGGAGCCGGACGGTGACGTCACCGACGGCCGCGATCCGCCGGCGCAGCCGGGCGGGTAGCACCTGCTGGAGCTTGGCCAGCGCACGCGGGGCGGTCTCGTCGACGCCGGCGACCCCGGCCCGCGCCGCGGTGAGCAGGCCGACCGCCACCGCGACGGCCTCGTCGTCGTCCAGCAGCAGGGGTGGGAGGTTGCTGCCGGACGCGAGGCGGTACCCACCTGCCGTGCCGGTGGTGGCCTCGATCGGGTAGCCGAGCTCGCGCAACCGCGCGACGTCGCGGCGCACCGTGCGACCGGTGACCCCGAGCTGTTCGGCCAGCTCCCCGCCTGCCCACTCGCGCCTGCTCTGCAGGAGTGAGAGCAGTCGCAGGACCCGGGTGGTCGTCACCGCCGCAGTTTGCTTGCGGACCGATCTCGTCCGCAAGCGGCCATACCGTCGCCTGCATGACGTGGACGCAGCAGGTGCAGGGCCCGGTGTTCCGGCCGGGCGACAACGAGTTCGACGAGGAGACGAGCGGCTTCCAGACCGCGTACCCGCACCGGCCGGCGTACGTCGTCGCGGCCACCGGCGCCGACGACGTACGCGCAGCTCTCACCGGGGCCAGCGGGCTCCCCGTGGCGGTGCAGGCTACGGGGCACGGGCGGACGGTTCCGCTCGACGGTGGAGTGCTGATCAGCACACGGCGGATGACCGGCGTGCGGGTGGACCCCGGCAGGCGGTCGGCATGGATCGAGGCGGGGGTGCGCTGGCAGCAGGTGATCACCGCGGCCGCGGAGCACGGGCTGGCGCCGCTCAGCGGTTCGTCGCCGGAGGTCGGTGCCGTCGGCTACATCCTCGGCGGAGGCCTGGGCGTGCTGGCACGCCGCTACGGCTATGCCGCCGACCACGTCGGCAGCATCGACCTCGCCGCAGCCGACGGGAGCCTCCGGCACGTCACGGCGGACGACGATCCCGACCTGTTCCGGGAGCTGCGCGGCGCGGGCCACGGCCTCGGTGTGGTGACAGCGATGGAGATCGGGCTCGTCCCCGTCACCCGGCTGTACGGCGGGGGGCTCTACGTCGACGGCCCGCACGTGCCCGAGCTGCTGGAGGCGTACCGCGACTGGACGGCGGACCTGCCCGACGAGCTCACGTCCTCGATAGCGCTGATCTCCTACCCCGACATGGCGGCGGTGCCGGAGCTGCTGCGGGGCCGCTACGCCGCGCACGTCCGGATCGCCTTCGCAGGCCCGACGGCGCAGGGCGAACGGCTCGTCGCACCGCTGCGCGCTGCCGTGCCCCGCCTGCGGGACACCCTCGGGGAGCTCCCGTTCACGCAGGCGGCCTCGATCTACAACGACCCGGCCTGGCCGCATTCCTACGGCGGCACCAACGCGATGCTCCGCGAGCTCCACCCGACGGCGCTGCGCGACCTCGTCGAGCTCGCCGGGCCGGGCGCGCCGATTCCCTGCATCGTGCAGCTGAACCACCTGGGCGGCGCACTGGCCCGCCCGCCCGCCGTCCCGAACGCTGTCGGCCACCGGGACGCCGCCTACCTCGTACGCGTTCTCTCGGTGCTCGGTGACCCCGCCGCGGCGGGCCGTGCGCACGGCCGGTTGCTGGACGCACTGGCGCCCTGGACCGTCGGCCGGTCGCGCAACTTCCTGTTCGGGCAGCCGTGGGCCGATGAGGTGGGGGCGGCGTGACCGGGAACTGAGAGCCCGCTCCTCGCTGATCGGCGCGACGCCCGCTCACTCCTCCTGCGCTGCCGAACGGTTCGCCCGCAGGAGTGCCCTGCGTCCGGGCGCCGGGGGCGCCGCCGGTTGTTCGTCGTGCCCCAGCAGCGCAGGCCACGTCCGGTGGACGATCGCCGCGACCGGCACGGCGACGATCGCCCCGACGAGCCCGCCCAGAATGGTGCCGGTGGCCAGGACGAGACCGATGGCCAGCGGGTGCAGCCGCACGTACCGGCCGACGATCAGCGGCTGGAGCAGGTGCGCCTCCAGCTGGTCCTCGACGACCAGGACACCGAGAACGATCAGCCCTGCCAGCAGGCCGTGGGTGCCCAGCGTGACCACCACGGCGACCGCGCCCGACACCAGCGCGCCCACGATGGGGATGAAGCTGCCGATGAACACCAGCACGGCCAGCGGGATGGCCAGCGGCACGTGCAGCAGCGACACCACGAGCCCGATCACGATGCCGTGGATGGTGGCGATGATCGCCGTGCCGTGGACGTATCCCGTGAGCGTGCTCCAGGCGATGCGCCCTGCGCGGTCCGCCCGGGCCGACATGGGGGGACGCAACGGCATGAGCAGCCAGCGCCACACGCGCTCCCCGTCGTAGAGCAGGAAGAACGTGATGAAGAAGGTCAGGACGATGGCGGTGGCGATCTCCACGGCGAAGCCCGTGCCGGTGGTGAGGTACGTGATCAGCTCGCTGCGGTTGTCCTGCAACCATCGGATCAGGTTCGCCTGCAGCTCGGCGAGCTGCTCTTCGCCGAGACCGAGCCGCGCGAGAGTGGCTCCCAGCTCGCGGACCGTGCGGACGACCTCCTCGATCAACGAGGGCAGCTCCTGCGTGAACCGCAGATCGATCACCCATCCGAGTCCGGCGAGGACCGCGAGGGCGACGAGCAGTGTCAGCAGAGCCGAGAGCGGCCCCGGTAGGCGGCGCCGCAGAAGCACGGCCAGCGGGCGAACCAGCGCTGTCACCAGCAGCGCCACCACGATCGGCACGAGGACCAGCCAGAGCAACGCGAGTACCCGGATGGCCAGGTACGCCACGACCCCCAGCACCAGCAGCCGCCACGACCAGCCCGCCGCCAGAACGAGGCTGCGCGGGACTCCGCGACCGGATGCGGGCCGGGAGGTTGCCGGGCCGCGGGTGACGCCGAGCGGCGCGGCCGCGCCGGCGACGGTGGTGGCTCGACGGCGCCGGGCCGCCGTTGTCGTGAGCCGCCGGCGGGTCGCCGTTGTCGCGAGCCGACGGCGATCAGCCACGACCGGGTGGAGCCGTCGGAGGTCTTGTGCTGCCAGCGAACTGCGGTTGCCGAGATCGGGGCTGGTGGGCCGTGCGGTCATTCATTCTCGTGGGATGCCTTTCGCCGAACCAACCGGCTGCGAGTTGCCCCGAACACGAACCTACGCGGTCAGGTCGCGCACCTCGGTAACGGTGTAGCACATTGTCGCGCGCGAAATCCCCGGCCGGTGCGCAGTGGAGCCAGATCCGCCAATTTCTCACCTCATGCCGGAAACGGGCGCGTAATGCTGGAAAGAGATATCGCAGTACGAATCGGTGTCATTGAACAGACCCGAGCCTGCACGCGGGTCGGTGGCGTGACATCCCACATGCGTGGGATTCGGAGAGGCCGTGGTCACGATTTCATGCGCCGGACTCAGCGTCGCGGCGCACCGGGGTCAGCGGTACAGCATGACCTGCACCTGTGAGCCCGCTGGAAGTCCGGTGGCCGGCTCGGGCACCACGATGCAGCCGTCCGCGCGGGTGAGCACCGACAGCAGTGCCGATGGTCCGAAGATCGGCGTGGCCGCACCGTCGCGCACGCTGACCTGAACGACGTCGAGCCGGCCCGCCGCCGAGGGCAGGTCGCGGGTGAGGCAGGCCGGCACCGACGGCTCCGGCGGCGGGACCGAGCAGCCCGCGAGCCGCCACACGAGCGGCACCCCGATCACCCGGAACACGACGAGCGCCGAGAGCGGGTTGCCGGGGAGCCCGATGAGGGGGATTCCGTCGCCGCTGTCCGACCGGCATTCCGCGAGCAGTGTCGGCTTGCCCGGCTTGATGGAGAGCCCGTGACACCAGATCTCGCCCAGCGCGGCCACTGCGCCTGCCGTCTCGTCGCGGGTTCCCACCGACGACCCGGCCGACACGACGACGAGGTCTGAGTCCTGCAGCGCTTTGCGCAGCGTCGTCTCCAGCGCGCCGGCGTCGTCAGGCACGATCCCGGCGATCGTCGGCTCGCCCCCGGCGTCACGGACGAGTCCGGCCAGGGCCGACGCGGTGGCGTCGCGGACCTGCCCCGGACGCAGCTGTCCGGTGGAGGGAGGCACCACCTCGTCCCCGGTCGAGACGATCGCCACCCGCGGACGGGCCCGCACGATCACGGTGGTGACCCCGGCGGCGGCGAGCAGGCCCAGGTCGGGAGCCCGCAGTGGTCTGCCTCCGGGCACCAGCGGCGCCCCGGCGGCGACGTCCTCGTCGGCGCGCACGACACCGTCGAGCGGCGCCACCGGTCGGGTCACCTCGATCGTTCCGGGCATCGTCTCGGCGGTGTGCTCCACCATGACGACGGCGTCGGCGCCGTCGGGCAGCACACCGCCGGTCGGCATCGCGACAGCGCCGCCCGGCCGGACGGCGACGCTCGGTGGCACGCCCATCCGGACCGCTCCCACCAGGTCCAGGTAGGAGGGCAGCCCCTCGGACGCGCCGTACGTGTCGGCGGCCCGCACCGCGAAGCCGTCCACCGTGGACTTGGCGAACCCCGGCAGCGGCGCCGCAGCCGCCACGTCGGCGGCCGGCACGCGGTGCAGGGCGTCGTCGAGCGGGACTTCCTCCAACGTGGTGCGGCGTGCGGGCCGGAACCCCGCGAGGGCCTGGACGACCGTGCGGGTGGTGAAGAACTCCCTTCCGCTCACGCAGCCTCCTCGCGGACGCTCGTCAGCCGCATTCGCGGCGCTGCTGTGTTGGACCGTGAGCTCGCAAGCTCGCTCACGCAGCCTCCTCGCGGACGCTCGTCAGCCGCATTCGCGGCGCTGCTGTGTTGGACGGTGAGCTCGCAAGCTCGCTCACCTGTCTGGCTGAGCCGCCGCGCCGTTCGGCCTGGGCTGCTCGCGGGCGGCCGCCCCACCCTTGTCGAGGCCGAGGACGCTCACCACCGGACCGAGTGCCACCTGCCCGAGCCCGCAGATCGACGTCTTGCGCATGGCCTCTTCGAGCTGCAGGATCCGGCCGCGCTGCGCGTCGTCCAGGGTGGAGGTGCCCGTCTCCAGCACACCTCGCAGCAGCTCGTGGGCCTTGGTGGAGCCCACCCGGCACGGCACGCACTTGCCGCACGACTCGTTGCGGAAGAACCGCAGCACGTTCGTGGACGCCGCGAGCAGGTCGGTGCCCTCGGCGAGGACGACGAGCGCGCCGGAGCCGAGCATCGTGCCCGCCTCCGCCGCCGTGCCGAAGTCGAGCCGCAGGTCGAGCTGGTCGGGTCCGATGAAGTTGGACGACGCCCCGCCCGGCTGCACCGCGCCGACCTGCGCCCCGCCGGTGACGCCACCGGCGAGGTCGATCAGCTCGCGGACGGTGGTGCCCATCGGCACGCAGTAGACATCGGGCTTCTCGACGTGGCCGGACACGGCGAAGAACTTCCAGCCCACCGAGTCGCCGACGCCCTGGTCCTTCCACCACTGCGCCCCGCGCTGCACGATCACCGGCACGTCGGCGAAGGTCTCCACCGAGTTGATCAGCGTGGGACGGCCGTGCAGGCCGTAGTTGCCCGGGAAGGGGGGCTTGTTCCGCGGTTCCCCTCGGTGGCCCTCCATGCACTCCAGCAGCGCGGTCTCCTCGCCGAGGATGTAGCCACCCGGCGAGACGAACACGTCGACGTTCAGACGGCGCCCGCTGCCGCACGCATCCGGCCCGATCACGCCCGCGGCCCGCAGCGCGTCGATCTCCTCACGGAGCACGTGCTCCTCGGGGCCGTACTCGTGCCGGATGAAGACCCAGCCCTCCTCGGCCCCGACCACGACCATGCCGAGCAGCAGGCCCTCCAGCACGAGGTGCGGCTGCTGCGCCAGGATCTGGCGGTCCTTGAACGTGCCGGGCTCGGACTCGTCGGCGTTCACGATGGCGTACTTCGTGGTGCCCGGCTCGGCGGCCCGGACCAGCCCCCACTTCTGCCCGGTGGGGAAGCCCGCGCCACCCATTCCTCGCAGACCGGAGTCCTTCAACGTGGCGACGATGTCGTCGGCGTCCAGCTCACCGGCGAGCAGCGCGCGCAGCGTGGTGTACCGCTCGGGGACGCCGGAGCCTGCGGGGTAGGGGTCGTTCGGCCAGGGCTCGACGCGGGTGGCCGCGGCTGCGTCGCCCACACCCTTGTCGCGGGCGGCCCCGACGAGGTCGTCCGTGTCGGCCACCGGGGCGGGGCGCTCGTTCACCGCCACCGCGGGCGCGATGTCGCAGCGGCCGAGGCAGGACACCTCGACGATCTCGACATCGTCGTCCTCGCCGTAGCGATCGCGCAGCTCGGCGATCCGCGCCTCACCGTTGCGCAGCCAGCACGCCAGGTCGTGGCAGACGTGCAGCGCGACCTTCGTCGGCGGCTCCGTGCGGAAGTGCGGGTAGAACGAGATCAGTCCCTCGATCTCGTACCGCGGCCGGCGGGCATCGCGGGCGAGCTCCTCCAGCTCCTCGCGCGGGAGCCAGCCGAGCCGGGCCTGGATCGCGTTGAGCGCCGGGATGAGCGACGGGCCGGGGAACTTCCCGGCACGCGCCTCCACGCCGGGCACGCGCCGCGCCCTCACATCGGCCATGCGGTCGGACAGCTCGGTCATGCACGGACTCCAGCAATCGATGTGGTCTCTGCCTGCGCCGCGCCGAGTGCCTCGACCTGCACCGCGCAGAACTTGAACTCCGGGATCTTGCCGAAGGGGTCGACCTCGTCGATCGTCAGGAGGTTGGCCGCCGCCTCGCGGAAGTGGAACGGGATGAAGCAGTTGCCCAGCTGCTCACGGTGCGAGATGCGGACCAGCAGCTCGATCGTGCCGCGCCGGGACCGCACGCGGACCATCTCCCCGTGAGCGACCCCGCGATCGGCGGCGTCCTTCGGGTGCATGTACACCTCGGCGACCGGCGAGATCGCGTCGAGGGCGTACGAGCGCCGCGTCATCGATCCGGTGTGCCAGTGTTCGAGCAACCGGCCGGTGTTGAGCACCAGCGGGAAGTCGGCGTCGGGCAGCTCGCGGGGCGGCAACCACTGGGCGGGCACGAGGTGGGCGAGCCCGTCGTCGGTGTTGAACTTCTCGTCGAACATGACGATGGTGCCGTCGCTGTGCTCCGGGTCGTCGTTCGGGTAGAGCTTCCCGGACAGCCCCAGGTTGCCGTACGAGAGGTTCTTGTACGACGGCATGAGCGCGACCATCTCGTCGAAGACCTCGCTCGGGCTGCCGTAGGTCCAGTTCAGCCCGATCCTGCGTGCGATGTCCTGCACGATCTCCCAGTCGGTCCGGGCCTGGCCGGGAGGGTCCATCACCTTGCGGCCGAGCTGCACCCGGCGGTCGGTGTTGGTGTACGTCCCGTCCTTCTCCAGGTAGGAGCTCGCGGGAAGGATCACGTCGGCGAACTCGGCGGTCTCGGTGAGGAAGATGTCCTGGACCACGAGGAAGTCCAGTGCCGAGAGCGCCTTGCGCACCTTGTTGATGTTGGGGTCGGACAGGAACGGGTTCTCCCCGAGCATGTACATCCCGCGCACGCCACCGGGCTGCAGCACCGACTTGATGATCTCGGTGACCGTCAGGCCTCGGTTGGGGTCGAGCGTGGTGCCCCACGCCTCCTCGAAGTGCCGGCGCGTGGCGTCGAGGTCGACGCCCTGGTAGTCGGGGTAGAACATCGGGATCAGCCCGGCGTCGGACGCGCCCTGCACGTTGTTCTGCCCGCGCAGCGGGTGCAGCCCCGTGCCCGGACGCCCGACGTTGCCGGTGATCGAGCACATCGCGATGAGGCAGCGGGCGTTGTCGGTGCCGGTGGTGTGCTGGGAGATTCCCATCCCCCAGTAGACGACGCCGGCCCTGGCCTCGCCCCAGGTCCTCGCGACCTCGCGGATCTTGTCGGCGTCGACGCCGGTGATCTGCGCGGCGCGCTCCGGCGGGTAGTCGGCGACGGTGCGCGCGAGCTCGTCGTAGTTGGACGTGCGGCTCGCGATGAACTCGCGGTCGATCAGCCCGAGGCGGATCACCTCGTGCATCAGCGAGTTGTAGAAGGCCACGTCGGTGCCGGGCTTGAGCTGCACGAAGATGTCGGCGTGCTCGGCGACCGTGGAGGCGCGCGGGTCGACGTAGATGATCTTCGTGCCACGGCGGCGGGCCTGCTTGAAGAACGAGCTGGCCACCGGGTGGTTGGCCGTCGGGTTGGAGCCGGTGATGATCACGACGTCGGCGTTGGCGACGTCGCCGTAGGTGGTGGACACCGCGCCGGACCCGACGCCCTCGAACAGGGCCGCCACCGAGGATGCGTGGCAGAGCCGGGTGCAGTGGTCGACGTTGTTGGTGCCGAAGCCGGTGCGGATCAGCTTCTGGAAGAGGTAGGCCTCCTCGTTGGAGCACTTCGCCGAGCCGAATCCGGCGATCGCGCCGGGGCCGCCCTCGGCGTGGATCTCCTTGAGGCGCCGGGCGACGAGGTCGAGCGCCTCCTCCCAGGTGGCCTCGCGGAAGTGCGGCAGCACCTCGTCGTAGTCGACGAGGCCGCCGGGCTTGCGGCCCCCGCCCCGCTTTGCGCTCGGGTCGTCCTTCCGGCCGCCGCCGCTGCGGTTGCCGCCGTTGCCGCCGCGCCCCCGGTCGTTGGTGGCGCCGTTCGCCGAGCCGTTGCCGTCGCCGCGCACGTCAGCCGACAACGGGCCCTTCGGGTAGGCGGAGTCGATGCGGATCAACGGCTTTGTGATCCGCTGCGGGGAAGCGGCGTAGTCCCAGCCGTAGCGGCCCTTGACGCAGAGCCTGCTCTGCGAGCCGGGCTGGTCGCGGCCTTCGGCGAAGGCGATGGCGCCCCGCTCGCGGTCGACGTAGTAGGTGAGTGCGCAGCCGACACCGCAGTACGGGCACACGGAGTCGACGGCGTCGAGCTTCTCGCGCGGCTGGATCGGGATGTTGCGGATCGGCTTGTTGGTGAGCGCGCCCGTGGGGCAGGCCTGCACGCACTCGCCGCACGTGACGCAGGAGCTCGAGCCCATCGGGTCGTTCAGGTCGAACGCGATGCGGGTGGAGTAGCCCTTGCCCGAGCGGCCGATCACGTCGTTGCCCTGGATGTCGTCGCACGCGCGGACGCAGCGGTCGCACAGGATGCAGGCGTCGTGGTTGACGTCGATCACGGGGTTGGACGAGTCGAGGCCGCGCCCGGATCCGCACGGCAGGTCGGTGGTCTCGCGGGCCACGCCGAACCCGTCGGCCAGCGCCAGCAGCAGATTGTCGCCGGTGGTGGTCTGCTTGGGATCCTCGGCGCGCGGCGGCTGGTCCGCCACCAGCAGCTCGGTGAGCGTGGCCCGGTTGCGCTCCAGCTCCGGGGTGGAGGTCTTGACCTCCATGCCGTCCTCGCACGGCCGCACGCAGGCCGCCGCGAACACACGCCCGCCGGTGTCGACCACGCACATCCGGCACACGCCGACCGGGTCGTAACGCTCGTTGTGGCAAAGCACCGGGATGTCGACGCCCACCTGCTTGGCGGCGTCGTAGATCGACGTGCCCTCCGGGACCGTGATCTCGTTGCCGTTGATCGTGGTGGTGACCGTGCGTACCGCGGTCGCCGGTTCCTGCACGGCTGTCATCTCGTGCCTCCGTCGGTCAGGTGTCTTGATCTGACCGTAGTCGACTGTATGCAATCCCGTCATCCCCGGCGCAGATTTCGGCCGGGCAATCACAATCGAGACTAGTTGGCCGTACCCACAGCGGCGCGCCGACAGGGGGTCGAATCGAGAAATCAGGGCACGAGCAGGCCCCAGAACGTGGCCCATGGGACAAACACCGCGCCGGCTGCCATGAGCAGCGCCGCTCTCGTCCGGCCCGCGCTGTTCGCGGTGGCCCGCCACCGGGCGGAGGCCATGATCGCTGCGATCACCGCGACCACTGCCAAGACCTGAAGTGCCAACCACACCAGCGGTCGTCCGGCGAGCATCGGTCCCGGAGTCACGGTGCGTCCGGCGGTCGCCTGCAGATAACCGAGGTACGCGAACGTGCCCGCCACCGTGGTGAGGCCCGCACCCGCCAGCACCCCGGCAGGCCAGGAAGAACGCACGACCGGGCGTCCGCGCAGCCGGCGCCACGTCGCCGTCAGGCCGAACCCCGCGAAGCCGAGCACGAGCACCGCCGGCGCGCCCAGCTGTACCCACGCCGACTCGTACCAGGCGGGCGGCGGCACGGCAGCGGTCGGCCGGGGCTGCTCGCCCACGCCGGCCACGCTGGTGGCCGGCAGCCGTCCTCCGGCGACATCGGTGACCCAACCCGTCACGAGGTCGACGTAGCCGGGGGCGAACGCGCTGCCCTTGTCGAAGCCGTCGGTCGTGGTCCGCAGCAAGTGCTCAGCCCCCTCGACCGTGCGCAGTGTGTAGTGGCGGTTACCGGCCCCGTCGAGGGCGGCCCGGTACGCGGTGACGCTCTCGACGGGCGGGGTCAGCCGGTCCTGCGCGCCCCAGACACCCAGCACCGGAAGCGTGAGGCTCCGCAGCGCGGGGGCGGGGTCGAAGAACGGCTCCGGGAAGAGGCCCATGGCCGTGAGCACGCGATAGGGCGTGCGCGCATGTGCATCGACGAGCGAGCCCGTGACGCCTGCGTGATCCATCTTGATCGTGTCGGCCCAGGTCTGCTGGCGCAGCGGAGCCACCCCGTTCGCGCCCACCACCACGAGGAACGCCGTGTCCGGGGCACGTGCTGCCGCCAGCGGCGCGACCCAGCCGCCCTCGCTGAACCCCCAGAGCCCGACCTTGTCCGGATCGACCTCCGGCCGCCCCCTGAGGAGATCGGCGGCGGCGATGGCGTCGTCAGCGAGGCGGGAGTACGACCGCTCCAAGAGCGAGTAACCGGCAGTGCGCTTGTCGTAGGCCAACGTCGCGATACCGGCGCGCGCGAGGGCCTCCGCCTCGGCGCGGTACTTCTCGCGGGGACCGGGCCCGGCTCCGTGCACCAGCACCATGCCGGGCAGCTTCGGCCGCGCGTCTGCCAGCACCCGCAGTGTTGCGGGGAGGACCAGCCCGTCGCTGGTGGGGACGCTCAGCTCTATCTCGCGGACGGCCGGGTCTGCTGTTGCGCGCGTCCCTTCCTCCGCGATCCGTGCGACGGCAGGCGGTGCCGTCCACGCTGCCGTTCCGAGCAATGCCCCCAGCAGCGCAGCGCCGGCACCGAGGGTGACCAGTCCGCGTCGAAGTTCCATGTCCGCTCCCCGTGCAGAGGCTTATATGCAAAGAAATCTTTGCAACAGGAACTCTGCTAGCTTCGGCGCGGTGACGGATCAGGGAGAACCCCGAGAGCTCACCGATCCGGCGGCCCTGAAGTCGCTCGGCCATCCGCTGCGGCAGCGGATCCTGCGACAGCTGCACCGAGACGGCCCGGCCACCTCCACGTCGCTCGCGCGGGCGCTGGGCGAGAACACCGGGGCCACCAGCTACCACTTGCGCCAGCTCGCAGAGCACGGGTTCGTCGAAGAGGTGCCCGAGCGCGGGCGGGGCCGGGAACGGTGGTGGCAGGCCCGCGTCCGTGACATCCGGTTCCCGCCACGCAGCCGCATGGACGACGAGGTGCGCGCGGCCTTCGACGAGCTCGGCCGGCTGAACGTCGCCGACGACGTGGCGGCTTTCGCGCGCTTCCAGCAACAGCGCGACTCCCTGGGTGAATGGGGCGACGCCCTGCTGTTCGCCCGCGGCGCGCTGCGGCTGACGATGCCGCAGCTGCGCCGCTTCTGGGAGGACTACATGGCGCTCTACGGGCGCTACGCGAGCGACGTCGATCCTCAGGGCGATGATTCCCGGCGAGTACTGCTGCGCTTCGTAGCGTTCCCCGATGTGGACTGAGACCGCTTCAGCGGGCTACCACTGGTGGGTTCGACCACGAGCCATGTCAGCGGGCGGAGCCGGGCGTATGTGGCGGGGTCGAGCTCGGTGTCGTTCCGTCGGAGCAGGGCCGTCGCGGCTGCGATAGCGAGCACCCCGAGCATCAGGGTGGGCTCGAAGAATGCCACGTTGATCGGCGGGTTGACCGTGAGGGGCCAGGTGATCGCAGCCACCGCGCTCAGCACGGTCAGCGGTGCGCCGGCGATGATCAGGATGATCCCCACAATGCGCGCAACAGCTTGTCCCGGACTGTGGATTGGAGACGGGAAATTCTTCTGGAGAATGCAGATCGTCGGGTCCGCGGATCACAATTCCGCCAGGGAAGTGCGGGAACTGTGACCCTGCGGTCAGCTCTCGTCACACATCATCATGCGGGAACTGCGCCGACCGACATCGCCGATGATGATCTTGTCGACTAGTAGAGAGCTGCAGTTCCCGCTGCCATCCCCATGCCATCCGCCGGACAGGCCGGTGCCGCGCCGAGCCCGGTCAGAGCGCGGCCAGTTCGACCGGGTCGCTCGGCTGGTCGAACTGGGTGCGGTGCAGCTCCGCGTAGCGACCGTCCCGCGCGATCAGCTCCGTGTGGGTGCCGCGTTCGACGATCTGACCGCCCTCCAGTACCAGGATCTGGTCGGCGGCCCGGATGGTGGACAACCGGTGGGCGATGACGATCGCGGTGCGCCCCTCGAGCGCCTCACCCAGGGCCTCCTGAACGGCGGCCTCCGAGGTGGAGTCGAGATGGGCGGTGGCCTCGTCGAGCACGACCACGCGCGGCCGCGCGAGCAAGAGCCGGGCGATCGTGAGCCGCTGACGCTCTCCGCCGGAGAGCCGGTAGCCACGCTCACCGACCACCGTGTCGAGACCGTCAGGCAGGCCGGCCACCAGGTCGTCCAGGCGTGCCCGGCGCAGCACCTCCCACAGCTCGTCGTCGTGGGCCTCGGGTCGGGCGAGCAGCAGGTTGGCCCGGATCGTCTCGTGGAACAGGTGGCCGTCCTGCGTGACCAGGCCCAGCGCTCCGCGGATCGTGTCGAACGAGAGGCTGCGGACGTCGACCCCGCCCAGTCGCACTGCACCGGCGTCGACGTCGTAGAGCCGGGGGAGCAGCTGCGCGATGGTGGACTTACCCGCTCCTGACGAGCCGACGAGCGCGATCATCTGCCCGGGCTCCGCGGTGAACGACAGGCCGTGCAGCACCTCCTCGCCGCCCCGGCGGTCGAGCTGCGCGACCTCCTCCAGCGAGGCCAGCGACACCTTGTCGGCGGCCGGGTAGCCGAAGCGGACCTCGTCGAACTCCACGGACAACGGCCCGTCGGGCAGCGGCAGCGGCTTGGCGGGCTCGGCGATGAGCGGCGGCAGGTCCAGCACCTCGAACACGCGCTCGAAGCTCACCAGTGCGCTCATCACCTCGACGCGGGCGCTGGCCAGTGCCGTGAGGGGGGCGTAGAGACCGGTGAGCAGAAGGGCCAGCGCGACGACGTCGCCCGCGGCCATCCCGCCGGTGATCGCGATGTAGCCGCCGAGCCCGTAGACCAGCGCGAGGGCCAGCGCGGACACGAGCGTGAGCGCGGTGACGAAGACCCACTGGACCATCGCGGAGCGCACCCCGATGTCGCGCACGCGGGCGGCCCGGGCGACGAACTCGCGCGTCTCGTCGGCGGGGCGGCCGAAGAGCTTGATCAGGGTGGCGCCCGGAGCGGAGAACCGCTCGGTCATCTGCGTGCCCATGGCCGCGTTGTGGTCGGCGGCCTCGCGTTCGAGGTAGGCGAGCCGGCGACCCATCCGCCGGGCGGGGAGCACGAACACCGGCAGCAGCACGAGCGCCAGCAGGGTGACCTGCCAGGAGAGCGTGAGCATCACGATCAGCGTGAGCGTGAGCGTGACCAGGTTGCCGACCACCCCGGAGAGCGTCTCGCTGAACGCGTGCTGGGCGCCGATCACATCGTTGTTGAGCCGGCTGACCAGCGCGCCGGTGCGGGTGCGGGTGAAGAACGCGACCGGCTGGCGCTGCACGTGGTCGAACACCGCGGCGCGCAGGTCGAGGATCAGCCCCTCACCGAGCGACGCCGAGAGCCAGCGCTGCACGATCCCGCTGACGGCCACGGCCACGGCGATCACCGCGATGAGCACGGACAGACCGACCACCACCCCGACCGGGCCGTGGTTGACGATCGCGTCGACCACCCGGCCGGCGAGCACTGGAGTGGCGACCGCGAGCACCGCGCCGATGACGCTGACCAGCAGGAACGCGACCATCCGGCGCCGGTGCGGCCGCACGAACGCCACGATCCGGCGGAGTGTGGCCAGCGAGAAGGGGCGTTTCTCCTCGTGGGCGTTCGCCGCGTGGTACATCGAGTTCCACGCCACCATCTCCATGCTCATGAGCTACTCCTCGTTCCGGTCGCCGCATCTGCTGCGCACCCGTAGGACGTGGGGAGCCGACCGAACTCATCGGTGTGGAACAACCTCGCCCCGTCAGTGTGGCGAGGGAGACCGACATTCTCGTCCGGTTTCCCCGGGTCTGGAGCAGACGCTAGAAGTTGAAGTCAACTACAAGTCAAGCCGCCTCTTGACCTTTGTCGCTACCGGGGCGATCATTTGTGACAAAGCTCACAATGCTCATAAACTGGACATGGGGACAGCCATGACCGAGGTGCAGCGCGGCGCCCGGACCTACCCGCTCGGCGTCAGCCGACCCGAACTCGCCGTCGAGGACCTGCCGACACCCGAGGAGGTGTTCCGGGTCAAGCGGATCGGCTTCCGTCAGCTGGTCATGTTCGTGGTGGGTCCGAGCCTCATCGCGTTGGGCATCTCGATCGGCAGCGGCGAATGGCTGCTCGGACCGCAGGCGGTCGGGCAGTACGGGTTCGTCGGTGTCGGCTGGGTGATCGTGGTGTCCGCCGTGCTGCAGACCTTCTACAACGTGGAGTGCGCCCGCTACGTCGTGGCCACCGGCGAGGCGCCCGTGGTCGGCTGGGGGCGGGTGCCGCCGGGGAAGATGCTGTGGATCCCGCTGTCCGTCTTCCTCGTGATCTTCGCCTTCATCGCGGGCGGGTGGGCCGCCTCGGCGGGCCAGGGCCTCTTCGCGCTCGTCAACGGCCGCGTCGCGGACGCGTCGGAGGTGCAGCAGACCCGGTGGTACGCCATCGGCCTGCTCATCGTGGTCTTCCTGATCACCGCGGCTGCCCGCCGGATCAGCAGGGCGCTCGAGCTGAGCAACTGGGTGATGGTGGGCTTCATCCTGGTGACGCTCGTCGTGGTCGACCTCATCGTCGTGCCATGGAGCGTGTGGTGGGAGGGCATCCGCGGGTTCGTCACCCCGGCCGCGCCACCCGCGGGAATCACCGCCACCCAGCTCGGGGCCCTG
Organism: Pseudonocardia yunnanensis; assembly: GCF_039534065.1. Classification (NCBI taxonomy): domain Bacteria; kingdom Bacillati; phylum Actinomycetota; class Actinomycetes; order Pseudonocardiales; family Pseudonocardiaceae; genus Pseudonocardia; species Pseudonocardia yunnanensis. Next base: position 87,242 of record NZ_BAAAUS010000004.1, on the reverse strand, counting down.
GCCGGGTTCACCGCGCTGGCGTCGGGCCTGAACTGGTACGTGATGGGCCACTACCGCGACAAGGGCTACGGCATGGGCCACCGCACCGGCTACATCGCCGGTATGCGCGGCAGCCGGCGTGAGCTGATGTCCGTCGGTGTCACCTTCCCCGACGACGAGCGCAACGCGAGCCGGTGGCGGCGCTGGTACCGGTTCCTCATGGTGGACATGTGGGGCGTGTTCTTCGTCGGAGCGATGCTGGGCATGCTGCTCCCGACGGTGTTGATGGCCCAGGCCGTGGCGATCTCGGGCGAGCAGCCGACCACCGCCAACGTGCCCACGTTCGTGGCGAGCGCGCTGCAGCCGGAGTACGGCTCCGGAATGTTCTACCTGCTGCTCCTGATGGGCGTGCTCATCCTGTTCTCCACGCAGCTCGGGATATTCGAGGGCATGGTGCGGGTGGTCACCGACGCGGCGCCGACGCTCAGCCCGCGCCTGCGCGAGCTCGTCGAGGGCGACCCGCGGCGCTTCTACTACCCGTTCATGATCGTGCTGCTGGTCGCGATCTCGGTGATCATGCACCTCGCGGTGCCGGTGGCGCTCGTCCAGTTCTCGGCGAACATGTCGAACCTCGGCGCGTTGATCTACCCGTTCATGCTGATCTACCTCAACAGCAGGCTGCCGAAGGTGGCCCGGCCGCGACCGTGGCACTACGTGATCCTGCTGCTGAACTTCCTGTTCTTCGGGTTCTTCTTCGTCAACTTCGTGGCGGACGCGTTCGGCGACCCGCTGATCACGTTCTGAGTTCGAAGCGGAGATCTGTCGGATCGGCCGGCTCCGGACTGCCTTCGGGGCCGGTCACTTCGACTTTTTCTCCAGCCGCGGATCCTCGTTCCAGATGAGCTGGTAGCCGCCTCGGTCGTCGACGAAGACGATCGCTTCGCGTCCGGCGACCGTGCCGGGAGCCACCCCTTCGACTCGCATTCTCTCCGTGAACCAGACGTCCTCGAACTGATGGACCTCGCCCTTGTCGTTGCCGTCCCAGAGAAACAGCAGGAAAGGCGCCTCGGACTCGCTGGTCGAGTTGGCGAGGACGACGAGCGAAGCCTCGCGTGCCGGGTCGTACTCGATCGAGCGCACGCCCATCTCGTCGCCCGTGACGTCGATATTGAGAAAGACGGGATCGAGCATCTCGAGGTTTTCGAGGGTCCACGGAGCCGCGAGATCCTTGACCTTGACCCGAACGAGCATGGGCCGTCCGTGGGGTACGGGCGTCCGGACGCCGAAGACGAGGGCGCGAGAGGTCGGGTCCCAGGAGAGGCCTTCGACGTTCAACCCGGCATCGTCGGGGGTCCACTCGGCCGACTCTCCGATCTTCGGCGAGTAGGCGACGAACCACTCGCGAAAGTCCGGGATGAGCTTGGCGTGCAGTGAGTCGTCCTCACGGACGTCTACGCGGAGCAACCCGGCGCGTGCGGCGGAGGGCTTCGCGCGGTCGCGGCGCTGCGGCGCCGTTTCGAAACCCTTGCGGATCTTATTGCTGAGCGACGGCGAGACGAAGATGGTCTTACCGTATTCGTGCTCGACGAGTGCCATGCACTCCATGTCGTCCACTGCGCCCTCGGGAAGCCCCTGGAGCGGGCGGCGGATGAGCGGTTCGGCAAGCGTTCCGTCCGAGCCGATGACCATCTCGACCAGGCTGTCGTTCAGGTTGTTGTCACAGAACAGGAACCTGGAGTCGCCGAGAGCGACGACCTCGGATGCGTTGAACACATCGATCCACGGAGTCGCAGGAAAAGGTATCGGGTGTATCGGTTCGATAGCTTGGGGTGGCGACCAGGACGTATTTGTCGTTGGCACGGCTCCTCCTGTGTGAGAATTGAATGGCCGGCAACGAAGCATTGGAGCAGCAGGGCACCGACCTGTCCAACTGGGTCATGGTGGGCTTGATGCTGGTTGCGCTCGCCGTGGTGGATCTTGTTCTCGGGACGTTCTGACGGCCCTGAGAACTGGGGGCTCAGAGGAGGAGATCGGCCAGGTCGGCGGGGTCGGGGCGGCCCTCGACGTCGAGACCACGGCCCGTGTAGTAACCCGCAACCATGGACCGCAGGCGTTCGGCGGTGAGCGTGGCGGTGCGGCCCGAGCCCAGCTCGAGCGGGGTGGCGAGCATGCGGCGCGGGAGGGTGTCGTCCTCGGCGGTGGCGCCTTCCCGCAGGTTGAACACCCGCTTGGCCAGCACGATGCGCCGGGCCGCCGCCCGCAGTTCGTCGGGCGTGATGTCCCAGCCCGTGACGGACCGCAGCAGCCCCGCCCACTCGTCGAACGGCTCGGTGAACACACCGCGGAGGAACTTGCAGAGGATCATCGAGTCCATGACCGCGGCGCGGTCCTCGGTGCCGATCGCGGCGGCCACGTGTGCGGAACCGCCGGCCAGCCGGTCCAGATCGCCGGACAGGTCGGCTTCGTAGGCGCCGGAACGGTTGTGGTCGGCTCCCCGGGCGTTCACCGCGAGCCCCAGAGCCATCGACTGCAGCGACCGCGGCTCGTACCCCGGCAGCTCCAGGCCCTTGACCTGCGGCGCGAAGTCGATCGAGCCGTGCCCGACGACGTCGGCCGCCGCGCGCGAGCCGAGCGCGAGCAGTTCGCCGAGACCTTCGGAGCGCGAACCGATGAGGTCGAGTGCCCGTAGCAGCGCCGGACCGTCCCCGAAACGCAGCCACGGCGCATCGATCAGTCCGCGCTCCACGCACTCCATCGCCCACGCGATCGTGCCGCCTGCAGAGATCGTGTCGATGCCGAGCTCGTCGCAGCGGGCGCTGGCGGCGAACACGTCGTCCGGATCGGACACCCCGCAGAGCGGTCCGAGCGCGAACACGTTCTCGTACTCCATCCGCTGGCTGCCACCGCCCTTGCGGGAGTAGATGTGCTCGCAACCGATGGAACACGACGCGCAGCTGTTGCGCGCGACCCCGCGCATCTCGTGCAGCTCCTCAGCGGCCAGCCGCGGCGCCTCGGCGAACGTGGCGGCGGTGAAGTTGCGCGTCGGGAGCGTCGACACCGCGTTGAACGCGAGCAGGTTGGCGAGCGTGCCCAGCTCGCGGTACTTGGCCGTCGCGGGGCCGAAACTGCGTTCGCGCAGGCTCTTCGCTGCGGCGAGCACGGCGGTGGGATCGGCGACATCCACCCGCGTCCCGGCCTTGACCAGCACCGCCTTGATGTTCTTGGCCCCCAGCACAGCGCCCAGGCCCCCGCGCCCGGCGTGCCGACCGTCGTGGCTGATCGTGGCGTAGCGGACGCCGCGCTCCCCGGCCGGCCCGATCGCGGCGGTTCGCCAGCCGCGGCCGAACCGCTCCCGGACGGCCGACTCCGCCTCGGCGGCGGGGAGCCCGGCGAGCTCGGGGGCGGGCTCGAGGCGCACGCCCGTCGCGTCGACCAACAGCACCGAGAGCGCGTCGGCGCGTCCGCGCACGACGATCGCGTCGTTGCCCGTGAGCTTCCCGGAGATCGCGAACTGGGACGACGCCAGTGCGTCGGTGACCATCCGGGTGAGCGGAGACTTGGCGAGCACCGCGAACTTGGCGCTCGTGGTGAGCGGTGTGCCGACGAGCGGGGAGAACACGAAGGCGAGTGGGGCCTCGGGGGCCAGCGGGTCGACGCCGGTGGGGACGAGCCGGTGGAGCAGCCAGGTGCCGAGCCCGACACCGCCGAGGTAGCTACGCAGCACCTGGTCGGAGAGCTCGAGGGGCGTGCCGGTGGCGCCGTCGCCGTGGACGTCGACGACCAGGGCTCGTCCGAAATATCCGCCTGCCGTCACACTGACGACTGTATGCCGATGACCGTGACACCGCTCGTCCGTGCCACCGGACGTCGTGCACTCGGGCAAGGGACGACTCACGGGGCGCGTGGGCGGGTCAGCCGCCCGCGTCAGCCGACAGGAATGCGATGGCGTCACCGGCGACGAGGGGCATCTCCGGGTCGCGGGTGATCTGGTCGCCGTTCAGGGCGGCGACGACGTGCCGGTCGAGCGCCAGCCCGACCGCGGCGGCAGCGGCACCCAGCGTGGCCGCCTCCACCGCGGTGGGCCCGCGCTTGCCGGCAGAGGCCAGCGCGCCGTAGCGCTGCACGGTGATCTCCGGGGCCGGCCGGGCCCGGGCGGCCCGGTAGTCGTCGGGTTCGTTGACGTTGAGCACCGAGTCGAGTGCGGGATCCAGGGCGTGCAGCCGGGGGTCGGTGAGCAGCGCCGCGTCGTCGATCCGGCGCACGCGGCAGTGGTCGAAGAGCATCGCGAGCTTGAGTTGTCCGTGCGCCACCAGCCCGGCCACGACGGGCGCGAGCGCCGTGCGGTACGCGGTGGCGAGCGGCTGGCGGTGGCCGTTGACGTGCGGCAGTACGACGTCGACGTCGGCGTCGAGCGCGGCAAGCACCCGTCGGATGTACGCCGGGTGCAGGAACGGCAGGTCGGTGGAGCAGACGAACGCGACGAGCGCGCGGTCCGACAGCGCCGCGAGCCCGGTGGCGATGCCCTGCATCGGCCCGAGGCCCTCCGCGGGGTCGTCGACGACCTCGACCCTTGCGGGCAGCTCGGGCAACGGCTGGCCGGGCGCACGCACCACGACGACCGGTCCGTCGACCGTGCGGGCCAGCAGGCCTGCGGTGCGGCGCACCAGTGTGGAGCCGTGCCATTCGAGCGCGGCCTTGGACTCGCCCATCCGCGACGAGCGGCCGCCGACGAGCACGACTCCCGCAGCCGGACCGTCGCCGCCCGTGACGGTGCTGTCGGTGCTCACCCCGGAATCGTAGGCGGTACGGCGACAGGTGCGGATCTCCGATGTCTGAGAACCTTGTCCGCGGGTAAGGCTGGCGTGCCGGGCGGGACGACACGCAGCGGTGCCTCCGGACCGAACAGAGGAGTCGTCGTGACCACCACCGAGCGCCCGCGCCGGGGCCGCGGAACCGCGATCGGCGAGGGCCTCACCTGGGCGGCCCGCTGGAGCCTGCGGGTGATCCTGGTGTCGGCGGGCGCATTCCTGATCTGGACGGTGATCGGCCTGCTGTGGTCGGTCATCTTCCCGGTGATCCTGGCGGTGATCGTCACGGCGGTGCTGTGGCCGCCCGTCGCGTGGCTGCGCAAGCACCGCTTCCCGCCCGCGCTCGCCTCGGCGACGGTGCTGCTCGTGGGGGTCGTCATCCTGGCCGGGCTCATCGCGCTGATCGCCACGTCGGTGGCGGGCGCCATCCCCGAGATCACGCGCAGTGCGTCCAGCGGTCTCACGGCGATCCAGCAGTGGCTGGCCGGACCTCAGGTGGACTTCGCCAGGGGCGAGCTCGACGCCGTGTTGCAGTCGATCACCACCCAGTTGCAGCAGAGCCTGTCGACGATCACCACGGGCGTGCTCGCCGGGCTCGGGAGCGTGGCCTCCGGCGTGGTCACCGCCCTGCTGACACTGGTGCTCGTCTTCCTGTTCCTCAAGGACGGTCCCAAGTTCCTGCCCTGGCTGCGCGGGGTCGCGGGCGAGGGCGCCGGCGGCCACCTGGCCGAGGTGCTGCGGCGGGTCTGGGGAACCATCTCCGACTTCATCCGCGTGCAGGCGCTCGTCGCGCTCGTCGACAGCGTCCTGATCGGGATGGGGCTGGGGATCCTCGGGGTGCCGCTGGCTCTCCCGCTCGCCGTGATCACGTTCATCGGCGCGTTCATCCCGATCGTCGGTGCGATCGTGGCCGGGGCCCTCGGGGTGCTGGTGGCGCTGGTGAGCAACGGTTTCACCACCGCGCTCATCGTCCTGGCGATCATCGTCGCCGTGCAGCAGCTCGAGGGCAACGTGATGCAGCCGATCCTCCAGGGGCGCAGCCTCCGGCTGCACGCCGCGGTCGTGCTGCTCGCCGTCACGGCCGGCGGCACGCTCTTCGGGATCGCGGGAGCGTTCCTGTCCGTCCCGGTGGCCGCCACGGGCGCGGTGGTGCTGCGCTACCTGAGCGAGCGGATCGATGCCCGGGCGGGCGGTGAGACGGCGCCCCGGGTGGATCCGCCGCTGGAGTCGCTGCAGACGGTCCTCTCCGTGCCCAACGCGCCGTCTCCGGACGGTTCGGTGCCCGACCCTGACGCACCCGAACCCGCCGGTCCGGCCACTCATATCCCCGACCCCGCCCCCGAGGACCAGGACGAGGCGAACCGGGACGGGAGCGCCGAGGCCGACACGGACGCCGCGAAGCGGGACGACCCTCGCCGCTGAGGCCACCACTCGTCCGTGTGCAACCCCGTCCGGGCCGGGGTGGAGCCGCGTGGGGCAGTATTTCTACTCGTGCGCGTCTACCTCGGTTCCGACCACGCAGGCTTCGAGCTCAAGGCCCACCTGGTTGCGCACTTGACCAGCCAGGGCCATGAGGCGATCGACGTGGGGCCTGTCACCTACGACCCGGAGGACGACTACCCGCCGTTCTGCGTGGAGGCGGCCAGGCGGACCCTCGCCGACCCGGGCAGCCTGGGCGTCGTCGTCGGTGGTTCGGGTAACGGCGAGCAGATCGCCGCCAACAAGGTGCCCGGCATCCGCTCCGCGCTCGCCTGGAGTGTCGAGACCGCCACCCTGGCCCGCCAGCACAACGACGCGCAGGTCGTCGCCGTGGGCGCGCGGATGCACACGGTGGACGAGGCCACGCAGTTCGTGGACGCGTTCGTCGCCACGCCCTTCTCGGAGGAGCCCCGCCACCAGCGGCGGATCGACCTGCTCGCCGAGTACGAGCGCACCGGCACCCCGCCCCCGCTGCCGCCCGGCCAGGTCCCGGCCGCGCCGTAGAGACCTCCCGTAGATGCCGGAAGGCCACACCCTCCACCGGCTCGCCCGGCTGCACCGCCGCCGGTTCGCCGGCGCTCCTGTCTCCGTGTCGAGCCCGCAGGGCCGCTTCGCCGCGAGCGCGGCGGCCATCGACGGCCACGTGCTGTTGCGGGCCGAGGCCCACGGCAAGCACCTGTTCCACCACTACGGTCCCGGGCTCGTCGTGCACGTCCACCTCGGGCTGTACGGGACGTTCAGCGATGAGCCCCTGCCCGCCGAGGCTCCGCGCGGTCTCGTCCGGATGCGGATGGCCGGGGTGACGCACTACGCCGACCTGCGCGGCCCCGCGGCCTGTGAACTGATCACCGCCGCCGAGGCCAAGGCCATCCGTGCGCGGCTCGGCGCCGACCCACTGCGTCGCGACGCCGATCCGGACCGCGCCTGGGAGCGGATCTCCCGCTCTCGCGCCCCACTCGCCACACTGCTGATGGATCAGACGGTGATCGCCGGGGTCGGCAACGTCTACCGGGCCGAAGTGCTCTTCCGACACGGGCTCGACCCGCAGTTGCCCGGCCGCGCGCTGGAGAAGCCACAGTGGGACGTGCTGTGGGCAGACCTGGTGGCCCTGATGCGCGATGGTGTGCGCCGGGGCCGGATCGACACGGTCGCCCCCGAGCACGACCCCCGGCGGATGGGCCGCGCCCCGCGTCAGGACCGGCACGGCGGCGAGGTGTACGCCTATCGCCGCGCCGGGCACCCCTGCCTCGTCTGCGGCACGCCGATCGCGCACGTGGAGCACGGTGCACGCAACCTGTTCTGGTGCCCGACCTGCCAGCCGGCAGCGACCGCCTGACGATCACGCCCCGCCCGTCAGCGCGACATGGACACGTGTCGCTGTTCGGCACGCTCCCGTTCCGCGATGTGTGTCCATGTCGCGTGGTTGGCCGGCTAGGTCGGGTTACCGCTGCTCGTGATCACCGGAAGGCTGGTCAGCCCGTTCACCAGCAGCGCGGGGCTGCGGGCGGGGTCGGCGTCGGGCTCGGCGAGATGCAGGTCCGGGAACCGGGCGAGCAGCGAGCCGATCGCGATGCGGGCCTCCAGCCGGGCGAGGGGTGCGCCGAGGCAGTGGTGGATGCCGTGGCCGAACCCGACGTGCTGGGCTGCGTCCGCACGGCCGATGTCGAACTCGGTGGGACGTTCGAACCGAGCGGGGTCGTGGTTGGCGCTGAAGAGAACCGGGATCACCACCTCACCGGCAGGGATCGTGACGCCGGCGAGTTCGACGGGTGCCGTGGTGACGGACGGGATGGCAACCTGCACCGGCGCGTCGTACCGGAGCATCTCCTCGATCGCGGCGGGCAGCCGCGCCGGCTCGGCGCGGAGCAACCGGAGCTGGGCGGGATGCGTCAGCAGCGCGTACGTGCCGAGCACGATCAGGTTGGCCGTGGTCTCGAACCCGGCGAGGAGCAGCAGATTGACCATGGACGTGAGCTCGTCCTCGGAGAGCCGGTCGCTTCCGTCCCGCACCGCGATGAGATCGGACAGGAGGTCGTCGGCGGGCTGGGCACGCCGCTCCGCGATCAGTTCCCGGACGTACGCGACCAGGTGTTCAGCGGCGTCGATGTAGACGTCCGCCGGGTACACCGCCCCGTTGATGGCGATCGTCGTCCACGCGCGGAACTCGTCGCGGATATCGGCGGGTACCCCGAGCATCTCGGCGATGACGGCGATCGGCAGCGGGTAGCCGAACGCCGCCACGAGATCCACCGGCGTGCCATCGGCCCCGGCGCCCTCGACGTCGTCGAGCAGTGCATCGGTGATCGCCTGGACCCGTGGCGCGAGGGTGTCGACCCTGCGGCGGGTGAACGCCGCCGAGACCAGACGCCGCAGGCGGGTGTGGTCCGGTGGGTTCCTCATGAGCATGTGCGCGTCCCGCGCTGCGCCGAGCTCGGCGGGAACCTCGTCGAGATGCGGGCCGTCGTGGTGCGGCTTGATGACGTGGGGGTGGGTCAGCAGCTCACGGGCCTCGGCGTGGCCGGTGATCAGCCACACCCGCACGCCCGTGAACAGCACCGTCTGTTGTACCGGTCCCGACGCCGCCAACTCGGCGAAGGCCGCTCGCCGTGCCGACGTGCTGGTCTCCGTGAAGGGTGACGGACCCGCCCCGACGATCATCGGCCAACCGTACGGGAGCGGCCGTGTCTCGCCCGTGGGACGGCCGGGCCCGTGAGGCCGGCGTCAGAAGTCGCCGAATCCTCCGCCGCCGAAGTCCCCGCCCCCGAAGTCGCCGCCGAGATCGCCGCCCCCGAAGTCGCCTCCGGGGTCGCCCGCTCCCGGGTCGCCGCCGTCGAAGCCACCGTCGCCGCCCATGTCGCCCTGGGCGGCGCCGTCGGCGAACCCGTCGGCGTAGGCCACCCCGGACATGCCCGAGAACAGGGAGCTGAAGAGAAGGGCCGAGCCGATCCCCCACGCCCCGGCCACCAGGGCCGGGCGCCACCACGGCTCGGAGTACCAGCCGCGGGGCACCGGCCGTCCGGCGACCATTCCGCCGGGGTAGTAGTGCCGGTTGCGCTCGGAAGCCTCCGGGGAAGCGCTGTAGGAGTGGCCCTCGACGTCGACGTCCCGGTCCTCGGTGACGGAGCCCGCGCGCTGCTGCCCGGGCAGCGGGGGCAGGTCCGGCCCTGGGTCGATCCCCATCGCGGTGCGAGCCGCGCGCACGTAGTAGAGGCCCTCGTACGCCGTCTCCGTGACGTGCCGGGCCTGAGCAGTGGTCTTGGCCTGGTCCAGCTGCGAACCCGCGGCGTTGTACCGCTCGGCGGCATCGGCCAGCGCCTGCTTCGACGCCTCGTCGGTGCCGATCAGGTTCAGCACCTGGCCGCCCAGCCGCTCGACCCAGCGCCGCGCTTCGGACTTCGCGTCCTCGAGCTCACGCTCGCGCGTGGCCGCGCGCTGGCGGATGAGCCAGACGGCGCCGACCACTACCAGTACCAGGACGACCACGGTAAGTATCGTGCCCGCCATTACCCACCACTCCCTCGGAAACAGTCAACCCGGACAACGCCGGTAGCCCAGGCATCGTTCCCCTAGGCTCCCACTGTGGGCGATCCCAAGGCGATCGAATGCTGGATGACCGACATGGACGGCGTGCTCGTCCACGAGGGCAGGCTGATCCCCGGGGCCGACGCTTTCGTCACGCGGCTGCGTGAGGCGGGCAAACCGTTCCTCGTGCTCACCAACAACTCGATCTATACCCCGCGCGACCTGCAGTTCCGGCTCCGGTCGAGCGGTATCGATCTGCCGGTGGAGTCGATCTGGACGTCCGCGCTGGCCACCGCCACCTTCCTCGACGACCAGCGGCCGCAGGGCAGCGCATACGTCGTGGGGGAGGCGGGGCTCACCACCGCGCTGCACGAGATCGGTTACGTGCTCACCGACAGTTCACCCGACTACGTGGTGCTCGGTGAGACCCGCACGTACAGCTTCGAGGCGGTCACCACGGCGATCCGGCTGATCCGGTCGGGTGCCCGGTTCGTGGCCACCAACCCCGACGCCACAGGACCCTCCAGCGACGGCGTGCTCCCGGCAACCGGTGCGGTCGCCGCACTCATCAGCCGCGCCACCGGGGTCAGCCCGTACTTCATCGGCAAGCCGAACCCGCTGATGATGCGGGCCGCGCTCAACCGGGTGCAGGCCCACTCCGAAACCACCGTGATGGTGGGCGATCGGATGGACACCGACATCGTGGCCGGGCTGGAGGCGGGGATGCGCACGATTCTGGTGCTGACCGGAATCATGCAGGCCGACGAGATCGACCGCTTCCCCTACCGGCCGTACCGGGTGGTGCCCTCGATCGCCGACCTGGTGGACGAGATCTGAACCACTGGAGCTGTCAACGGTCCAGGTCGCAGGCCCAGCGGAGGTCCGAGCCGCGGAAAATGACAGCCGTGTGATTTAGCATCGGGCTCCATGGACATCACGATCACCACCAGCTGGTGGAGCTGCCCGGGCTGCGGCGTGGAGGTGGAGCTGCCGGACACGGCGGCGTCCGGCTGCCTGGTTCCCTGCCCCGACTGCGGCGATGCGATGGCCGAGCAGTGGCAGTGGGACACCGCCGCCTGAACGGGCGCTCCCGGCCCGGCCCTCAGGCCGGGCGCAGGTCGAGCTCGTAGTCCTCCTCCGCCATGTCGAGGCCGAAGTGGTGCGTGGGCTTGTGCGCCACCAGTCGGAAGCCGGCGGTGCGGTAGATGCGGCGGGCGGCCGTCAGCACGTCATTCGTCCAGAGCCGCATCCGCTGGTAGCCGGCCTCGCGGGCGAAATCCACGCAGGTGTCGACGAGGCGGGTCCCCAGACCGTGGCCCCGCGCGTCGGGGTGCACGAGCAGTATCCGCAGCTTCGCCGTTCCGGGCTCGTCGCCCGCCACGCAGAGCACGCAGCCCACGCGCCTGCCGTCCAGCTCGGCTATCCAGCCGCGTTCGCACCGCTCGTCGTGAGCGTGGGCGAAGTCGGCGACGATCCCTGCCACCAGCGCCTCGAACGAGACGTCCCAGCCGAACTCCTTCGCGTACAGCTCGCCGTGCGCCTGCACCATCCAGCCGAGGTCGCCCGGCTCGCCGAGCGATCGGATCTGCACATCACCCATAGGGGATCCCTCCACTGAAACGGTCGTTTCAGTGGAGAATGGCGCAATGACCGCGGATCGGCAAGTCCTCTCGCCTCGCCGCGAGGAACTGCTCGAGATGGCCTATCGATACGTACTGCGCCACGGCCTGACGGGGATGTCGCTGCGGCCGCTCGCCGAGGCCATCGGGTCCAGCCCGCGCGTGCTGATCTACCTGTTCGGCTCGAAGGACGGCCTGGTGCAGGCGCTGCTCGCGCGCTCGCGTGTCGACGAGCTCGACCTGCTCGCCGCGGCCGGTCCGACGGGCGAGCCGGCCGAGGCGGTCGGGCGGCTGTGGCGCTGGCTCGCCGACCCCGCCCACACCGACCTGTTGCGGCTCTGGGCGGAGGGCTACGCGCGATCGATGGTCGAGCCGCACGGGCCCTGGGGCGGGTTCGCCGCGCGCAGCGTCGAGGACTGGCTCGACGTTCTCGGCGAGGTGTTCGACCGCACGGACGCCACCGCTGTGCTCGCCGTGTTGCGCGGGGCGATGCTGGACCTGCTCGCCACCGGCGACGTCGAACGCACCACGGCCGCCGTGCACCGGCAGATCGCCCTGCTCACCGGCTGACGGGCGTTCCCTCGGCGACGTGCGGCCGTGTGACCTGCAGGAACGGGGTGAGAAGGTCCGGAACCGCCCGTTCGGCGACGAGGAGCCCGTCGCTCACGCCGACGTCCAGGATCGAGTAGGCGCCGGCGCCCGCCGCGGTCGTCGCGCTGATCGTGAGGAGGCCGGCGTTGCGCTGGAAGATCGACTGCTTCGCCGTCCAGCCGATGATCCCGCTGCGCTGCAGGGCCACCGTCGCGCGTCGCGTGGTGCCACTGCGGGTCACGAGGTACTCGGGTGTCAGACCGTGGCCGAGGCCGCGGTAGGCGTCCAGTGCGAGCAGCACCGCGGCGGGCACGAGCACGAGCGCGGCGATCCACGCCACGTGGAGCAGCACCTCGGTGAGGAGCAGCCCCAGCAGTGCCAGCACGGCCACGGGCACGGCGGCGGTGCCGACGGCCCAGCGCACGCGGCGGCTGCGCGCCGTCGCCGGATGAGCCGTGAGGCGGATCGACGTGGGCGGTCCGTCGGGTTCCCGCAGAACGCTGGCGGCCACCCGGTCCGCCACCGCGCGGGGTGCGGCGGGCAGCAGCGTGCGGTGGTCGGTCTTGTCCTTCTCGGACGGTGCCACCATCCCGGTCGCCACGGCGTCCACACGGGCGGCACCGGCGAGGCGCGCGCCGAGCGGCTCCACGATCTCCACGCCACGCAGGCGCCGCTCCTCCAGCGAGATCGAGCGGGTGGTCAGCAGCCCGCGCCGGACCCGCAAAGTGCCTCCCGGCTCCCGGTCCAGCCGGTATGACCACCACATCTCCACGAAGAGGCCGAGCGAGCCGATCACGCCGATCACGAGGGCCACCGCCGCCAGCACGACGACGGTGGTGACGATCGGGACGCCGCGGAAGAGTGCGATCGCCCAGCCGATGACGCCGTCCTGCATGCCGAACCAGTCCGCCACGTTGAGCACGACGCCGAACGCCCCGCCGCCGAGCACCGGGGTGAGGAACGACAGCGGCGCGTACCGGATCCATGCCGGGTCCAGCCGCGCGAGGGAGCCGTCGGCGGTGATGTCGGTCGCGCGGTCGAGCAGAGTGCGGCGAAGCTCCTCGGCCACTTGCCTCGTCACGGGGCGCAACCTGACCGATCCCTCGGAGCCCGACTGCTCGCCGGTGCCGATCAGCACCTGGACGAGGCCGAACACCCGCAGGAGCGGGTCGGCCGTGACGTCCACGGTGCGGACGCGGTCGCGGTGCAGCGAGCGGCGCCTGCTGATGAACACCCCGGTGTGCAGCTCGACCCGCTCGGGCGTGATGCGGTAGCGCGTGCGGCGCCACCGGACGTGGTCGATCACGCAGGAGACGGCGACGACCAGCACGGCCGCCGACAGCACCCACAACAGGGCGGTACCGAAGGACGTGACGCGCGTGATCCAGTAGATCGCGAGCACCGCCGCGCCCGCGCATCCGCCGGCGACGAGGAGGGCGGTGACGGCGACCGTGCGGCGGTCGAGCGCCGCCCACTCCGGGCCGGTCATGTCGCATCCCCGGCCGTGGCCTGGGTGGTCTCGGTCAGCCGTTCCGCGACGTCCGCGGCGGTCTGCTGGTCGAGGCCCTCGATCTTCACCGCTCCCTTGGCCGACGCGGTGGTCACCGTCACCGTCGCGAGGCCGAAGTGCTGTTCCAGCGGGCCGCGCTGCGTGTCGACGGTCTGGATGCGGGACAGGGGCGCCACGCGCCACTCCTGCCAGAAGTAGCCGGAGCGCGTGTAGACCGCGGTGTCGGTGACCTCCCAACGGTGCAGGCGGAACCACCACCGTGGCAGGAGCAGCGCCAGCGGGAGTCCGGCCAGCGCCAGCACCACCGCAGGCATCAGCAGCCAGAAACGGGCCGGCTCGATCAGCAACCCGAGCACCGCGAGCACCACGACCGGCGGGGCGAACGTCAGCGCGATTCCTGCACGCCACCAGGCCACCGCGCGCGGGTCGACCTCGTTGCGGGGCGGCCGTAGTCGTACCTCTACCGGTTCCGCGTGTGACGTGGTCACCGTTTCTCCCCCCGTTGTCATGCGATCGCATCGTATAAGCTGGGGCGGGCGGTTCGCAATGCGAGCGCATGATGAAAGGACAGAGGCTGGTGCCCAAGCTGGTTGATCACGATGAGCGACGGCGCGAAATCTCCGCGGCGGTGCTGCGGCTCGCCGCAGGTGAGGGGCTCGAATCCGTGAGCTTGCGCCACGTTGCGGCCGAGGCGGGCATCTCGATGGGGTCGGTGCAGCACTACTTCGACAGCAAGGACGAGATGCTGCTCTTCGCCCTGCAGCATCTCGCCCAGCAGCGCGAGCAGCGGATCACCGAGCGGCTCTCGGTCGCGCCCGACCCGCCGACGGTGCGGTCGGTGCTACGGACCTGTCTGGTGGAGGTCCTTCCCACCGACGAACAGCGACGCTCGGAGTGGCTCGCCGGAATCGCCTACTTCATCCGGGCCCTGAGCGAGCCGCAGGTGGCCGCCGCGATGGCCGAGGGCGTGCCGAAGCTCATCGCGTTCTTCGCCGACCAACTCGACACCGCCCGGCGCGCGGGCGACCTCGCCACGGGCGTCGACGTCCGGCAGGAGGCGATCCTGCTGTGGTCGATCGTCGACTCCCAGGCGACGGCCGTCGTGCTCGGGCAGAGCACTCCGGACGAGGCCGTCGCCACGGTGGACTACTACCTGGACAGGTTGTTCAGCCCGCCGGGAAGTGCGACTTCGTGATGACTCCGTGCACGCCGACCGTGCGGTCCACCACCTGCGAGACCGTGAAGCTCGCGGCCGCCGAGAGATAGGCGTACGCGGTGGCGCGGTCCATGCCCTGGTCGTGCTCGAGGAAGTCGAGGGCGTTGACCACGGCCCGCCGCATCGCGGCGTCGAGGTCGCTGCCCTGCCCGTTCGCGGCGCCGTCAGGGTCGGACAGGCCGATCGGCACCCACGCGTCGGGCGTCTCCGCGAAGGGATAGCGGTAGGCGACCGACGGCGCGTCGCCCGAGCCGGGCTTGCACACCGTGAGCCGGAAGGTGGCCCGAAGCGACCCCTCCACCGCGGTGAGGGCCACCTCGCCGTCGCCCATCGCGAGATGCGGGTCACCGACGTAGAACAGTGCGCCCTCACCGTGGACGGGCAGGTAGAACGCCGAGTCCGGACCCAGCAGCCGGATGTCGATGTTGCCGCCACCCAGCGTCGGGGGGATCGAGTTGAGCTCGGGTGCGGTCTCGCCGGTCGCCGTCGTGTGCGCGACGCCCATCGTCCCCATGAACGGCTGCAAGGGGAACACGACCTCGCGCCCGCTCGAGCCGAAGGGCATCACTCCGACCGCGCCGTCCTTCCCCTCCCGGACGCTGGTGAAGACCGAGACGTTGCCGTAGCGCAGCGGGTCCTTCGTCGCGCGGCCGTCGGCGGCGACAGGTGGCATCACCTCATCGAGCGTGATTCCGGCCGGAGCGCCCCCGTCCGAGGTGCGGGCGAGGGCCCCCTTGCCGTGCCGGCTGGAGACCACGCCGTACGGCACGCGCGGCACGGCGGACAGCGTCTCGACCTTCAGCACGTCACCCGGTTCGGCGCCTTCGACGAAGATCGGGCCGGTGATCACGTGTGGACCGTCGACGTCGAAGTTGCGTGGGGTGCGGCGGTAGTCCCGGGCGATCGCGATCGCGTCGGTCAGTACGTCGTTCTCGGCCACGTGGTGGCCACCGAAGTACGCGACGGGATCGCGGCCCTGGTCCTCCAGGATGCCCTCGTGCGAGACGGTGTCGATCGTCACCGTCTCGCCCGAGGCGATGCGCAGGGACGGCGCGGCTCCGATCGCCGGGACGTATCCCCAGCGGACCTCGTCGGGGGTGGAGGGCAGGTAGTGGTCGCCGTGGATGGGGCCGGAGCCCGGCTGCAGAGGTTCGGTCGGCGCGGACGCGGGTGCGGCGAGGGCGGGCGAGGCTCCGAGCAGGGGCGAACCCACGGTGATGGCGGTGACGGCAGTGGCGGCGCGCAGGAACCCGCGCCTGCCGATGCCCTCGACGATGAGTGCGCGTGCAGTGACCGGATCAAGGGAGCTCATGAACGGATCGTCTTGTTCCTCCTTTTCGCTGGCGTTACCCACCGAGTCGGTCGGATGAATCCACCGGATCGGGCGCAGCTCGTCGGGCGGAGGAGCAACTTCGGCTCCGTCGTGGTTGGATACGAGGAGGTCGTTCAGTTTCGGTGTTCGTGTGATTCACGCTCGCGGGAACAGGTTGGTGGGGGAGTCGGCGTCGACACGAGATGTCGATCAACCCACCAGGGCCGGCCGGGACACGCACGGTGCGGGTCCCACCGTCAGCTAGGAGCACATCGCATGGCGCAGGGAACTGTGAAGTGGTTCAACGGCGAGAAGGGCTTCGGCTTCATCTCGGTCGACGGGGGCGGCGCTGACGTCTTCGTCCACTACTCCGAGATCGACGCCTCGGGCTTCCGCAGCCTCGACGAGGGGCAGCGCGTGGAGTTCGAGATCGGCCAGGGCACCAAGGGCCCGCAGGCCACCGGCGTTCGCGTCGTCTGATCCACCTCGCTAAGCAGGAGCCCGCCGCCCTCCGGGGAGGCGGGCTCCCCGCGTTTCAGGCTGATCCGTCCCGCCAGACCCTGACGAACAGGTGGGTGACGGTGAAGGTCAGCAGGGCCGCGCCCAGGACGTGCGCGGCCACCAGTGGGATCGGCAGCCCGAGGGCGTACTGCGCGTAGCCGATCGCGGCCTGCACCAACGACGCGCCCAGCAACAGCAGCACGGCTCGCCGCTGTGCCGACGACGCGCCGGTCACCCACAGGGCCACGAGGGCCGCGATCTGGAGCGCGAGGAACACCAGCACGGCGTCGGCGTGCAGCTGGCTCATTGCTGCCGGGTCGAAACCGAAGCGGCGGGCGCCCTCGTCGCCGGCATGAGGCCCGCTGCCGGTGACGAGCGTGCCGAGGACGAGCACCGCTGTCAGCGCGACCGGAAGAGCCGCGACCAGCCAGGCGATCCCTCGTTGCTCCGGAGCTTCGAGGCGTGCCCCGGGACGTCGCAGGACGTCGACCAGGACGGTGACGCCGGCGATGATGATCATGCTGACCAGGAAGTGGACGGCCACGATCTCGGGCGCGAGCTCCTGGCGGACGCTGAGCCCGCCGACGAACCCCTGCGCGACGACCAACGCCAGCGTGCCGATCGCGAGTGCCGCGGCCGGTCGTGGGCGCGGACGGTGGCGCAGCACCGCGATCAGCATGAGCAGGGTGATCAAGCCGACAGCGATTCCCACCACCCTGTTGGCGAACTCGACGACCCCGTGGAGTCCCATCTCGGGAGTGGCCACGAAGGAGTCGTCGGTGCACCGGGGCCATGTCGGGCAGCCGAGGCCGGAGCCGGTGAGCCGCACGAGCGTCCCGGTCAGGACGATCACGACGTTGGCCACCAGCCCGGCGATCGCCAGTCTCACGGCGGTACGGCGACCGGCCGGGGTGACCACGCCTGCGGAGTCGCTCCGGTGCTCGTTCACGCCCGAATCACAGCCCCACGTCCGCGGCGGTGAGGGGGCGGCCGGGAAGGGGAGTGCCCGTGTTGGCGCGAAGGCCGTCGAGCACCAGCGCGGTGCAGCGTTCCCGCGCCAGCTCGGCTGTCTCCTCGTCCGGCAGGGGAACCGATCGGACCAGCAGCGTGAACAGCATCGACACGTCGCCGGTGTCGATGTCCGTGCGCACTGTGCCCTCGGCCTGCGCGGCGTGCACCACGTTGTCGAGCACCTCGATCATCGCCCGGCGGAGCTCGCTGCTCTCCTCGTCGTCCTTGAACACGTTCTTGGCCGGCTGCGCCGCCGTGGTGAGCCGGACGACCAGCCGGAGCTCGCGTGACTGGCGCAGGACGCGCACCAGCGCCTGCCAGGCCGTGGGCTCCTCCGCGAGGGCGGCTCGTGCCTCGGCGACCGACATGGTGAGGCTCTCCCTGACCACGGCACGGATCAGGGCTTCGCGATCGGGAAAACGGCGGTAGAGGGTGCCGACCCCGACCCCGGCGGCGCGCGCGATCTCCTCCATCGGCACGTCCGGTCCCTGTACGGCGAACCACTGCTTGGCGGCAGCCACGATCTGGTCGCGGTTGCGGCGTGCGTCGGCTCGCAGACCGGTGACTTCCGCCGTCATGTGATCACCTCTCGCAGGTCGCCGGGATTGTCGCACGACGTCCGAATTTGATCGGCTCCTGCTCCCGTTAGGTGGACGAAGGCCTTCCGCTTGCGTACCGTGAAGACGTAAGTGGAGGGAAGACCTCCAGATGGTAGCCAGTCCGATATGGGGTACCGCCGTGACACAGGCCGTCGAGCAGAACGTTCCGAGCTTTCCGATGCAGCGCCAGTGCCCGTTCACGCCACCACCGGAGTACCGGAAGCTGCGTGAGGAGTCGCCGATCGCACGCGTCCTGCTGCCGACGGGCCGCCACGCGTGGTTGGTGACCAAGCACGAGGACGTGCGCTCGGTCCTGATCGACACGCGGTTCAGCTCCGACCGGAACCATCCCGATTTCCCCCGCCTGATCGAGCTGATGCCCAACAGGCGGGTGTTCTCGCCGTCGATCATCTCGATGGACCCGCCCGAGCACGGTCCTGCCCGTCGCGCCGTGGTGGGCGACTTCACCGTGAAGCGCACGCGGGGGCTGCAGCCGCGCATCCAGGAGATCGTCGACGACGCCATCGACGCGATGCTCGCCGGACCTCAGCCGGCCGACCTCGTGCAGGCGCTCTCGCTGCCCGTTCCCTCACTGGTGATCTGCGAACTCCTCGGTGTGCCCTACGCGGACCACGAGTTCTTCCAGACCCGTTCCAAGCTCCTGATCGCCCGCAGCACCAGTGGAGAGGTGCGGCAGCAGGCGGTGGAGGAGCTGCAGCGCTATCTCAGCGACCTGGTGACGTCGAAGCAGCAGGCACCCACCGACGACCTGATCGGCCGGCAGGTGCTCAAGCAGCGCGAGAACGGCACGGAGGATCACGAGTCGCTGGTGTCACTCGCGTTCCTCTTGCTGATCGCCGGGCACGAGACCACCGCCAACATGATCTCGCTCGGCACCATCGCCCTGCTGCAGAACCCGGGACAGCTCGCGATCATCGCGAACGACCCGAGCAAGACCCCGGAGGCCGTCGAGGAGCTGCTGCGCTACTTCAGCATCGCCGACACCGCGACGGCTCGGGTGGCCACGGAGGACGTCGAGGTGGACGGGGTGCAGATCAAGGCGGGGGAGGGCGTGTTCGCGCTCTCCTACGCGGCCAACCGCGACCCGGAGGTGTTCCGGGACCCGGATGCGCTGGACCTCGAGCGCGGGGCGCGGCACCACGTGGCGTTCGGGTTCGGTCCGCACCAGTGCCTCGGGCAGAACCTCGCTCGGGCCGAGCTGCAGATCGTCTTCGACACCCTCTTCCGCCGCATTCCCGGCCTGAAGCTGGCCGCCCCGGTCGAGGACCTGTCGTACAAGGACGACGCCGTCGTCTACGGCGTCCAGGCACTGCCGGTGACCTGGTAGCTGCTCACTCCGTCGACGAGGGCGCGCGGGTCTCGTCGTGGACCCAGCGCAGGTAGGCCGGATGACCTGCGGTGATGGGAAGCGCGATCACGCACGGAACGTCGTCGGCGTGGTCGCGGTCGGCCCGGGCGACGATCTCGGGGACGAGCGCGGCGCGC
This sequence comes from Pseudonocardia yunnanensis, assembly GCF_039534065.1. Lineage (NCBI taxonomy): Bacteria > Bacillati > Actinomycetota > Actinomycetes > Pseudonocardiales > Pseudonocardiaceae > Pseudonocardia > Pseudonocardia yunnanensis. The sequence goes on along the minus strand of NZ_BAAAUS010000004.1, from coordinate 67,589 downwards.
GTGTGCAGACCCACGCGCGCCTGCGCCTCGTCGTAGACCGTGCCCTCCCAGCGGTAGATCGCCCGGATGGGCGTGATGGTGTGTCCACATGCGACGAGGCGATCCTCGACGAGCGAGCGCGTGAACGCGGCGAGCCAGTCGGCGCTCTCGGCGGTGATCACGACCTCCACGCAGTCGAGGTCGTCGTCGGTCGGCTCGGTCATCGGGCGCCTTTCTCGTCGTCGCGCCGCGGGCGTCGCGGCCTGGCAGGCTCGCTACCCATGATCGATGACTTCGCGAAAGAGTACCTGCACAGCGACCTACGCGATGTGAGAGCGACGATGCTCTGGAAGCTGGAGGGCGTCCCCGAATACGACGCGCGCCGCCCCCTGACCTCCACGGGGACCAATCTCCTCGGCCTGGTCAAGCACCTGTCGAACACCGAGGCCAGGTACTTCGGCGAGGTGTTCGGGCGCCCATTCCCCGAACGACTGCCCTGGTGGGACACCGACAAGTGGGCCACCGAGCACGAGTCGCGCGCCCAGATCGTCGACCGCTACCGGCGCGTGTGGGAGCACTCGGACGCGACGATCGCCGCGCTCGACATCGACGCACCTGGCCACGTGCCTTGGTGGCCGCGCCCGGACGTGATGCTCTTCAACGTCATGGTCCACGTGCTCACCGAGACCAATCGCCACGCCGGGCACGCCGACATCCTGCGCGAGCAGGTGGACGGCGCCGTGGGAACGGACGCGGGGAACACGGCCCTGCAGGAGCGGGGCACAGCCTTCTGGGAGAACCGCCGCGCGAAGATCGAGCAGGCCGCCAAGGCCTTCGACCCGGCGCAGGCCTGAGCGGGGCGTGCGTGCTCGTCGACCCGGCGCTGCCGCCGGCCTGAGCGGTCTGGAAGATCGCCCAGACCGGCTCTGACGTCGTCGGGGTGGCGGGATTTGAACCCACGGCCCCTCGCTCCCAAAGCGAGTGCGCTACCAAGCTGCGCCACACCCCGTCGAACGAAGTCTATGCGTTCGCCATGAGTCGTGACGTGCCGCCTCCCCGGGCGAGTCCCGATGCCCGTCCTGATCAGAACGGGTACCGCCTGGGACAAGGTCAAAGCAGACCCGCAGGCGGGTGGTTCGGCCCCCGGTGGCGGCTTCCATGAGCCCCTGGCGTGTTCGAGCCGTTCGATGCGTACGTGTCACGTGGCGCTTCAGCGCACGGGCCGATCCGATGACTCCCTCGTCATCGGTGGTGACAGGGTGAACATGTGAGGCGCGGGGAGGATGCGTGGCGGAGTCCGCTAGGCTGGGCCCGTTCCTCGGACACGGGGAGCACGCGGGCGTAGCTCAATGGTAGAGCCCCAGTCTTCCAAACTGGCTACGCGGGTTCGATTCCCGTCGCCCGCTCCACCCGATCTATCAGCCTCAACGGCGGTCGTTCTCGATCAAGGGAGCGGCTGCTGTGCCCTTCGTGCCCCTTCCGTGCCCCTCCGGCAGGCTTCGTGCCTCCGCCACGGGCCGATCGAGCCCGGCGGCGATCTCACGATCCCGGTGATCACGGGCGTGGAGGTAGATCAGCGCGGCCCGCGGCGAGCGGGTGCCCCACTTTCGTGCGCACCGGCCTGGTGTCAGAGGGGGGACTTGTGCACTAACCACACGCCTCGCCCTTCTGAGGTCGTTCGGGCCAGTCGTGGACGTGGACGAAGCCGAGCTCGCGGGCGCCTGCGTCGACCCGATCTCTGCCAGGTCCACTGCGTGGTCATTCCCACGTGAACCGGATGCGACCGTGACCCGTGTGGCCCCGGGGGCGACCGAAGCGACGCGCAGAAGGGATTGACCGTTGAACCATGCGCTCGAACCGACGGACGTCGACATGCTCGAGATGGGTCGACTCGTGCTCGATCACGTTGTCGACATCGTCGCGAAGATCGATGCACGCCCGGTCGACAACGTGGCGAACGGCAACGTGCTCGGGCCGCTGGTCGATGAGTTTCTGGCCCCACCGCCGGAAACCCCGGGAGACGTGCGACAGCTGCTCGACCGGCTCGACCGTGCGAGCCTCAACGCATGGGAGGCGTCCGGTGCCGGGAACTTCGCCTACATCCCCAGCGGTGGCCTGTTCACCTCGGCGTTGGCGGAGTTCTACGCCCGCGCCCTCAACAGGTTCGGGGGTGTCGCCTTCGTGGCACCCGGTCTCATTGCGGCCGAGGAGAGCGTCGTGCGTTGGTTGGCCCACGACGTCTGTGGCCTACCAGCCGGTAGCGGGGGATTGTTGATGACCGGCGGATCGATGGCGAACTTCTCCGCTGTCGTCACCGCGCGTGAAACCCGCCTCGGTGAGAACATCGAGCAGGGCACGATCTACGTCACTCGACACACACATCGTTCGGTCGCGAAGGCGGCTCGAATGGCCGGCATCAGGCGGGACAACGTCCGCGAGGTGCCGAGCACCGCCAGTCTGGCGATGGACATGGACGCGGCACGAGCGATGATCGAGTCCGACAAGCGGGCAGGGCTCAGGCCGTTCTTGATCGTCGGTTCAGCGGGTACCACCGACACCGGCGCGATCGACCCACTCACCCACATGGCGAAGGTGGCCGCCGATCACGATCTGTGGTGCCATGTGGACGGCGCGTACGGTGGCCTGTTCCGGCTCACCGAGCGTGGCCGGGACCGGCTGTCCGGCATGGCTCTCGCCGATTCGGTGACGCTTGATCCACACAAGTCGCTCTTCCTGCCGTTCGGCACCGGAGCGCTCCTGGTACGCGATCCGCGCCTGCTTTTCGCTGCGCACAACGAGACGGGTGCTTATCAACAGGACTACGTGTCCACCGGTGGCCTGCCCGACTACGCACTTCTGGGTCCCGAACTCAGCCGTGAGGTCCGCGGTCTGCGTGTCTGGCTGCCACTGCACGTCCATGGTGTCGCTGCTTTCCGCGCGCAACTCGACGAGAAGCTCGACCTCGCGGAGTTGGTCTACGAGAAGCTGAGGCTGGTCCCGTCACTGGAAGTACCTTGGCGCCCGATGCTGAGCACGGTGGTGTTCCGCGTCCGTGCCCTCGCGAGCGGTGATGCCGATGAAGCTACCCGCCGGTTGCTCGATTGCATCCTGGCTGACGGACGCTTCTCGTTGTCAAGCACCGAACTCGACGGACGCCAGGCGATCCGGATCTGCATTCTCGCGAATCGGACACATGCCGGCCACGTCGTCGAGTTGATGGATCTCATCACGTCGGCCGTGCCTGAGTGACGCGCGTGCAACATCGCCGCCACGAACGCCGACAGGCCATCGGCACCGCATGACAGATGGTCATGCGGTCGGATTCCTTGGCTGTCATGACAGCCCTGATCCACACTCGCCACGCTGAGCGGCGTCATGGAACACAAGACCCCGCGTGTGGCGGCGGTCCGAGCGGATCGTGGACCCGCCGTGTCCGGCGGGCACGGCCGACCAGCCCCGGGGTCGAGCGGATCGGTCGGTCGCGCGTGGTGAACGCCGGGCCGTAGCCCTGTTGGACGAGCGTCGCCGTGCCGCGGGGCGGTTCAGTCAACTCCCATACAGCCTTCAGCGGAGCCGTCTTCCAAACTGGCTACGCGGGTTCGATTCCCGTCGCCCGCTCCACCTCTGACCAGCGGCGATGCCGAGTGCAGGATCGCTCTGCTCGTCTGCGTGGCACCACATGAGGGCGTCGAACCCCGAGGTCCGGTGTACGGCATGACTGTTGTGGACTGCGGTGATCCATCAGCACTGAACCCGATGACTGCGCAGAGATGAGTTCCTGGCCGCGACCGAGTCTCACTTTCTAGATGGGGGCGGACTGAGGACGGTGCCAACTCCACATCATCGACACGAATTGGACGAGCAGGTGGCGCTGTGAGCGGTATCAGGGTGTTGGTGGCGGGGGCGAGCATCGCGGGGCCCGCGCTGGCTCATTGGCTGCATCGGCGGGGGGCCGAGGTGACCGTGGTGGAGCGGGCCCCCGAGCTGCGTCCCGGAGGGCAGGCGGTGGACGCGCGCGGGGTGGCCAAGGAGGTCATCCGGCGGATGGGGCTGGACGCGGCGGTGCGCGCGGCCTGCACCGACACCGCTGGCGCGTACACCGTGGACGTGGACGGGAACGTGCTGGAGACCTTCCGCGCGGACGACCACGGCGGCGACGGGTACATCGCGGAGATCGAGATCCTGCGCGGGGACCTGTCCCGGGTGCTCTACGACGACACCCGGGACAGCGTCGAGTACGTGTTCGGCGACCGGATCGCCGAGGTCACCCAGGACGCGGACGGGGTCGACGTGACCTTCGCGGGCGGCGACCGGCGACGCTTCGACCTGGTGATCGGCGCGGACGGGCTGCACTCTGCGCTGCGCGAGATGGTCTTCGGGCCGCGCGAGCGGTTCATCCGCCACCTCGGGCTCGTCCTGGCCTTCTACAGCGTGCCCAACGAGTTCGGGGTGGACCGCTGGCTGATCGACCACCAGGAGTCCGGGCGCTCCGCCGGCCTGCGGCCCCTCCCGGACGCCACCCGGGCGATGGCCATGCTCTCGTTCAGTGCCGCCGACTTCGACGTCGACTACCGCGACGCCGCGGCCCAGAAGCGTCTGCTGCGGGAGCGGATGGCCGGCTTCGGTTGGCTGACCCCGCGCATCCTCGAGCACCTGGACGACACCCCGGACTTCTACCTCGACCAGGTCGCCCAGGTCGTGATGGACCGCTGGTCGAGCGGACGGGTGGCGCTGCTCGGGGATGCGGCGTTCAGCTCGTCGCCGATGTCCGGGGGTGGCACCGGGCTGGCCCTGGTCGGCGCCTACCTACTGGCCGGAGAGTTGGCTGCCGCCGGATGGGACCCGGAGGCAGGGTTCGCCGGATACGAGGCGCGGATGCGCTCGTTCGTCGAGGCCAACCAGGAGATCGGCCGGATGCACGTCCAGAGCCGCGAGGTCCCCGCGCCGGACGCGGATCCGAGCCCGGAGCCCGACATGGAGGCGCTCATGGAGCTGGTCGAGCGCGCGATCAACGGCGTCGAGCTCCCCGACTACACCGGGATGCGGGACTCCGGGGCCCCGGTCGGGTCGCCGATCACCTCGTCGGCCAGGCCGTAGGCCACCGCCTCGGGCGCGGCGAACCAGCGTGCGCGATAGCGACACCTAACGCTTGAAGTCGAACAAGCGCGAGCCAGTCGACACCTACACGATCGCCCGCATCCTTACGGCGGCTGCCGCCGACGTCCAGGGTGGGCGTGTCAGGCAGCGCTGCATGTGCCCTTCGCGTGCCCCAGCGGGAGGGCCCGTCCCGATCATGGGACGGGCGGGCATCCGCTGTAGTGCCAGATTCGTGCCAGATCAACGGCCGCCGGCGCGGTGGCGGCATCGTGTCGGCCGACCCTGACCGCTCGACTGTCAGCAGATCACATGCCAGCGCACTGTGAATCCGTCGGCGGTAGGCGGCGCAAGACGCCCCGGCGCGCGGGTGTAATAGCAGTTCGACGATACGTACGGATGGCCGCGGCCAGATCTCGCGACCCGCTCTCCAGCCCGAGTCCCGGCAGCTACCGCTCCGGCCGCGCCGAACTCGACGTCGTCTTCCGGCCGACGAGGCGTGATCGGGCCGTCATTGGCCTCCCACCGGAACGGGAGCACCCGTAGTTCCGCGGTCATCGCTGGGCTGCCGAGGAGATGACGCGGGGATGGCGTTGTCGATGAGGACGGCGGCGATGGCGGCAGCAGTGGGGAAGGATTCGCTGTTGAGGACTCGGGTGCGGGCCGAGGCGCCGTCGATGAGCAGCGCCAGTTGTTCGCCGAGTTGTTCGGGGTTGGTGGCGCCGGCTTCGCGGGCGGTTTCGGTGAGCCGCGCCGCGATGGCGGTCTTGTAGTCGCGCGCGTACTGGGATGCGGGGTGTTGGGGGTCGTGGAGTTCGACGGCCGCCGCGATGTAGGGGCACAGGGGCGTGGACGCGGGTATCTCGAAGGCGGCGAGGAGTCGTTCGCGGGGTGTGAGGTCGGTGCGGTCCAACACTCCGGGCATGACGTCGGGATCGAATCGGCGCAGGTATTCGGCGACGAGTTCGTCCTTGCTGGTGAAGTGCTGGTAGGCCGTGCGCTTGGACACCTGGGCCACGGCGCAGAGTTGGTCCATGCCGGTGCGGTTGATGCCCTGATCGCGGAACAGTTGCTGTGACGCGCTGAGGATGCGCTCGCGTGCGCCCCTCCCGCGGCGCCGGCCCAGGGGGCCCTTCTCCAACTCGGTCATGCCTCCAGCATAGGCCGTTCGGTACAGATCGGTCTACATAGCTTGCGTTCGGGTTGATCATCCGCTACGTTACGCAAACAGTACGGTGTACATAGCGATGACGGCGATTTGCAAGGTGGGAGCCGTCCCGATGATCGTCGGTGCGCCATGGCGCACCGGGCGTCCCACGGCGGGGCGGTACCGATCGGTGTATGTAGCCTGCGTCCGACCGGCCATCGGGCACGTTACATACACGGTCTGGTGTATATAAGAATCAACTGTTTCGGCTGACCATCAATTCAACGGAGTGATCGTGGGAAAGCTCGATGGCAAGGTAGCGGTGATCACCGGCGGATCCACCGGCATGGCACTGGCCGGCGCCAAACTGTTCGTCGAGGAAGGAGCGCACGTCTTCATCCAGGCCCGGCGGCAGGAAGCGCTGGACGACGCCGTCAAGCTGATCGGCCGCAACGTCACCGCCGTCCAGGGTGACGCGGCCGAACTGGACGACCTGGACCGCTTGTACGACACCGTCAAGCGGGAAAAGGGCTCGATCGACGTGCTGTGGGCCAGCGCCGGGATGGGCGAACCCGCCGTCCTCGGCGAGATCACCGAGGAGCAGTTCCACCGCGCCTTCTGGCTCAACGCGCGCGGCACCCTGTTCACCGTGCAGAAGGCACTGCCGCTGATCAACGACAACGGCTCGATCTTCATGACCGGATCCAACGCCTCCCTCGGCGCCTTCCCCGGCTGGAGCCTCTACGCGGGAAGCAAAGCCGTCCAGCAGGCCTGGGCCCGCGTCTGGCTCAACGAACTGCGCGACCGCAAGATCCGGGTCAACGTCCTGACCCCCGGCCAGGTCGCCACCGCCAAACAGGAAGAACTGTTCGACGAGGCAACCAAGGCCGCATTCGAGTCCCTCATCCCCCGCGGAAAGATGGGCCGCCCAGAAGAAATCGCTACCGTCGCCCTGTTCCTCGCCTCCGACGACTCCAGCTACGTCAACGGCCTGGAACTGGTCACCGACGGCGGCACCACCGCCATCTGAACCACACGCCAGGAATGCCGCGGGCGCACCCCACAACAACCCAGTCGCCACAAGGAACTGTGACCTGACCCCCTCTTTTTTGGAATGGCGGCAGGTTCACTCATCCCAATCTGCCGGCGGAAGACGAGCCGGAGGTGCCGGAAAAGACGCGGCAGCCGGCCCAGGAACGTCGCGGCCGACGCCCTGCGCCTGACCCGGCATGAACGAGACAGAGCGACACCTCGAGAACAGGAAGAGAGCACACCTCATGAGCAGCATCACCCTCATCGGTACGGGGAACATGGCTCGCACCATCGGCACGCTCGCGGTGGCGGGCGGCAACACCGTCGAGGTCATGGGACGCGATCAGTCGAAGGCCGATGACCTGGCCAAGGCTCTGGGCGGCGGCGCGACGACGGGCAAGTGGGGCGCCGTCCCGGCCGGGGACATCGTCATCACGGCCCTGTTGTACGACGGTGTCGTTCCGGTCGTCGCCGAATACGGAGACGCCCTCGCGGGCAAGGTCATCGTCGACATCAGCAACCCCTTCAACGCCACGTTCGACGGACTGGCCCACAGCGAGGAGACCTCGATCGCGCAGGAAGTCGCCAAGGTGGCCCCGGCCGGCGCCAGCGTGGTGAAGGCATTCAACACCATCTTCCGTAATCTCCTGGAGAAGGGCCGGCCCAACGTCTTCATCGCTGGCGACAATGCGCAGGCCAAGGCGGGCGTGGCGGCATTCATCGAGAGCCTCGGGCTGCGCCCGCTGGACGTCGGCGGCCTGAAAATGGCGCACTGGCTGGAAGGAGTGGGCGTGGTCACGGTGGGCCTCGCCGGCAACGGGGTTGGCCACTGGGACTTCGCCCTCGGCGTCAACGAATTTACCGGCTGAGCCCCGGGGCCGAGCAGTCGGCGAACAGGGCGCCGTGCGCCCTGACAATGCTTGATGGATCACCGACTCGCTGATGTCGGATATCAATGTGGCGAATGTGAAAGAGACAGTCGAATTGCTGTCCGGACGAGCGCCGAAGCTGCGGGCGGCATTGCGGAAGGCGAAGCGTGACGGACTGGCCTTGTGATCATCGACGGCACGTTGATCCCGGTCGACCGGATCGCTGCGGACCGGCCGTTCTACTCGGCAAGCACAAACGCCATGGGGTGAATCTGCGGGTGGCCGCGTCGCCGGACGGGACGATCTTGTGGGTGTCGGGCGAGTTGCCGGGCAGCACCCACGACAACGCCGCGGCACGGATCTGGAGAATCGGCATCCTCATTGTCGACGAGGATCCACAGTGGAAGTCTTCTGACAGAGGCCGATTTCGCCGGTGACCGGGCCGCCTATGCTGGAGTAGTCGTAGCCGCGTTGGGCGTGCTCTTGCTCGTCGATGCCGGCGATCTCGGCTTTCTCGTCGATCCGGAAGCCGATCGTCTTCTTGATGATGAGCCCGATGACGAGTGCCAGTGTGAATGAGTAGATCATCACTGCGCCTGCGGCGGCGGCTTGCCGGCCGAGTTGGGTGAAGCCGCCCCCGTAGAAGAGGCCGTCCTTGCCCAGAGCGGTCGGGTTCACCGTTCTGGTGCCGAGGAAGCCGATCAGCAGTGTGCCGATGATGCCGCCGACCAGGTGTACGCCGACCACGTCGAGCGAGTCGTCGAACCCGAACCGGTATTTCAGACCCACCGCCAGCGCGCACAGCAGGCCGGCGGCCAGGCCGATGAGTACCCCGCCGAGGGGGGTCACGAAGGCGCAGGCGGGTGTGATCGCCACCAGTCCGGCGACGGCACCCGAGGCGGCACCCAGGGCGGTGGGTTTGCTGTCGCGGACCTGCTCGACCAGCAGCCACCCGAGCACCGCGGCGCAGGCAGCGACCGTGGTGTTGGTGAAGGCGAGACCGGCGAGGTCGGCTGCGCTGAGTGCTGAGCCGGCGTTGAAGCCGTACCAGCCGAACCACAACAGGCTGGCTCCGAGCAGGACGAAGGGCAGGTTGTGTGGACGGGTTGATTCGCGTGGCCAGCCGGTGCGGCGGCCGAGCACGATGGCCAGTGCCAGGGCGGCGGCACCGGCGTTGATGTGCACGGCGGTGCCGCCGGCGAAGTCCTCGGCTTTGAGGGTGTTGGCGATCCAGCCGCCGTGGGAGTCGGGACCGGTGAAGCCGTCGAAGGAGAACACCCAGTGCGCGACCGGGAAGTAGACGATGCTCGCCCACAGGGCCACGAACAACGTCCAGGACCAGAATCTCACCCGGTCCGGGATCGCACCGGAGATCAGGGCCGGTGTGAGGACGGCGAACATCAGCTGGAACATCACGAACGCCGTGGCCGGTAACGCGTCCGGTCCGGGCCAGGGCATGACGGGTGGTCCAGCGACGGCGACTCCGACGAGGTGGCCGATCGTCTGACCCAGACCGGCGAAGCCGTTGTCACCGAGCAGGCCGCCAACGGTGTCGTTGCCGAACGACCAGCTGTAGCCGAACAGCACCCAGAGCACGCCGACCACTGCCAGGCAGATGAAGTTCATCATCAACATGTTCAGGACGCTGTTGCTCCTGACCATGCCGCCATAAAAGAACGCGAGTCCCGGGGTCATCAGCATCACCAGCGCGGCGGCGGCGAGCACCCAGGCGGTATCGCCGGTGTTGAGCATTGTTCCGTCCTCCTGCAGAAGCAGATGTCTGACGACTTATCTGGAGAGCCGGGAGTCAGGAGACGGCGGCGGCCTTGTTTTCGGCGGGTGTGCGGGTGAGGAGCCGCGCCACGGCGGTGTGGCCTTCGCGGTCGGCATCGGTTGCCGGCGTTCCGCCCCAGCGGTCACGGGCGTGGGGGTTGGCGCCTTGTTGAAGCAGGTAGCGCACGACCTCGAGTTGACCTTCGGATGCCGCAAGATGGAGGGCGGTGCGGCCGTCGTAGTCGGAGGTGCTGGGGTCGATGCCGGTGGCGATGGCGCCGCGTACGTCGTCCAGGTCGCCTTGGCTGGCGGCCCAACACAGGCGGACGACGCCGTCGGCCGTGGATTGGTTCTTCCGTCGGCGGGGGTCGCGTTTACCGGATTCGTCGCCGCTGACCAGGCCGTCGTACACGTGAAGGTTGTACTTCTCGACGAGCATCTGCGAGAACTTGATGCCTCGGACCGAGTTTCCGAGTTCGTCGAGCCTGGGCGACCAGACGGCGATTCCCATAACCTGCGGGACGACGATCATGAGAGCTCCGGAGACTCCGCTCTTGGCAGGCAGTCCGATGCGGAATGCGAACTCTCCGGAGTAGTCGTACATGCCGCACGAAGACATCAGGGAGAGGCATTTCTTCACGTTATCCGTACTGAAGAGGCGGGTCTCGGCCAGTGGTGCGACGCCGCCCGTGGCCAGTGCGGCGGCGGTGGCCGCGAGTGACTCGGTATCGATCTCGATGGAGCAACACTGAAAATAGAACTCCAGCGTGTTCACGAGGTTAGCGCCGGACGGAAACGCTTTCTTCTCACGCATGAAGTAGCCCAGTGCAAAGTTCCGGTCGGCGCTGTCGCGCTCGGACAGGTAGACCGCGTTGTTGAACCCGACCCGTCCGCCGCCGGCCAGACGCCGCCAGGAGTCGGCGACGTAGTCGAATCGGTCGGCCATCATGTCCGCGGGCCGTATCAGGGAGCTGCACATGATCGCCCCGGAGTTGATCATCGGATTGTGGGGGATGCCCTTGTCGCTGAGGGACAGCTCGTTGAAGTGCACGCCGCTGGGCTCGCAGCCGACGTGCCGGTGCACGGTCGACGCGCCGTGTTCCTCCAGGGCCAGCAGGTAGTTGATCGGTTTGCACACCGACTGCAGGCAGAAGTTGACGCTGTAGTCGCCCACCGAGAACCGCTGGCCGTCGGTGGTACAGACCGCGATGGCCAGCCGCTCCGGGTCGACCCTGGCCAACTGCGGTATGTAGGTCGCCACCGCCCCGGTTCGCTCGTTCAGCAGCTCTTGATATATCGACTCGATGTCCTGCACGAAACGCGGGAAGTCCGGGACTACCAGTTCGCCCCGGATGGCCCGGCTGATGATGCCGCTGTTGCGCTGACAGATCGCGATGAACCTGTCCAGGTCGAGCCGGCCGCTGTCCTGGCCCGGCGTGTCCAACGCGCTCCACGCGTCCTGGATCCGCCGATCGTCCGCACGGATCCCTGCGTTCGTCAGCCGGGTGAGCACCTCGAACGGCGAGATCCTCCCTCGCGAGTCCTGCGTGAACGAGTCGAAGAGCGCCTTGTAGGACCTCTGCTTGTCACTCAGTTCGGGTGCGCCCGAATCGCAAACTCCGACGGATCTCACTCGGGCGGGGGTGGGCTGCGTCTTGCTCATTTCCGTTCCCTTCGCAGGATCTCGGGGATGACATCGTGGTACGCGGGCGTCCTGTAGTGAGATCAGAAGTACCGACGGGTTGGCCGGGTCGGTCGATCGCTCGATCGACCGCATGGTGACCAACGGCGCCAGGCGTGCTGCCGCGATCTCCCCGCCGCGGGCCCCTTTCATGCCGCTGCTCGGTACTCGGAGCGTCCTGTCGGATCGGAGAACGAGACGCGTTCGACGACGAACCAAGTTCCTATTCGTACCAATCATCGCGCTAGCCCTGCAGGCCTCGGCGCTTGCATCGCTATGAGGAGGCCAGCCTCAAGCCGGCACCGTTCGCATCGCCCCCGTGGTCGACCCCGGACTTCACGCGGGTCGACCACGGGAACGGGACCCGTGCTTCGGCGAAGGCGGTCTGAATGGATACAGGCTTCGGCTCGTGGCCTGCCACCGGTGCCCCTGCGCGCACAGCTCGTGACGACACCGGGCCGACTCGGTAGTCGTGGCGCGGCGTAGGCAAATCCTCGTATTCGGCGCAGACCAGATAGTTGCAGGGCGCGTCCCGGAGGCCACCGCGAGACCGGCGAGATCGGGGCGTCGCGGTAGGTGCGGCGTGGGTGGGTGGGCGGTCCGGGCCGGTGTAACGCGGCGCAACGGGCACGGGGTTGGACGGATAACACGGACGGCGCGGCGAGGATCGGCGCACGTTGCCCAGGTCGATATCGGCGTCCCAGTCGCGCATGCCCACCGCACAGCGCATCGCTACGGTTGCCACTTTGTACGGTTCTGATCACGGATCGACACCAGCGCAGGCACCGCTGGCTTGAGAATCACAAGATCCGAGTCCGGCACAACGACCCCCGTCAGCACGGCGCTGTCGCAGCCGACACTTGACGGAAACCACTAGCGCTCCCGTTCACAGTCACCTCTACCCGGGGCGGTTCCCCGGGTTCCCGGGATTTGGCCTGTGCGAACCCCGAGGCATTTCCGGGGGCGAGGCGAAGCTGTCGGCATGAGACTGGCCTTCCCATGACGATGCAGCTGGCCATGCTGCGGAGGGACGTGCTGATGATCACTAGCAGACATGAATCTTGTTCTTGGCCGAAGGCACGATCAACTTGCCAGGATGAGCGATGAGCGATCTGCAAATCACCCAGAGTGCCAACAGCTACCAGCAGACGGTAGCAAGGCTCGAGCGCGAGCTGGCCAACCGAGGGCTAAATGTGTTCGCCCGAATCGATCACGCTGCAAACGCTAGGACGGTAGGCCTGCGGATGCCGGCCACAATCGTCGTCACCTTCGGAAGCCGGCTGACCGGGATACCCCTGATGATCCACACACCCGACCTGGCCCTCGATCTCCCGCTGCGCGTCCTGATCCGCCAGACCGACCATGGCGTCGAACTCGTCTCCACCGACCCCACCGCCCTGCTGGAGCGTTACGGGTTGCCTCCCGCCTCAGCGGCACCGCTGACCGGCATCAAGACAATCATCACGGCCGCCGCCGGGTCGAGGCCATGACGACACAGCAACTCGGACGAGCCCCTGAGCAGCGGTCAGCGGCTGATCGGGCGCGGAGTGCTCACGGCGCCAGGCGTTCACCCAGCTCCCCGGCGTCCCGTCATGGATGCCTAGATCCAGCTCATACCGGGCCTGTTCGATCCGGTCCGCGAGCACATCAATAGTCAGCGACCTTGACTCTGCGCGGCGACCCCCGAACAACCGATAGGGACTCGCCGCGTCGAGCGGTCCGTGGCACTGGGCGTCTCGCGTGGCTGCCACGGTAAGCGTTGTTGTGACGCGCGCACCGACTGGCTCACCCTGATCCGAGTCGTGCGTCGGCTGCCGATGTCGCCGACCGGCTGCCCGGGATCTTCGAGGACCATGACCTCGTCGGTCCGGTCGACGACGCGCTTCGCGAGAGCCGTCGGGCTCCTGCAGCCTCACATCCGGGATCTCAGCACGTCGACCTCGCAGCCTGGCGAGGACGGGTCGAAGCCGTGCTCGACCAGCCAGCGGATCGCCAGCAGGCTTCGCAACGACCACCACGCCCGGATCATGTCGAGGTCCACGTCGGTGCCGTAGCCGGCGACGACGTCGCCAAGGTGCTCCTCGTGTCCGAGCGTCAAAGTGGCGAGGTCGAAGAGGGCATCGCCCTGGGCCGCCTCGGACCAGTCGATCACGCCGGTGATCTCGGCACCGTCGACGAACACGTGGGTGATCTGCAGGTCGCCGTGCGTGAACACCGGTGTCCATGGCCGGAGCGCAGCCTCGGCAACCCGGCGGTTGCGCGTGACCAGGTCGGTGGGAAGGACGCCGTTCGTGATGAGCCACTCGCATTCGCGGTCGAGGCGCAATGCGATCTCGTCGAGGCTCCGGCCGGGCCATGGCGGCAGCGGCGCGTCGTGCAGCATCCGTGTGGCAGCACCCGCCGCGGCCCACGCCGCCGACGACGCGATCGACGGCTCGCCGAGGCGGCCGAGTGCCGTCCCTGGGAGGGCGCCGAGCGCGAGCACGGGCGGCTTCCGCCACAGGACCTCCGGAGTCGGGATCGGCGCCATAGCCATCGCCTCGACCTCGATGTCGGTGCGCGTCTGATCAGCGTCGATCTTCAGAAACACGTCGCCGACGCGCAGAGTCGCGCGCTCGTGATGGGCGACGACGACCTCGACCTCTTCCACGTCGGCCATAATCGCGGGGGATGGCCATCGACGTCGCCGGTTTATCGCGTGCGGCTGCGCGGCTGACCGCGTCTCGCGCGTGATGCGCGTGCCAGATGCGTGCCAGATCGAGCGCGGAGTCGCAGACACCCACGGCAAACCACAACGCCGCGTCTGCGCAGGTCAGCGCGGCGGTGTTGCCCTTGACTTCCAAACTGGCTACGCGGGTTCGATTCCCGTCGCCCGCTCTGCGTCTGACCAGCTGGTTTAAGCAGCGCGCCTGCGCCGCAGGCGACTTCGTGACACGAAACGTGACACGGACTGCATCAGCGTCGTGACGTGGCGACTTCGAAGGTGCGTCGGCAGGCCCGTGCACGAGGCAGCATGGATGTCTTGCCCAGCGGGTCGTTGCGGGTGCGGGTGTACGCCGGCCAGGACCCGCTCACAGCGGGACACCATTCGCTGGTCGGCTAGGGGTGTGACGTCCCCGTGGTGGAGGACTGCACCTTCCGGATGCTCGAGCCGGCCGAGATCCAGGCGGCGATGCCCCTTGCGACGCGACTACCGGGTCCGCGGCACCCGCCGCGAGCAGGTGCGTTAGCTCGGCAACGCCATCACCCACCCGCCGCGGAGTGGCTGACTCGGCCCGTTGCCGAGTCATTGGCTCGCCGCCGTGATCGTGGACGAGAACGTCGGATCAATCAATATTAGATCGCCTATTACCGAGCTACTCGGGGCTTAACTTCGCCTACTAAGCGTAAATCCCTCCATCAGTCTATCGACCATGCCGCATCCGGGGAGGACTCTCGCGGCTACCGCTGAAGAGGGAAACGGCACGACTGTGAGGTGCTCGGGCAAATAAAACGCAAACGCTACTTCGCAGTTTCAGGGGGACTGGCAATCCCAACCTTGCTCGACGAGTCCCCCTGACAGTGATCCTCTCACCCCAGCCGGGAAAGCATGACTGATGTCGGATAGGTAATCAGAGCACGGCACCGAGGGTCGGGTCGTTCGCAGCTCGCTGCAACTCCGATCAGATGGAAGGGAACACGTTATGGCGGGCACGGTGGCCGATGCGATGGTGGCGAAGCTGAAGGCGTCCGGGGTGCGCCGGGTGTACGGGATTCCCGGAGACTCGCTCAACGGGTTCACCGACGCGCTGCGCCGGGACGGCGCCATTTCCTGGGAGCACGTCCGGCACGAGGAAGCCGCAGGATTCGCAGCGGCCGCGGAGGCGGCGTTGACCGGGGAGCTGGCGGTGTGTGTGGGTAGCTGCGGCCCAGGCAACCTGCACCTGATCAATGGCCTGTTCGACGCCAACCGCAGCAACGTGCCGGTGCTGGCGATCGCCGCGCAAATCCCTAGTGAGGAGATCGGTGGGAGCTATTTCCAGGAGACTCATCCGCAGGAGCTGTTCCGTGAGTGCAGCGTGTACTGCGAGCTGGCCGGCGTGCCTGGCCAGGTTCCGCGGCTGCTCGAAATGGCGATGCGCGTGGCGTTGCAACGCGGCGGTGTCGGCGTTGTCGTCATCCCGGGGGAGGTGTTTCTGGCCGATGCTCCGGCCGGAGCGAGTGCAGCGCCGGTGCGGGCGGTATCGGCAGAGGTACGCCCCGACGAGCGCTCCCTCGCGGCCGCGGCGGAGGTGCTGAATGCGTCTACCCGCGTGACCATCTTGGCCGGAGCGGGCTGCGCCGGCGCGCACGACCAGCTGATCCGACTCGCCGAAGCACTGAAGGCGCCGGTCCTGCATGCGTTCCGCGGCAAGGAGTTCGTCGAGTACGACAATCCCTACGACGTGGGGATGACCGGGCTGATCGGGTTCAGCTCCGGGTACCGGGCGATGGAGCACTGCGACGCGCTGCTCATGCTCGGCACCGACTTCCCGTACAGGCCCTTCTACCCTGAGGGCGTTCCAGTAGTACAGGTCGACGTGCGGGGCGAGCGGATCGGCCGCCGGGTGCCGGTCCAGGTCCCGCTGGTCGGCACCGTCAAAGACACGATCGACGCGTTGCTGCCGCTCATCGACTCGAAAACAGATTCGGCGCACCTGGACCGAATGACCGCACATTACCGTCGGGCCCGCGCCCGACTGGACCGCCTGGCCAGGCCCGGATCGGACGGCTCGCCCTTGCACCCGCAGTTCATCGCGGCCACCGTTGACCGCCTCGCTGCCGCCGACGCCGTGTTCACCGCCGATGTCGGCACGCCGTGCATCTGGGCAGCCCGCTACCTGCGGATGAACGGAACCCGGCGGCTTATCGGTTCCTTCAACCACGGCAGCATGGCCAACGCGCTGTCGCATGCGATCGGGGCCCAGGCGAGCCACCCCGAGCGGCAGGTCATCGCACTGTCGGGAGATGGCGGGCTGGCGATGCTGCTTGGGGAGCTGCTCACGTTGCGCCAGCAGCAGCTTCCGGTCAAGGTCGTGGTCTTCACCAACGGCGCCCTGTCGTTCGTCGAGCTGGAAATGAAAGCGGCCGGGATAGTCACCTTCGGCACTGATCTCACCGATCCTGACTTCGCAGGAATCGCCCGCTCAGCCGGGCTGTTCGGCGCGCGGGTCGAGGCGGCGAACGAACTCGAGGGTGCGCTGCGTGCGGCGTTCGATCATGACGGCCCCGCTCTACTCGACGTCCGCACTGCCCGGCAGGAACTCGCGCTGCCACCCAAGCTCACCTACGGCCAGATCAAGGGCTTCACGCTCTACGCCACCAGGACCATTCTGTCCGGAGAAGGCAAGGAGCTCATCGAGCTCGCTCGGACCAACCTGCGGGAGCTGTCCGTCGAATGACGCCGCGCCGCCGTCCCACGAGCACGGAGCTCAGACGGGGACCGCGGCCACCCGGGCGATGTCGGTACGCGGGTCGGTCCCGAATTCACCGCGAACGACGCGATGCCCGCTCCTCCGCCGCAGCGTGGGCTTCGTCGGCGACCTCGGTGTACTCGCCCATGCTCAGCATGCGTGGCACCCGGATACCGGCGGCGGATCCGGCGAGCAGCCGCCACGACGGTAGCCCGGTCGCCTTGCCGTGCAGGTCGTGCAGGGCAATATCGACGGCGGCGCGCGGTGTTGTTGGCGATGACCCACTCGGTCCGGTCGAGCGCCTCCTCCGCGGCGAATGCGTCGGCCCGGGCAACGTGGGCCGTAGACCATTGGACGGGCGAACGCCTCGCCGACTCCGACGAGCTCGTCCTCGGTGTTCACCCGGATCAAAACATGGTCAGCAATTCTCAGCACACCGGTTGAAAGCCGGCGGATGACGGTACGGGATCGAGTACGGCACGGTCTCGATTGCGGTGATCTTCATTAGCGTCTCCGATGCGCGTCACTCACCGACCGTGCAGGCTCGGTGAGACGGTCCTGAGTCGCGGGTGACCTTGTCGCGACGCTGCGGGGCATGGCCACCGCTGCCGTCAGCCTGGGCTCCCCGGCGGCTATGCGTCCAATTCCTCGTATTCCTCATAGTCATGTCGTGGCAGTATTGATGCCGTGGACCTGCAGGTTTTGCGGTTCTTCCGGGAGGTCGCCGACGGCGCGACCGTGACGGACACTGCTGCTCGGGCGCACCTCACTCAGCCCGCGCTGTCTCGGGCCCTGCGCCGGATCGAGCACGAAGCCGGCGCCGAGCTGTTCCGGCGATCCGGTCGTGTTCTGCGCCTGACCCCGGCCGGACATGCGTTCAAGATGCACGTGGACGACGTTCTGGATCACTACGACCAGGGCCTGCGGGCTGTCGAGGAGATAGTCGCTCCGGAGACCGGTCTGGTCCAGCTGGCGTTTCTGCGCACCTTCGGCACCTGGCTGGTCCCGGCGGTGATCAGTAGCTTCCTAGAGCTCTGGCCGCGAGCCCGTTTCGAATTGCGGCAGCACGGTGAGGCCCTCCTCGTCGACGAGCTCGTTGACGGCACTTCCGACCTCGTCATCACCAGTCGCGATCCAGGTAATCCCCAGCTCGTGTGGGAACGCGTGCTCGTCGAGCCGCTGCGGCTGGCCGTACCGCCGAACCACCGGCTCGCGCACCGGAAGAAGGCCAAGCTGGCCGAGGTCGCCGACGAGAGCTTCATCACGCTGCGGCAGGGATACGCCCTGCGGGAGACCACCGAACTGCTCTGCGCGGAAGCCGGGTTCGCCCCGCACATCTGCTACGAGGCCGACGAGGTCGCGACCCTGCGCGGCCTGGTCACCGCTCGTCTGGGCGTGTCTTTGCTACCGCTTCCTCAGACGGCTACGTTCCCGCCGTCACCCACTGGACACCCGGCGCTTCATCTCGGCGTGACCGATGTCCGCGCTGAGCGGGACATCGGCATGGCCTGGGCGGCGGGACGTACCCTGCCGCCGTTGAGCGAGACTTTCCGCCGGCACGTGCTGGCCACCGCACCCCTGACACTCCCAGGTGACTACGCCGGGTAGTTGTTCGTCAGCTGCTCGTCAGAGGCGTGCTGTCACCGGGTGAGATGGATCATCAGGGGCAGTGTGACGAAGGACAGCACGAGGGTCAGTGCCACCGCGGACGCGATGACCTGCTCGTCTTTCTTGGTTCCCTGACGCGAGGCGAGCATCATCGCCACGGGGGAGATGGGGAACGCCGTGATCAGCGCTGCCTGGGCGGCGATGGCGCCGGTGGTGATCCACTGTCCGACGACCCAGGTGAGCAGCGGCTGGGCGACCACGCTGGCCAGGGCGATCGCCCACACCTCGAGGCTGAGCCGGGGGCGGCCGGCGCGGGCGACGGTGATACCGACGAACAGCAGGGCCGCGGCGGAGGATGCTCCGCCGATCAGGGTCAGCGACGATGAGATGATCGTGTACGGATGCACGCCGACGAATGCCAGGACCAGGCCGAGCAGTGGTGCCCAGGCCAACGGCTCACGCAGCGGGCCGAGCACCCGTGCGAGGACCGCGCCGGTGCCGCTGTGGGCGGGCAGGGCACCGGACGCCCCGGGGACAGTGGGTGCGCGGTCTGCGGCGGGTGGCGGGGGCCCACCGGCGGCGCCGACCAGGACCGGTGCGGCTGTGCGGACGGCCGTGATCTCCGCGGTGGCGTGGGTCCGGCTGCGCAGGTTGAGCAGGATCAGTGCCACGGGGACGAGGACGACGTTGACCAGGATGCCGGCCACGGCGATCGGGATGGCGGCCTGCCGCGGGCCGAACAGCCCGCCGAGGATGGAGATTCCCATGAAGGCGAACTGCGGCTGGACGCAGGCCAGGGCGAGCAGGGCGCTGCGCTGGATCGTCAGCCGTGCCCCGAAGCGCAGCGCCAGGACCAGGATCGCGTAGAGGCCTAGCAGGCCCAGGGCCAGCAGGCCCACGAGGGGCCCTTGCCCGAGCAGCACGCTGCGCGGGGTGTTCACGATGCTGACGAACAGGACCGCCGGCAGTGCCAGTTGGATGGTGAGGTCGCGCAGCGCTTGGGCCCGCCCTCCGTCGAACAGGCGCATGCGGCCGACGCAGTACCCGACGGCTACGACGACGAACACCGGCACCACGATGGTGAGGATGTCGGCGAGACCGATCATCGAATCTTCCTTTTCTGGTCGAGTGAGGCGGTTAGACGGCGTGGATCGGCGCGTACCGGGGCTGCCACATGGCCGCGTGGACACGCTTTTCGATGTCGTCGTCGAGGGTCTGGCGGGCCACTCCGTCGCGGACTGCGGCGCATGCCACGGCCACGGCGACGGCGGCCGAGGTGTCGCGCAGCCGCACCGGCGGCGGCAGGATCGGCGCGCCGGGCGTGGTCGGATCGGTCAGCGCGGCGACCGCGTGGACCGCGGCGGTCAACATGCCGTCGGTGATCCGGGTGGCGCGCGCCACGATGGCGCCCAGGCCCAGGCCGGGGAAGATCAGTGAGTTGTTGGCCTGCCCGATCTGGTAGGTGACGCCCCCGTGGGTGACCGGATCGAAGGGGCTACCGGTGGCGACCAGGGCCCGGCCATGGGTCCAGGCGAGCAGGTCGGCGGGCGTCGCCTCGGCGAGCGGGGTGGGGTTGGACATCGGCAGGATGATGGGGCGCTCCGTGTGTGCGGCCATCTCCCGGACGATCGGTTCGGTGAAGGCGCCGCCCTGTCCCGAGGTGCCGATCAGGATGGTCGGCCGGACCCGGGCCACGACCTCGGCCAGCGCGATGCCGTCCAGGGCAGGGTCGCGGTTCCACTCGGCGACCTCGTGCGCGGGGCGGGCGTAGGGCACCTGGGAGTCACGCAGGTCGGTCATGTCGTCGGTGAGCAGGCCGTACCGGTCCACTGCCCAGAATCGCCGGTTGGCCTCGTCGCGGGTCAGGCCGTCCGCGATCAGGGCGTCGCGGAGTTGGTCGGCGATGCCGGTGCCCGCGGTGCCCGCGCCGAGCACCACGATCCGCTGCCCGTCCAGGGTGGTGCCGCTGGCCTTCACCGCGGACAGGACCGCGGCCAGGTTCATTGCGCCGGTGCCCTGCATGTCGTCGTTGAAGGTGAGCACCTGGTCGCGATATCGCTCGAGGATGCGTCGCGCGTTGTCGGCACCGAAGTCTTCCCAGTGCAGCAGCGCGTCGGGGAACAGTGAGCTCGCGGTGGTGACATAGGCATCGACGAAGGAGTCGTAGGTTTCCCGTTCTGCCCGCAGGTGCCGGTTGCCCAGGTACAGCGGGTCATCCAGCAGCTCGCGCCGGTTGGTGCCGACGTCGAGAATGACCGCGAGGGTGCGTGCCGGGTCGATGCCTGCCGCGGCGGTGTACACGGCGAGCTTGCCGACCGCGATGTCGATCCCGCCGACGCCCCAGTCCCCGATGCCCAGGATCGCCTCGGCGTCGGTGGCTACGATGAGGTCGACGTCGCCGGAGCCCAAACCGGAGGCGCGCAGAGCGCGCTCGATGTCCTCGGGTGCATCCACGGAGAGGTAGATCCCGCGCGGGCGACGGTATTCGTTGCTGTACCGCTGGATGGCCGTGCCGACGGTGGGCGTGTACACGATCGGCAGCATCTCGGCGAGGTGGTCGCCGACCAGCCGGTAGAACAGCACCTCGTTGCGGTCGTGCAGGGCGGTCAGGTAGACGTTCTTGGCCAGGTCACCGGGCTGGGCGTGGTACTGCGTGTAGGCGCGGGTCGCCTGCTGGTCCAGGCCGAGTGTTCGGGGCGGCAGGAGACCGACAAGATCGAGCGCGCGCCGTTCCTCGTCGGTGAACGCGGTGCCCCGGTTCAGCCGGGGATCCGTCAGCACCGCGTGGCCCCGGGCCGTCGTCTCCCAACGTCCGTACTCAGTGTTCCAGGTGGTCGGGTTGGCATTCATGGTTGTCTCCGGATTCACAGAATCTGTTGGTGGGAAAGGTTTCCGTCCGTGTGGTGCTGTTGCGGCCCTATGGCTTTCTCCTCGGGCGGAACCGAACCGGCGGCCGTCGAGCGGGCGTTGAACCCGAGCAGCAATACGGCAGCACCGATCAGGGCAGCTGCCAGCCACGCCGTGTGGTTGCCCCAGGCCGTGGTGCACGTACCGCCGAGCAGCGCACCACCGAAGAAGGCGGCACACACCGTGCCGAAATGCGTGAGTTTGCGCGCCTCGGCGCGGTCACGCAGGCTGAGCCACGCGACGGTCGCGTCGACGAACGAGCGCAGATTGCCGGTGGTCATCACAGAGCTGTAGGGCCAGTCGCGCAGCTCCCGGAATGTCGAGGTCTGCACGGCCGCGACGAACGAGATGCCCAGCGTCGTGACGTAATCGGGCTAGCCTGCGGGCAGGCCGCCGACGATCAGCAGAAACACCAGTTCCAGCAGCAGACAGTCAAGTTTGGGCCGGCGAACCAGGGCGGTCACCCATGGTAGGTGGAGCAGGTTGGCGATGGCGACGCCCGCCAGGAAAGCCGGAATCGTAGTCAGGCTGTGCATCGCCTGGGTGCACTGACCGGCCACAATCGATACACCGACGAGGACCACGTTGCCGCTCATGGTATTGGCGAAGACGTGTCCGTGTCCGACGTAGGTGAAGGCGTCCAGAAAGCCGCCGACCACCGCGAGTAGCAGCCCGAGCCCCAAGGACCGATGAGTAGTGCGAGCCGTGCGGTTGCCGGAGTGTGTGCCCACGGTTACCGGGGGGACATGGCGCAGAGCAATCTGCTCTGTGACACCCGGCATGGTCGTTCTCCTCACGATCTCGTCGTCCGCAGTTGAGCGGATCTGAGACCAGTATTGGAGGACCGGGGTCTATTCGTCCAATGCCTATATTTTCTTGAACCCATGCCGTGGCCGCATGGATGTCCGGTAACGCAGCCACCGGGCCTTCCCAGGTCGCAATCAATAGCGCCACTGTGACCGGCACCGCGTTCAAAGCGCACCACATCCAACCGTGGCGCGACAGGTGCACGGCGCTGCAACTGTTCAAACTCCCCCGGCTTCACGGGGCCCGTCCGTAGGGGAGGCAGGAAGGGCGGCAGGGATGCTCATCGAGCGGTCTTCTCCTTGGCACGCGCGACCCGCTGCGGAGTGATGACTCACCCCAGCGCCGGGACTGCTACCGACGGATGGGCCGACGTCGCGCCACGGCTCTACGCGCACGCCGCCGTCGCGCAGTGGGATCCGGCCGCTGCGGTCGACTGAGACGTGAGCGCCTTCTTCAAGGCGGGGGCAATCCTCCGTGCTGCGACCCGCGCGCCGACGGCTCTCCGCCACGGAAGAGTTCACGCGCCCCGAGATGAACGCAGAACCGCCCGCCGATGAGCAGATTGGTGAACAGTCACGGATCGCTTCACCACGGCCGGCGTCCTCGGCTCCGAGCATCGCCTGTCCGCGCGTCGAATCTCTTTGTTCAACCGATCTTCGGGATGTGTTCAACCAGATCTGTCATCAGAATTCTCGCGGGAACGCGGTGAACGCCGACGACAGGGCGCGGGGTCGGCAGACATTAGGGCGAGATGGCCGGATGCGCAATCTCTCCCATTATTACCTTCGTCATACCCGGGCTTCGAACCTGCACCGGAAGGGCCCCCGTGTGGTCGGTGTATCGGCCGGCGCAGAACGCGGCGGCGCCACATGGGAGGAATGACATGTCTGGAAGTTCGGTTCGACGGGCTCTGAGTGTCGGCGCAGCCGGTACCGCACTGGCGTTTGCGATGACTCTCGGTGGATCCATCCCCGGAATAGCGTCGGCCGCCGTGCCCGCCGCAGCCCCGTCGACTGACCTGGGTGAGTCTGCCGCCCAGTCTGCCGCCCGTGGAAATCCCGGCGAATTCGACGTCTTCGACGACTTCAACTTCCAGGGCCGCACCACAAATCTGGGAAACGCGTCCGGAAATTTGACCGGCAACTGGTTCTCGTCTGCCGTCAACAACACGCGACAGGCGATGTGCCTGTACGCCAGCCCTGGATTTCAGGGGTTCTTCGTCTTTCTTCCTCAGAACGGGGGGTTCGTTGACAAATTCGACCCCCAGGCCAACAACATGATCTCATCGGTGCGGCCCTCGCCGGACGGGACCAACTGTTAGGACCTGTTCCGGCACACGGGACAGCGCACACCGGGCCTCGACGTCCGCCCGGCCGTGTGGTTCGAACATTGCGGGTGAGAGGTAGCGGCTCCCCAAGCCTGGAAGCGCCCCGACCGGGAGCGGTGAGGCCGCTACCGAGCCCAGTACCTGTATCACTGCCCCGCGCGGCGTCCGCGGCGAGCGGATCGGGTGTGAACGGCTCAGTCGAGTGCGTTGCCACCGTCGCCGCGTCGTCACGGGCATCTGGCCGCGCTGGATGATCGCCAAAGTCAGGGAATGAGGACCGGAGCTGGACCGGCGGAGCGGTTCTGCAGGTCGAAGTGAGCACACGCCAACTCGGCCAGACGATACCGGTGGAGGCCGGCCGCCGGCCTCACCTCAGTGTGCCGTTGTTTGGGCGCGCAAGAGCTCGGCAGCGCGTTCGGCGATTCCGTAGACCGTGGCGTTGGTGTTGGCGTTGACCGGGGACGGCATCACCGAGGCGTCGATCACGCGCAGTCCCTCGATTCCGCGCACCCGCAACTCGGTGTCGACCACGGCGTGGTCGTCGGTGCCCATGCGGCAGGTGCCTGCGTAGTGGAAGTAGGTGTGCACGCTGCGGCGTACGTAGTCGCGCAGCTGGTGGTCGTCGTCCCAGGCTTCGGGGCCGGGTTGAGCTTCTCCGTCTCGCCACGGTGCGAAGGCGGGTGTGTTCGCGAGGTCACGTGCGGCGCGCAGGCCTGCCACTGCGGCGTCGAGATCGCGGCTGTCGGTGTAGTAGCCGGGGTCGATCAGTGGGGCCGCGTCGGGGTCGGCGCTTGCCAAGCGCACCGAACCCCGGCTGAACGGCGCCAGAATCGCGACCACCATGGTGTAGCCCGCACCTCGCTCGGGGCTCGGGACGGTGTCGCCCAGCATTGGTGCGATCGCGCAGAACAGCTGCACGTCCGGCCAGGCGGCGTCGGTGGTGGTGCGGATCGTGCCCTTGGCTTCGCCCCCGCCGTTGCCCACGCTGCCCAGGATGGGCTGCCGTGACCGGTACACCACGCCGGTCATCGGGTGGTCGTGCAGGTTCGCGCCCACCCCGGGAAGGTCGCCGACGATCGGGATCCCGGCCTCGCGCAGGTGCGACTGGGGGCCGAGGCCGGAGCGCAACAGCAGCTGGGGTGAGCCGATCGCGCCGGCGGCCAGCACCACGTCACGGCCGCTGTTCACGCGGACGACCTGCGAGTCGACGCTGTACTCGACTCCGGTGCAGCGCTCGCCGCTGACGATGAGCCGGTGCACCAGCGCGTCGGTGACGAGATCGAGGTTGGGCCGTTGCAGTGCCGGGGTCAGGTAGGCGTCCGCCGCGCTCAGCCGCCTGCCGTCGAGGATCGTGAACTCCGCCCAGCCGAATCCTTCCTGCACACCGCTGTCGATATCGTCCACGGCCGGGTAACCGACCTGCCCGGCCGCCTCCAGCATGGTCTGCGACAGCGGGTGCGGCGGGGACACCCGCCACAACCGCAACGGACCGCCTTGGCCCCGCAGGGCGGGGTCGCGGCCCTCGACGTGCTCACTGCGTTTGAAGTACGGCAGCAGGTCGTCGAACCCCCATCCCCTCGCCCCGGCAGTGACCCACGCGTCATAGCTCGCCCGGTGGCCTCGGATGAACGACATCGCGTTGATCGCCGAGGACCCGCCCACACCGCGACCGCGCGTCAGCCGCACCCGCGGGCTACCCGGCACGCTCACCGACACGTCGCCCCAGTCCATCGAGGTGCCCGCCAATGACGGCCAGGCCTGGGGGTCGGCGGCGGCGGGCAGCGGATCCCGACTCCCTGCCTCCAGCAGCAGCACCCGCGTGCCGGCATCCTCGGTCAGCCGGGACGCGAGCACGCAACCGGCGGTACCGGCACCCACGATCACGAAGTCGTACGAATCCGAACGAGCAGTCATCAACCGACCTTCCATGGAGATGCACAGGGCACCGTTGTCCCCGCTCTTGCTACCGGAGAAATCTCGGACTGGGGGGAGTCAGAACTGACCAGTCGGCCGATGGCTGCCAGGAAACCGCAGCCGCTCCACCTGGATCGGCCCGACCCCATCTCGGGTGAAATCAGTCACGATTGTCGCTTCTCTCTCCAGCTCGCGTGCCGTCTGTGAACTGCGCGCGGATCGGACATGTCCGGGATGCACATCCGTCTCACGATCGCCGATGATGAGACCGTCGCGACGGCTTGCGGGCGGCTGGCATGAACGTTTTTCCTGATGCTCCACCGGGTCACCCGAGTTGACCGCACCCGGCCGTCTCGGCGCGGGCGTTTCCTCGTCGGCGGGGAGGCATTTCCTCCTCGAGTTCTGCGGCCTCCCGGCGCCGGGGACCCTTCGGCTGCGCCGACGGGCCGCTTGGGCCACGCGTCGCGCAGGGTGGCGCATCCGCTCGATGTCCGCAGCCCGAGCGCAAGCCTGAACGGGGTCGGGTCGGCTGATCGAATAATCTTTCGTCGGCGTCTGGAGAATGTCGCTATCCACGCAAATCGGAGTGGATAGCTGAGACCTCTAACGGTGCGCGCTAACCTCGGGTACGTGCTGATTCATGAGTTCTCCGGTGGGGAGTCCTCGGACGTCGTCAGTAAGCTCTTCATACCGGCGATCTCTCGGATGGGTCCCGACTCTCGCGGGCGGGTGGCGTTGCAGGAGCTGGACAACGGGCTGACGCTCTCGCGGTCGCATTGGGGAGGGCCGAGGTCGACGGAGCGGACCGACCGGATGGCGGCGAGGGCGTCGGACGGTAGCCGGATGTTGTTCGCCGTGCATGTGGCCGGTCGGAGCGATCTGTTCCAGCGCGGCCGTTTCGCCGAGTTAGCGGCCGGTGCGGGGGTTCTGATCGAGGCGCGTAGTCCCTTCCGGTGGGTCACGCAGGCCGAGACCCAGCGGTTGACGCTGCGTTTCTCCCGCGAGCTGCTCCCACTCCGCGCCGCCGAGATCAATGAGGCCTGTGCGCGCAGGATGGAGCCCGCGGCGCCGGCCATGCAGGTGCTGTCCGACTACCTCGGTCGGTTGTTCGACGCCGCCGAAGGCCTTACCGCGCCGCAGCGGCTGGACGCCGGGCGTGTCGCGATCGATCTGCTCGCCATGGCGCTGCGGGGCGTCGTCCCCTCGGTTCCGGGCGGGGATGGCTCCGCGGCGGTGCTGCTGGAGATGATGCGTCGGCATCTGCGCGAACACCTGGCTGATCCGCACCTGCGGGTCGAGGAGCTGGCGCGGCGGCACCACGTGTCGGTCAGTCACGTCTACACCCTGTTCGAACGGATCGGATCCACGCCCGCTGCGTACCTGCGCGAGCAACGGCTGCTCGCGGCCCAGGCGATGCTGTCCGACCCGAGGCGCGAGTGGCTCACGACGTCGGACATCGCGGCTGAGGTGGGGTTCGGCGACCGCAGGACGTTCGAGCGGGCATTCCAGCGGCAGTACGGGATGACGCCCAGATGCTGGCGCCGTGAGCATCGCCACTCCGGGTCTGCTCCGGGAAACCTCAAGGAGGAAACGCCTCGCCGCTGACGAGGAAACGTCCGCGCCGAGTTGGCCGCCCGGTGCCGTCAACTGGGGTGAGAACTCCGAGGTGAGAAAGAACGAAAAGGAGAACGCACTCATCGTGGCCCTGCTCGCTGCCACCGCCATATCGGTCTGCTGCTCACCCGCTGAGCGGCCGGCAATCGATACGTGGGGCACAGCACCGGGATGCCGACGCCCACTTGCTCGGGCGTCGTAGATCGACGTGCCCTCCGGGACCGTGATCTCGTTGCCTCCGCAGGCGGCAGAAGATCGGTGCCGAAGGGGGTGATCTCCCCCTGCTGCGATGTCGAGAGGAAAAGTGTTCCTGCTTCTGCAGCGGACATATTCCACGCTCCGTGCTGGATTGACGATCGCCGACGAACTGCGCGCGCCGACGCCGGCGGCAAGTTCACATAATCTGGTGCTGTGGGGATGTGAACGGAGGTCGGTGAGCGCCGTACGTTCGTATGCGGGGCGTGGCAGATTGACGACCAAAGCGACAAGGACGGTAGTCGGGGAAGGCTTGGCGGACATGCGCTCAGTGGTGATCGGTGGTGGTATCGGTGGGGCAACCGGGGCGCTCGCCCTTGCCGCGATCGGTGTCGAGGTCGAAGTCCATGAAGCCGGGGCGCGGCCCGTGGAGGACTGGGGATGGGTCACGCTCGGGCCCGCTGCGATGACCGGGCTCGATCAGGTGGGTGTCGCCGACAGCGTGCGGGCCGTCGGCTTCCCCATTGCAAAGGTGCGCACCGTCGACGTCGCTACCGGCGCAGTGTCGGAGTTTGCGCGTTCTGAACCCACGCATCGGTACCCGAGCACCCACGTGTGGCGACAGGACTTGGTGTCAATTCTGCGGGATCAGCTGGACAAGCTGGGCATCACCTGCCATTACGGCAGCGCTGCAACCGCAGCCGATCTCAACGCGGACTTGATCGTCGGTGCGGACGGAGCCCGTTCAGCAACCCGCCGCTCGATCGGCAACCTGGTCGAACCTGCTTACACCGGCGAGATCATCCGTTACGGCCACCACCCCCGCTCGGTAGCCGGACTACCGACCGGCGTGCTGCACTTCTGGCGACACCGCAACGGTGTTGCCGGCTACGTCGGCGACGCACGCGACGGCTCGTTCTGGTTCTGCCGCCACCAGAGTGACAGCCCCACCGCGACGATCGAACTGCCGACGATGATCGCCCCGCTACGAGACACGCCCGTGCATTCCGTGCTCGACAGCTCTTCGGTGAGCCGCCCGATCGCGCTCTACGACCTCGACCCCACCGACGTCTGGCACCGCGGCCACACGGTTGTCATCGGCGACGCCGCCCATGCGCTGTCCCCGGCGGCCGGTCGGGGCGCGACCTCATCCATCGAGGACGCCATCATCCTGGCCAGATACCTGCGGCAATCCCAGTTCGCCGTGCGTCAGGCCCTCGAGTCCTTCACCAGCAACCGCCGCCCCGTCGCACTCGCCGCCTATCGCCCTTCGCCTGGACAGCGCCCTATCGCGGCGACCGCCGAGGACCTCGATTTGACCAGGTAGAGCACCGTCAACGCGGCCTGCATCGCCACTCATCCCAGAGGTAGTTCAGCCACGCTGCGCCATGCCCCGGGCGTGGCCGAGCCCTGGAACAGGTGCGCCACCTGCACTGACGCTGTCACCGGCAGTCGTCTGGAGACCGCGTCACCCGCGGCGGACAACGCGTCGAGGGCGGCATCGTCTCCGATGGTCAGATGAGGCACCGGCGTGTCGAACGCTCCGCCGTAGGGCGGGCATTCTGGAAACGCAGACCACACGGCGTCGATCAACGCGCGGAAGCCGTCGGCCGGATGTGGAGCAAGCCATACGACGGTGTCGGCGAACCAGCGCACCTCCGGAAAGGAGACGTCGAAGCGCGGCACAGATCGAACCGCATCGCGCAGCCGCCGCAGCTCGTCGAGGCCGAGACGATCGGGAGCAAGGAATGGGTAGATGACGGTCACGTGCGCCGGCACGCCCCATCCAGCAGAGCGATCCAACGAGGCGCGAAACTCGCCGACCACCGGCTCGGCCTCTGGCACCGGCACGATGACTGCACTCTCGCTCATGTCCACTCAACGATCATCCGAGGGGTCCGGCAGGGCGGCCACCGAATTGCACCGCGGACTTCGGCGGGCGTCGCCGCGCGGAGATCACAGTCAACCCGGGGGAGGAGTGGCAACGCAACGTTGTCACAACCAGATGCGGGGGATCAGCGAGTTCGTCGCCTACCGTGAGGTGATGGCGGCTATCGAGGACGAACGACGCCCAGACGGGTACCCGGCGAATTGGCCTCAGCCTGAGCCACCCCTCGAGGCAGCGGTGGGGCAGGTCGCTCAGGATGTTGCCGCCGTCTATGAGGCCGGCGGCTTCCGCGTCGACCTCTTCGACCTGGACACGGACTGGAAGGCCAGTCTCGACCTGCGCGGGGACCGCATCCGCATCTGGCACCGAGACGGACGCGTCGTGTCGGCGCGTCAGTGCTGACCGGCTGATTCGAGGGCGGGTCAAGCGTGTGGAAGCGGAGATGGCCGCGTGAGGCGGGGCTGAAACGGTGGTGACAGCGCGAGTGGCAGTCGCGACATCCCCTGTCACTCAACCGCAGCTGACCTAGGCGAACAGGAGTGACAGCGTCCGGCTCCGCGGGCACGCGAGATCGTCGAAGCGTTTCCGCCCCACGGATCATCGGTTGACACCGGCCCTGAGGCATCTCATGATCATGGTTGTCCGCAGTGGAACATCGGCCGTAATACAACAAGATCGCGGAACGGATTCGCCCCGCTTTCCCCGGGCGCCCCGATCCGGCCCCGAAGGACTGCCTCGCCGGATATTGGTCCGGGCACAAGGATGTGGAGGTGTTCGTATGGCGCTGATTCGTTCACGGGCGCTGCTGGCGGCAACCTGCTCCGCGGTTCTCTTCGCCCTTTCTGCATGCGGGAGCTGGTCATCGCAGGCCCAGGAGCCGGAACCGCAGGCTGCCGCACCGTCCGCCGGTGCGGGCAAGCTGGAGCGCGTCAAGGTGCACGGAAAGTCGCTCGAGGGCAACCTGATGGGCGAATCGGCCGACCCCGATGTGTCGATCTACCTGCCGGCGAGCTACGCCACCGATTCCGATCGCCGGTATCCGGTGGTTTATCTGCTGCACGGATACACCGGGACGGACCTGTCCTACTTCGGTCCCGGCGGCCGCCAGTTGGACCAGATCGCCGAACGCGTCTTCGCCAACGGCAGCGCGCAGGAGATGATCCTCGTGATGCCCAACTGCATGAACGCCTACGGCGGCTGCATGTACTCGAACTCGGTGACGGCCGGCGACTGGGAAACGTACGTCGCCGACGATCTCGTCAGCTATGTCGACCAGAACTACCGCACGATCGCGACGCGTGCGAGCCGTGGGCTCGCGGGCCATTCGATGGGCGGCTACGGGACGATCCGGATCGGTATGAAGCGCCCCGACGTGTTCAACGCGCTCTACGCGCTCAGCTCCTGCTGCCTGAACGAAGGCACCATCCGCCCTCCGGCCGGCGGTGTGACCCCGCTGGCCGAGTCGATCAAGAGCCCCGAAGAAGCACAGGGCAATCGCGATGTGATGGGCACGCTGGCTCGAGCCGCGGCATGGGCGCCGAACCCGAAGAATCCACCGTTCTTCTTCGACCTGCCGACGAAGAACGGTGAGGTGCTGCCGGACGTTGCCGAGAAGTGGGCGGCGAACTCGCCGGTCGCCATGCTCGACCAGTACGCCGGGAACCTCAAGAAATACAAGGCGATCGCGCTCGACATCGGGCTCCAGGACAGCCTGCTCGCCAGCGACCAGGTCTTCGTCGACCGCCTCAACCGGTTCGACGTGCCGCACACCTTCGAGACCTACGAGGGCGACCACAACAGCGGGGTCCCGCAGCGCCTCGAGGAGAAGGTCCTGCCGTTCTTCTCCCAGCAACTGGCGTTCGGCTCGTAGCAACGTCCTGGCGCACCTGCTGGATAGTGATGCTGGTGCGGGGGATGAGTTTCCGGCTGGCGGCGTACGCCGTGTGCGTCGAGGACGGGCGTGTGCTGCTCGCCCGTCATGTACCACCGATGGGCGAGAGCAGCTGGACCCTTCCGGGCGGCCAGGTCGAGCACGGGGAGGATCCGTTCGATGCGGTGATCCGGGAGGTCGTCGAGGAGACCGGCTGCGACGCAGTGGTTGAACGCCTGCTGGGCGTGGACTCCAGAGTGATCCCCGCGGCCACCGCGCGTGCGAGGGTCGAGCACCAGAATGTCGGCATCTTCTACCGAGTCCGTATCACTGGTGGCCAACTGCGGCCTGAGCCGAACGGTGAAATCGTTCGAGTCCGTCTGGACCCCGATCCTCGATGTCGCTTGCCGGCGCCGGTTATCGCTCGTCGACGTCGGCCTGCACCTGGCACAGACCGTTCCGGCGACCGGCCACGTCGCTCCCGTCCCTGTCGGCGGCTTGATCCAGCATTGAGGCCCGATCACAGGGTGCGGGCGAGCCACTGCACTGGCCGAAGTCCCGACGCTTCACTTTTCGCCCATAGCAACCTTTTGTACACGATGCGAAGTGCAGTGAAATAGCTAACTTGCAATGGGGAAGTTACCTGGCTACGGTCGTCGTCATGGCCGGACAGACGAGGGTGACCGTCCCGGCGCACACCGTGTCGCGGGCGATCGTTCGCAGCCCGGACGGCATTCTCCGTCTCTTCGCAGGTCGGCGCGATAGCCGCCGCTCCTGTTGCCGGAAGCGAGTCGTCGAGCCCTGACATGTCTCGAGAGTGAGGAAATATGAAGTTTGGCATCACGTTGTTTGCCACCGACGAGGGAATCGAGCCCAGCGAGCTCGGGAAGGCGGTCGAAGAACGTGGGTTCGACTCGATTTGGTTTGCCGAACACTCGCACATTCCGGCGAGTCGAGAAACTCCCTTCCCGCTCGGCGGCGACCTCCCTCGCGAGTACTACCGCGCCTATGACCCGTTCGTCGCCTTGGCGAGCATATCCTCCGTTACGGAACGAATCCTACTCGGCACGGCGATAACGCTGATCATTCAACGCGACCCGATTCACACCGCAAAGGTTGTCGCAACGCTTGATCAAGTATCCGGTGGCCGAGCGGTGCTCGGCGTCGGCATCGGCTGGAACATCGAGGAGATGCGCAACCACGGCACGGACCCGAGTTCCCGAGGGCGGTTGGCCGACGAGCGGCTGGCGGCCATCCGTGAGATATGGACCAAGGAAGAAGCCGAATTCCATGGGTCGCTGGTCGACTTCGACCAGATTTTCTCTTGGCCCAAACCGGTGCATCGGCCCCATCCTCCGGTCTACGTCGGGGGCAACAGTGCCGCTGCCGTCGCCAGGGCCATCCGCCATGACGCAGGCTGGCTTCCCTTCTCGGTCTCCGAGCCGCAGCTCGTCGCTCAGCAGCTGGCGATGGCTGAGCGGGCTGAAGACGGCAGCGGCACGCCGATTACCATTACAAGCTTCGACCCGAGCAATCATGCCGTGCTGTCCGCGTATATGGAGAGCCGAGTCGAGCGGATATTGTTCCTTCTTCCGACAGGACGGGAGAGCGAAACACTGCATCGCCTGGACAGGCTGGCCAGCCAGATCGAGTCCATGCAATGAGGGCTCCGTAAGGATCAGGCATGCCGCCTTCCGGGACGCGGGCCGGCCTCGCCGATTCGTTCACGACACCCCGGCCCCGACGGAGTCTGTTAAGCGCAGGGGTCAGGCTCGGCAGTACCAGTCCTCCTGGCCGCCAAGTGAGTCCTGGGCGGCGTCCGGGGCGGGGAACGGCGCGCGGAACGTGAACGCCCATGCCGACGGTCCATGCTCCCGCAGATGCGCAAGCCTCTCTTCCGCCTCCTCGACCGTCGGCCGATGGCCTTCCGGCACCCACCACAGGACCTGATGAGCCTGCCCGAGCCGGCTGAACCCCTCACGCTTGCGCCGTAGCACCGAGAGATGAGCAGGGTCCCGGTACACGAAGTCACCCAAGGCTTCGAGCGAAGCCCACACCGTCAAGTTGACGATCAGTCGATCGTCGCCGAACGCGCGAACGGCAGTGGCATCGCCATCCTCGGTCTGCAGCCGCCAGCGGAAGCCCGGGGCCGCGTCGGCAACGGCGTTGACCGGAACCAGCGCGTCCACGAACCACTTCAGCTCCGGCTCGGTCAAGGGCACCACAGGCAGCGCGATGTTGACCTGAGCGATCTCCCAGTTCGTCATGATCTCGGAAGCTAGACGTCGAATCGACCGATCGCCAGCTTCGGGAGGAACTACGCCTGTCTCCGCCCGCACCCGGCACCGCTTCGGAGATCAGGGGACGCGCCACCACGGGCCATCGTCCGAGGTCAAGAACGACCCGCGCACGGACGCGGACCGCTGGAGCAGTCTTCGGTCGCAGGTCAGAGCCGATATGACAGCGGTATGTCAAGCTGCCGTCCACGGCCTGATAGCCACTGGTTCTCGCGTGCGCGGGCGTGGCCTGGTTGCCTGGCCGGGTGACGTCGCTTCCCACGCTCGTCGTCGTGAGCGGTCCGCCTGGGACTGGCAAAACCACGCTTGCTCATGCGATAGCCCGCGCGGTGGGCTGTCCGGCGATCTGCCGCGACGAGATCAAGGAGGGCATGGTGCACGCCACTCCTGGGTTCATCGCGAGCGATCGTGACGAGCTTGCGATGCGCACGCTTCCGACGTTCTTCGCCGTGATTGAGCTCCTGCTGAAAGCCGGCGTGACGATCGTGGCGGAGTCGGCGTTCCAGGACAGATTGTGGCGGCCCGGCCTGGAGCCTCTCCAGAGACTTGCACGGATTCGCGTCGTCCACTGCACCGTCCCCGCGGAGGTCGCGCTGGAGCGGAGGATCCGACGAATCGCCGAGGATCCGTTGCGGCGCGCCCACGACGCCTCCCGCCCCGTCGATGCGGCCGTGGAGGCATTGCGTCACGACGCGTTCGACCGAGTTTCGATCGACGCTCCGTGGGTGGAGGTCGACACCACGGACGGCTACGAGCCCGGACTCGAGACGATCGTCGGCTTCCTCGGTCCCGGTCTCGTTCAGGTGGGGTGAGGGGCGCTACTTGTCTCCGTCATTCAGGATCACGGTCGGCGGAGTACCTTTCGCCTTCACGTAGAAGACAGCCAGTTTCGCGGGCTGCGTCTCACTGGCATTGCGACTCACGATGTGCACATCCGTCGGTGATTCGTAAAAGACGCCGCCGGTGTTGACGGTCTGGGGGCTGCCGCCCTTCAGTTGCGTCACGACGCTTCCTTCGAGCACGTAGACGAAAACATCGGAATTGTGCCGATGCACCTGGGAGGTTTCGCCTGGGGCGAAATCGACGATTTCGATCATGCCTTCCTTGCCGGGCAGGTCGGGAAGCTCTTGGGTCATCAGACGTGTCACTGTCCCCGCTTTCGTGTGACGGACCCCGTCCTGGTCATGGGCACTGTCGGGCGCGTGGGCGGCACTGCTGGGTGCTTGGGCGTTGTTGGACGCTTGGCCACTGCTGCACGCCAGTACGCTGCTGAACGCCAGCACGGATACCAATCCCATCTTGACCATCTTGTTCACGTCCTGCTCTCCTTCTGTCGGATTTCTACTGTGAATGTGGGTGTTCGGGTTTCGGTGTGTCGCTCTGCGGATCATGGCCTTGTAGGCCGTCGGGCACGCTTCATTCAGTTCGTGCGCGGTGCGTGGTCCGGGAGATATTCGTATCAACCCGCGCGTTGTTCGTTGTCACGCCCGCGACGCTACGTGCCCGTGGTGCTGGGATCTGGGACATTCCCACGACGGATTACTGGGCCAATTTCGCCGCCGGTCGCCGCGTTCGGTACCGACATCTGATGCCCTCATGGCTCGCCGTACGCCTGCCGGATGCGCCCACCTGAGACGTCAACAGATCGTCTCGCTCACGCCTCCGCCGACGTGCCAGAGTGGTGATTCGGGGCGCACGGTCGATCAGGGACTGTTCCGTCGATATTGCACAAGCGGATATCGCGGAGCAGTCCGATGGAGACGGTTCTCCGCGAGCTACTCGGCTCGCCGATCAATCAGCTGAGCCCTGCCATCCCACGCCGGGACCGTGACGACCGAGGGAGACGTGCTTTCGTGCGTTATGACGCCGTGCTCGCCGAAACGGTGGGTATCCAGGGTGCCGACAACGACGAGATCGAGGCCTACGCGGCGCGCCCCATGGACCGCCGAAGTCGCGGAGGCGTGCTGGTGATTCACCACATGCCCGGCTACGACCGCGAGACCAAGGAGATCACGCGGCGGTTCGCCGTCATCGGCTACAACGCCATCTGCCCGAACCTCTACAGCCGCGAGGCACCCGGTGTGGAGCCCGACGACGCCGCGGCCACGGCTCGGGCGCAGGGCGGCGTGCCGGACGTGCGCTTCGTGGGCGACGCCGCGGGTGCGGTGCGCTGGCTGCGCGCCCAACCCACCTCCAACGGCAAGGTCGGCACCATCGGCTACTGCGCCGGGGGCCGCCAGGCGTTCCTGACCGCCCTGGAGCTGGATATCCAGGGCGCCGTCGACTGCTACGGATCCTTCGTCGTGGGCACGCCGCCCGACGGTCACGCGCTGCAGGTCCAGCCGCTCGCCGGCCGCGTGGCCGAGCTGCGCGCCCCGGTGCTCGGGCTCTTCGGTAGCAGGGACACCTATCCGTCGGCGGATGAGGTCGACGAGCTGGAGAGGCTCATGCAGACCCACGGCAAGGAGTACGAGTTCCACCGCTATGACGAGGCGGGGCACGCATTCTTCTCTGTCGACATGCCGCTATACCGCCCAGCGTCCGCGATCGACGGATGGGAGCGCGTGGAAACCTTCTTCGGCAAGCACCTGTCCGGGAAGGACTGAGCCCGCTATGCGGCTGCCCGTGGCAGTGGAGCACCACTGAGCAGCATCCCCCGCGGAGGCCTGGACCAGGGGCCACGCCCGGACGGACCGGTCGCCGAGGTCCGATCCGGGCTCGCTGCATGCCGCCCGCGCCGCCCAGTGCCTCGGAACGGTGAGGTGGACGTGGAGGTGGCAGATCAAAGGGTGATCGCCGGGCAGAAAAACCGTGCGGTCTCCGGGCGGCTCACCAACCGTCCCGTACGGCCGTGGAGATGGGTCTCGACGGATCGGACGGGGACGCGCTCGGCACCGCACATCCCAGCGCGAAGACGGCGCTCGCCGCGGCGAGCACGACGTGCTGGGGTGACCAGCGCCGCCGGGCACACGTGGAACGTGGCTCCGACGACGTCGGGTTGGATGGATGATCGCGTGGCACGTAGTCACGCTAGGTGCGTATTGCCGGCCTTCGCGCCCGACGAGTGACGCCGTCTCTGTACGTCACAGCGGAAACGATGCCGCGCTGACGCCGCTCATCTCCGATGGGTGAGGCCATCAGCCGGCGCCGCGGGGACGCTGCACCCAGAAGGTGCCCGATTCGGCCTCCCGCGGATGCTGCACGGCTTCGGCGCGCGACGGCGGAAGAGCTCGAAGTCCGGGCGGGAGCCGTCATGGCCGCGCGGACCTTCCCGGGGTTGCACCCCGTCCGGGCGGCAGCTCATCAGGTCGATCAATCCGCGGAAAGGAAGAGATCGATGTCCAGAGCAACTGAAGTCCGCCCCTTCCGTGTCGATGTTCCGGAAGAGGAACTGGTCGATCTGCGCCGGCGCCTCTCGGCGACGCGCTGGCCCCAACGCGAGACCGTGGTAGATGCCTCGCAGGGCGTGCAGCTCGCGACGATGCAGGAACTCGTGCGCTACTGGGCCGGCGACTACGACTTCCGCAGGCTCGAGGCGAGGTTTGACGCACTGCCTCAGTTCATGACCGAGATCGATGGGCTCGACATCCACTTCATCCACGTCAAGTCACCGCACGAGAACGCATTGCCGCTCATCATCACTCACGGCTGGCCGGGCTCGGTCATCGAGATGTTGAACGTCGTCGGCCCACTCACCGACCCGACGGCACACG
Source organism: Pseudonocardia yunnanensis (assembly GCF_039534065.1). NCBI lineage: Bacteria > Bacillati > Actinomycetota > Actinomycetes > Pseudonocardiales > Pseudonocardiaceae > Pseudonocardia > Pseudonocardia yunnanensis. Next base: position 30,442 of record NZ_BAAAUS010000004.1, on the reverse strand, counting down.
GCGACGACGCGGAGGACGCGTTTGATGTGGTGGTTCCGTCGATGCCGGGCTACGGGTTCTCAGGCGAGCCGACCGCTACCGGCTGGGGCCCGGAGCGCATCGCTCGAGCCTGGGCCGAGCTGATGAAGCGCCTCGGATACACCCGCTACCTCGCCCAGGGCGGCGACTGGGGTGCGCTGATCACGGACCTGATGGGTGCGCAGGCTCCTCCGGGGTTGCTCGGCATCCACTCCAACATGCCCGGCGCGCTCCCACCTGACGTTTCGAAGGCACTCGTGTCCGGGGGCCCGGCACCAGTCGGCCTGTCAGCCGAGGAGAACCGCGCGTGGGAGCAGCTGAGCTTCTTTTTCGCGAAGGGCATCGGATACGCGACCGAGATGGGACTACACCCGCAGACGCTGTACGGCCTCGCTGATTCGCCCGTCGCCCTCGCCGCCTGGATGATCGACCACGACGCGCTAAGCTACGAGGACATCGCACGGGCCTTCGAAGGCGACCCCGTAGGAAACCTCACACGAGACGAGATCCTCGACAACATCACGCTCATGTGGGTGACGAACACAGGGGTTTCCTCGGGTCGTCTCTACTGGGAGAACAAGCTCGGCTTCTTCGATGTCAAAGGAGTCACCATCCCGGCCGCGGTGAGCGTCTTTCCCCGAGAGCTCTATCAAGCGCCGCGGAGCTGGGCAGAGCAGGCCTACTCGAACCTCATCTACTTCAACGAAGTCGACCAGGGCAACCACTTCGCGGCCTGGCAGGAACCGGAGCTCTACACGACCGAGGTACGGGCCGCGTTCCGGTCACTGCGTTGATCACCGGTCACGATCTCGCGGTACTACTTCGTTTTCGGCGTGAGGCGGTAGATCGCGCCGGAGTTGTCGTCGCTGACGTAGAGCGCGCCGTCGGGCCCGATCACGTTGTCGACCGGGCGGCCCCAGCGATCGCCCTTGGCGTCCTGGAAGCCGCCGAGGATGGTCTGGGGCGCGCCGAGCGTCTTGCCGGTCGCGTCCCACGGCATCCAGACGACCGCGGGCGCGCGCGGCGGCTGCGCGTTCCACGAGCCGTGTAGCGCGAGCACCGCGCCCTCGCCACGGTCGGTGCCCAGCGTGCCGGCGGGCAGGAAATGCAGCCCGAGCGGTGCGCTGTGGGCCGGGATCCCGCGCTCGATCGGCGTCAGGCCCGTGCAGCTGCGGACCTTTCCATCGGGGTTGTTCTGCGCGTCGGGCGTGTACGGCGGATCGGTCTCGTCCAGCGCGGTGCCCGCGACACCGGGATCGACGTCGGGATCCGGGTTGCAGGTCGGCCAGCCGAGGTCGCGGCCCGGCGTCAGGCGCGCCACCTCCTCCGGCGGATGGTCGGTGACGTAGCCCGTGATGACCTTGCCGAACGCGTCGGGCTGGCCGCCGTAGGCGCGGTGGAACGGGTAGGCGATGTTGTCGCGGTTGTTGACCGCGACCCAGAGCGACCCGTCGGGCGCGAACGCCAGGCCCTCGCCGTTGCGGATCCCGCGCGCGAAGATGCGTAGCTTGCCGGTGTCGGGATCGACGGTGGCGACGGTGCCGCGTGGCGGGTTCATCTGCTGGTCGGCGGGGCCGGCGTTCGTCGAGCTCGGCAGCGGGAGGTAGAGCGTGTGGTCGGGCCCGACGACGATCGACTTCAGGCGGTGCACGTCGTCCCCGCCGGGCTCGAGGTCGGGCAGGTGATCGACGACCGTCGTACGGGTGCCCGGGCCTGCGGCCGACCATGGGTAGCGGTCGAGCCGATCGGACTCGATCACGTACAGCACGCGTTGGCCGTGCCAGGTGTCGAAGGCCAGACCCTGCGGCTGGGTCAGGCCTGCCAGCAGGACCCGCTGCTGCGGCACGGCGCTGGGATCGCTGCCCGGGCTCAGCAGCGACACGGTGCCGTCGTTGGGCTGGCTGACCAGCAGGTCGCCCGCGGGCGTCCACACCTCGTAGCGTGCGTTGGCGATGCGCGCCCACACCGAGGCGTTCCACCCCACCGGGACCTGGACGTCGTGTGGTGCGTCGAACGGCGGCGTCGCGTTGGCCTGGGGAACCGAGAGCTCGACCGACGTCGTCGCCGGGTCTGCAGTCAGCGCCGGGTCGGCGGCCGCCGCGGCCATGGCGCCGTTCGTGTTCGAGCCGCCGCCTGCGCAGCCGCTGACCACAACGGCCAGCACCGCTGCGGTGGCCAGCGCCGATCGCAGCGCTCTCATCGTCGGCAGGGTAGTCCCCGAACCGGGCGCGCGCGGGCGACCTCGTCGCCCGGCATTGCCGCGCTCCGATTGGATCAATGCGCCGCGGGGCGTTCCGCTTCACAAGTTGACCACGACGATGCCGGCTGCGACCACCGCAGCGGCAGCAGCACGACCGATCCCGAAGCGCTCACCGAGAAAGACCGTGCCGATGATGGCTCCGACGACGATGCTGGTCTCGCGTAGCGCCGCGACGGCTGCGGTCGCCCCGCTGGTCTGGGCCACGAGCACCAACCCGTACGCGGCGAGCGACATCACCCCGCCGCCGAGCCCCGCGATCAGTACCGGTCGTGCCAGGGTGAACAGGCCCTGCTTCCTGCGGGCCAGCGCTATCGCCGGCATCACCGGGCCCTGGAGCAGGAACATCCACGCCGCGTAGACCAGCACCGGTGTCGTGCTGACCGCCGCGGCGTCGACCACGGTGTAGCCGGCGATGCAGACCCCCGTGGCCACTGCGGCACCCAACGCGGGCAGCGCCGCGCGTGAGAGACGGCCTCCGTCGAGCGCCAGACTGATCAGTCCGAAGGAGATCACGGCGATCCCGACCAACTGCACCACCGGCGGGACGTGACCCAGCGCCACCTCGATCATCGCGACCACCCACGGCGCGGTCCCGCGCGCGACCGGGTAGACGTGGCTGAATTCGCCGAGTTGGTAACTCGCCCACAGCAGCAGGTTGTAGACCACGTGAAGGACGGCCGAGGCCAGGATGAAGGGCCATGCCGCGGCGGGCGGCAGGCCCAGCACCAGCACGGCGCCCCCACAGATCACGACGTAGGCCGCCCCGATCAGCGCGAACCCCACGAGACGGTCGGGAACGCCATGGGCGACGGCATTCCATACCGCGTGCAGGAACGCGGCCAACAGCGTGAGTGCGACGACACCGGCGGACAGCGCGTGGCCATCGCCGAGGGCAGGAACAGCAGTCGAGAGGGGAAGGACAGCAACATCAGCGGCCACCGAGGAGGCTCCTTGGCGTCGGTGCCATCCGAAGATGGGCACGTCGAACACGGAGCCCTCGGGGTTTTTATCCCGTCAGGTGTCGACCGGCCCCGACCCGACGGTCGGGCGGCCGTGGCGCCGCTCGGTCCAGACCCCGACCACCCTGGTTGTGGGCTGGTAGGCAGGCAGCAGGCGGAACCCTAGGCGCAACCACATGCTGTCCGAGACCCTACTCGGACGGCATGCCCGCCGCCGACGCGTTCAACGCGTCGATTTCTGTGTGAGCGACGCTCAGCGTGGGTCGCGGCCGATGAAGGCGAGCATCCTGGTCTGCACGTCGGCGTCGTCGGGGACGTCGACCTTGGGCCCGTACTGCCCGCTCGAGCGCAGCAGGTCATCGAGGGGCTGCATTCCTTCCAGCAGGAATGCGCAGCGCTGAGGGTCGAGGGTCTCGTCCTGACCGGTGGCGCGGGCGAGGTCCCAGCTGTGCATGAACACGTCACTGGTGAAGAACCGTGAGATCGCCGTCGGCAGCGCTACCTCGCCGATGTGCGGGTTGACCAGCTTCTTGTCGGCCGAGGCAGGGTCGTCGAGGACGGCCTGGACGCCGTCGCTCATGGTGCGCCAGGCGGAGACCGGATCCTCGTCGACGCCGGGCCCCTGCGGCAGCGTGACGCCTGCGCCGGCGGCCAGGAATCCGGGGAACCACTCGACAAGGTGACCCACAACGTCGCGGGCGGTCCATTCGGGGACGGGGGACTGGCGATTCCACGTTGCATCGTCGGGCACACCCTCGACGAGTTTGGTGAAGCGGTCGGCGATCTCGCGGTACTCGTCGGCGGGGGTCTGGTTCGCGATCACGACGTCGTCTCCCTTGGAGAGGGCCGGTGGGTGCGACGGGCGACGCCCGTTCGCGTGCTGTCACAGACACGACCACAGCCCCGTGCTCAAATCATCGGTCGAAGGCGTGATGGATCAGCCGACACGTGCCTCCTGCGGCCGGGCGCTGCCCGGACCGACACCGCTCGGAGATCACGGCGTTACCGACGACGCCGGGTGACCCCCGATCCGGGCCCTTGTGGGTCCCAGCCGCCGCGAGCACGCTGGTCCGTCGCGCACCTCGCAGCACTCCTGACGAGACGTGCGCAGGCGAACACTCTCGAAAGCAGGACTCGTTTCGCTCGGTCGGAGGGGGGACGGAACAGAGAAGGGGCACCGACATGTTCGCTCGATACACCACACTGCGAGGCGATCGCGACAAGATCGAGGCCGCGATCGAGTATGTGGATGGAGAGGTCAGGGCTGCCGTCGAAGCGACACCGGGCAACCGTGGTTTCGGGGTGGCTGCCGATCCCGCCGGCGGCTTGCTGATCGGCGCATCCTATTGGGACAGCCGCGAATCGATGATGAACGCGGAGTCCGCACTTGCCGAGTCACGGGCGCGTGCCGCCGACATGGCCCGCGCCGAGATGAGCATCGAGCGCTTCGAGGTGGTGGCCGGCTTCCGGCGCTCCATCCCGGCCAGAGGCGCCCTGTTACGGCTTTCACGGTTCCTGGTGGAGCCCGCCAGGGTCGACGAGGCGATCACGAACATGCGCGAGGGAGCAGTGCCCCGGGTCAAGAGCGCCGATGGTGTGTGCAGCTTCCAGTTGCTGTTCAACCGCGACACCGGCCACGGAATGGTCGTATCGAGCTGGGAGAACCTGACGGCCGCCGACGCGTTCTGGCCCGTCGCGGAGCAGTTGAGGGCCCGAGCGACCGAACACGCCGGCGTCCAATTCCTCGACGTCGAGAACTGCACGGTGATTCGCACCTCGGTGCGACTCGACTGAGAGCTCCAACGGATCCAGCAGCCGCAACGGCCGCATCCTCACTGGCCGCCGGCGGTCATGGGGCGGGGGCGGGTGGTTCGGCGAGGCGGTGTCGGTAGGCCAGGACCACCAACTGAGCGCGGTCGCGCGCGCCGAGCTTGGTCATGGCGCGGCTGACGTGCGTCTTGGCGGTGGCGTGGCTGATGGTCAGCGTCGTAGCGATCTCGGTGTTGCTCAGTCCCTGGGCGACCAGTCCGACGATCTGCCTTTCGCGGGTGGTGAGCTGGGCCAGTGCGCGAGCGTCGATTCGCGGAGTAGGGCTTCGGGCGGTGAGCTGGGCGATCAGCCTCCGCGTCAGCCCGGGGGACAGGAGTGCTTCGCCGCCGGCGACCACACGGATACCGCGCAACAACTGGACGGATTCGGTGTTCTTGATCAGGAAGCCGGCGGCGCCGGCGCTCAGCGCATCGATGACGTACTCGTCGTGGTCGAAAGTGGTGAGGATGAGCACGTGGACGCCGGCGAGATCCGGGTCGGCGGCGATCTGGTGGGTGGCACTCAGGCCGTCGACGCCGGGCATCCTGATGTCCATCAGCACGACGTCGGGGCGGGTCTGCCGGGTCAGCTCCACCGCGGTGGCGCCGTCGCCGGCTTCGCCGACCACGATCATGCCTGGCTCGGTGTCGACGAGTACCCGGAAGCCGCCCCGCACGAGGGCCTCGTCGTCGGCGATGAGCACGCGGATGGGTTCGGTCATCGGGTGACTCGGGCGCACGTCGACATCATCGCGGGTTCGGGATGGGCAACTCGGCGCGTACTTCGAAGCCGCCGTCGGGGTGGGGAGCGGCGGTGAGCCGGCCGGACAGCGCACGGGCACGCTCGCGCATCCCGTCGATGCCGTGTCCGCACGGGGTGTCCGCGCTGGTCGTGGGCCCGTCGTTGCGGATCCGGATGAGGAGCCGCGACGGTTCATGCGTGAGCGTCAGCTGGACGGTGTGGGCCTCGGCGTGGCGGAGCACGTTGGTCAGCGCTTCCTGGATGATCCGGTAGGCGGCCAGATCGACGGGGGCGGGCAGCGGCCGCGGCTCGCCTTCGACGTTCAGCTCCACCTGAAGGTTTGCGGCCTCGGCGGTGTGGAGCAGGTCGGTGAGCCGGTCGAGCCCGCCCCGGGGCGCGCGCGGTTCCTCCTCCACCGTCGGGGTGTCGGCACGCAGGATGCCGAGGATGGTCTTGACGTCGGTGAGGCCGTCGTCGCAGATCTTCTTGATCGCTGCGAGTGCGTCGCGGGCCTGCCCGGGGCGTTGCTCGATGACGTACAGACCTACTCCGGCCTGCACACTGATCGTGGCCATGGCGTGCCCGAAGACGTCGTGCAGCTCGCGTGCGATGCGCAGCCGTTCCTCGGCTGCAAGTAGGCGCGCCCGCTCCTCGCGTGTCTGGATTTCCCGAGCGAGCTGGGCGCGGGTGGCTGCGAGAACCGCCCGGTAGTACCCAGCGGCCGCGCCTGCGCTGCCCGCAGTGGCCACCAACAGCACCGCGAAGGGGACCACGCCGGCGGTCTCGGTGTCGCCGAGCACCAACCGGATCGCGACGATCTGGATCAGCGCGGTGAACGCGGCGCCCGCGAGGCCCCACCGCCACCCCCGATAGGCCGCGAGGGTGTAACAGCCGATCAGCGGGGCCAGGGTGACCAGACGCCCGGGATAGGCGCCGAGGAACCAGATGACGGAGACCGCATTGAGCACGGCCAACGCCGCGATCGGGTAGCGGCGGCGCACCGCGACCGCAGTTGCGACCGTCGCGCCCAGAGCTACCGCTCCGGCGTCCAGCGCGCGGGTATTTGCCACTACCGGGTCGACCCCGGCGAACGCGGCGGCGAGAAATCCCACCGCCACGCAAGCGCCGAGACTCGCGTCGGCCACCACCGGCGACAGCGCGCCGCGACGCACGGCCTCACGCATGGTGTTGACCATTCCGCCCTCGATCCGGGCACCCGTCGCCCGGCCCCATGTTCGCGGGTGCCGCCGTGGGTGCGCATCCACCGGGCGCGGTGTCTCGGCACTACCGCACCGGTTGAGAGCGTCTACTACCGGCGATCGACCGTACCCCGCGGGCATCAGCCGGGGAACACGACTGGCGCCCGATGCGCAGACGCCGCCCCCGCAACCACCATCGCTCTCGCTCACGCATCGCTGCACCGACCGCGCGACCGATCCGTGAATTCCAGGCCTGCCGCATTGAGAACCAGTATTCGCATCAGGCGTGGTGCATGCGCTGCCGGCACTCGTTTATCCGACCGAAGGGATCCTCGATGACTGTCCGTCAATTGCTTGTCGAACAGGCCGCGCACGTCTCCGTCGCCGTCGGTGGTTACGACATCGGCTCCGGGCGAACGGTGCCCACCGTAGCCGCCGTGCTGGCGTTGATCAGCGTGGTCGTCGGTGGGCTGGCACTGGCCCGCTCCGCCGGTCGCATCGGCGTCGGCAACGGGCGAGCCGGGGCCATCGTGGGCCTGGGGCTGGGACTGATCAGCGCAGCGATCGGAGGGCTGCATATGGCCAACTCTGCCGGTGGTCTCGGTACCGGCAACGGGCTGGCTGGAGCCATCGTGGCCCTGGTGCTGGGGCTGATCGGCATGATCATCGGTGGGCTGGTGCTCGTCCGCTCCCACCGCAGCGCAACATCCTGATCGTGGCATTGCCGCCGAACGCCACGGCGGCCGTCCGACCGGCTGTTCTCTGATCGAGACCGGCCGCCGCGGCCTGGCGCCTCAGGAGGCGAGGAACTCGTCGATCTGGTTGATCGCCCCTCTGGAGCCCTCGACGACGCCCATCTCCAATACCTTCTGCAGGCCTTCCACGGTGGCGTACGTAGCCACGTACGTCGCGTGCGTGCGGCCGTCGTGCTCGGTGAAGGTGTAGACGTTCGACGCGATCGGTAGGTCGGGGTTCGGGTTGAACTCGAGGTCGGCGAACCCGTCCTCGAACGAGAAGCTCCGCGGCTCGTCGACGGCCGTGACCGTCCAGTACCCGGCGAACTTCTCACCTTCCGGGCTGGTCATGAAGTAGTTCACCCGGCCGCCGGGGGTGAGGTCGTGCTCGACGACGGTCGCCGGGTGCGACGGCGGGCCCCAGACCTTCTCCAACTGGCGCGGGTCGGCGTAGATCTGCCAGACCCGCTCCACCGGGGCGGCGAACTCGGCGGTGATGGTCAGGGTGCGGCTGTCCAGATCGTGCTTGACGTCGGTGACGGGCATGGCTCAGTCCTCCTGGTCGGGGTGGGTTGTGGTGTCGAATGCGATCAGCTCGTCGATGCGTGCGATGCGGCCACGCCAGACCTGTTCCAGCTCGGTGAGCATGGACGCCACCGACCGCACCGCCGACACGTCGCCGCTGGCCAGCTGCTCGCGACCGTTGCGCCGCTTGGTGAGCAGGCCGGCCTTCTCCAGGACGGCGACGTGTTTCTGCACCGCCGCGAAGCTCATGTCGTACTTCGTCGCGAGAGCTGAGACCGAGTGCTCCCCGGCCAGCACCCTGCGCATGATGTCGCGCCTGGTCCGGTCGGCGAGTGCGTGGAACAGGGCGTCTGCCCGCTCCTCGTCGGTCTCGGTCACGGGCAAAATATACAACTAATCGGTTGTACGTTGTCAAGAGGTCGGCTCCCAGCGGTCGATCTGCCGACCGACAGCACGCGACGGCGCTGGATCGTGATGGCTCGAACCCCGTTGCGGCGGTTCGTCGCCCGCGGGAACGCTGTCGGCATGATCGATCGGCCGGCCGAGCACGACGCAGCAAGACACTGGGAAGAGGTCGCGAACGAGTGGACGGACTGGGCCCGAGCACCCGAGCACGACGCCTACTGGTACTACCGCGATGCCTTCCGGGAGTTCCTGCCCGGGCCGGGCGTCGCGACGCTGGAGATCGGCTGCGGTGAGGGCCGGATCGCCCGCGATCTCACCGCCCTGGGTCATCACGTCACCGCAACCGACATCTCGCCCAGCCTCGTCGCTGCGGCGGAAGCGGCAGGCTCCGAACAGCGCTACATGGTCGCCGACGCGACCTCGCTGCCGTTCGAGGACGGCGCGTTCGACCGAGTCGTTGCCTACAACATGCTGATGGACGTGCCGGACATGGCGGCCGCGGTGGCTGAAGCTGCCCGCGTGCTCGCCGACGACGGCGTCCTGACGATCTCGATCGTTCACCCCTTCGTCGACCGCGGCTCCTTCGCCGGCGTCGAACCCGACGCCCCCTTCGTGGTCCCCGGTACCTACTTCGGACGTAGCCATTTCACCGGCACGGAATCCCGAGCGGGCCGCACCATGCACTTTGCCGGGTGGTCATACCCTCTGGAGGACTACGTCGCCGCTCTTCAGGTCGCGGGACTTGCCATCACATCACTGCGTGAGCCCCGCCCGGCCCGCCTCAACGGGCACGACCCAGTCCGGGCGCGATGGGAACGCATGCCGCTCTTTCTGTGGATCAACGCCGTCCCGCGGAAGTAGGCACGGCCTTTCGGGAAGCCTCGTCCCGGCTGGACATTGGGCGCCGGCGCCGGCTTCAACGGCGAGGGGATTCCCATTGAGGGCAGCGCCGATGTGCACATGGTGAAGGCGTCGCACCGACCCTCGGCGAACCCGGTCGACTGTTCTCAGGCCAGTCCCTCGACCACGATCAGGCGGCCGACCGAGGCCCGCTCCCGGATCTTGAGCGCCTCCGCGTACTCGGCCGAGTGGTACCAGCGGCGTGCCGCGGCCGCGTCGGGGAACTCGAGGATGACGATCCTCGCCGGCGAAACGTCGCCCTCCAGCAGCTCGGTCTCGCCGCCCCGAGCGAGATACCGGCCGCCGTGCAGCTCGATCGAATTCGCCGCGATGGGTTTGTACTGCTCGTACAGCTCCGGGTCGTGCACCTGGATCTCCACCACGACATAAGCGGTCACGTCGCTCCTCGGCTCTCGATCGACTGCCTGCATCCCAGGTCTCGGCCCAATCCCAGATGCCGCGCCACGTCGACCCGGGACGATGGTCTCGTGCTGCCCGAACAGCTGGTGACCCGGATCAACCGGTTCAACGCCGCTCACGCCTGGAACCACAACAACTACTACCACCCCTGGGTCCTGCGGCAGCGCGAACATGGCGATCGGTCTGTATCGGAGCCGCAACCAGCGGCCGCGCCTCCCTTGCCGATGTCTGCGCCCATCACCCCGGCGAATATGACGCTCGCTGATATCCGGGACACGGCCGGCCGCCTGATCCCCGGATTCCGGCTCCGGCGGGGACTCTTCTGGCGTTACCTTCTCACGTTCACCGCACCACCGAGATGATGCAGCTTCCGATGATGGAAAGGTCGACCGGCGCCGTTCGCGATTATTGCCAAGGTGACGAAAACGCGAGCGCTCCGACTTCAGGCGCCTTGCCTGCTCCTATCCACTTCGCGCACCTGGCCGCTCGGTGTCGATGCCGCCTGAGAGGTGGCGAGGCAGAACGGGTGCCCTGCGGGATCGATGAGCACTCGGAAGCGATCACCACCGGGCTGCACCTCCGCGAGGCGAGCGCTCATCGAGCACAGGTGCGCCTCGGCCTCGTCAAGGTCGTCCACGACGAAGTCCAGGTGCAGCCGCCGGGCAGCGGCCGGGTCAGGACGAGCGCGGCAACCTCGCAGCGCGTGTGGTGACCTCGCAGCGTCCCGGCGTGCTGCGAGGACGCGCGACGGGCTGCGACGTCGCTGCGTCTGTTGCGGAACGGAGTCACTGCGATGTGCGGATGAGCAGCGGGCTCATGGCAGTGTCGAGCGAGTCTTGCAGCGGCGCCGGGTCACGTCTCAGGTGAGCGAGCATGATGCCGCCCTGCAACGCTGTGAGCAGGGAGAGAGCGGCCGCGGCAGGGTCGGTTTCCGGATCGGCCCGGCCGGTGCGCTGCGCTCGCGCCACGAGCCCGGCGATCGCGTCCTGCCACCGTGCGAACAGACCGGCAAGCGTGTCCTGGAGCACCTGGTCGCCGTCGGTCTGGCCGACGAAGGTGCCGAGAGGGCAGGTGCCGAGGCCGCTCGACCGGTGGGCGGCCAGCACTTCGTCGCGCCAGCGGCGGATGTCGTCGCACGTCTGGTCGCGCAGCGCCGGTTGCGCAGCGATCACGAGATCGAACTGGTGATGCAGCACGGCCACACGGAGGTCCTGCCGGCCGCCGAAGTAGTGGTACAGCTGCGACTTCCCCGCGCCGCTGGCCGCCAGGACGTCGTCCATCGATGGTGCGGCCAGCCCTCGCTCGTGCATGAGCTTCGCCGCCGCCGAGACGATCGCCATGCGGCTACGGCGCCCGCGTTCTGTTGTCGGCAGCGGCTTCATGTTTCTCCTCCTCGAGCAAAACTATCGCGGTGGCGGAGCCACGGCATGCCGTTGAACTCCTCGTCAAGGGCGGGGAGAAACGACGCGAGATCATTCATCTGCGCGGCGCCGTGATTCAGCAGAGCGACGCCCGAGCACGTCCGTGCCGGGTTCGGCCGAAGGTGCGCGGTTTTCGGGAGGGGCAGCCACGGACAAAGGCGGCAGATCCAGGTGCTTCGGGTGGTCGAGCAAGCACCGGCTGCGCATCTCGGCACCGCTGTCGGTGAGACGGACCTGGTGGACGACCCGGCCGAAGGTGACGGGCGCAACGCTGAGACCGTCTCAGGCAGATCCAGCTCGTGCGATCTATACGGGCTCCGCCCCGAAGGCGTGTAGGAAAGTGCTCACCGCCGCCCGCGTGACGGCCCACAGTTCGTCGTCCGGGACTCGCCGGGTGCCCAGCCGCGCGCGTGCCTCCATCGGACCGGTGAGCAGTGCCACGAACTGCTCGGCGGCCTGGGCCGGATCGAGTCGGCCCAGTCGGCCGGCCAGGGACAGGCGAGCCAGCTTGTCCGCCAGGGCATCCGTGACGCGATCCGCCGCGTGCCCACGGACGATGTCGATCAGGTCGGGGAACTGGGTGAGCTCGGCGTACAGGAGGCGCCGCAGCGCCCAGGACCGGTCGTCGCAGTAGCACTCGAGCATGTGGTGTCCCACGTCTTCGAGCATCGTCCTCACGTCGCCACCGGTGTCCTGCAACTGCTCGACCACGGCCAGGTGCTCGGCGAGCGCCCGGTCTGAGTCGGCTGCGATCGCCTGACGGAACAGGTTCTCCTTGTCGCCGAAGTGGTTGTAGACGGTGGGCTTGGCGACGCCGGCCGCGGCAGCGATGACGTCCACCCCGGCCTGGGCGTATCCCTCGCGCGAGAACACGGCGACCGCGGCGCTCAGGATCGCCTGCCGCTTGTCGATACGTCCGCGTGCGGCGTTGCGCCCGGACGTGGCTGAGGTTGTGCGCACTGCCAGATCGTACTGCGCGATCTGAACTCATCGGTTCAATGCACTGGACGTGCTGGTTGCAACGATACGTGTGAGGACACTACGTTGAACTCGTGAGTTCAATGGATGGGAAGACGGTCGTGGTGACAGGTGGCACGGATGGCATGGGGCGAGGGGTTGCTCTTGCCCGCCTCGGCCGGGGCGACGAAGTGGCGATCGTCGGACGCAACGCCGAGAAGGGTGCCGCCTTCCTCGACGCGGCGGCGCGACTCGGTGCTGCAGGGCGAGCCCATTTCGTCCTCGCCGACCTGAGCCTGGTTGCCGAGACGAGGAGGGTGATCGGCGAGATCGGAACTCTCTTTCCGAAGATCGACGCGCTGGTGCTGTGTGCCCGGCACTACAGGTCCACGAGGTCCGTCACGGAGGAGGGGTTCGAGAGCAACTTTGCGCTCTTCTATCTCAGCCGTTTCCTCATGAGCTACGGAATGACCGACCTGCTCGACGCCGCGGACGAGCCGATGATCCTCAACGTCTGCGGGCCGGGCGCCGGTCCGGGTGAGATCCGCTGGAACGACCTCGGCTTCGAGCGGAACTACCACGGCACGGACGCGATGATGCAGGGTGGTCTGCTCAACGACCTGCTCGGTGTCGGGTTCGCCGTGAACCGGCCGTCGCGGAAGGTGCGATACGTGCTTCTCAACCCGGGCACCGTGGCCACCAGCTTCTCCGGCGAGTACGACCCGGAGACCGAGGCTCAGATCGAGTCGTTGCGCCAGGCCGCCACGCCAATCGAGAAAGGCATCGAGCCGATCCTCGCAATGCTGGACGACCCGCCTGCCGAGCCGATCAGCGCCTCGATGATGGGTGAGCCGATCAGCCTTGCCGGGCCCTCCTTCGACCTGGAGGCCGCCCGGCGGTTGTACGTCGAGACCGAGAAGCTGCTGTCAGCCGTGCCCGCATCGCCCCGGCAGCCGTACGTGATGTCGGGGGGTGTCGACGCAGAGACTGCGGGAGGTGCTCGACTCCCGGATCTTCGCCACCGTGGCAACCATCCAGCCCGACGGCAGCGTGCAGCAGTCGGTGGTCTGGGTGACGCGGGACGGCGATGACGTGCTCTTCATGATCGGCGTGGGCAGTCGCAAGGAACGGAACCTGCGCCGTGATCCGCGCGTGAGCGTGCTCGTCTTCCCGCCGGACGCGCCGTACGGCTACGCCGCGATCCGCGGAACCGCGACCTTCGATCCTGCGGCCGACCTTTGGCTCCGGGACGAACTGTCGCTCAAGTACACCGGGAAGACCTTCGCGGAGCACGTCGAGGCCACTCCTGAGGCGAACGTGGGACTCGCCGGGACGGTCGCGGTCCGTGTCACGCCCGGCACGGTCGCCGGACGTCTCTGATACGTCGATCAGGCGACGCATCGAGCAGGGTCACGGCTGTCCCGTAGACGTCCGCTGTGTGACGAAGGAGTGATTGATCAGCTCTGCGGCGTCGACTCGGCGTCGGCGTGCTCGTCAAGGTGTCTCGGCAGGTCGCGCATGCGCACGAGCGGGCTGATCAACACCGGAAGAGCGCCGAGTGCCTGGCCCGCCACTCCCACCCAGAGCGCGGTGAGCACTCCGTACTCGCTGCCGATGACCCCGCCGAGGAACGCTCCGACCGGCATCGTCCCCCAGACGACGAAGCGGACAGAGGCGTTCATCCGGCCCAGCAACCGCCTCGGGCACAGGCGTTGGCGGAACGACACCTGGGCGACGTTGTAGACCACGATGCCGACGCCGACCACGGCGGTCGACGCCGCGAGCATCGCGATCGCGACCGGACGGGAGTGACCGGCGGCGAGCGGGACGAGCGCGAGCGCAGGCAGGCCGGGCAGGAGGGCGATGGCGATCGTGCGACCCTCGCCGACGAGCCTGATCAGGGGCCCGGCGAGGAGGGCGCCTGCGAGCCCGCCGATCGCGCCGACGCTCAGTGCGAGGCCGAGGCCGGCTTCGCCCACTCCGAGGTCGCGGATCGCGTAGAGCACGAGCAGCGCGTTGCTGATGCCGCCGAAGAGATTCGACGCGCCAGTGGTGGCGACGATGCGACGCAGCAAGGGCTGCCGGAAGACGAACGTGAGCCCTTCGCCGATCTCCATGTGCAGGGCGCGGCGATCGCTTCCGGACGAGCGCTCGTCCCGGTGCCGGATGCGCAGGATGAACACGGCAGAGGCGAGGAAGGAGACTGCGTCCACCAGGATCACCAACGGTGCGCCGAGCGCGCGGACGAGCACGCCGCCGAGCCCCGGCCCCGCCACCTGTGCGACGGAGTGCGAGACCTGCAGTTTCGCGTTGCCCTCGCTGATGCGCGACGACGGCACGAGCGAGGGCAGGTAGCTCTGGTAGGCGACGTCGAAGAACACCGTGGCGACGCCGATGACGGTCGCGACCGCGAGCACGAGCGGGAACGTGAGCACCCCGGCCAGCCATGCGAGTGGCAGCGACAGCAGTGCGACGCCGCGCACGAGGTCTCCCGCGATCAGCACGTTGCGTTTGCGCATCCGGTCCACCCATGCACCTGCAGGCAGACCGACGACCAGGAAGGCGAGGTGCTCGAATGTTGCGAGCATGCCCATCTCGAACTCGTCCGCCCCGAGCACGGATACCGCCAGCAGCGGCAACGCGATCGTGCCGACCTGCGTGCCGACCTGGCTGATCGTGTCGCCGATCCAGAGTTGCCGGAAGTCCCGGCCCGCGGGGTGGCCTACGAGGCTGGTGCGGTACCAGCGGGGGAGCCGCGACGGGGTGGCGGGTTCGGCCGGGATCACCCATGTGATGTTCGGCGACCGATTGGGAAAAGTCAATCAGTTACCTTCGCAACGCTACCGTGGTCTTGTGGACCCTTCCGAGCTCGGGCGCCGGCCCGCTACGGACGCCGAGGCCAAGGCGCTGGCGTCGTCATTGCGGTTGCGGATCCTTCGGATGTGTCTGGACGAACCGATGACCAACGCCCAGTTGGCCGAGCGGCTGGGTCGTCCTCCGGCGAGCGTCCTGCACCACGTCCGCACGCTCACGGCCACGGGCTTCCTCGAAGCGCTCCCCGTCCAGGAGGGTCCCCGCGGGTCACGGCCGGTGCCGTACCGCGCCACGCGCAAGTCGTGGATGCTGGAGGACCACCGGTCGAGCCGGCCGATGATCGAGGCGTTCCTGGAGACCACGTCCGATGTCGGCGAGGAGGATCTATCCGTGTCGCGGCTCGGGCTCCGGCTCGACGCCGCGGGCCACGCCGACCTCGTGCGGCGTCTGGACGAGGTGCTGAACGAGTTCGCCGCGCGTTCCCCCGACCCGCACGGGCGGCCGTGGTCGGTCTTCGTGGCCATCCATCCGGATCCCGACCGCGACTGATCGCAATCGTGTTGATCACGCTTCGAGCGCGGCGCTACGTTGGCCTGCTGCCTATCGAGAGGTTGCACCGATGTCCCGCGAAACGCTCACCGATGACGTCCTCAGCTCCAAGCTCCTGCGTGGCCTGCGCCCGACCCGGGTCGTGATCGCGGAGTACGACCCCCAGTGGCCCGTTCGCTTCGCCTCCCGCGCGGCGGAGCTCCGTCACATCCTCGGTGATCGGGCCCGGCTCATCGAGCACGTCGGCTCCACCTCGGTGCCCGGTCTCGCGGCCAAGCCGATCGTCGACATCGTGATGGGCATCGACGACCCGGACGACGAACCGGCTTTTCTCCCCGATCTCGAGGCCGCGGGTTATGAACTGCGGGTCCGCGAGCCCGGTCATCGGTGCCTGCGCATCGGTGAACCCGACGAGCAGGTGAACCTGCACTGCTATCCCCCGGAGGACGCCGAGGTCCGCAAGTATCTGATCTTCCGTGAGCGGCTCCGGGCGAACGACGCGGACCGTGATCTCTACGAGAGGACGAAGCGGGAGCTCGCTGAACGGGAGTGGCCCGACGTCAACTACTACGCCGAGGCGAAATGGCCCGTCATCGGCGAGATCCTCGCTCGTGGCGGATGGCAGGAGTAGGCACCTGTCAGTACGCCCGAACAAACTCGACAGCGGTCCTGGCGAGCGCCGGTCCGGCGTCTTCCTGCACGAGGTGACCGGCCTCTGGGATGTCGGGATGATCGTGCCCGGCCGCTCCGGGGAAGTTCTCGATCATCCCAGCAGCCATGGGCTTGGTGAACACCTCGCCGTCGCTGAAGGCGCAGAGCAGGGGTATGTGCAGTTCGGAAAGAACCGTCCAGATCCGGCGTGCGGCTGCGGCGGTCGGATGGTCGGGAGCGGTGGGTACCAGGCCGGGCATGGCGCGTGGTCCGGCCTTGTAAGAATCGTCGGGGAACGGGGCGTCGTACGCGGCGAGAGTGGCCGGCGGTAATGGTTTCTGGACCAGTTCCGGAATGAGTGCGGAGATGCGGAGGTCGGGGGAGGTCTCGATGGTCCGCCGGTAGTCCCACCATTGCTGGGGCATCTCCGTGTGGCCATTGGGGATGCCTGTGTTGGACATGATGAGGTGGGAGAACCGGCCCGGCTCCTCGGCCACCACACCGAGGCCGAAGGCCCCGCCCCAGTCGTGGCCCAACAAGGTGACATCGCGCAGGTCCAGGGCCTCGAAGAGCAGTGCGCCCAGCCATTGGACGTGCCGTTCGAACGTGTGGTCGGACTGCTCGGCGGGCTTGTCGGAGCGGCCGAAGCCCACGAGGTCCGGTGCGATCACGCGGAACCCGGCGTTGACCAGCACCGGGAGCATCGACCGGTAGAGGAACGACCAGGTGGGCTCGCCGTGGAGCAGGAGAACGACGGGGCCGGCAGGCGGGCCGGCCGTGACGTACGCCATTCGCAGTGATCCACCGGAGTCATCGACAATGGTGGCGTACTCGGGCGAGAAGTCGAAATCGGACAGGTCGGTGAAACTTTCGTCCGGCGTTCTCAGGAATCGCATGAAATGACAGTACGGGGCGTGCCCTGTGGAGTCCTGCTGCGTGGCCGCACGGCGACATGCAGTGTGCTGATCACCGAGCAGGACTGGCAATTGCGAACATCATGCGGCAGAGTGCCACGCGGCGCGGCAGACCCCCGACTGCCGCCGTTCGTCCGACCTGGACCGTCGAAAGGAGAGCTTATGAAAGCGCGCCACGGATACCCCCAGTGCGTTGCCTCCGCTGACGTCACCGCTGCCGAGGATGCCGACGACTGCGGTCGCGTCCTGCGCGAGCTGCGGGCCATCAAGCACGTCAGTGCCGCAGAGCTCGCGGCTCGCGCGGGCGTCAGCGAACAGGACGTCGCCGAGTTCGAAGCGGGTAGGATCATCCCGCCGCGGCCGGCCTTCAGTACCTACCTGCGGGTCCTCGGCTACGCCTGAGCCGCGCCGGGCCGTCGGTCACCTCGCTCCCCCAGGCGTGTCACGCACGCTGCGCGCCACCGATGTGGGGCAGGCGAGCTTCTTCGGCCTGTGCGACCCCCGACGTCCGGGTGGGCGTGGAATGTCCGAAAACAGGGGTTTCGTGTCCTTGTCCGGCCCGGCCGCCGGCCCGATGCTCCGTGTCGAAGACCCGGCGAAAGGACGATCTTGAGCAGCGAGTCGACGGCCCCGGACACCATTGTGCTGATCCACGGGTTCTGGGTGACCCCACGGAGCTGGGAGCACTGGATCACCCGCTACGAGCAGCGCGGATACCGCGTGATCACACCCGCCTACCCGGGCTACGAGGTGGAGGTCGAGGCGCTCAACGCCGACCCGTCCCCGATCGAGGCCGCGACGATCACGGGGATCGTCGAGCACCTCGAGTCGGTGGTGGGTGACCTCGACTCGCCACCCATCCTGATGGGCCACTCCGCAGGTGGTGCGTTCACGCAGATCCTGCTGGACCACGGCTTCGGTGCCGCCGGGGTGGCGCTGAACTCGGCCCCCACCGAGGGGGTGCCCGTGGTGCCGCTGAGCCAGATCAAGGCGACGTTCCCTGTGTTGGGCAACCCCGCCAACCGGCACAAGGCTGTCGGCTACACCCACGAGCAGTGGCACTACGCGTTCACGAACACCTTCACCGAAGAGGAGTCGAAGGCGCTCTACGAGCGCTACCACATCCCCGCTTCCGGTTCGATCCTCTTCGAGTCCGCGCTTGCCAACCTGCAGCCGGGCCACCAGGGCACCTGGGTCGACTACCACAACGACCGCCGTGCGCCCCTGCTGTTCATCGCCGGCACCGAGGATCACCTCATGCCGCCCAAGGTGCAGTGGTCGAACGCCAAGCACTACAAGTCCGACACGGTCACCGAGGTGGTGGAGTTCAGCGGAAAGGCACACCTGTTGCCCGCGCAGCAGGGGTGGGAGGAGATCGCCGACTACGCCCTCGCCTGGGCCGTCCGGCACGCCACCGCGAGGGTCGCTGGAGCGACGACCCCGGCATGATCGGGCTTCGCATCACCCACATCGGTGGGCCGACCGCTCTGATCGAGATCGACGGCTGGCGGCTGCTCACCGATCCCACCTTCGACGCCCCCGGCCGTCGGTACACCTTCGGCTGGGGGACGTCGTCGCGGAAGCTGACCGGGCCGGCGATCGCGGCGCCGGACCTCGGGCCGATCGACGCCGTGCTGCTCAGCCACGACCACCACGGTGACAACCTGGACGACGCCGGGCGTGCGCTGCTCCCGTCGGCGGGCACGGTCCTCACGACCGTGGCCGGGGCAGGGCGGCTGGGCAGGGGCGTCCGTGGTCTGCGGCCGTGGGAGACCACCAGGCTCGAGGCGGCAGGACGGCCGACGATCGACGTGACCGCCACACCGTGCCGCCACGGCCCACCCGCCAGCCGCGTCATCGTCGGTGACGTGATCGGTTTCGCCCTGCGCTGGGACGGTCAGGAGCACGGGGTGCTGTGGATCTCGGGCGACACGGTGCTCTACGACGGGGTGCGTCAGGTCGCCGACCGGTTGCAGGTCGGCATTGCGGTCCTGCACCTCGGGGGCGTGCGGTTCCCGGTGACGGGTCCGGTGCGCTACTCCATGACGGCCGAGCAGGCGGTCGAGACGGTGCGCCTGGTGCGGCCGCACACCGCCGTCCCCGTGCACTACGAGGGGTGGGCGCACTTCGCGCAGGGCCGGGACGCCGTCGATCGCGAGTTCGCCGGAGCGCCGGAGGACCTCCGACGTCGGCTGCGCTGGCTGCCCCTCGGCGACGGGGTGGACATCGCCTCGTGAGCCCGGCTCACGCGGTGCCCGCGGCCACCCCGGTCGTGCGGAAGCGCTGGCGGTAGGCGTGCGGTGTGGTGCCCACCTCACGGGTGAAGCTGCGCCGCAACGCCTCCGCGGAACTCATCCCGGCCCGCCGCGCGATGGTGTCGAGCGGTGCGTCCGACACCTCCAACAGCATGCGTGCAGCCTCGACCCGTACCTGGTCGACATAGCGGGCCGGAGTCATGCCGAGCTCGCGGAGGAACAGGCGGGCGAGGTGCCTTTCGCTGAACCCGGCCCGTTCGCTGAGCGCGGCGACCCGATGGTCGCCCGCGGGGTCGGCAACGATGGCGTCGAGGATCTCGCGCAGCGGTGACCGGGCGGGCGGCTGTGTCCGCATCCGGACGCTGAACTGGGCCTGCCCGCCCGGACGCTGCATGAAGACCACGAGGAACTGGGCCACCTGCCGGGTGAGGTCGGGGCCGTGGTCGGCTTCGACCAGTGCCAGCGCGAGGTCGATCCCGGCGGTCACGCCCGCGCAGGTGAACACCCGCCCGTCACCCACGAAGATCGGGTTGCGCTCCACGGTGGTGGCGGGAAAGCGCTCGGCGAGGTCATCGAGGAACAGCCAGTGGGTCGTGGCACGCCTGCCTTCCAGCAGGCCGACGGAACCCAGGAGGAAGGCGCCGGCGCAGACGGCCGCCACGCGCCGGGCCCGGTCCGCCCCGCTGCGGAGCACGGCGAGGAGCGGCTCGTCCTCCATCAGACGCGCCCAGTGGGGCGTGCCGGGGATCAGGAACGTGTCGATCGGACCGTCGAGCTCCGCGAGCGACGAAGCGACGCCCATCCGAAGACCCGAGGCGCTGACGGTGTCGCGCCCGTCGGCCGAGACGATGTGAACGCCGTAGATGCCGCCGCCGGCCAGCTGGTCGGCGACGTAGAACACCTCGGCCGGGCCCATGAGGTCGAGGACTTGGGCCCCGTCGTACGCAAGGAGCGCGACGGTCCGCATCGGCGTCAGCCGTGGTCGCGGGGGAGGGTGTCGACCTTCATCTCGGTGAGCCCGGCCATCGGCGTCTCCTGTCCGGCCCCGGTTGATTCCGAGATCCTCAGGCGGCGGATCGTAGAGCCGTGGCTCCCGGGTTGACCAGGAGCCGCGGGTGAACTTCAGCGATCGTCCATTCCGGACCGGGCTGCCGGGTCAGGAGCCGTTCAGGAGCTGCTCGAACGGGGTCGGCTCGAGGAACGGGTCCGCCGCCTTCTGCGCCGGGCGGGCGGCGACTATCTCGGCCAGCTCCCCGGCTGCCCGGGCGATCCGCTGGTCCAGCGACTGGGCCGTCCGGTCACCGGCGCCCCAGTCCTCAGGAGCCGAGAACACCGACGTCGGCACGACCATCGCGCGCAGGAAGGCGAACAGCGGGCGTACGGCGTGCTCCAGCGCGAGGGAGTGGCGCCCCGTGCCGCCGGTGGCGGCGATGAGCGTCGGCTTCCCGGCGAGCGAGTCGGACTCGAGCACGTCGAAGAACATCTTGAACAGCCCGTTGTAGGACGCCGAGAACGTCGGCGTCACGGCGATCAGGCCGTCGGCGTCGGTCGCGGCCTTCAGGGCCGCCTGAAGCTCTGGCCTCGGGAACCCGGTCAGCACGTTGTCGACGAGCTCGTGGCCGTGGTCGCGCAGTTCGATCACGTCGACCTTCGTGTCGACCCCGCGCTCGCGCAGGGCCGATACTGTGGCTGCGGCGAGCCGGTCGGCCAGCAGCCTGGTCGACGACGGGACGCTGATCCCGGCGCTCACCACGGCGATCGTGCGAGTTGTCATGCAACGACCTCCTCGGTCTTCGTTTCGGACGCGGCCGCCGCCAGCAGGCTCGCGTGCGTCGGGGCGTCCGGGACGCCGGCAGGCTTCAGTGCGGCGAACTCACGGCGCAGCACCGGCACGACCTCCTCGCCCAGGATGTCGAGCTGCTCGAGCACCGTCTTGAGCGGCAGCCCGGCGTGGTCCATCAGGAACAGCTGGCGCTGGTAGTCGCCTGCCATCTCGCGGAAGGACAGTGTCTTCTCGATCACCTGCTGCGGGCTGCCCACCGTGAGCGCCGTCAGGTCCGTGAAGTCCTCCAGGGACGGGCCGTGGCCGTACACCGGCGCGTTGTCGAAGTACGGGCGGAACTCGGCAATGGCGTCCTGGGAGTTCTTCCGCATGAACACCTGCCCACCCAGTCCGACGATGGCCTGGTCGGCCGGGCCGTGGCCGTAGTGCTCGAAGCGCGCGCGGTAGAGCTCCACCATCCGCTGGACATGCTCCTTGTTCCAGAAGATGTTGTTGTGGAAGAACCCGTCGCCGTAGTAGGCCGCCTGCTCGGCGATCTCGGGGCTGCGGATCGAGGCGTGCCAGACGAACGGGGGCACGTCGTCGAGCGGCCGCGGCGTCGAGGTGAAGCTCTGCAGGGGCGTGCGGAACCGGCCCTCCCAGTCGACCACGTCCTCACGCCACAGCCTGCGCAGCAGCGCGTAGTTCTCGACGGCCAGCGGGATGCCGTTGCGGATGTCCTGGCCGAACCACGGGTAGACGGGGCCGGTGTTGCCCCGGCCGAGCATGAGGTCCACCCGGCCGTCGGCGAGGTGCTGGAGCATCGCGAAGTCCTCGGCGATCTTCACCGGGTCGCTCGTGGTGATCAGCGTGGTCGCCGTCGAGAGTTCGAGCCGCTTCGTGCGCGCGGCGATGAAGCCGAGCAACGTCGTCGGTGACGACGGCACGAACGGCGGGTTGTGGTGCTCGCCGGTCGCGAAGACGTCCAGCCCGACCTCTTCGGCCTTCAGCGCGATCGCGACCATCGCCTTGATCCGCTCCGCCTCGGTCGGCGTGCGGCCGTTCGTCGGGTCAGGGGTGACGTCCCCGACCGAGAAGATGCCGAGCTGCATGTCCTGCCTCCGGTCGTTGAAACTTAAACAGTCACTGATTCTTATCAACTCCAAGGGCTCCTCGCTTATGCCCTGAGGGTCGAGCCGCGCGACTGCCTGCGATCTTGCCTCCGGATTGTTGCATCTGCAATCACTGTGAGATGAACGTGCCGCGCGCGCCGGTTATGCCCGGAGGCTAGGAGCGGCTCTCCGTGGCACAGGAGCGGTGAACAGGCGATGCTCGGGACATGGACCGCTCCGAGCTCGCCGACTTCCTGCGCCGCCGCAGGGAGCAGCTGCGCCCGGCGGACGTCGGGCTCTCGGCAGGCCCACGGCGGCGCACGCCGGGCCTGCGCCGGGAGGAGGTGGCGCAGCTGGCGGGGGTGTCCGCCGACTACTGCATGCGCCTCGAGCAGCGGCGAAGCTCACAGCCGTCACCCCAGGTGCTGGCGGCGCTGGCCCGCGCGCTGCGGCTCACCGACGACGAGCGCGACCACCTGTTCGTCCTGGCGGGTCATCCGGTACCGGCCGGGCGGGCAGCGGGCGACCACGTCCGGCCCGGCCTGATGCATCTGCTCGACGCGCTGGTCGGCACGCCCGCACAGATCCTCGGCGACCTCGGTGACCTGCTCGCCCAGAACGAGATGGCCCGGTTCCTGTTCGGGTCGGTCTGCTCGGAGCGGGAGGAGTCCCGCAACGTGGTGGTGCGATGGTTCACCGACCCGGCGGTGCGGGCGGCCCACTCACCCGAGGAGCACGAGTACCTCAGCCGCATCCACGTAGCCGACCTGCGCGCCGCCGTGGCTCGTCGGGGCACCGACGCCACCGCGGCCGGGCTCGTCCGGCGGCTGCGCGCGGCCAGCGACGAGTTCACGCAGCTGTGGGACCGGCACGAGGTCGCCGTGCGCAGGCGCAGCCGGATGTGCGTGCTGCACCCGAGCATCGGGCTGATCGAGCTGGACAGCGAGACGCTGCTCACCCCGGCCGAGGACCAAAGGCTCCTCGTCTTCACCCCGCCGCCGGGGAGTGCCACGGCCGAGAAGCTGAGCCTGCTGCGCGTGATCGGCGACCAGGACCTCACGCCGACCCGCGACTGACCACGGGCGCCTCGGCGTCCGTCACACATCCGCACCACATTCGAGGAGACACGCATGCCTACGGACATCCCCGCGCCCGTCGCGGGCTACCTGACGGCGAAGGTCGACGACCACGTCGAGGCGGTGCTGAAGAATTTCGCCGACGACGCGGTCGTGCACGACGAGGGCAGGAACCACGTCGGGATCTCGGCGATCCGCGACTGGGCCGCCGAGATATCCACGAGGTACCGGCTCGAGCGCACCGTGGTCGAGACGCACCGGATCGGCGGGGCGGCGGTGGTTCTCGTCCGGGTCGCCGGGAACTTCCCGGGCAGCCCGGTCGACCTGCACCATCACTTCACGGTCTCCGAGGACCGGATCACGGCCCTCACGATCTGCCCGTGAGCAGCCTGATGCGCGAGTGCGAATTCGACGGGCGCCGGGCCGTGGTCACCGGCGGCACGCGCGGCGGCATCGGTGCGGCGATCACCGCGCGGCTCACCGAGGCAGGCGCGCGTGTGCTCACCACCGCCCGATCCACGCCTGACGATCTGGCCGACGCCGAGCTGTTCGTGGCCGCGGACGTCGGCACCGCGGAGGGCATCGCCCTGGTCGCCGATGCCGCCCTGGAACGGCTGGGTGGCGTGGACATCGTGGTGCACGTGGTCGGCGGATCGCGTCAGGAACCCGGCGGCGTGCTCGCCCTGTCCGACGACGACTGGGAGCAGGCCTTCGCCGTGAACCTGTTCGCGTCCGTGCGCCTGGACCGCGCACTGCTCCCGTCGATGATCGACCAGGGCGGGGGAGCGATCGTGCACGTCACCTCGATCCAGCGCAGGGTGCCGCTGCCCACCACCGTGCCGTACGCGGCGGCCAAGGCCGCCTTGACCAGCTACAGCAAGAACCTCGCCACGCAGATGGCCCCGAAGGGGGTGCGGGTCAACACGGTGGCGCCCGGATTCGTCGAGACGGCCGGGGCGCGCGGGATGGTCAGCGCGCTCGCGGCCGCTGACGGCGTGGACGAGGCCACCTCCCGCATGCGGATCATGGAGTCGATCGGCGGGATACCGCTCGGTCGCCCGGCCCGGCCGGAGGAGGTGGCCGAGCTGGTGGCCTTCCTCGTCTCGGACCGGGCCTCGGCGATCACCGGCGCGGAGCACGTCATCGACGGCGGGAGCACGCGGACGATCTGACGCTAGTGTCGCGGAAACGGGGTTCCTTGCCCGGATCCGGTGTCCCAGGCGGATGCATCGCAAGGCGGAGGAGGCGCCGATACCGCTGTTGTATCGGGGCCGACGACAACGCCGCGAGGCGCCGCCTGGGTGCCGGAGGCGGGTAAGACGACCTCGTTTCCGTGACACTTGGCCCGGACCGGGGGGTGGGGTCAACGAGTGCGGCTGGAGAGCAATGCGGAGAGCTGCTCCCGGCGACCCCACGCGATCGGGGCGAGCAGGACGAAGAGGATCGCGGGCGTCACCATGCCGGCGGGCGCCCCGAGCACGACGGCCTGGGTGAACGCCGCCCCGATCATGAGGCCCATGAGCCCGATCGCGGCCGGTGCGGCCAGCCGCGGGATGAGGAGCCCGATCCCGCCGGCCAGCTCCAGGACGCCGACGAGGAAGCGGAACCACTGGCCTGCGCCGATCTGTTCGAACAGCCACACCGCAAAGGGGTCGCCGTAGAACTTCGGAATCGCCGAGGCGATCACGAAGAACAGGCCGACCACGATCTGGAGGCCCCAGAGGACGCGGTGGGTGGTGCGGCCGAGGGAAGCTGCGGGGGCGGAGACGGTCATGGAATGTTCCTTCCGGTGAGGAGCACGATCTGGCTGTCGGGGGTAGGACCCGCCGGCATCGGAGAAGTCATCGGTGCTCCGGAGGACGGGAGGCAGCCGATGGGTGACTCCGCTCGCGCGGGCAGATCGGTGCTCGGCCGAGCGCTCGCTGTGCTCGAGTCCTTCTCCGACGAGAATCCGGAGCTGACGCTCGGGGAGATCGCCTCGGCCACCGGCCTGGCCTCGGCCACCGCCCATCGGCTCCTCGCGGAGCTGGTGGAGTGGGGTGCGCTGGAGCGGCCGGCGCGCGGGCGCTATCGGATCGGCATCCGCCTGTGGGAGCTCGGCGCCCTCGCGCCCGTGCCGCGCACCCTGCGTGACTCTGCTCTGCCGGTCATGCAGGACCTCGCCGCGGTGACTGGCCACGTCGTGCACCTGGTCGTACTCGACGGCCACGAGGCCCTCTTCGTCGAGCGGCTTGCCGGGCATTCCCACGTGCACGTGCGCTCGCGCGTCGGCGGACGGCTGCCGCTGCACGCGAGCGGCCCGGGAAAGATCATGCTCGCGCACGCCCCCGCCGAGTTCGTCGACGAGGTGGTGGCCCGCGGGCTGCCCCGGCTCGCCGCCGGCACCATCACCGACCCGCGGCAGTTCCGGCAGGCTCTCGCCGAGGTTCGCAGCACCGGGTACTGCCTGTCCCGCAACGAGATGACCGACGGCGCGTCCTCCGTGGCGGCGCCGATCACGGGACCGTCCGGGGACGTCGTCGCGAGCATCGCCGTGGTCGTGCCCAGCAGCACCGAGAACCTCCAGCGGCTGGTGCCTGCCGTGCGGATCGGGGCTGCCGCTGTTACCCGGACGCTGCGCCCCCGTTCTCCACTGGGTGAGAGGAAGCGCTGACGGATCCGCGCCGGGCGCCGATACTCCCGCGCACATCGGCAGAAAGGCTCAGGAGATGTCCGCGGATTCAACGGTGAACCCGACCACCGTCCGAGATCGCCATGCCGCCGGCTGGGTGGCGCCCTTGTGCTGGTCGGCCGTGGCTCTCGAGGGCTACGACCTGGTGGTGCTGGGCGTGGTGCTGCCGTCGCTGCTGCGCTACCCCGACTGGGGGCTGAACCCGGCCACGGCCTCGCTGATCTCGGTGGTCGGCCTGCTTGGCGTGATGGTCGGAGCGCTCGCCATCGGCCCCGTCACCGACATCGTCGGCCGCCGCCGGACGATGCTGCTCACCGTCATCGCGTTCTCGGTGCTCACTCTGCTCTGCGCGTTCGCTCCGAACCCGTGGATCTTCGGGCTGCTGCGCTTCCTCGCCGGGCTCGGCCTCGGTGGCGTGCTGCCCGTGGCAATCGCGCTGGTCAACGAGTACGCCCACCAGGGGCGCGCCGGTAGCGCCACCACGACGCTCATGACGGGCTACCACGTCGGCGCCGTGGTCACGTCCCTGCTCGGCATCGTCGTCATCCCGGCACTCGGCTGGCGGGCGATGTTCGTGATCGGCGCCCTGCCCGCGCTGGTGCTGGTGCCGCTGATCCTGCGGTACCTGCCGGAGTCGGAGTCCTTCCTGCGGGAACGCGCGTCAGGGGCCCGGTCGGACCGCGAGCGCAACCCGGTGACGATCCTGTTCCGCGGTGGGTACCTTCGCGCCACCATCGCGTTCTGGGTGACCTCGTTCATGGGGTTGCTGCTCGTCTACGGCCTGAACACATGGCTGCCGGAGATCATGCGCTCCGCCGGGTACGACCTGGGGGCCGCGCTCGCCCTGCTGCTCGTGCTGAACGTCGGCGCGATCGTCGGGCTGCTGGTGGCAGGCCAGGTGGCCAACCGCATCGGCACGCGAATCTCGACCATCGCCTGGTTCACCCTGGCCGCACTCTTCCTGGTGCTGCTGAGCATCCGGCTCCCGGGCATCGGCGTGTACGTGAGCGTGCTGCTGGCCGGTGTGTTCGTGTTCAGCGCACAGGTGCTCGTCTACGCCTACGTGAGCCAGTTCTACCCGGCCGCCGCCCGCGGCACGGCCATCGGCGCTGCCAGTGGCATCGGCAGGTTGGGTGCGATCACCGGCCCGCTGATCGGTGGCGCGCTGCTCACCGCCGGCATCGCCTACCCGTGGGGCTTCTACATCTTCGCCGCGGTGGCAGCCGTCGGCGCCGTCTCCGTGGCGATCGTGGCCCGCACCGGTGACCCTGCCGTCGTCGAGAGGGCCGCTGTCGAGAGGGCTGCCGTCGAGAGGGACGACGCGGGATGAGCGAGCCGGGCCGCACCGTCCGCGATGCGACCTTCGACGTTCTGCGTCGACACGGTCTGACCACCATCTTCGCCAACCCCGGTTCCACGGAGATCGCGTTCCTGACCGATCTCCCCGACGACATCGAGTTCGTCCTGGCTCTGCACGAGGGCTCGGTCGTCGGAATCGCGACGGGGTGGGCGACGGCCCTGGACCGGCCTGCGCTGGTCAACCTGCACACCACTGCCGGCCTGGGCAACGCCGTCGGGGCGCTCGCGACCGCGCGGGTGAACCGGGTGCCGCTGGTGGTGATCGTGGGCCAGCAGGATCGCCGGCATCTCGCGCTGCAGCCGTTCCTCGCCGGTGAGCTGGAGGGGCTGGCCGGGCGGTACCCGGTGTGGGTCACCACGCCCGCGCGCCCCCAGGACGTGCCGGGTGCGGTGGCGAGGGCCTTCCACGAGGCACGCGACGGACGCGGCCCGGCGCTCGTGATCGTGCCGAGCGACGACTGGAGCGCTCCCGCCGACGACACCCCGCCCGGCGCGCCCGCGGTGCTGTATCGCGCATCGGCCGTCGACCCCGCGGCCGTCGACGCGCTCGCAGACGTGGTCGGCCGGGCCGAGTCACCGGCTCTCGTCGTGGGAGCAGACGCCGACGACGCCGAGACATGGTCGGCGCTGGTCGAGCTCGCGGAGCGGTTGCGCTGCCCGGTGTGGCAGGAGTCGTTCGCCGCCCGCGCCGGGTTCCCGCAGGATCATCCACAGTTCGCCGGGCACCTTCCTTCCGGCCGGGCCCGGCTCCGGCAGGTACTGGCAGGCCACGATGTCGTGCTCGTCGTCGGGGCGCCGGTGTTCCGGCAGTACCCGTTCGAGGCGGGCCCGCTGGTCGAGGACGGCACGGTGGTCGCGTTGGTCACCGACGACGCCGAGGACGCTCACCACAGTCCCGTCGACCTCGCCGTGGTGGCGCGCCCGGCACCGGTCTGCCGCCAGCTCGCCGCGCGCCTGCCCGAGCGGACGGACGCGCCCGTCCCGGTAGCCGACCGCGTCGCGCCGCCGCCTCCTCCAAGGGCGGGCGAGCCGTTACGCGCCGCCCACGTGATGGCGGCTCTGGCGCAGCGGATCTCGGCCGAGACCGTCATCGTCGAAGAGACGCCGTCGACGCGTCCCGACCTGCACCGGTTGGTGCCTGCGCGACGCCCGCTGGGTTTCCTCAGCGCGGCCATGGGCGGGCTCGGGTTCGCCATGCCCGCGGCGATCGGCGTGCGGATGGCCCGGCCGGACCAGCCGGTGATCGCCGTGGTCGGGGACGGCTCGTCGCTCTACGGCATCCAGTCGCTGTGGAGCGCCGCCCACTACGGCTGTGGCGTGCTGTTCGTCGTGCTGGCCAACGGCCGCTACGCGATCATGGACCGGCTGGCCGAGCAGCACGGGAACGGCGGCGGCAAACCACCGTGGCCGGCGTTCACCGAGGTCAGCGTGCACGGGCTGGCGCTGGCACTGGGGTGTCCGGCCGAGCGGGTGGACAACTATCCCGCGCTCGTCGAGAGGCTGGACGCGGTGGTGCCGACCCTCGGTGACCGCAGGCAACCGCTGGTGCTCGAGGTGGCGGTGGAGCCGGAACGGTCCTTCCCGCCTTAGTGCGCCGACGGTCTCACCAGGGGGCGTTCTCGCCCAGCCCGGCGAACATTGCGAACAGGAAGAAGCGGGCGCCCGTTCCGAAGGCTGTCGCCAGTGCGTATCCGACCGCGGCCTCCGCGGGCTCGGGTCGTGCCGCTGGAGCGACGACGCCGAGAACAGCGACGTCCTGGTGCCATCTCGCCGCCACCGACCCGTCGTCGAGACGCTCGTAGACGCCCAGTTCGCGCTCGGGCTTGTAGGAGCGTCCCCGGACGAGACGGGCGGTGGTGGGACTATTCGGGGTGAGGAGCAGATCGACGGAGTCGATCCGGGCCCGTACCCGGTACGACCGCCGGGAGAGACCGGCCTTCGCCGGGTTCAGCTCCTGCCTGGTGCCCGCGACCCGCAGCGTGAGAGCCGCGGGGTCGCGGGTGCCGATCGGGATGTAGCCGAGCAGGGGCACGCCGCTGCGGCGCTCGACGGTGACCTCGGGAAGCGACTCGCCCTGCACGGTGACAAGGCCTCCGCCGACGTCGACCGCGATGGTGACTCTCCCGAACACGTCGTCGACGAGATCGTGCCGGACGTCGTTGCGATGCTCGGCCTCGTCCATCGGCCGTGATCGTAGGGGCACGCGTTGATCACGAGCGCGCTGTCCCGGCAGGGACCATGGTGGACTCGACGGCCGTGAGGTCGCGCCCGCGGGTCTCGGGGGAGAGCAATGCGGTGACCACCGAGACGACGATCAGCAGGATCACCCACCAGTAGAACAGCGACGTGCTCTGGCGCTGGTCGAAGAAGGCCTGGAGATAGGGCGCGGTGCCGCCGAACAGTGCGACGGCGAGCGAGTAGGGCACGCCGAAGCCCACGGCGCGGATGCCGGTGGGGAACATCTCGGCGAACAACGCCGGGATGATCGACACCGTTCCTGCGACCAGCACCAGCGCCACGCCCATCGCCGCCAGCAACTGCCAGGCCTGCCCCTGGATCAGGCCTTCCAGCGGGAAGGTCAGCACGGCGAGCAGTACCCAGCTGATGATGAGAACCGGGCGGCGGCCGATCCGGTCCGAGAGCGCTCCCCACAGCGGCAGCACCAGGATGAACAGCACGAGAGCGGCGGTGGCGGCCCAGAGTGCGCCGGATGGGTCGGTGCCGCGTTGCTGGATGGCGAACGGGGCAGCGGCGACCGACCACAGATAGAAGGTGATCGTGCCGCCCGCGGTGAGGCCGATGACGCGGAGCAGGAGCGTGGGGTGGGCGAAGAATTGCTGGCGGATCGGAGTGCGTGCTCCGGTGGTGCGGGTGAAGACGGGGGTTTCGGTCATGCGTTTGCGCATGACGACGGCGAAGAGTCCGATGAGG
>NZ_BAAAUS010000003.1:0-5077 GCF_039534065.1 Pseudonocardia yunnanensis | reverse complement strand
GGGCGACCCACGCTCCGTCGATCGACCCGGGGCGGGATGCGGCCCTCGTCGAACGGTCAGTCAGCACTGTAACTGGACTGCCTGTTCCAGGCTATGGCATCAAGCAGGCGGCCCACAGGAGGGCAACAAGTGGCGCGCACCACATCACCCAGGCGTCCTGCAGTCAGCGTGTGAGGAATGCTCGGTGGGCGCGCGCCAAACCCTGCTCACCTGCACCAATCAGGGGAAACGGCGCCCGGCCCCCGGCGACGGCGAGGACTCGTGCATGCACCTACGGGGCCGGCGATGCTCCGGTTCGGTCGTCCGCCCCGCTGTCCGCGCTCTCCCATCATCCACGCCGGGAGAGCGACACGACGATGGACCACCTAGCACCAACAAGGCGGCCCGCGCGCTTGTGTACCGCTCCATCAGGAGCCTCCTGAGGTGCGCAGGAGGGCGGCCGGTCTACAGAACGATCTCCAGCGCCTGCGCGACACGCCTGCAGCTGACATCGCACCGCGTACTGAATCCCTGTAGACTAGCCGGTCTACAATGTCGCGTTCAGACGTTCAACATCACATCGTCAGACTAGGATCGCCTCCGTGACGAGTGCCCGAGCCGAGCCGCCCGCGCGGCGCCTGACCGCCCGCGGTGCCCTCACGCGCGACCGCATCGTCCAAGCCGCGGCCGAGCTCATGCACGCCAACGGGGTCGCCGGCACGACCATGGACCAGGTGGTCGAGGCCTCCGGTACCAGCAAGTCACAGCTCTACCACTACTTCGACGACAAGGACGCCCTGGTCACCGCGGTGATCAAAATGCAGACCGCACGTGTGATGGAGCGACACGAACCCCACCTCGAGCAACTCAACTCACTGCAGGGTCTGCGGCGTTGGCGTGACGCGGTCGTTCGTTTCGTCGACGAGCGCCACGGAGCGCACGGCTGCGCGATCGGCTCGCTGGCCAGTGAGCTGGCGGACCAATCCGAACCAGCGCGGATTCTGATCAACGCTGCGTTCCAGAACTGGGAGTCCTACCTCGCCGCGGGCATCCGCCGGATGCAGGACCGCGGCGAACTCGACGCCCAGGCCGACCCTGCCGAACTCGCCACCGGCATCATGGCGGCCTACCAGGGCGGCTACCTCCTGTCACAAGCCAGACGAAGTGCGCAGCCGATGGCACTGGCGCTCGATTTCGCGATCCGCAACGTGGAAGCCCTCGCGCTACCGCAGAAACGCGAATCCGACGCAGCGAGCTGATCAGCCCAACTCGGGGAAAGTCCCACCGACATGCGGACACCCCTGATGTCGCCGCGCTGAAAGCCGAGCACGACCTGCGCGAGCGGCAGCCCCCGGCGCTCCATAAGCTCGAGGAACAGGAACGGACGGCAGCGCTGCAGCCTGCCGCCGTCGGCAGCGGCGGTGAGTTCGCGACTATGCCGGCCGGCGGTGTCAGGTCCAGTCGGCTACTCAGCCGCGGTAGGCCTCGAGAAGACGCAGCCAGACCTCGCTGATCGTGGGGAAGCAGGGGACGGCGTGCCAGAGCCGGTCGACGGGCACCCGGCCGGCGACGGCGACCGTGGCCGAGTGCAGCAGCTCGCCGACGCCAGGGCCGACGAAGGTGACCCCCAGCAGAACGTTGTCGTCGAGGTCGACCACCATGCGGGCCCGACCCTGATAGCCGTCGGCGTACAGCTTGGCCCCCACGACAACCTCACCGATCTCGACATCGACCGCGCGCACCCGGCGCCCGGCCCGTTCAGCCTGCGCGGCCGTGACCCCGACGGCGGCTGCCTCGGGAACTCCGAACACGACCTGCGGAACGGCGAACGTGTCCGCGGTGGCGGTGTGGGCGCTCCAGGGCCCGGTCTCCACCTCCTGTCCGGCAGCACGTGCACAGATGACATCACCGATGATCCGTGCCTGGTACTTGCCCTGGTGGGTGAGCAGAGCCCGGTGGTTCACGTCGCCGGCCGCGTAGAGCCACCCGAGGTGGGGCCCCAGCACCCGGCCGTCGTCCGCGATCTCCAACCACGACCCCGACATGAGCCCCACCGTCTCCAGCCCGATTTCCACGGTGTTGGGCGCCCGGCCGGTTGCGAACAGCACCTCGTCCGCCTCGAACTCCGAACCGTCCTCCAGCAACACCGTGGTAGGCCCGGCGGGCCGGCGACGCTGCAGCTCTCCCACTGACACACCGGTGCGCACCTCCACCCCAGCTCTGCCGAGCGCCTCAGCGACCAGCTCACCGGCGAAGGGCTCCATGCGGTGCAGCAACCGCCCCTCGGGCTCCAGCAGCGTGACCGATGCCCCCAGCCCGTGCCACGTCGTCGCCATCTCAACACCCTGCGGGCCACCGCCGATGACCGCGAGCCGGTCGGGAACGGCGCTGCTCTCGGTGGCCTCACGGTTCGTCCACGCGTGCGCGGCCGCGATACCCGGGATGTCGGGGATCGCCGCCCGGCTGCCGGTGCAGACCACGACCGCATGCCGCGCCTCGAGCATGACCACGTGGTCGTCCGGCGTAGCAACGGCGACCCGGCGGGCACCATCGAGCCGAGCATGCCCGCGGAACAGCTCCGCACCGATTTCCTTGACCCGGTGCGCCCGGCCGTCGTCGTCCCAGTTGGTCACGTAGCGGTCGCGACGCCCGAACACGCCGGCCGTGTTGAGCGGCCCGGAGACCGCATCCCGCGCGCCGTCGACACGGCAGGTATCCGCGAGGGCGACGACCGGCCGCAGCATCGCCTTGCTGGGGATACAACCCCAGTACGCGCAATCACCGCCCACCAGTTCCTGCTCGACCACCGCAACCGTGAGCTCCGCACCTCGGACCCGGTCGGCGACGGTCTGCCCCACCGGGCCGGCACCCATGATGATGACGTCGAAGACGTTGTCCGTTGTCCCGTTCATTCCCCGTCCTTCCCGCAACGATCGTCGTGTTGGTTCGCGCTCGTACTGGTGGTGGCCGTGCTGGACGGGTTCTCCGACCGGGCTGAGGTGCGCGCCGAGCGCCCTCGGCCTGGTACGACGACGCCCTCCTCTTGGGCTGGTCACCAGCGCGGCGAAATGGTCACACCCGGCATTCGTGGCCCCGTCCGCGGGGGAAGACAAGTAGAGAGACAACCCGCAGCATCGAGGGCGCTGTGCGCTTCAGCTATGAACGGGGCCGGGCCGCAGCCGTAGGCCGCTGCATCGGCCGACACGCCCAGCCTGTCGGGCGCCGGCGCAGTGAGCCGCCCCGCGGTCGTGCCCGTCACGGCCGGCTCGTCCGAGGTGGCCGTGCTGGAGAAGATGCGGACGCCGGCCGCGGACAGGGCATCGGGGGGTCGGCGGTCTCGCGCGCGAATGGGTGCTCCGGTGGGCCGCGAGCTGTGTGGCTCCACCAGACCTCCCGCGCACGGTCGTGCGCGGCCAGGTGGTGGAGCCGACCCGTCACCGTGCGGCTCGTTCGCCCTCGTGATAGCCCGTGGCAGCAGTCCTGATCATGAGCCTTCTCCCGACCTCAGTTCGACATGGCCTGCAGGCGCCGCGGCGAGCGCCACCCGGTCGACGGCCAGAGCCAAGGCCGTCCGCACCGGCTGCTCGCTACGCCCGGCGTGGGCCAGCACCAGCCCGCCCTGCAGTGCGGCCATGACCCCGGTGCCAAGTTCGGTGATGTCGGCCGCGGCGTCGAGTTCGCCACGCTCTTGCATGCGGCGAAGTGCGGCGGCGAGGTAGGACTCCCACGTCCGGAATGCGTCCTCGAGCTTGGTCCGTGCAGCGCTGGACTGGTCGGCCAGCTGGCCGACCAGCGCGCCGATCGGGCAAAGGCCGACTCCATTCCGCGTTCGGTTCATTGCCACGAAGGCATCGGCCCACTCGCGCAACCCACTGACGGAGTCCACCCGGGCGAGCAGCGACTGCTGGCGAGCGAGCACGGGGTTCACCTGGAAGTCGATCACCGCCTCGATCACCGCCTCCTTGTTCGCGAAGTAGCGGTGGAGCTGCGAGCGACTGGCGTTCGACGCGGTGAGGACCTGCTCGATGCTCGTTCCCACGACACCACTGCTGAAGACGATGTGGGCGGCAGCACGCACGATCTGCTCGCGCGCCACCGCGCCCCGGTGAGTCCGCAGCGGAGCCTCCTCCGCGGCATCATGTGTAGGCATCGATCGAATGATAACTAGTACAGACCAGACGGTCCACTTTCATGCCGTGATTCGTGGCACTGCACTCCGGCAAAGCGGCCACTATTCGGGCATACATGAGAAATCGTCTGGACTGATCGGTCCCAAGTATCTCGCATGGCAGGCGGTCGTCAAGCAGTCGGACTAGCGCGACCACCGGGACGACGGGTGCCGGAGCCAGCCCGCTGCACGGCGCCTGACCCCACGTGGAGCGTCCGTGCCGCCGCGAATCTCATGCGTACCGCAGGCGTTGACGGCACCACCCACCACCATGGGCCAGGTGGTCGATCGCGTCGGGCATGAAATGTGCCCGGCCCGTCCAGGTCGTGTGTGCAACGTTGAACTAAACGGTCAAAGGCAATGTTGCGCCCGGCTCCCGTCCTTCTGTGGCCCGTGTCGATCGCTTCGAGTGTGGGGCGGTAGCGGGCGGGATGGGTCTCCTGGCAGGCAGCGAGGCGGGGCGACGTGCTGTGGCGCCTTCCCGGCGGCTCGGATGCGGGTCGGTTATCTACGTGGACTCCGGCGGACCCGGGCGCCCACCGCACCCGGGCCGCCTTGTTGGTGCTAGGTGGTCCATCGTCGTATCGCTCTCCCGGCATGGATGGGAGAGCGCGGACAGCGGGGCGGACGACCGAACCGGAGCATCGCCGGCCCCGTAGGTGCATCCACGAGTCCTCGCCGTCGCCGGGAGGACAGGCGCTGGCTCCCTGGTTCATGCAGGTGAGCAGGGGTGGGTGCGCGGCCACCGTGGATCCCTCACGCGCCGACTGGAGAACACCCGGGCGATGTGGTGCGCGCCACTCGTTGCCCTCCTGTAGGCCGCCTCGTTGATGCCATAGCCTGGAACAGGCAGTCCAGTTACAGTGCCGACTGACCGTTCGACGAGGGCCGCATCCCGCCCCGGGTCGATCGACGGAGCGTGGGTCGCCC
>NZ_BAAAUS010000002.1:0-244005 GCF_039534065.1 Pseudonocardia yunnanensis | reverse complement strand
GACCCGCCGATCAGCTTCCCCCGCGGATGCTGCATACGCCGCCCGTGCATGTGCGGCTCGGGCTCGGACTCATACCGCCAGTCATGAAACGGGCTACCGACCGGGAACCCCAACGCCCCGGGCATGTGGACCATGACATCCCACAGATGATCCGGTCGCCCCGCCTCCAGCAGCAACACCCGGTTCGCCGGATCGGCGCTGAGCCGGTTGGCCAACACCGAACCCGCCGACC
This sequence comes from Pseudonocardia yunnanensis, assembly GCF_039534065.1. Taxonomy (NCBI): domain Bacteria; kingdom Bacillati; phylum Actinomycetota; class Actinomycetes; order Pseudonocardiales; family Pseudonocardiaceae; genus Pseudonocardia; species Pseudonocardia yunnanensis. The sequence goes on along the minus strand of NZ_BAAAUS010000002.1, from coordinate 243,773 downwards.
CCGACCCGACGACCACGAAGTCGACCACGCGGTCACTCTCGCCCGCGGCACCGTTGGAGGCAGTCATCGAACCCCGGTCCTCTCCGTGTGAGCGGTCATGCTGCGGTGGCACTCAGCAGCTCGCAGAGATCCGACCAACTGCCCGCAGTCCGGTCCCGCGCACTGATGTCCCTGACGTCGACGGGCCAACGGATACCGAGCACGGCGTCGTCGTACCGGACGGCGACGTCGGCAGCGGGGTCATGCTCCCGATCGATCCGGTAGCAGACGTCGGCCACGTCCGAGAGCGCCTGGAAGCCGTGCAGGAACCCCGGCGGGATGTACACGTGCACCATGTCCCGGTCATCGAGCCGCAACGCAATCCACCGTCCGAAGGTCGGCGACTGCGGCCGCGCGTCCACCACGATGTCGTGGACTGCGCCGAACGAGCAACGCACCAACTTCCCCTCCCCCGAGCCCTGCCGCCCATGCAGACCACGCACCACGCCACGATGCGAACGAGACTGCGAGTCCTGCCGGAACGTCGCAGGTTGCAGCCCTACCGACTCCGCAACAGCCGCATCGAACGTGCGACTGAAGAACCCCCGCGTGTCACGGTGCGGCGTGGGCTCGAAGAGCAGAACGCCCTCCAGTTCGGTGCGACGCACCATCATGTCTGATCCCCCTGAAACGGAAAGCCCGCCGCGATTGCGACGGTCCCGATAAATCTGCCCGTAAGCGTGCATACGCCGTGGCAAAGCAAGCTCGTTACGCGCACGACGCGAGATTGTAAGGAGCGCCGCCTGAAGCGGCCCGGAGAAAACACCGAGATCACCTATCTTCCCAGCGTATCCACAGCAACATGCGTCTCAGCTGGATGTCCTGACAAAACGCAGAGTAGACAGTGTCGTTCACCACAGCGAGTGCCGCCCGACCCGAGAGTCCCCCACCAAGACCAATGACGGGCAACGGCACGCCAACGGTACCGCTTCTTGATCGGCGCAATCGGCGGATCCGGTTCCCCCACTCGTCGGTTGTGCGCGTGTGGCTCCGGCGAGTTCAGTTGGCCCCGCCGCAGGAGGGGGTAACCCGAGATGAAGCCCTTTGTCGTGAACCGGCACGGACGGATCGTTTTCCCTGCGAACGTCCTCGGAGCACTCGACTTCTCAGTACTCGACACAATCGATCAGTTCAGAGCCGTGATCGGACGCGACTTCGAAGCGAAGGCCCCGACCGGCACCGACATCCTCGCCCGGGTCAACTCCGGCGAGTACCCGAACCGTTTCGCGCTGCTGCGCGACCTCGGCCAGAACCTGTACTGGGTCAACCGGTACGCGTTGCCGATGTTCGACAAGCGGCCAACCCGCTGGCGGGACATGCCACGGAACCGCTCCGATGTCTTTCTCCCCCTGCTCCACCCCTGGGAGGACGCCGACCGGAAGGTGGCCGCCGTCGAGCAGGCCTACAAGGAGTTGCCAGCCGCGTGGGACGCCGACGCCGAAGGTCGGATCTTCGACCTGCTCTTCGACGTGTTCCGGCACAAGCGCCACCAGGCCACCGAGCTTCCGGTGATCCCACCGACCGTGGCCGAGATGACGGCACGGCCGGACGCGCTGACCTACGTGCTGCACCAGCACGACCCCGACTACCCGGTGTTCCGCTCCGGCGAGATCCTCGATGCCGACGAGGACGTGCCCGAGCTTGAGGCACTCCTGCGATGGGCGATGGTGCTGCACAACCAGTACCCCTGGACGCGCGAGCACACCGCCCTGCGTCCGGTGAGCACCATCGGCGACGACGACTTCGTGATCGCCCTGCATCCCCGCAGCCGCGAGGTCGCGGCATTCATCGACCGGGCCCGGGCCGAGGACGCGGAGGGCGCACCGGTCGCGTTCGGGTCGACGGGCAGACCGGTGATCGAGGCGCGGCCGCCGATCCGGCCCTACCCGCCCGTCCGCGTGCGCGAGGCGTTCGCGGTGGCGCCGAAGCTGGAGGCCCTGTCGGTCGTCCGAGGCGAGCACGTCTGCAGCAACGACGACGTCATCCGGAACTCGTGCTTCTCGTGGTCGCCGATGAGTGCCGCGGAGATCAGCGCGAAGACCGGCATCGAGCAGCGCCGTTACTCGGCGCGTCCGCTCGAGCAGCTCGCGCTCGACGCGGCGCGGGCCGCGCTGGCGCACGCCGGACGTGCACCGGAGGAGATCGGCGCCGTGCTCGTGGCGACCTGCACGAGCAATCGCCTGATCCCGTCGACGGCGTGCTGGCTCTCCGGCGAGCTCGGGATCCTGCAGACGCACGCGTCGGTCGATCTGGTCGCGGCCTGCGCCGGTCTGCCCTACGGCCTCGCCGAGGCGGTGCGGCAGCTGCAGGAGGTACGACGCCCGGTGCTGCTGGTCTGCGTCGAGAAGTTCTCCGACAAGATCGGCAGCATCCGGACCTCCCGGATGATCTTCGGCGACGGCGCCGCCGCGATCGTCGTCGCGCCTGCCGCGGCGGACGAGGCCGGTGACGTGCAGGTGCTGCAGACCTACGCCAGCGGCCCGGCCAGCGAGGTGAACTCGATCGTCTGGCCGAACCCGGAGTTCGACAACGACATCACGGTGTACGGGCCCGAGGTGAAGTCGCTGGTGCGGCGCTACCTGGCACAGATGATCTCCGAGCTCGAGGAGCAGCGCGACCCCGACTCTCCCGACCGGTGCCTGCTGGAGAGCATCGAGCTGATCGTCCCCCATCAGGCGAACAAGACGATGGTGGTCGACCTCGCGCGCAAGGCGGGACTCAAAGAGGAACAGCTCTACTTCAACATCGCCGAGATGGGCAACGTCTCCGCCGCGAGCATCCCCATTGCGCTGTATGACGCCGTCCGCGACGGCGTGATCACCGGTCCGACGCGGGTGTTCGCGCCCGGCTTCGGCGCCGGTGCCGTCGGCGGGTACGCGGTGCTCACGATGGACCCCGCGATCGCAGCCCCGGAGCCGAGCGAGGCAGTGGCCGACCTGCCCGCGCCGCGGCCACCTGCCGGCCCCACGAGCGAGGACGTTCGGGTCGCATTCGGGCAGTAGCGCGGCGTGAGCGGCGTCATGTCCCGGGTACACCCCCGGGGAAGACGAGAAATACGTGGCCCGAGCCAGGAGGCCGCGGGCGGGTGGACGTCGACGAAAAGGGGCTCGACATGACCGACCAGAAGGTGGCCATCGTGACCGGGGGCGCGCGCGGTATCGGCGCTGCGATCACCAGTGTGCTGGCCCACTCGGGCGTGCACGTGGCTGCGGGGTACAGCAGCAACCGGCAGGCCGCCGAGGAACTGTCCGAGAAGCTCAAGGCCGACGGCTGCTCGGTGTCGGTGCACCAGGGCAACGTGGGCGAACCCGGTGACTGCCGCCGGGTGGTCGACGAGGTGCTGACCGAGCGGGGCCGGGTCGACCACCTGGTCAACAACGCCGGCATCACCGTCGACAAGACCATGAAGAAGATGTCGGTGGACGACTGGCATGCGGTGCTGCGGATCAACCTCTCCGGCGCGTTCTACATGTCGAAGGCTGTGCTCGACCACATGCTGGAGCGTGGCTCCGGGCGCATCGTCAACATCAGCTCGGTGATCGGGCAGAAGGGCAACATCGGTCAGGTCAACTACGCGGCGTCGAAGTCCGGCTTGTTCGGCATGACGCAGAGCCTGGCCCTGGAAGTGGCCCGCAAGGGGATCACCGTGAACTGCGTGGCCCCCGGCTACGTCGAGACCGAGATGGTGGCCGCGGTGCCGGAGAAGGTGCTCGAGAAGATCGTCTCCGGCATCCCCGTGGGACGGCTGGCGCAGGCGCACGAGATCGCCCGAGCGGTGCAGTTCCTCGTGGACGACGAGGCCGGGTACATCACCGGGTCCGTCGTGTCGGTCAACGGCGGCATGGACATGTAGACCACACGGTCGGTCAGCGCCGACCGACCGGCTCTGCGTCGGCAGCCGATCCCCACCGCAGGGCTCACGGCCCGGGCTCGCGGCTCGCCGGAAACGGGGAGGCGACGTCGGCCCGCCGGAAATACCTGCGGCCACGCGATCCTCCCTCTTTCCGTGAATTGACTTCCAACTTTACCTGCGATTAACACTCAGCACACAGACGGCGTGTTCGAAACTGTAATAGTGATCATCTGGTGACGCAAGAACCACGCGTTCATGGCGGGAGGATGACCACTCTCCGGCCACACCCGACCCGGCATTGTGATCGTCCGAAGTGAGGCCGTTGGCGCCCGCTCTTCGATCACTCGGTGGGGCTACCCACGCCCGCCGTTGAAGCTCGTCCGCCTGCGGCGATCGATTTCCCCCGAACAGGGAGATCACCAGCAGAAACGAGCGGATCGGGGGCTGTTTTCCGCGGCGAAGCGGCGTAACAGTCGTCACATGTCGAAACTCAAGGTGTTTGCCGGGTTCATCCCGTGGATCGTCTTCAGCCTGTTCGCCACCAGAACAGGGACGGGCACCGTGGCCACCGCCGGGTTCCTGGCGTTCGTCATCGCAGTGCTGTTCATCATTCGGGACGTCCGCCGCGGCGAGTCACCCAAGGTGCTCGAGGTGACCGGAGCAATTGCGTTCGCGGTGATTGCCATCGCCGCCCTCGTGGATCCGAGGGCGGATGCCTTCCTCGCCACCTACGGGCGCTCACTCGCCACCTGGACGCTGGCGATCGTGATCTTCGCAATGCTGCCGTTCATGCCGTTCACCGAGCAATATGCGCGGGAGAGCGTGCCCCGCGAGTACTGGCACACCGCCCGGTTCCGGTCGATCAACCGCCGCATCAGCGCCGCATGGGGCGTCGCGATCGCCGTGATGGCGGCGAGTCACCTCCTGGCGGCGCTGTTCATCTCCGTGGGGACCGACGTCGGCGTGCCGAGCAGGCCGATCGACCTGTTCTTCAACTGGATCCTCCCGATCGTTGCGATCTGGTGGGCGGTCAGCTTCACCATTCGGCACAGCAAGGGCCCGGAGGAAGCGGCTCAGACGCACGCCGCCCGCCGGTCCGAGGGGCGGCGCCGGACCGCGTGACCAGCGGAACGTCGCCGTACCTGTCAGCCGATGGAGTTGCTCGGCCGCGATGAGGACTCGTGGCGCGGCGCACGGGGCACTCCGCGCGCGTGACGGCACATCCGGCGAAACCCGCGGGGGCCATCACGGCCGACCCGACCAGCCCGGAAGGACCGACAATGACGACCTCCCAGTCCGTCCGTCCCGCCGCCACCGGCTCCCGTGCCCTCACCGGCGGGTTCTTCACCGACACCGACTTCGACTTCGAGACGCGCCTCGCCCTCGGTGCCACCGCTTACGGCGTCGGCGATCCGGGCAGCGTGCTCGCCACCGTCAACGGCATCGCGGACGGCGACCGGCGGGGCTGGTTCTCCGCCTGGACGCACAGGGGCGACCAGTTCGCCGCGCTCGGTGTCGCGAGCGCCGCCGATCCACCCGGGGCCATGTGGGCGCACCTGTCCGCGTCGGCCGCCTACTCCCGGGCCCTCGCCGCGGTGGACGGCCTGCCCGCCGGCGAGGCCGCCGACCTCATGCTCCCGACCTTCCGGAGCTCGCGCCGCAGCTGGAACGCGATGATCGACTCGTCGGGTGGCCGATTCGTCCGCGTGGAGATCCCCTACGAGGGAGCGACCCTGCCGGGTTACCTGCTGCGGCCCGACGCCTCCGGTGCACCGCGCCCGACCTTCGTCATGACCAACGGCAGCGACGGCGCCCTCACCGGTCTCTGGTCGTGCGGCGCTGCGGAAGCACTCGCGCGAGGGTGGAACGCCTTCGTGTACGACGGACCGGGCCAGCAGTCCCTGCTGTTCGAACGCGGGGTGACGTTCCGTCCCGACTGGGAGGCCGTGCTCACGCCAGTGGTGGACGCGCTCGTCGAACGCGCCGACGTGGACGCTCAGGCGCTCACGGCGTACGGGATCAGCCAGGCCGGGTACTGGCTCCCCCGGGCTCTGGCATTCGAGCACCGCTTCGTGGCGGCCGTGGCCGATCCGGGCGTCGTCGACGTGTCGACCTCCTGGATGGACCACATGCCGCCGGAGATGATCGCGCTGCTCGACAACGGCCAGAAGGACACCTTCAACGGGTACATGGCCGAGGTCGGTGGCCAGGATCCCGACCTGGAACGCACCTTCGCCTTCCGCGCCCGCCCCTACGGCATCGACGACCCCTTCGACCTGTTCACCACGGTGCGCACCTACCAGCTTCGCGACGTCGCCGCACAGATCCGCACTCCGCTGCTGATCACCGACCCGGAGGACGAGCAGTTCTGGCCCGGCCAGTCCAAGCAGCTCGCGGGCCTGCTGAAGGCACCACACGAGCTCGCGCCGTTCGGCGTGGCCGACGGGGCGAACTTCCACTGCCAGCCCCTCGCACCTCGCCAGAGCGCCCATCGGATCTTCGGCTGGCTGTCCGGGCACCTGAACGCCGACAGGACCTCCTGAGACCGCCGGATCGGGCGGATAGACGAACGAGCGGCCCGCTCACCCCGACCTATCGCACGAAAGCGCCGCTCGTCCACCTCCCGAGCCGGGCGGTATCGGACGGAGGAACGCCGCGGGCGGTGCGGTATGACTGAAGTAAGCTTCCGGTATGACTGCTGAGCGTGTGACGGTGAGTCTCCCGCCGGACGTACTGAGCAGCGCCCGCGAAGCAGTGGCCGCCGGCGCAGCCGAGAGTCTGTCGGCGTTCGTCGCCGACGCCCTGCGCAACCAGCTGACGCGGGCCCGCGCACTGGCCGAGCTCGAGCGCGTGCTCGGCGGACGCCCACCGCGTGAAGTGCTCGACACCGTGCGCCGCGACCTGGGACTCGCGTCCGCGTGATCGGCGGCCGTGTGCTCGACGCCTCAGCCGTGGTCGCGTTCGCCTCCGGGAGGTCGGTGTACTCCGCCGCCCTGGTGTGGACCGCCGTCGAGGAAGGGCTCGTGCTCTCGATTCCCTCCACGGGGGTCGCAGCGGCATGGGCGCTGCTGGACGAGAAGGACCGTCCGGTGCTGGAGGTTCTGCTGCAACTACCGGTGGCCGTCATCGACGACCTCACCGCCGCGCGCGCCCGCACGGTCGGCTGGGCGGGCGGCGAGCTGCTCGAGGCTCACGCGCTGCTCTGCGCGCGGGATCGCGGGTGGCCACTGGTCACGAGGGACGCCAGCCGCTACGTCGACACCGACCTCGCAGGCGTCGACCTCGAGCAGTTGCCCTGACAGCGGCGAACGGCCCGGCACGTCAGACCGCGTAGGTGTGGTCCGGCACGTCGCTGATGAACATGTACCCGGGCGCGTGGGTGATCGCGAACGGCGGCCGGGACGTCATGATCGCGGCCTGGGGCGTCACCCCGCAGGCCCAGAAGACGGGCACCTCGCCGTCGCGGATCTCGACAGGGTCGCCGAAGTCGGGAGCGGACAGGTCCGTGATGCCCAGCGCCTCCGGCTCGCCGATGTGCACCGGAGCGCCGTGCACGGAGGGGAACTGGCCGCTGATGCGCACCGCGTCGGCCACGCGGTCGGCGGCGATCGGCCGCATCGACACCACCAGCGGGCCACTCAGGCGCCCGGCGGGCCGGCACTGCCGGTTGGTGCGGTACATCGAGACGTTGCTTCCACGGCTGATGTGGCGCACCTCGATGCCCGCCGCCAGCATCGGCGTCTCGAAGGTGAAGCTGCAACCGATCAGGAACGCGACCAGGTCGTCGGACCAGTAACGGGTGATCTCGTCGGGCTCGTCGACCAGCTCGCCGTCGCGCCACACGCGGTAGGCGGGCAGGTCGGTGCGCAGGTCGGCGCCTTCGGCCAGGGCGGTGTAGGGGCTGCCCGGCTCGGTCACGTCGATGATCGGGCACGGCTTGGGGTTGCGCTGCCCGAACAGGAGCGTCTCGTAGGCGTACTCCCGCGGGACGACGATCATGTTGGCCTGCGCATATCCGGGCGCCCAGCCTGCGGTCGGCACCCGCACGCCTGCGCGGAAGCGGCTACGAGCCTCGGCAGGGCCGATGCTGGAGGCGGCAGGGCCCTGGACCGGGAGGGCCGGTGCCGGAGTGGACGGAGCTGGGATGGTCATGGCGCTTCCTCAGTGAAAGATCGATCCGATGGAAGTCAGTGAGACGACGGCCGCGTAGGCGGTGAACAGCCAGGCCGCGACGCCGACGGTGAGCAGCACGGTGGGATACCGGTAGCGCTCGATCAGGTCGCGGCGGCGCAGCGCGACCCACAGGATGATGGCCAGTCCGACCGGCAGGACGAGGCCGTTGATCGCACCGGCGAACACCAGCATCGACTGCGGCGTCTGCCCCGCGGCCACGAACACGACGGTGGCCAGCGCGATCAGCACGATCACCGTGCGGTTCATGTGCCGGCGGATCGGGGCGGCGTAGGACCGCAGGAACGTGGCGGTGGTGTAGGAGTTACCGATCGTGCTGGTCATCCCGGCCGCCCAGAACACCAGTCCGAACAGGTGCAGTCCGACGGGGCCGAACGCGGCCAGGAAGCTCGAGCCTGCCGCGTCGTTGGGGTTGGCGAGGTGCACCCCGGTGGCCACCACACCGAAGAACCCGAGGAACAGCACGATCCGCAGGATGCATGCCACCAGGATGCCGGTGAGAGCACCGCGGTTGATGCGGGAGACATTCCCGACTCCGGTGATCCCGCTGTCGATGAGGCGGTGGGCGCCGGAGTAGGTGATGAAGCCGCCGACGGTGCCGCCGATCAGCGTGAGGATCGGCAGGAACGGCAGGCCCTGCGGGTCCACGGTGCCGACGACCGCCTCACCCACGGGCGGAGCCGTAACGGCGACGAGGGCGACGATCAGCCCGATCTTGACCAGGCCGAGCACCACCATGACCCGGTCGACCGCGGTGAAGACCGACTTGCCGAGGAAGATCGCGATGGCGAGGCAACCGCTGATCGCGGTGCCGATCCGGGAATCGATGCCGAGCAGGTCGTGCAGCCCGAGGCCCGCGCCGGCGACGTTGCCGATGTTGAAGACGATCGCGCCCAGCACGACGAACGCGCTGAGGATCTGGCCCGCACCGGGGAAGACCTTGCTGGCGAGATCCTGGGCCCGCTGCCCGGAGATCCCGAGGATCCGCCACACGTTCAGCTGCACCGCGATGTCGATGAGCATCGAGACCACCACGGCGCAGGCGAACGAGGCCCCGTAGAGCACCGTGAACGAGGCGGTCTGTGTGATGAAGCCCGGGCCCGCGGCACTCATCGCCATCAGTACGGCGGCACCGAGCAACGGGGGCACCCGAAGTCGTACCCGACGTGGCACGTCCCCGGTGGATTCATCCGTGCTGGTAGCGCCGTCCATCACACTCCTCGCTCGCGACTGCGAGTGAGTCTAGGTTAGACGTCAGACGTCTAGCCTAAAGAGTGAGAGGTGCCATGACGGGAAGCCGACCGTCGGTCTGGATCCAGGACCTGACGTGGGAAGAAGTGGATTCCTACCTCCAGCACGATCGAATCGCGATCGTGCCGGTGGGCAGCACCGAGCAACACGGGCCTGCCGGTGTGCTCGGCGTCGACACCTATGTCGCGATCACGCTGGCAGAGGACGTGGCCGAGCGCACGGGCGTGCTCGTGGCGCCCCCGATCTGGTACGGCGACTCGTCGCACCACGGTGGCTTCCCCGGCACGATCACCATCCGCCCGGACACACTCACCCTGCTCATCCGGGACGTGGCCCGCAGCCTGGCGCGCCACGGGTTCGATCGGATCATCCTGCTCAACGGGCACAAGGGCTCGAACCTTCCCGCTCTGAACAGCGCGGTGCGTGTGCTGCACGACGAGGAGCTTCCGCAGGTGCTCTTCGCCGTCGCCGATCCCCTGCACCTGGCCCGCTCCAGCGCGCCCACGATCAAGGAGACGAACGAGCACCACGCCGGTGAGCTCGAGCTCTCCCACGTGCACTACCGCTACCCCGGCAAGATCCGCACCGATCGCCTGACCGACGCCTCCGTGGACTTCGACGAGGTGTTCGGCGGGTTCGTCGGCAACGATCTGTTCGGTCCTGCCCCGGACGGCGTGGAGATCATCTGGTCGGGCGACGAGCAGCGCGCCTTCACCCCGACCGGGAGCTTCAGCTCTTCCCTCGGGCTCTCCGAGGAGAAGGGCAAGCGCTACCACGACCACATCGTGACCAGGCTCGCCGAGCTGGTGGAGTGGCTGCGGGGCTACCACGGACCGATCGGCAAGCCGTCGGACGGCTGAGCCCATGGCCACGAGGAAGACCGGTGATGCGGCGCTCGCCGAGCTGCTGCAGGTCGAGGCCATCACCACCGACTGCTACCGGCAGGTGCGCGACCAGCTGCGCGAGGTGGTCATCCGGCTCGGTGCGAACGGCACGCTCCGGCTGCCGTCCGAGGCGGAGCTCTCGGCCGCGCTCGGCGTGAGCCGGGCCACCCTGCGTTCCGCGCTGCAGGCGTTGCAGCAGGAAGGGCGCATCCGCCGGCTGCACGGGCGCGGCACGTTCATCAACCGGTACGCGCTGGGCGTCGGCGCCAACCTCGCCGAGGCCGGTCCGTTCGTCGACCTGCTCGGCCGCGCCGGGTACGAGCCGTCGGTGCGGGTCGTCGACCAGCAGGTCGTCGAACTGGAACAGGACGACGCGACGGCGCTGTGCCTCGACGCCGGGGCGCAGGCGGTGCGGATCGAGCGGGTGTTCGAGGCGAGCGGCGAGCCCGCGGTGCACAGCGTCGACCTCGTGCCGGCCCACCTGCTGGGCGGGGACCCGGAACACCTGGATGCCCGCCGGTCGACCTTCGAGTTCGTCGAGGCCCACGCCGGGCTGCCCGTCTGCTACTCGGTGGCCGAAGTACGTCCCGTGCTGCCCTCCCCCGCATTGGCGGAGACGCTGCGGATCCCCGCGACCCATCCGCTCCTGCGGCTGCGGCACATCCACATCCGCGCCGACGAGCAGCCCGTCGCCGTGACCGTGGCGCACGTCAACGACGAGTACCTCCGATTCTCGGTGATCCGTACCTACCTCGACGATTGAGGAACAACCCCATGACGCGCGTTCCCCTGACGCTCGCCTGCGGCGACTACGACCGGGTGTGGCCGCTGGCCGACGGCCGCGTCCGGCCGGAGGGCATCGATCTCAACCTCGTGAGGCTCGAGCCCGAGGAGTGTTTCTCGCGGATGCTCACGAACGCCGAGTTCGACGCGTCCGAGATGTCGCTGTCCAGTTACGCCATCGCCCGCGCGAACGGGGACGACCGCTTCGTCGGGGTGCCCGTGTTCCTGTCCCGCAGCTTCCGGCACTCCACGCTGTACGTGCGCAAGGACTCCGACATCACCGACGCCCGTGACCTCGCAGGGAAACGCATCGGCGTGCCCGAGTACCAGCTGACCGCCGCGGTGTGGGCCAGGGCGTTGCTGCGCCACGACTTCGACGTGGACACCTCCGGCATCGTCTGGTGCACGGGTGGGCTGGAGCAGCCCGGACGCGTGGAGCACCGGACGCTGCGGCTGCCCGAGTGGGTGCACGTGGAGCACGTCGAGCAGCCGCTCTCGCAGGCGCTGGTCGACGGCTCGATCGACGCGCTGATGGCCGCCCGCGTGCCGTCGGTGTTCCGCGGCGGCGACGAGGTGCGCCGGCTGTGGCCCGACTTCGCCGCGCGCGAGGCGGAGTACTTCACCCGCACCGGGATCTTTCCGATCATGCACATGATGGTGGTGCGGGCCGACGTGCACCGCGCCCATCCGTGGGTGGCGCGCAGCCTGTACAAGGCGTTCAGCGAGGCCAAGCGCATCGCGGTGGAGGAGGCGGCGGACCGCCCGGCCCTGCGCTACACGATTCCGTTCCTCCTCGACACGCTGGAACGGCAGGCCGAGATCCTCGGCGACGACCCCTGGTCCTACGGCTACGCCGCGAACCGGGAGACGCTCGACACCTTCGCCGGCTACCTGGCCGAACAGGGACTCGTGACCGAGCCGCCGGCGATGGCCGAGCTGTTCGCGCCCTCCACACTCGCCGACTCCCGGAGCTGACCGTGACCGGACAGCTCCTCGCGGAGCCCAAGGCCGGACTCGACCGCCGCGCATGGGGCGTGCTCGCGCTGACCATGGTGTTCTGGGTGGCCGACGGCTACGACACGTTCATCCTGCTGATCACGGCCCGGCCCACGCTCACCGAGCTGCTGCCGGTCGACCAGCTGCACAACCTTCCCACGTACCAGGGCTACCTGGTCGCCATCACGCTCGCCGGGTGGGCGACCGGCGGGATCATCGGAGGCATCGTCGGCGACCGGCTGGGCCGACGGCGCACGATGATCATCGCGGTGGTCGTGTACAGCGTGTTCACCGCGCTGTCCGGCCTCGCGGGCAACTGGTGGATCTTCGGGATCGCACGGTTCCTCACCGGAGTGGGCATCGGGGCCGAGTGGGGGGTCGGCACCTCCCTGCTGCAGGAGGTGTGGCCCCAGCGATGGCGTGCCAAGGGCGCGGGCCTGCTGCAGGCGGGCTTCTCGGTCGGCGGGCTCCTGGTCTCGGCGCTCTGGGTGCTGATGGGCTCCACCTTGCAGCTGTCCTGGCGCTGGATGTACCTGTTCGGCATCCTGCCGCTGGTGCTCGTGCTGCTGGTGCGGGGGCGCATCCCGGAGTCCGCGATGTGGGCGAGGCGGCGGTCGAGGACGTCGATCGCCGACCTGCTCCGGCGCGGCGTGCGCCGCAACTTCCTCGGTGCGCTGGTGGTGTCCATCGCGATCACCGGCGGGTGGTGGGCGGTGAGCTCCTACCTACCCAGCTTCGTGGGCGGACTCGTCCACGACCCGAGCCGCATCGCGTTCTTCACCGGCTGGGCCGCCGCGCTCTACAACGCCGGTGAGATCGTCGGCTGCATCGCGTTCGGCTTCCTCGCGGAGTCCTGGGGCCGCAAGGCCACCATCCAGCTGTATTTCGTGGGCTGCCTCGTGATCGTGCCGGTCGTGTTCCTCGCCGTTCACGACGCGGTGGCCGCGACCTGGCTGCAGCTGGTGGCGGGCTTCCTCACCGGCGGCGTCTACAGCTGGTACACGGTGCACACGCCCGAGCTCTTCTCCACGCGGCATCGCGCGACGGCGATCAGCGTGGTGTTCAGCGGCTCGCGCTACATCGCGATGGCGGGCGCGGTGCTCACCGGCAGCCTCGCCACCGCGCTGGGCGGGTTCGGCCGCGCTGCGGCGATCTTCGCCCCGATCTACCTGGTCGGCATCCTCGCGGTGCTGTTCCTTCCCGAGACCAAGGGCGAGCCGCTCCCCGAGTGACCCCGCTCGCCCACCGTGACGAACCAGCACGACGAACCAGAACGACGAACGACGAGGAGAACGATGGCCGTAGAGGTGGACATCCGCGTGCCCGTTGGCCGCCCGCTACCCGAGCTGATGGACTTCATCCGCTCCTGCGAGGACGCGGGCTTCCATGGTGTCGGCATCCACGACCACCACCATTCGGGCCGTGATGTGTACGCCGCGCTCACCCTGGCCGCCGCGACCACCGAGCGCCTCACGCTCTACCCGGCCACCACCAACACGGTCACGCGGCACCCGCTCGTGCTCGCCGCGATCGCCAACTCGCTGGTGGAGATCGCGCCCGGACGGATCATGCTCACCCTTGCGCCCGGCTTCCTGTCGGTCGAGAAGGCGGGCAAACCGCAGGCCCGGCGCGAGCAGCTGGGCGAGGTGGTGACCGCTCTGCGGCTGCTGCTCTCGGGGCACCCGGCGGTGGTGGAGGGCCAGGAGCTGCGGATGAACAACGTGGCGGCACCCGCCCCGAAGATCTTCATCCTGGCCGCTGGACCGAAGATGCTGGAGCTCGCGGGCGAGGTGGCCGACGGCGTCGTGATGCTGGTCGGTCTGCACCCGGACGGGATCGAGGCGGCTCGGCAGCACGTCCGCACGGGGGCGGCGCGCGCCGGTCGCTCGGCCGGTGAGGTGGAGGAGATCTTCATCGTTCCCACGGCGGTCGAGGATTTCGAGACGGCGCGGGAGTGGCCGCGGCGCTGGTTCCGCCCCGGCCAGCCCTTCCTCAACTACCCGAGCGTCGCCAACCTGAGGTGGCTGCACGCCGCGGGGATCGACATCCCCGCCGACCACCGGCCCGAGGACCTCTCCCCGGAGCTCGCAGCGCGGGTGTGCGACGCCTTCGGGCTGTTCGGGCCGCCGGAGTACTGCGCCGATCGCCTGCTGCGCGCCCACGAGGAGTCCGGGGTGAACCGGGTGTTCTTCTTCCCGTCCCACACCGCGGAGAGCGGCTACGACCTGCCGGCGGCCGACGTCACGGCCTTCGGGAAGATCATCGGCCCGCGTCTCGCGGCGGCGGGGCGGGTGGCGACCGGGGCGTGATGCGCTACTACCGGACTCCCGTTCGATCGCAATATCCCTCGATCGGGTAACCCACATCGCGTAACGATCCGGCACCGGCGTCGGAAAGATCAGGTGCACCCCCAACGCTCCCCGCCTGGAGGCCACCCCTCATGACCCCGCGCGTCACCACCGAGAACCCCACGGGAATCGACACGTTCGACCACACGGCCGTCGTCCATCTCCCGGAGTACGCGGAGGCGAGCAAGGCGCTCGACGCGCTGAACCAGGCGTCCCGCCGCGCGGGCGACGACCTCGAGCAGTCGCGGTGGCTCGAGGTCGTCTGCGAGATGAGCGCCGCGCTCCCCTTCGCCGACGCGTGCGTCGAGTGCTCGGGCCCCGTTCCGATTCCCGCGCCGTACGCGGCCGTGGTTTCGGGCGGCAGGCTCGACGCCCACTACCGGTGCCCGAGCTGCGGGTTCACCTGGTCGCGCGCTCACGAGCTGAAACTCCCCGAGTTCGCCGAGTAGGGAGCGCGCGTCCCGCTCACGCCGTTGCGGGCCGAGCGGGGCCTGCCTGTATGCGTGTACCGGTGTCCATGTCGCTGTCGATGTCGATGCGCTGCCGGGCGGGGGCCAACAGCACGACGCAGACAGTGATCATCGCGCCACAGGCTCCGATGAACACGAAGACCGGCACGTACCCGAGCGACAGGTAGATCTGCCCCACCACCAGGGGACCCAGCGCGTTCAGCAGGCGGCCGACGCCGTAGCAGAAGCCGGTACCGGTGGCGCGGACGCCGCTCGGGAACAACCGCGGGGTGTAGGAGTACATGAGCGCGACCAGCGTCTGGTTCAGCGCCGAGACGAGCAGGCCGAAGACGACGATCGCCACGGGCTCGAACGTCAGCCCGTAGGCGAGCCCGCAGGCGGCGAACGCCAGGCCGAACACGGCAACCGGCCCACGCAGGCCGAACCGGTCGGCGACCGGCCAGGCCAGAAGTGCGCCGGGCACCGCTCCGAGCGTGGTGAGGGCCGAGTAGCCGACGCTGGCGGTGACGGTGAATCCGTGCTCGTGCAGCAGGGTCGGGGCGAAGGACGCGAACCCGTAATAGCTGGTGGTGAGGAACGTCCACACCAGCATCAGCATGATCGTCCGCCGAGCCAGCGCACCCTGGAACAGGGTCCGCACGCTCGTCCGGCCGGTCGCCTCGGGCGGCGCAGGCTCCACGATGACCGGGGGCAGCGTGTGCTTGCCCGCCACCTCGAGCTCGATGCCGTCGACCACCCGCTCGGCATCGCCGCTGCGGCCGCGCGCGAGCAACCACAGCGGCGACTCCGGAAGCCGGCGGATCAGCAGGAGCGGCAGCAGCCCGAGCCCTCCGAAGATGAACACCAGTCGCCACGCGTCCGGGCTGATCCCGATCACTCCGCGCGCGAAGAACGACATCGCGGGGATGCCCAGCAGGCCCATGGCCAGCGTGATCGACTGCAGTCGTCCGCGCTGGGTGGCCGGTGCCAGCTCGGCCAGGTAGGTGACGGCGGTGATCGTCATCGCGCCCAGCCCGATGCCGGTCGCGATCCTCGCCACGAACAGGGTGGCGGCATCGAACGCCCCGGCGTTCAGCAGCGAGAAGACGGAGAACCACGCCACCGAGGCCTGGAGCGAGCGCCGGCGGCCGAACCGCTCGGCCACCCGGCCCCCGACGGCGGCACCGAGGAACATCCCGAAGAACCCGGCCGAGGTGATCACCGAGACTTCTCGGACGCTGATGCCGAGGGAGGTGCGCAGTGCGGGAGCGGCGTAGGCGAACGTGTTGATGTCGGCTAGCTCGAAGGCGAAGCACAGGGCCAGGACGCCGGCCACCCGGCGCTGATAAGAGGACCAGGGAATGCGGTCGAGCCTCGCTGTGACGGTCATCGTGACACCTCGCAGAGGGGCAGCGCGGTCAGCACCGCGCCGATCAGTCGGTTGTGGTCCGGTGTGAGGTCGAGGCCGGTCCGGGCGATCACCAGGTCCTGTTCGGGCAGGACGAAGACCGCCTGGCCGAGACTGCCGAGCGCGTAGAACGTGCGGCGTGGCGCGGCGGCGAGGTGCCCGTCGCGGTTGAGCCACACCGAGGCGCCGTAGGGATGGCCCATGGCCGCGGGCCCCTCCGTGCGGCCGGCGCCGGAGGCCTCCGACTCGGTGAGCATCGTGTCGACCCAGGCTCCGGGCAGCACCTGCTCCCCGGCCAGCCGACCGCGTCCCAGCAGTAGCGCGCCCATCCGGGCCAGGTCGCCCGGCGTGGTGTACCAGGCACCGCAGAGCAGCGGCACCCCCTCGGCGTCGGTCTCCAACACCGAGTGCCGCAGCCCCAGCGCGGGAAGAACCGTGCCGCTGAGGAAGCCGTGGACGTCCGGGCCGAGGATCTCGCGCAACGTGAGCGACGCCGCGAGATGGTCGATGCTCTTGTAGGAGAACGTCTTGCCCGGGGACGTCGCGCTGCGCGCCGCCCCCACCATCTGGGCGACCGAGACCGGCCGGAAGTACGGGGCGAAGTACTCGTCGGCGTCGGTGAAGATGTCGTCCGAGCCGTCCTCGGGGCGCACGGCCGCCAGGCCGCTCTGCAGCCCCAGGAGGTCGAGCAGGCGGATGTCGGCCCGCAGGTCGCCGTCGCCCTGCCAGGCGGGGATCGGGACGGGCGCCTCGGGGTCGACCAGCCCCAGCTGCATCAACCGGCCGACGATCACGGCGGTGAGGGTCTTGGCCGTCGACCAGCCCCGCGTGGGGACGCCGGGGCCGAACCCCGGCGCGAAGTCCTGCGCGACGAGCTCTCCGCGGTGGACCACGGCGACACCTCGCCCGCCGGAGGTCGCGAGGTGGGTACGCACCGCATCGTGCAGCGGTGCGTACCCCGCAACGGCTCGGAAGCCGTCCCCCCGGGGCCACTCCCTCGCGTCGAGCTCGCGGGCCCGCAGCGGGCGTCCGGGGACATCGGGCCTGCCGGACATGACCAACGCCGCACCCTTGTCGCCGGATGCGACCGCACGCCGCCTGCTCCCGTCGGACAACCCACCGACCACGGTGCCCGGGCCGACGGCGAACGCGATCTCATCGGGATCGAGGACGCCGTCGGCGAACCGGGCGCACAGCATTCGAAGGTCGTGGTCGACGACGTCGGGTCCCCGACGTCCGGACACGAACAGAGCCGAGCACAGCTCCTTCGTACAGAGTCCGAGCGCGTTACGGCGCCGCTCCGCGACCTCACCGACGCTGCGGCTCACGCCGTCGTCCCTTCATCAGGTAGCGGACCTCGTCGTCCGGGCAGGACTCAGCCCATGGCGAGCCAGGCCTCGCCCAGGCGCGCCGGCTGCGCCTTCTCCTCCGCCTGCACCTCGGCTCCGGACAAGGAGGACATCAGCGCGAACAGGCCGCGTCGTCCTTCGAGCGGCAGAGCGGCCGAGGTGAACCCGTTCCGGCTCAGCAGCGCGGCCTCCACCGCGTTGGCCGCGGCCTTCCCGATCTGCACGGGTCCGGTGTCCGTGTCGGCCGCGGCGGCGAGGCCCGCCGCCTGGGTCGCGCAGATGCCGATCAGGTGGTGCAGGTGGCCGACCTTCAGGTCGAGCGCCCGGCCCGCCGCCGCGGCCGCGCCGATGCCCCCGGCCGTGGCCTGCACACTCCACCCCGACTCGCTGTGTGCGTCACCGAGATCGGCACGAATGCGGTCGGCGACCACCTCACCGATGGCGATCGCCTCGGCGGCGGCGCCATCGTCGGAGGCGAGCGCGTTCGCGGCGGCGCACACCGCGACCCAGGCCGGTCTGTCGCGGACGGCCGCCGCGGCCGCACCGTCGATCCACGCGGTCCAGAGCAGACTGCTCGGGCGCACCGCGACCTGCTTCAGTGTGCGCACGGGAGCCGTGTCCGAACCGCGCCGGGCGGCCTGGCGGAAGCGGCCGAGCTCCGCGACGGCCCGGTCGAGAGCCGCAGGCGGCGGCGTGGTCTCCCGGACGAAGTCCACGACTTCGATGGTGGTGATCATTCCTTGTTCTCCCCCTCGCTGATGCCGGACGGGCGGATCGCGGCGATCACCGCGTCGAGCCCCGCCGCACCGGCGAGGGCATCGACGGCAGCGGCGAGACGTCGCGCTGCTCCCGTACCGAGAACCGGCTCTACCAGCCGGTCGACCTTGTCGAAGAGCTCCTCGTCGGTCAGTGGCCGGTCGAGGCTCCCGCGGGCGTGCGGAACGTGGACGCAGATGGGGTCGCGGTCGGCGCGGTCGACCCGGATCGTCGCCTCGTCACGCGCGCAGCCGGCCGTGGGTCTCAGCGTGATCAGCTCGCGCAGCCGTTCCACGTCGGTCTCCACCGCACGGTCGTCGCCGAACTGCGCCAGGCCGACGTGCCCGTCCAGCAGCCCGACCGCGGCGGCGTGGTAGGCGCTGAAGCGCGCCTGCAACCCGTCCTGTGGCTGTCTTCGGCCCATCAGCTCCGGCACCAGGGGGTGGCACGTCAGCTCCACCGAGGTGATCGCGGCGGGGTCGTCGAGCTCGGCGGATGCGGCGCAGGCGGCATCGATCGCCGGGTGCGCCACGATCCCGCACGGGTAGGGCTTGAAGGCGTTGTACTCGATCTCCCAGTCCCGTTCCCAGCTGCCCGCGAGCTCGCAGTGCTCGACGGCGTCGGCGAACACCGGGAGCACTCCCCCGTCACCCAGCGGGTCGGCGATGCCAGTCATCCCGACGCCGGCCAGCTTGGCGGCCAGCACGCCGTTGGTTGCAGCCTTGCCGGGGTGGAACGGCTTGGTCATCGAGCCGAATCCCTCGCGGTGGCCGAGCACCATCGTCGAGGCGATGGCGAGCGCCTGTTCCAGCTGCGCGGCCGAGAGTCCCAGCAACACCGATGCAGACACGGCAGCGCCGAACACCCCGCAGGTACCGGTGATGTGCCAGCCCCGGTCGTAGTGGCTCGGGGACACGGCATTGCCGATGCGCAACTGCGACTCGCAGCCCAGAGCGAACGCGGTGAGGTAGCGCTCCCCGTCCACGTCGAGCTCGGGGACCAGTGCGAGCAGGGTCCCGAGTACCGCAGCACCGGGGTGGATCACCGTGGCGAGGTGGGTGTCGTCGAAGTCGTCGAGATGAGCGGCGGTGCCCGCGAGGAGAGCACCCCAATACGCGTCCACGGTCTCGTCGCGCCCGGCGACGGTGACGTTGTTCTCGGGATCGACGTCCCCTGTGCCGCCCTGCTCCCGCGCCGTCGCCAGCAGCACGTCCACGGCGGCCGTCCTGGCCGCGCCGATGGCGGTGCCGAGGACGTTGAACAGGCTGCGCCGCGCGGCCCGGGCGACCCGGGGCGGCAGCGGCGTCGCACTTGCGGTCACCAGCCGCCTGCAGAACTCGGACGTCGAGGTACCGACTGTCGCAGCGGGAGGCATGGGAGCGACGCTAGAAACGGCAGGGCGGCAGAACAACGCCATCCCGGGCCGGAACCGTTGCACTCGGCGCAATGATCAACTCAGCCGATGCTCACTCTGCCGGGCTACGAGCCGAGCCGCGCTCCCGGCCCCGTGTCCGCGCGATGCGGGCGAGGGCCTGGACGGTGGGGTGCTGCCCGATCGCGCGCTGGTAGGCGAGGAAGATCGTGCGCCCGGCCCAGTCCGGATCGTGGATCCGGATCCGGGCGACCCGCGGATGCCGGTGGTCGTTCATCCCCTCCGGTACCACCGACACACCGATGCCGGCGCCCACCATCGCCTCCACGACGAACAGGTCGCTGACCTCGATCGCGAACCGGGGCACGAACCCGGCGCGCGCGCACGCGTTGATCATGTGGGTCCGGCTGCTGGCTCCGAGCTCCATCGAGATGAACGGCCGATCCGCCACCTCGCGCAACGACACCTCGTCGCGCTCCGCCAATGGGTCGTCGACCGGAACCGCGAGGAGCACGAACTCGGTGAAGAGTGGCTCCACCACGAGGTCGGCCTCGGTCGGCGAGACCGAGGTGAACGCGACGTCGCACTCGCCCCGGAGCAACGTGGACACCACCTCGTTGGCCGAGCTCTGCCGACAGTGGAACCGCAGGCCGGCGTGCTGTTGCAGCAGTTCGGCGAGTACACCGGGCACGAAGCCGAGCCCCAGTGAGTAGGTGTGCGCGATCCGGAGGAGTCGCTGCGGGCGCCCGGCCTCGGCACGGGTGGTGTCCACGGCGTCCAGGCGGGCCCGTAGCACGGCCTGGGCCTCGCGCACGAGCACGCGCCCCGCGTTCAACATCCTGACCTGGCGGCCCGCCTGCTCGACGAGCGCGATGCCGAGCTTGCGCTCGAGGGCACGAACTCCACGTTGGACGGTCGCCACACTGACGCCCAGGTCAGCCGCGGTGCGCCCGAAGTGCTCGCGCTCGGCGAAGCTCACGAACAATTCGAGATCCGAGAAGGTGATCTCGCTGGCGGCCGACTCCTCCATGAAGCGAAGTATCCGGCCCGCCGCAGCGGCTTGACGTATTCCCATATGGGTATATGATTGCTTCATGGCCCGAGCACCGACGACGTCGGACGCGTTCAACGCGGTGGCCGAGCCCCGCAGGCGACAGATCCTCGACGTCCTCGCCGGCGGGGAGCGGTCCGTGAACGAACTCGTCGCACTGCTCGGCCTGGCACAGCCACTGGTGTCCAAACACCTGCGCGTACTGCGCGAGGTGGGACTCGTCAGCGTCCGGGACGAAGGACGGCAGCGGATGTACCGGCTCGACGGCCGCCCCCTCAAAACCATTCACGACTGGGTGCAGAACTACGAGCAGTGGTGGTCGCAGCGTTTCGATCGGCTCGATGTCGTACTCGAAGATCTCAAGAGACTGGAGAACGAGGACAATGGCGACGACGAACAGCGGAACGAGCAGTCGCAGCGCCGTGGTGACACTTCCGACGGACACGCAGATCCTGATCACGCGTGAATTCGATGCACCCCGGCATCTGGTGTTCCGGGCGTACACCACGCCTGAGCTGATCAAGCGCTGGTGGGGCGGGGACCGCGGTGAGGTCACGATCGCCGAGGTCGACCTCCGGGTCGGCGGCGCCTGGCGCTTCGTCCTGGGAGCGCACGGAGCCGAGGTCGGCTTCCACGGCGAGTACCGCGAGATCGTCCCCGACGAGCGCATCGTCGCCACCGAGGTCTACGAGGGCATGCCCGAGGCAGAGGCCGTGAACACGCTCACCCTCACCGAGAAGGACGGGCGCTCCACGCTCACGGTCCTCGTGCAACACCAGAACCACGAGTACCGCGACGGTCACATCAACTCCGGCATGGAGGACGGGATGCAGGAGGCGCTGGACCACTTGGAGCAGGTGGCCGTCTCGCTCCGCTGAAACGCCTCAACCGTGCGATCGGCACCTCGGTCCAGATCGTGGACACCGGGGTGCCGATCGCACGGCGGCTAGCGGCATGCTCGACGCGGAGGTGGGCGGATGGCGGTGTCCTGGGGTGGCACGGACGTCGACGTGGTCGTCGTCGGCGGCGGGATCGGCGGGTTGGGCAGTGCCCTCGCGCTCGCCCGCGCCGGGCTGCAGGTGCGGGTGCTGGAGCAGGCGTCCGAGTTCGGGGAGGTCGGCGCGGGGCTGCAGATGGCACCCAACGCCACCAGGATCCTGCGCTCGTGGGAGCTGCTCGACCAGGTCGTCGCCCACGGCGTGCTCCCCCGGCGGCTCGTCCTGCGCGATGCCCTCGACGGGCGGGAGCTGACCCACCTGGACGTGGCCGACCTGGAGCGCCGCTACGGGGCCCCGTACGTGGTGATCCACCGCAGCGACCTGCACACGATCCTGTTGGAGGCGTGCCGCGGCGCGGGGGTCGACCTGGTGACCGAGGCGGCGGTCACCGGCATCGAGATCGACGACGAGCAGGCCACGGCCGTGTCGGGCGGGCGGCGGGACACCGGTCGGCTCGTGCTCGCCGCCGACGGGTTGAACTCCCGGCTGCGCCGGCTGCTCAGCGACGACGAGCCGGTGAGCTCCGCCTACGTCGCCTACCGGGGAACGCTGCCGGTGGACGCCCTGCCCGACACGAGCGCCCACACCCTCGACGACGTCGTCGTCTACATCGGACCGACACGCCACTTCGTGCAGTACCCACTGCGTCGTGGCGAGATCCTCAACCAGGTGGCGGTGTTCCGCTCACCACGCGCAATGGCCGGCGAGCCCGACTGGGGCACCCCCGACGAGCTGGACGCGGCTTTCGCCGGCTCCTGCGAGGCCATCCGCGCCGCCCTGCCCGACCTGTGGCGCGATCGCTGGTGGCGGATGTACGACCGCGAGCCGATCTCCGGCTGGGTCGACCGCCGCTTCGCCCTCACCGGCGACGCCGCCCACCCGATGCTGCAGTACCTCGCCCAGGGCGCCTGCCAGGCCCTCGAGGACGCCGACTGCCTCGCCGGGCAGATCACCAAGCACGCCGGCGCCGACACTTCCGGCCGGAACGCCTGCGACTGGGACGCCGCGCTCACCGACTACACAGACCTGCGCACCGACCGCACGGCCCAGGTCCAGCGGATCGCTCGCACCTGGGGCGAGCTGTGGCACTGCGACGGACTCTTCCGATCCGTGCGCAACGCCTACTTGAGCGACCGCGACCCCACCGACTACCGGCACGTGGACTGGCTGTATCGCACCTGAGATCCCCGCACGGCCGGAAAGGCCCGATCGACCGACCTGAACGCTTTCTTCGGGTAGTGCAGTAATTCTCCGGTAGTGATTTGTCGAACGTTTAGCCTTCCTACCGTCCTGGTACGGTTGGCGCACCGGATGTCGCGCAGGATCACAGGCAATTCGCGGTCGAACAGGGGATCCCATGGAAATCACCCAGGGGCTGCTGCGCGCAGTGCAACAGGGCCCCGATGCACCGGCCACCGTCTTCATGGGACGGACACGGACCTGGGCCGAGTCCGCCGAACGGATCGCCCGGCTGGCCGGCGCCCTGCGCGGGCTCGGCGTGCGGCCCGGCGACCGCGCGGCGATCCTCTCGGCCAATTCGGACATCTACCACGAGTTCATGTTCGCGGCGTGCTGGATCGGCGCGGCATTCGTTCCCGTGAACACCCGGTGGTCCGTTGCGGAGATCGCGTTCTCGCTGGAGGACGCCGGCACCGCGGTGTTGCTCGTCGACGAGAACTTCGCCTCGGCGGTTCCCGATCTCCGCAAGCAGGCCCCGGTTCTGAATCATGTCCTGGTCGACGGCGACGACTCAGGCCCGGACGGCGCACCCTCGGTGGAGGAGCTCATCGCCGGCAGCGAGCCCGTGGCGGATGTCCGTCACGGTGATGACGCCCTGGCCGCCATCTTCTACACGGGCGGCACCACCGGCGTGCCCAAGGGCGTGATGCTCAGCCATGACAACCTGATCGTCTCGGCGCTCGGATCGATGGCCTCCGGCCACTGGATCCAGCCCGGAGCCACCTACCTCCACACCGCTCCGATGTTCCACGCCGCGGACATCTCCGGATGGGTCGCTGTGAACCTCGTCGGCGGCACCCACGTGTTCGCACCCCGCTTCGACGCCGGGGCCGTGGCGCGGATGATCGAAGAGCACCGCATCACCGACGCGATCCTCGTGCCCACGATGATCCAGATGCTGGTCGACTCACCCGAGGCCGCCCACGCCGACATGTCGAGCCTGCAGCGCCTGCTCTACGGGGGCTCTCCGATCTCGGAGGCGCTGATCGAACGGACCACCGCCCGGTTGCCCGGCACCCGTCTCACGCAGGCGTACGCGATGACCGAGATGTCGCCGGTCATCACGCTGCTCGGGCCGGAGGAGCATCACGATCCACTCCTGCGGCGCTCCGGAGGACGAGCAGCGCCGCACGTCGAGATGCGGATCGTCGACGAGGACGACAACGATCTGCCGCCCGGCGCCACCGGCCAGATCGTCGCCCGCGGTGGCGGCCGGATGCTCGGCTACTGGAATCGGCCGAAGGAGACCGCCGAGGCGCTGGCGAACGGCTGGATGCACACCGGCGATGCGGGATATCTCGACGACGACGGCTACCTCTTCGTGGTCGACCGGGTCAAGGACATGATCATCTCCGGTGGCGAGAACGTGTACTCGACCGAGGTGGAGAACGCGCTGGCCACCCACTCCGGCGTCGGGATGTGCGCGGTCATCGGCGTCCCGGACCAACGGTGGGGGGAACGCGTGCACGCCGTGGTGCTGCCCGCAGGCGGCGTCCGCGCCACCGAGGAGGAGTTGCGCAGGCACGTGCGGGAGCGCATCGCCGGCTACAAGGTTCCGCGCAGTTTCGAGTTCGTCGAGTCCATGCCACTGTCGGGCGCCGGCAAGATCCTCAAGCGTGAGCTGCGGGACCGGCACTGGAACCACCAGGAGCGACACGTCTCATGAGGGCCGCACATCACCCGTAACGGTCCCCGTCGGCTCCGCGAGCCCCACACATCCCGGGTCGCGACGCGAACATGCGTCGCGGCCCTTCTCATGATCCCAGCGTCTGACTAAACTGATCGTACAGTTCACTATTGATGCCGCCGAGGAGGAGACCCAGATGAGCGTGTGGTTCGTGACCGGAGCCTCGAAAGGCTTCGGGGCCCAGATCGTCCGCGAGGCGCTCAGCCGCGGGGAGCAGGCCGTCGCGACAGCCCGCAACCCACAGGCCGTGCACGACGCCTTCCCGAACGCCGGCGATGCGCTGCTGGTCGCACCACTGGACGTGGCCGACCAGGCGCAGGCCCGGACGGCCGTCGATGCGGCCGTAGAGCGGTTCGGACGCATCGACGTGCTCGTGAACAACGCAGGCCGCGGCCTCCTCGGCGCTGTCGAGGAGGCCGACGACGCCGAGGTCAGGGCGATCTTCGAGACCAACGTGTTCGGGCTGCTCGCCGTCACCCGGGCCGTCCTGCCGACCATGCGGCGGCAGCGATCCGGACGGATCTTCAACTTCAGCTCCGTCGGCGGCATCGCCGTCGGCGAGGGCTGGGGCATCTACGGAGGCACCAAGTACGCCGTCGAGGGCCTCTCCGAAGCGATGCGCCGCGAGCTGGCCCCGCTCGGCGTGCAGGTCACGATCGTCGAGCCCGGGGTGTTCCGCACCGACTTCCTCGACGGCAGCAGCCTCCACGCCGCGAAGGCCGTACTGGACGACTACGTCCCGACCGTCGGATCGGTCCGCAACTGGGCGACCACCACCAACCACCAGCAGATGGGCGACCCCGTCAAGGCTGCAAAGGTGATCGTCGACGTCGCTGAGGCGGCAGAGCAGCCCATGCGCCTGCAGCTCGGCGCCGACTGCGTCGCGCGCGTCGAGGAGCGGCTCGCCGACATCCACGCGGAGCTCAACGCCTGGCGCGACGTCGCGGTCTCCACCGCCTTCGACGAGGCACGCGCCTGACGGTGCGGGGCCGCGGACCGTACGGGCGACGCCGCTAGTGGACCGACCGGATCGTGCCACCGTCGACACGCAACATCGCCCCGCTCACGTACGCGGCGTGCGGACCGGCCAGATAGGCCACGGCGCCCGCGATCTCCTCCGGGCGGCCGAAACGGCCGACGTCGTTCGGAACCCACTCCGCGGCCGCCGCCGCCTCGATCTCCTCCGGGGACTCCCCCCAGCCGCGGCCGGGACCGATGTCCGCAAGGAGGGCACGCACCGCGTCGACCATGATGGCTCCCGGCGACACGACGTTCGACGTGACGCCCGACCCCACGAGCTCCCGCGCGAGTGACACCGCGAGGTTGTGCCGGGCCGCGAGCGTGGCGTTGTACTGCGGATGGGCGGACATCGGCTGGATCCCCAGCCCTCCACCGATCTGGATCACCCGGCCCCAGCCCCGCCTGCGCATCTCCGGCACCAGCCGCTGGATCATCCGTACGCCGGCGATCACGTTCACCTCATAGGTCCTGGCCCACACCTCGGGCGTCGCGTCGGCCCAGGACAGGTGGTCGTAGCCCCCGGCGTTGTTGACCAGGATGTCGATCGGCCCTCCGGACAGCGCGGCGGCGGCCACCGCGTCGGCTCCCGCGTCGGTGGCGAGGTCCCCGATCGCGATGTCGGCGCGCCCGCCCGCCGCCCGGATCGCCGAGGCAACGGCCGCGGCGCGGCCCTCGTCGCGGCCGTGCACCACGACGGCGGCACCCTCGGCCGCGAGAGTTGTGGCGATCGCCTCGCCCAGGCCCGCGCTCGACCCTGTCACCAGAGCGCGTCTGCCGTTGAGTTGCAGATCCATGTTTACAACTGTAGACCGCGCCTACCAGCAAAGTCTACAGTCGTATATGTGAATCTCGACCTCATCGCCGATGACCATGACCGACCGCGCAACGCCGCCGCCACCCGGGAGGCCATCCTGCGGTCCGCAGTGAGCGCCTTCACGCGCTCCGGTTACGACGGGGCAGGCCTGCGGGAGATCGCGGGGGCCGCCGGCGTGACGGCGATGATGGTCAAGCGCTACTTCGGCTCCAAGGAGCAACTCTTCGCCGAGGTGGTCGATCACGCGTTGGCGCCGCGGACGATCCTCGTCGAGGACGGGGCCGGCATGGCACATGCAGCCGCCGCGGCGCTCGTCGCCAGGACCGCTCGCGAGGCCGAGCACCTCGACCCGTTCCTCCTGATGCTGCGGTCGGCGTCCAACCCGCGGGCGGCGGAGATCCTCCGCGACGGCATCGGACGGCACATCGGCAGCCACGTGGCCGCGCAACTCACCGGCGCCGCAGCCGGCGAGCGCTCCGAACTGCTCCTCTCGGTGATCGCGGGCATCTGGCTGATGCGCAAGGTCATCGGTACCCCCGCCCTCGCCGCGGCCGAACCCGGCGCCCTGACCGCGCAGGTCGAGGAGCTGTTCCGGCTCCTGACGAGCGAGATCCGGCCGAACCGATGAATCGCGCGGTAAGGCGATGATCGACCGATTCAAAAGAATCTTCGCCTGTGACGAAATCGCGCTCACTCCCTGCTCATCAGCTGGCTACTCTCGAATGAACTGACATCGCGTAACGCGAGAGGGGTAGTTTTGAGCGTCCTTGACGGCATTTTGGACGGCGTTCGGGAGGACCTTGCCGGGCGGCAGCAGGAGGTGTCTTTCGACGAGCTGAAGGCTCGCGTACTGGACAGCGCGCCGAACACGCTGGACCCGATGCCCGCTTTCCGTTCCTCGAAGGTCTCCATCATCGCCGAGGTGAAGCGCAGCAGCCCGAGCAAGGGTGCGCTCGCCGACATCCCGGACCCGGCGTCGCTGGCGGGTGAGTACGCGGCGGGGGGTGCGTCGGCGATCAGCGTGCTGACCGAACGCCGCCGGTTCGGTGGCTCGCTCGAGGACCTGGCGGCGGTGCGCGCCGCCGTGGACGTCCCGGTGCTGCGCAAGGACTTCATCGTCACCCCGTACCAGCTCTGGGAGGCTCGGGCCTGGGGCGCCGACCTGGCCCTGCTCATGGTCGTCTCGTTGCCGGGCGGCCTCCTGGAGGACCTGCTGGGCCTTGCGCGCGAGCTTCGGCTGACGCCGCTGGTCGAGGTGCACACCGAAGAGGAGCTGGAGCGGGCGGCGGAGGTCGGCGCGGACCTCATCGGGATCAACGCCCGCGACCTCACCACGCTGTCGGTGGACCGCGGTGTGTTCGCCAAGCTGGCGCCCCAGGTGCCGGAGGGGGCCGTCCGCGTGGCCGAGTCGGGCGTCGCGGAGGCGGCCGACGTCGCGGAGTACCGCCGCTGGGGCGCCGATGTCGTGCTGGTCGGGGAGGCGCTGGTGCGCTCCGGTGACCCGCGTTCCGCTGTCGGCGAATTCATCAGTGCCGCCGACTGACTCCCCGTCATCGAGCGCGGGGTCATCGAGCGCGGGGTCGTCGAACGCGGCCGAGGACGTGATCCTCGGCATCGACATCGGCACCACCTCGGTCAAGGTCGCCGCGTTCAGCCCGGACGGCACGCTGCTGCGGCAGCACCGGACCGGCTGCGTCATCGCCCGGCCCCGGCCGGGGTGGGCCGAGCAGGATCCGCTCGACTGGTGGCGCGGCTGCGTCGACGGCATCGGCGCGGTGGTGTCCGCACTCCCGGCCGGGTCGACGGTGCGGTCGATCGGAATGGTCGGCCAGGTCAACACCCACGTCTTCGTCGACGAGCACCTGCAGCCGCTCTCCCCCGCCATCATCTGGCAGGACCAGCGCGGCAGTGAGATCGCCGCGGAGATCGACGCGCGGTTCGCGCCGCAGGTGAAGGTCCGGCTCTGGGGCGCGCCGATCACCCTCGACGCCTCCTTCACACCGTCGCGGGCGCTCTGGTACGCCCGCAACGCACCGCGGGAATGGGCCCGTACGCGCTGGATCCTGAGCCCGAAGGACTTCGTCGCGGCGAAGCTCACCGGTGAGATCCGGACCGACGGCCGGGCGGCCGTCCGCCTGGCCGACCGCACCGGCACGCGTTATCTGCCGCAGGCGGTCGACCTCGTCGACGGACTGGCCGAGCGGCTGCCGCCGATCGCTGAATCGACCGCACCGGTCGGGCCGGTGACGGATCCGCAGCTGAGGGTCGGGACTGCGGCCGTCGTGGTCGGGACGATGGACACCTTCGGCGACATCGTCGGCACCGCGACCACGCAGGCCGGCCGGGCCATGATCACGATCGGTACCTCGCTGGTGGCCGCAGGTGCCTCGACACGGGCCGTCCCCACGCGCGGCATCGCCACGTTCCCGCCACGCGCCGGGCTGTACGTGCACGCGGGACCCACCCAGGCGGCGGGCGACTCACTGCGCTGGTGGAGCCAGGCCTGCGGCCTGGACATCGACACGGTGCTCGACCGGGCGGCGGGCGCATCCGCCGGCTCCGCGGGAGTGGTTTTCACTCCGCATCTGATGGGTGAGCGGGCACCGCTGTGGGACGCCGACGTCCGCGGGAGCTTCCTCGGGCTCAGCTCGGCCACCACGAGGGACGAGATGTCACGTGCCGTCCTCGAAGGCGTCGCGATGTCGGCCCGCCACGTGTTCAGCGGCGTCGAGGAGGCGTGTGCCCTGCCCCTGTCCCGGGTCGTGCTCTCGGGCGGCGGGGCACGCAGCGACCTGTGGGCCCAGATCCACGCGGACGTGCTCGGCCGTCCCGTCCAGCGGCTGCGCGTGCACGACAGCGCGGTGCTGGGCGCCGCACTCCTCGGCGCCGTCGGCGCCGGTATCCACCCCGACGTCGAGACGGCGGCGGACAAGGCGGTGCACGCCGATCGGGTCTTCACGCCGATCCCCGCGAACGCCCGGCGCCTCGACTCGCTGTACGGCGTCTACACGGCCTCGCACAGCGCGCTCGCCGAGATCCACTCCGCGCTCGACGGCTGGCGCACGGCGGTCGGCTGACGGAGCCCCAACCGCACGTTGAGGCACACTGGAACACATGGCGCAAGGGGTGGCAGAGGAGCAGGAGGACGTCCATCCCGGCGAGGTCGATGCAGTGATGGCGGCCACTCGCGTCCTGGTCGCGCTCAGCGCACGTTCGGTCGCAGGCCTCGACGGGCAGATCACACTCCCCCAGTTCCGGGTGCTCGTGATGGTTGCCAGCACCGGGCCGGTGAACCTCGGCGCCGTGGCTCGTGCGCTCGGCGTGCATCCCTCGAACGCGACGCGCGCCTGCGACCGGCTGGTCGGCGCCGGGCTGCTGGATCGACGCGACGACCCGGGCGACCGGCGCAACCTCACGCTCGATCTCACCGCTGCCGGCCGCGCCCTCGTGCGGCGGGTCATGGACGACCGCCGGGCCGCGATCGCCGAGATCCTCGCCCGTATGCCGGATGAACAGCGCCGGACACTCGCCCCCGTGCTGGAGTCGTTCGCCGCGGCAGGCGGCGAGGTGCCGGCGACCGACGTCTGGGCGCTCGGATGGACGACCTCCACGGCCTAGCTGTCGTGACCTAGCGCGAGGCGTCTCGACCGGCGCCACCTGCAACCACCTCACGGGAACGGCGGCTCCGCGGGCCCAGTGAGCGTTCCCTGTGGTGTTCCTCGGCGAAGTCGCGCAGCCGGCCGTCCAGGAGCTGTTCGACGGTGACCAGGCCGAGGAGGCGACCGGGGTCGTCCCGGGCGACCACGGGTGCCGCGCTGACGGCCGTCTGCGCGAACAGTGAGGCGACCTCGCGCAACGTGTCGTCGGCGTGCACGACCACCGGGGTGCCGATCATCACGTCGCCCGTCGTGTGCGCGCCGGGGGCCGAGGTGACGAGTGACTGCCGCGGTGCCACCCCCACGAGCCGCCCCGCGTCGTCGAGCACCGGGAACAACCGCTGCAGCGGAGCGCGCGCTCCCACCGGCTGGTCGCACGACGCGCGGCGGGGCACCACGGCGGCGAGCCCGGGTGGGGCGAGCGGCAGCGGGTCCTCGCAGCGCAACGTCGCCGGGGACGCGTGCATCACCTCGTCGATGAACAGCACCGCCAGCGGATCCACGTCGTACTCGCGGGACAGGTGGAAGCCACGGCGGGCGATCCGCTCCGTCAGCACCGAGCGGCGCAGGATCAGCGCCGACACCGCATAGGCCGACACCGAGGCGATCAGCAACGGCAACAGTGCGGGCCAGTCCCGGGTGAGTTCGAGGGCGAACACCACTCCGGTCAGCGGGCAGCGCATCACCCCGCCGACGACCGCGGCCAGCCCGACCACCGACCAGAACCCCGGCCCCACGTCCGGGAAGAGCTGACCCTCCAGGGCGCCGATCGCCCCGCCGATCATGAAGATCGGCGCCAGCACCCCGCCGGACGTCCCCGAGCCCAGCGACAGGCCCCAGATCAGGGCCTTCACGATGAGGATCCCGACGATGAGCGACAGCGTCGCCCGGCCCGTCAACAACTCGTCGATCACGTCGTAGCCGACGCCGAGCGCCCGTGGCTCGATCAGCCCGCCGATCCCGATCACGAGGCCACCGATCGCGGGCCACCACATCCAGTGGATCGGCAGCCGCATGAACGCGTCCTCCGACAGGTACACCAGCGCGGTCAGCGCCACGGCCAGCAGACCGCCGATCACCCCGGCGGCGACGCAGAGCAGGTCGGTCAGCGGCGTCGGCGCCGTCGTCAGCGCGTCGACCGGGAAGATCGGACCGCCTCCGAGCAAAGCCGCCCGCACGACCGTCGCGACGGCCACGGCCGCCACGACAGGCACGAAGCTGCGGGGCCGCCATTCGAACAGCAGCAGTTCCACCGCCAGGAGGACCGAGGCCATCGGGGCGTTGAACGTGGCGGCCATCCCGGCGGCCGCGCCCCCGACCATCAACGCCTTGCGCTCGTCGGCGGTGAGGTGCAGGTGCTGGGCGAGGATCGAGCCGAGCGCCCCTCCGGTCATGATGATCGGACCCTCGGCGCCGAACGGGCCGCCGGTGCCGATGCTCACCGCGGCCGACACGGGCTTGAGCACCGCGACCCGCGGCTCCACCCGGCTGCGGCGCATGACGATGGCCTCGATCGCCTCCGGCATGCCGTGCCCGCGGATCTTCTCGGAGCCGTAGCGCGCCATGAGACCGACCACGAGACCGCCGACGACGGGCGCGGCGAGGATCAGGATCGCCGGGTGCGCCGCGGCCCCCGGAGCCACCAGAGTGGTCTCCACCCGCTGGTAGAAGACGACGTTCGTGATCAGCCCGATCAGCATCTGGAGCACCCACGCCGCCACCGCGCCGATCGCGCCGATGGGCAGGGCCAGCGCGGCGGTCACCAGCACCCGGCGGTTCAGCGTGAAGTCACCGAGATGGGTCGCTCTCCCCCGGACGACCGCCGGTAGGTCACGCCGGGCTCTGGCCTCGTGCTCCATCCGGCCATGGTCTGCGATTTCGTCGCAGCACCGCAACGATTGCGTTAGGCCAATCACTACGTCCAGGCCGCCCCGGATGGGCGGGACATCGCCACATTCCGTGATTGTCGGAAGGAAATGGACGAAAAGGGCGATGAATCCACGCCGGATTTCAGTGCAGCAGCAGCTTCAAGCACACGGTGACGAGGCCGAGAACGCCGCTGGCCGCGGCCCACCCGAGCGCACCGAAGCTGCTCGCTCCTGCCCGCCGGGCCGCGAGATGCCCGAGTGCGACGAGCAGCACCGTCGACGTCGTGAGTGAGGCGTACACCGCGACGTCGAGCCGGTCGGTGAACAGTTCGACCACGATCAGGACCACCAGGGGCAGGTAGGCAGCTTCGACCATCGGCCAGCCCGCACGCAGCTCACGCGCGATGGCGGCGCGGGTGGCCCGCCACCCCTTCTGCTGCCCGCGCACACCGGCGGCGAGCAGGTGGGCGTACCGCTCGGCCACCCAGTAGACGAACAGGGTGACCAGGACCGCCACCAGGATGTCGCCGAGCGTGCCGTGCAGGCTCGCCGCCATCATCACGGCCGCACCGACGACGGTGCCGTGGATGGCGTAGGCGAGCTCGTGCTCGTCGGACCACCGGTTCCGGTGCAGCGCGGCGGCCCGCACGATCCAGGCCGCGATCGGCGAGCGGGCCCGCAGGTCGTCACGACCTCCCGTTGCCTCGCCCATCAACCCTCCCTCGCCCGCGGCCCACCGTGACCCGTCGTCGCGCGGCGCCGCATCGCCCGCGGCGGATGAGGTCCGGCGGCGTGGTGCGAGCCGTGCACGGACGGGCGAATCGCGTCCCGACACCTGCCGCCCGGCGCCTCACGAGCCGGAACGACGTTGCCCGGCCGGTACCATCCGCCCGGTGGATCAGCTGAGCGGGCGGCGCCATCACACGGACCCAGTGCTGCACGCCGTGCCGATCGGGGTCGTCGCGCTGGACGAGTCGGGGCTCGTCCGCGAGGTCAACCCGGCGGCGGCGGCGCTGCTCGGCAGGTCCGTGCCCGAACTTCTCGGTGCCGACCTACACGCCGTCATGCACGAGGAGACCGGGGGCCACGAGGTTCGAAGCTGTCCTTTCCGGCCTGCCAGCACCGCACTAGACTCGGCGGACGAGCAGATCATCCGCCCGGACGGCACCACCGTCGACGTCCGCTGCCGGATCGAGCCCCTCGTCGAGGACGGGATGATCATCGGCTCGGTCGTCGCGATCGATCCCGTCGTCGAGTCCGCGGTACCGCGCGGCGACGGGTCCCGCGACCGTTTCCTCGCCTGCCTCGAGCGCGCGCTGCAGCCGCTGGAGGATCCGGACGAGATCATGGCGACGGTCGCGCGGCTCCTCGGCGAGCACATGGAGGTCGACCGCAGCGTCTACGCCGAGACCGAGCCCGACGAGAACCACTTCACGATCACCGGTAGCTACGCCAGGGGGCTGCCCGAGCTGACGGGCCGGATGGCCATGTCGGACTTCAGCGCGGACGCACTGCGGTGCATGCGGGCGGGCGTCCCGTACGTGCTGGCCGACGCGGAGACCGATCCGCGGGTGCTGCCAGAACAGCGCCAGACCTACTACCGCGCCGGCTTCACCGCGGTGATCTGGGTGCCGTTGCAGAAAGCGGGCCGCTTCGTCGCCGCGGTGGCCGTGCAGCATCGGACCCCGCGGTTGTGGTCGGACTCCGAGATCGCCCTGCTCACCACGGTCGTCGGCCGGTGCTGGGAGTCGCTGCAGCGCGCGCACGCCCTCGGCGCGGTGCGCGAGAGCGAGGAGCACTTCCGGCTGATCGTCGAGCGGGCAGGCGACGCGATCTGGCTCGCCGACAACACCCTGCACTTCATCGACGTCAACGAAGCCGCCTGCGCACTGCTCGGCCACTCCCGTGAGGAGCTGCTCACCCTCCGCGCGGCGGACGTCGTCCGTCCCGAGGACGTCCCGCGGCTCGACGAGCTCGTCGCCAAGCTGCATGCGGGCGCCTCGGTCACCGAGGTGTGGGAGATGCGTCGCAAGGACGGCGGCACGGTGCCCGTGGAGCTGAGCATGCGCTCGGCGACGGACGGGCGGCTGCAGGCGATCGGGCGGGACATCACCGAGCGACGCAGCGCCGAGGCGGAGCGCGAGCGTCTGCTGCGGCGCGAGCAGGAGACCAACCGCCAGTTGCAGTTGCTGCAGCGGGCCACCGCAGCCCTCTCCGCCGCGGCCACTCCGGCGCAGGTCGGGGCGGCCGTCGTCGAGCAGCTCAGTCAGCTGGTGGGCGGGCGTTCGGTGGCCGCGTGGAAGGTGCGCGGAGCCCGCGACCTCGAGGCGCTCGCCGTGGCGGACTGGCCGCCGGAGCTCGTCCAGAGGTGGAGCGAGCCGGGCACCGACGCCGCCGGCCCGGTGATCGGCGCCGCCACCAGCGGCCGGTCGCTCTGGCTGGACGGGGATGCCGCATGGGCCGGCCACGACCCCGGCATGCGGGAGGAGCTGCGACGGTTCGGCTTCGACGCGCTGGCCTGTCTGCCCCTGTCCACAGCCGGACACTGTCTCGGTGTCGTGACCCTCGCCATCCCACCCGGACGCGTGCTCGGCGCCATCGAACGGGCCACCGCCGAGTCCCTCGCCGAACAATGTGCCCAGGCCCTGTACCGCGCGGGCCTGCTGCACGCCGAACGGGTGGCCAGGCGGGCCGCCGAGGAGCTGAGCTCGATCGTTGCCGCGCTGTCGGGGGCCACCAGGCCCGCCGAGGTCGCCGACGTGGTGCTCGACCACGCGATCGGGCTCGGAGCCGAGTCGGCGGTCCTTCTGCTGCACGAGGGGGCACACCTGGTACCGATCGCCGGGCGCGGGCCCGAGGCGATCGGATCGTCCGCGGTGGCGCTGGACGCCCCTGACCCGCTCGCCACGGTCGTCCGCACGGGCGTAGCGGAGTGGAGCGGCAGCCCGATCGCCGTCCCCTTGGTGTTGTCGGACCGGACGATCGGCGCCGTCGGGCTGTGGTTCGCCCCGAAGGACGGCGCCGTGCCCGAGATGCCTCGCGAGCAGCGCGGGGCCGTGCTCACCGTCGCCGGGCAGTGCGCACAAGCGCTCGACCGGGCCCGCCTGCACCAGGCGGAGCACGAGGTCGCCGACGTGCTGCAGCGCAGCCTGCTCCCCCGCGAGCTGCCCGCGCTCGCCCGGCTGGCGGCCGCGGCGCAGTACATGCCCGCCGCCGAGCACTCCCTCTCCGGTGGCGACTGGTACGACATGCTTCCCCTCGACGGCACCCGTGTCGCGCTGGTCGTCGGCGACGTCGTGGGCCACGGGCCGGCCGCGGCGGCCGTCATGGGTCAGCTGCGCAGCGCGCTCGCCACGCAGCTTCTCGACGGGCACTCCCCCGCCGCCGCCCTCGAGCGGCTGGACCGGTTCGCCGAGCGGGTCCCGGGATCGGCCGGCAGCACCTGCGCCTGCCTCACGTTCGACTGGGCCACTGGAGAGCTGCGCTGGGCATTGGCCGGGCATCCACCCGTGCTGCTCGTCGACAACGCAGGCGCGCGCTTCCTCGACACCGGCGCCAGCGCGGTGCTCGGTGTCCGCGGGCGCTCGCCGTACCGCGAGCGGAGCGCCATGGTGGCGCCCGGCGCCTCGGTCATCCTCTACACCGACGGGCTCGTCGAACGCCGCGACGAGGTGGTCGACGCCGGGCTCGATCGGCTGCAGCAGGCCGCCGAACGCCTCGCGGACCACGGCCCGGACGAGCTGGCACGGGGGCTGGTCGACGCCGTGCTGGGTGAGGAGGGCCCGGCCGACGACGTCGCGCTGCTCGTGGTGCGGGCCATCCCGGCGCCGCTGCACAGGCGGCTGACGGCCTCGGCCACCAGCATGAGCCCGCTCCGCCGCTCGGTGAGCGAGTGGGCCTGCACGGCCGGTCTCGCCGAGGAGACCACCGAGGACCTCGAGCTCGCGATCGGCGAGGCGGGCGCCAACGCCGCCGAGCACGCCTATCCGGAAGGCGGCGGCCACTTCGAGTACACCGTGGCCCGCGCCGACGACGGCGCTGTCGAGGTGCACGTGCACGACCAGGGCCGCTGGCGACCGGTCCCCGCCGACAACGGCCATCGCGGGCACGGCCTGCGGGTCATCGACGGGCTCGTCGAGGAGTTCGTGATCGACCGGGGGAACAGCGGCACCCACGTGAGCTTCCGGTTGCCCGCGCCGCCGCCGTCGGCCGCACCTGGCCCCCTCCGGCGCCCGGCGCTCTCCACCACCCGGGCTCCTGAGCCGGCGAGCGTCGAGGAGCGGCACGGCCCGGACGGGGAGCGGGTGCTCGCCGTTCTCGGAGATGTCGACCTGGCCGGCCGGAAGACGGTCGGGGAGGCCCTGTCCGTGGCCGCTGGGCTCGCGGGCCCGCTCATCGTCGACCTCACAGGCGTCGGATACCTCAGCAGCGCGGGCGTCGCACTGCTCGCCGAGGCCACCGCGATCGCCGGTAAGGCGCTCTCGATCGTCGTGGCTCCCGGGTCGGCGCCCGCCCGGGTGCTGGAGCTCACCGGGCTCGCCGACGCACTGCCCGTGGTCACGGCGGCGCCGCCCGCGTCGTGAGCCGCGTCAGCCGTGGCCCAGGATCAGACGGCCGCAGCGGTCGCCGATCATCATCGACGGAGCGTTCGTGTTGCCCGACGTGATGGCCGGCATGATCGCGGCGCTCGCCAGGCGCAGGCCCGTCACACCACGCACGCGCAGCTGCGGATCGACCACCGCGAGGGCGTCCGTGCCCATGCGGCAGGTGCCGACCGCGTGGTAGTTGGACTCGGAGTACGTCCGCATGGCCGCCACCACCTGCTGCTTCGTCCTGAGGTCCGCTGGGGGCACTGCACCGTCGTCGACCACCCGGTCGCGCAGTGCCTTCGCGTTCATCAGCTCGCGCGCCAGCTCGTAGCCCTCCAGCGCCGTGTCGAAATCCTCGGACGTCTGCAGGAAGTTGGGTTGGATGATCGGCGGCATCCGTGGATCCGCCGACCGCAACCGGACGTAGCCGCGGCTCGTGGGATGCAGGTTCATCACGCCGATCGGCAGTGACTCGGGCGGATACGGGACCCGTGCCGAGCGCGTGTAGTAGACCTGGAACTGGAACCGGGGTGCGCCCGGCACTCTGCCTTTGCCGGTGAACACGTTGACGTCCATCGCCGTGACGTGGCTGGGCGGCTCGGGGGTGCGGAGCCTCTTCGAGACCACAGAGATCAGGTGATCGTGCAGGTTCTGGCCGACACCCGGCAGATCCTCGACGACCGCGATGCCGAGCGGCTCCAGATCGGCCGCCGCGCCGATGCCGGAGAGCTGCAGCAGGTGGGCCGTGTTGATCGACCCGGCGCTGACGATCACCTCCCGGTTCGCGGTGACGGCGATCTCGTGGCCGCCCGCGTCGATGACGACACGCTCGATCGTCTTCCCGCGGTCGAACTCGAGGCGCGTGACGAGTGCGTCCGTCATCACCGTCAGACGCGGATCGGTCAGGTACGGCGCCACGAACGTGGAGAACGCGTCCTGCCGAATCCCGTCCACCACGTTGAGCTGCGTGTAGGCGACCCCGAACTGGCTCTTGCCGTTGTAGTCCGCGTTGAACGGATAACCGGCATCGACGGCCGCTTCCACGGCGACATGGGACAGGGCGTTGCGCCTCGGCAGCTCACTCGACGGGCGGATCGGGCCCGTCAGTGCCGCGAGCGACGGGAGCACGCTGTGGTACTCCCAGCCCGGGCAGCCGCCCGCGGCCCAGCCGTCGTAGTCGGCGGGGTTGCCGCGTACCCAGACCATCCCGTTGACCGAACTGCTGCCGCCCTCCAGCCTGCCGCATGCGAACGACTGCCGCCTGCCCAGCAGCGCAGGCTGCGGCTCCGACTCGAACGGCCAGTCGGTGGTGGCGCCCGGCGCCGTCAGGCTCTCCGACCTCGTGAAGTCCCGCACGTCCGGCCGGTTGTTGGAGCCGCCCGCCTCGATCAGCAGGACGCTGGCCCGCGAGTCCGCGAGAAGCCGCGCGGCCAGGGTGCAGCCCGCCGAGCCCGCGCCGACGATGACGTAGTCGTACGCGAGCGGGCGGCTCGCGCCACCGCGAATGTGAGAACCGACGCCGAACGCCCCTGCCGAGACACCGAACAGCTTGAGCAGATTGCGCCGGGTCATCGGTCCTGTATTCAGCCGGGGAATAAAATCGCGTGTATCGCGGAGGCTTGTCCGAACCGTCCTGGGCATCATGTCCTTCGCACGAGAGCGCCGCCCCGAGCCTAAGCCCGGGGCAGCAGAATAACGCACGACTCTCGGTCGAGGACTGTCTCGATTTTCGCTGTTCTTGCGCTCCGATTCGCGCTATTCGGGATACCTGCCGGACTTCTGCGGAAATTGCGCCCTTCGGGCGGCTCTCCCCGTCAGCGGTCCAGCCAGGTGGTGCCGAAGAACATGTCACGGGTCAGGTACCGCACGACGCCCTTCACCTCGGGCTTCGCGATCGTCGAGAGATAGCCGCGGCTGGTGTAGGCCATCGAGATGTCCTGGTTGGTCACCAGCTGCACCTGCTGGTAGAGGCGCGTGCGCTCGGCGTCGTCGGTGGTGGCGGCGGCCCTGTCGAGCAGTGCGTCCACCTCGGGGTTGGTGTAGCCGCCGTAGTTCTGGTTGCCACCGGTCCGCAGGACGTTCTGCGCCGCCGGGTACGGCGAGTCCACCGGCCCGCCGACAGTGCCGGCCAGCTGGAAGTCGCGGCTCTGCACGACGCTCGAGGAGTACTGGGCCAGGTCGAAGAACTGCGGCTGCACGGTGATCCCGATGGCGGCCATCTGCGCCTGCAGGAACTCGGCGAACGCCATGCGGTTCGGGGCGTTGGTCGTCTTGTAGACCACCGTCGTGCTCCCGCCCTCGGCCACGTACTCGGCCACGAGCTGCTTCGCACGCTCGGGGTCGTAGGACGGGTACGCGGCGGCCGCCTCCGGCGTCTGATATTCGCTGTTGTCGCCGAAGTATCCGTGCGCCGGTTCCATCCGCCCGCGGTACTGGGTGGCCGCGAGCGCCTGGGTGTCGATCCCACGCACCAGGGCCTCGCGCATCCGGTGGTCGTTGAACGGCGGCTTCTCGTGGTTGAAGTAGAGCCACTCCGCGCCGTGCCCGGATCCGTAGTAGACGGTCAGGTTCGGGTTCTCCGACCCGCGCAGCAGCTCGGTGTGGTAGCCGCCGAAGATCAGGTCGACGTCCCCGTTCTCCAGTGACGCGTACCGGCTCTCGGTGTCGGGCAGCGGCCGGAACTGCAGCCCGTCCAGGTAGGGCATGCCCTCCTGCCAGTAGTTCGGGTTGCGCGTCAGCTCCATCCGGGAGTCGCGCGTCCAGTTGCCGAGCACGAACGGGCCCGCGCCGACGGGGTTGTTCGCGATCTGGTCGCCGTACTTCTGCAGCGCGGCAGGCGAGATGATCTGGCCGAGGCTGCCGGTGGTGAAGCTGCCCGCGAAGGCCGTCGGGAACAGCCCGAACGGCGACTTCAGCCGGAACTCCACGGTGAGCGGGTCGACGGCGGTCATCGACTCGATCGGCTCCGTGAACCGGTGTCCCGGGGAGGACGCCTTGTCGATGTGCCGCTGCACGTTGACGATCACGGCCTGCGCGTCCAGCGGCGTGCCGTCGGAGAAGGTCACGCCCTCCCGCAGGCCCATCCGCCAGGTCTGCCCGCCGTCCGTGCTGTCCATCGACTTCGCCATGTACGGCTCGGCCGAGCCGTCGGGCTTGAGCTTCATCAGCGAGTCGTAGACCGCGAGCGCAGCCTGGTTGGTGTTCTGCACGGTCGGGTCGAACCCGACGACCTCGCGGTCGGTGCCCATGATCAGCACCCCGCCACGCTTCGGGGTCCCCTCCGTGGCGGGGTCACCCCCGTACGGGTTGACGGTGCGGATCCCGCCGGTGGCGGCCGCTGTGTCGACGCCCGGCGCGGCGCCGCACGCGGCGAGTACCAGTGCGGACAGCGCCGCCGCGAGCGCCGCCAGCAGACGGGTGCGGGGTCGGCGGGTCTCGGTGGTGGTCACACGATCTCCTCGTCGAGCTCGTCGGCCGGATCGATGTCGGTGCCCGAGACCGTCGCCGCGTCAGGCTCGGGCGGGTGATCACCGTTCCTGTGGGTGGGTCGCCAGCGGTTGCACGGTGATCTCGAGCCACGGCCACATCGGGAGTGTCGTGAGCGCGTCGTGCAGGACGGTGGCGTCGTCGGCGGTGAAGAGCCCGACCCAGTCGGTCCGTCCGGGCACCCGCCACAGCCGCTGCAACATCCCCTCGGTGCGCCACCTGCCCGCGACGGCACGTTCGAGCGTGCGCATCTCGGCGCGGCGTTCGGCGGGGAAGTCCCGCGGCAACTGGTTGCGGGCGTGTACGAGGAACTCCATCACGCTCCTCCTACAGGAGCCGACCACGCTGCCGGGTACCGGCCGATCTGTACGTGCCTCACTGGAACTCCTCGGGGAACGGCGGCCGCAGGGGCCGGAACTCACGCTAGGGCGGTGGCAGCCGCGCCGAACCGTGCCGATGACCTCATCCGTCCGGCCGGCGGTGCCGGACGCCGTACGTCGGATGTCCCGGTCCGGGCGCGACGGGGACGATCATCGCTGCTGCGTGATCACCTCGTCCAGCCACCGCACGAGCACCGCGAGCGCCTCCGCGGAGTTGCGCTCGAACATCACGGCGTGCCCGTTTCCGTGGACGCCGTGGTCGGCGAGGCGCACCCACTCCGCTCGGCAGCCAGTGGTGCGGAGGAACTCCGCGACGTCGCCTGCGAAGGCGTCGAACGGCGAGGCGCCGGCCGAGAACACGCCGATGGGGACGTGGGCGAGTCCGGGGAGCCGGTGGGACCCCGCGGCGAGTTCGGACGGGTCGGCGGCGGGTGGGTCGAAGGCCGGCGGCGCGGCGGTGAGGCCCCAGGGCAGCAACGACCCGCCGTCCGGGAGCCTCAGGAACGGCGGCCCGATCGGTTCCAGCGCGAGCAGCGCGACCACCAGGTCGGGACGCGCGTCGGCGGCCAGCCACCCGCCGGGCGCGCCCGCGGAGTGCGTGACGAGCACCGCGGGCCCGACGCGTTCGAGCAGCTGCACGAGACGATCGGCGTCGAGCCGATGGGCGGCCGCCATGTCGGCCGGCATCGGCCCGGTCGGGGCGAGGACCTGGTCGAACAGCGGGTCGTCGACGTCCCGGCTGCCCGGCCACTGCGTGTGCAGGTTCTTGTGGGAGTCCGGGGCGAAGATCTCCTTCGCCCGCTCGTAGGAGAACGGCGGGCCCATCGCCCCGAGCACGTCGGGGTGGTAGGGCGAGCGGCCGTGGCCCGGACGGTCCACGAGGTACACCACATGGCCGCTGCGAACCAGCATGGTCGACCAGCCGCTGCGCCCGTCGGGGGTGCCCATCCAGTCGGTGCCCTGGCCGCCACCGCCGTGCACCAGCACCAGCGGGTACGGCCTTGTCACGTGCTCCGGCGCCTCCCAGGCGACGAACATCGGCCCACGCGGCACGAGGCCCGCCGGGTGTTGCACCCGCTCCGTCCCCACCCAGAAGAACCCGCGCCGGGACGTCACGAGCTCGCCGTCCGGTGCCGCCGCCACCCGGCCCGAGCCCGCTGGCGTGGTGGTCATCGCTCGGCCTCGCTGGGCTCGGCCGGCCCATCAGACGACGTCACCGTGCGCAGGCGCTGTGACATTGCTTCGCTCGCAAGCTCGCTCACCGCTCGCTCCGTCTCAGGTGGCCTCGACCCCGAGGTGCAGCTGGGCGAGCCGGCGGAACATCAGGTCGCGGAAGCCGGTGTTGCGGTGGCTCGCGATCATCGCCATGTCGCGGTAGAGCCGCTCGAAGCGCTGGCCGGCGTTCATCGCGCTCGATCCGACGTTGCGGAACAGCTGCTGGTCGACCGCCTCCCACACCTGCACGATCGCCTCGCGCGCGATGACCCCGAGCCGCTGCTCCTCCTCCTCGCCGTAGGGCTTGCCGCCCGCCGCGGTGCGCTCGCACAGCTCCATGTGCTCCTCCGCGCAGCGCAGCACCGCCGCCTCGGCCGTCGCGAGCTTCCCCAGCGCGCCGCCGTACCAGCGCTGGTGGTCCGGGTCGGTCAGGCGGGGAACCATCGGGGGCATGCTGGTCTTGCGGGTGCGCATCTGGTGCTCGAACTCGTCGAGCGCGTTGTAGCCTGCGCCGATCATCTGCGCGGCCACCGACATCGTGAACGGCGCGAGCGCCCGCCCGGTGTACATCGGGTTGCCGTGCAGGGCGAGGCCTGAGGTCCCGCCGGAGACGTCGACGCTGATCATGTTCGTGTTCTCGAGCACGAACTCCGCCGGGATCCGGGCGTCGTCCAGCCGGATGCTGTGTGACCCGCTGCCGCGTAGCCCCGTGCTGGAGCCCCAGTCGTCGAGCATGGTCCACTCGCTGCGCGGCGCGACATAGAGCAGCATCCGCTCGGCCGCCTCGGCAGGCGGCAGTCCCGCGATGAGTGCCTGGCCCATGAAGTGCGTGGAGTACGGGATCCCCGAGCAGTAGCGGACGGTTCCGTCCAACCGCCACCCCGACTCCAGCCGCACGGCCGTGGCATCGGGCGCCGCCACCGACGCGCACCGGAAGTCGCCGTCACCGAAGACGGCCTCCTGCGCCGCCTCCGGGAAGTACGAGGCGATCTGCACGGCGTGGCTGGAGGCCAGCGCCCAGCACCACGCCGTGGAGACGCATCCGCGGGCCATCTCGATCTGCAGCCGGGTGAAGGTGATGTAGTCGCATTCCAGGCCGCCGTAGCGCCGTGGCTGCATCACGCGGTAGAGGCCCGCCTCCCGGAAGACCTCGTGCATCTCCTGCGAGTAGTACGTGCGTTCCTCGACCTCGGCCTGTGCGGCGACCAGGGCGGGACGCAGTTCGACGACGCGCTGGATCAGCGATGCCGGCGTCGGGTCGACACCGGTGGGCGGGGTGAGAGCGGTCGTGCTGGACATGGTGCTCCTCTGCGATCAGGAGGCCCGCGTGGCGGCGTCGAGCGGGAAGTGGCAGGCGACCTGGTGGTCGGGGGTGTGCTCGCGCAACACCGGCTCCTCCTCGGCGCACCGCGCCTGGGCCAGCGGGCAGCGCGTGCGGAACCGGCAGCCGCTGGGCGGGTTGAGCGGAGAGGGCGCC
Source organism: Pseudonocardia yunnanensis (assembly GCF_039534065.1). Lineage (NCBI taxonomy): Bacteria > Bacillati > Actinomycetota > Actinomycetes > Pseudonocardiales > Pseudonocardiaceae > Pseudonocardia > Pseudonocardia yunnanensis. The sequence goes on along the minus strand of NZ_BAAAUS010000002.1, from coordinate 200,614 downwards.
TCCCCCTCCAGCGGACGGGGACGGCGGGCACGTCCGGTCTCGGGGTCGAGGCCGGGGATCGAGTCGAGGAGCGCCGCCGTGTAGGGGTGCAGCGGTCGCCGGTACAGCTCGTCCGCGGGCCCGACCTCGGCGAGCTGCCCGAGGTGCATCACCGCCACCCGGTCGCTCACCTGCTTGACCAGCGCCAGGTCGTGGGAGATGAACAGGTAGGACAGTCCCAGCTCGGTGCGCAGCCGCTCGAACAGGTTGAGCACCTGTGCCTGGATCAGCACGTCGAGCGAGGACACCGCTTCGTCGCAGATCACCAGTGCCGGGTGCAATGCGATGGCCCGGGCGATCGCCACGCGCTGGCACTGCCCGCCCGACAGCTCGTGCGGCCGTCGCTTCCCGTACACCGACGGGTCGAGCCCGACCATGTCGAGCAGCTCCCGGACCCGGGCCTCCCGCTGCGCGGACCCCCGCACGCCGTAGCCGACGAGGGGCTCCTCGACCAGATCCGTCACCCGCCACCGCGGGTTCAGCGAACCGAACGGGTCCTGGAAGACCATCTGCATGTGCCGGCGGGCCTGCACCAGGTCACGCCGGCGCAGCCGCATCAGATCGGTCCCGCGGAAATGCACCTCCCCGGACTGGGGGCGGGGCGCCTGGATGACCGACCGGGCGAGCGTTGACTTGCCGGAGCCGGTCTCCCCCACCACGCCGAGCGTCTCGCCCGCCCGCACCTCGAACGACACGTCCGACACGGCGTGCACGACGCCGCCCTTGACGCCTCCCGCGCCGCGTACCGGGAACTGCTGCACGATCCCCCGGGCGCTCAGCAGCGGCTCTCCTTGGGCCGGACGCTCGTCGAGTGCGGTCATGACCGGTCTCCTCTCGGCGCAGGGTCGGGTACCGGGTGCCAGCACGCCCACCGGTGTCCCGGGTCGTGCTCGGTGAACGGTGGGTCCTCGCCGCACTCCTCGTCGGCGAACTCGCAGCGCGGTGCGAACGGACAGCCGGCCGGGAGCGCCGACAGGTCGGGCGGCTGGCCGGGCACCACCGGCAGCAGTGCGTGCGACTCCCGCTCCAGCAGTGGGATCGCCCCCAGCAGCGCGCGGGTGTAGGGCATCCGGACGTGGGAGAAGAGCGTCTCCGCCGAGGCGTGCTCGACGCCCCGACCCGCGTACATCACGAGGACGTCCTGGGCGTAGCTCGCGGCCAGCCCGAGGTCGTGGCTGATCATGATCACTGCCATGCCGAGCCGGTGCTGCAGCTCGACGAGCAGCTCCATGATCTGCGCCTGCGTGGTCACGTCGAGCGCCGTGGTCGCCTCGTCGGCGATGAGCAGCCGGGGTTCGCCCGCGAGTGCGATCGCGATCATCACCCGCTGCCGCATGCCGCCCGAGAGCTGGTGCGGGTACTCGGCGAACCGTTGTTCCGGCACGGGCAGCCGCACCAGTGACAGCAGCTCGACGGCCCGCCGCCGGGCGGCGTGGCGGTCCATGTCGGAATGCGCCCGCACCGCCTCGACGACCTGCGTGCCGATCCGCATCGTGGGGTTGAGTGAGCGGGCGGGGTCCTGGAACACCATGGCGATGTCGGCGCCCCGCCGCCGTCGCATCTGCGCCTCCGGCATCCCGACGAGCTCGGTGCCGGCGAACCGCGCGGAGCCGGTGACGGCCGCGGTCGAGGGCAGCAGGCCCATGAGCGCACGCGAGCTGACGCTCTTCCCGGACCCGGACTCCCCGATGATCGCGAGCATCCGGCCGGGAGCGAGCCGGTAGGACAGGCCGTTGACGGCGTGCACGTGGCGCCCGGCGCGGGAGAAGCGCACCCGCAGGTCCTGCACCTCCAGCAGCGGCTCACCGTCGGGTGCGGGACCGGTACGGGACGGCCCCGCTCCGGGCCCCGCCGCGAGGACGTCGTCATCCGTGAGGCTCATCGGCCGCTCCATCGCGCGCGGAGGTTCTCACCGAGCAGGTTGAACGCCAGCACAGTGACGAACAGGACCGCCGAGGGCCAGACGACCAGCATCGGCGTCGCGGAGATGCTCTGCTGACCCTGCGAGATCATGTTCCCCCAGCTCGGTGCGGGCGGTGGAATGCCCAGCCCGAGGAAGCTCAGCGCCCCCTCGATCACGATCACGATTCCCATCCCGAGCATCCCGAACGTGATCAGCTGCGGGGCGATGTTCGGGGCCACGTGCCGCAGCAGGATCCGCCATCCCGGCGTGCCGCAGAGCACGGCGGACGCCATGAACGGCAGCTCCCGCAGCCTCAGCGTCGCTGCCCGGGAGATCCGCGCGAACGCCGGGATGCTGAAGAACGCCAGCGCCAGGATCGTGTTGGTCTGGCTCGGACCCAGGCTCTGCGCCACCGCAAGGGTGAGCACCAGGGACGGGAACGCGATCAGCACGTCCAGCACGCGCATGATCACCGTGTCCACCACGCCGCCCACGAATCCGGACAGGGCGCCGAGCGTGCCGCCGACCAGCAGCCCGAGCAGGTTCACCGACACCGCCACGATCAGCGACGAGCGGCCCCCGGACAGGATCCGGGAGAGGATGTCGTTGCCGTTCGGGTCGGTGCCGAGCAGGTGCCCCGGCGAGAACGCCGGGAGGTAGGACTCCAGCACGCTGCCCCCGATCGGCGGCGGCACCGGCAGCACGAGCGGGCCCACGAAGCAGGCCAGCGCGATCAGCGCGACGACCGCGGCCGGCAGCACCAACCCGAGCGAGCCCACCCAGCCCCGGGTCCGGGCGGCTGGGGTCTCCGCGTGTTCGACGAGCGCGGGCCCGGCGTCAACGACTGCCATAGCGGATCCTCGGGTCGAGTACGGCGTAGAGCAGGTCGGCCAGCAGGTTGGCCAGCACGGCCGCCACCGCGAACACCACCACGCACGCCTGTACGACGACGAAGTCGCGGGTGTTGATCGCCTGCAGCATCAGCTGCCCCATCCCCGGCAGGGCGAAGATCTGCTCGACGATCACCGTCCCGCCGATGAGGGTCCCGAGGTTCAGGCCGACCACCGTGATCAGCCCGAACGCCGAGTTGCGGAACGCATGGCGCACGAGCACCTGCCACGGCCCGATGCCCTTCGCCCGTGCCGTCGTGACGTAGTCCTCGCCCTGCAGCTGGTCGACGAGGTCACCGCGCAGGAACCGCGTGTAGAAGCAGTACAGCGGGAACGCGATGGCCACCGCCGGCAGCGCCATGGACTGCAGGTTCTCCCCGAGGCCCTGCGACAGCGGGACGAACCCGATCGCCGGGAACACCGCCATCTGCACCGCGAAGATCAGCACGAGCAGCAGCGCCAGCACGTAGTTCGCCACCGAGAGCCCCGTGATGCTGACGACCATGCTGAGCCGGTCGAACAGCCGGTTGGGGCGGTACGCGGCCAGCAGGGCGGTGGGCACCGCGAGCCCCAGCGAGATGAGGAACGCGAGCGCCGCGAGCTCGCCGCTGACGGCCAGCCGCTCGCCCAGCAGGCCGGTCACCGGCTGCCGGCTCACCAGGGACTGCCCGAGATCCCCGGTGACCGCCCCGCCGAGCCAGTCCAGGTACCGCAGCACCGCGGGCCGGTCCAGGCCCAGCTCCATCTCCAGGGCCCGCACCTGCTCCGGGGTGGCCTCCGGACCCAGGAGCTGCTGCGCCGCGCTGCCCGGGATCAGGTTGAGCACCCAGAAGGTCAGGATGCTGACCCCGAGCACGATCGGCACGGCCAGCAGCAGCCGTTTGCCCACCAGCCGCATCCCGGGCGAGGTGAGGAAGCCTGCGCCTGCGCGGTGCCGGCCTGCGATCACGGATGCCGTCATTGCTGCTGCACCCGCCAGACCTCGTCCCAGAGAATTCCGGCATTGACGACGATCGGCGGGATCTTCGTGGTCAGTCCGGGCCCGTACACGCCGGGAACGGCGAGGTTCGCGGCCGCGAACGCGAGCCCGAACGGGGCGTAGGCGTTGTCGCTGATGTACTTCCCGGCCTCGCTGTAGAGCCGCTGCCGCTCGGCGGGGTCGACCGTGGCCGCGGCCCCGTCGAGCAACTGGTCGAGCTGTGGGTCGGCCACGCCGCTGAAGGGTGAGGTCGAGGCGAACCGGAAGCCCACGCCGACGCCGGACGCCGGGTCCCACGCCCCCGCGGTCTGCAGCATCGACTGCCACTGACCCGAGTTGAACTGCTGGACCAGAGTGGACAGCTCGTAGGTCTTGGTGTTGACGGTGATACCCGCGGCCTGCCACTGGGTCTGCAGCGCCGTCATCACCTGCTGGGCCACGTAGCCGTTCAGCGTCCCGAGTTCTACGGTCAGGCCGCCGAGCTGGCTCACGAGTTGCTTGGCCTGCTCGGGATCGTATGCCGGGTAGCCGTCCACGGTCTCGGTGTGGAAGAGGCCGCCGGGCCCGGTGAACGACTGGCTCACGGGGTAGAGCCCCTGGAAGAGGCCCTTGGCTATGGCCGCGAAGTCCGTGGCGCGGTAGATGGCCTCGCGGGCCCGCTGATCGTTGAACGGGGCGGTCTTCGTGTTGAGCTGGATCACGTAGGGCGAGGTCGGGGGCTGGACCGTGACGCTCAGCCGCCCGCCGGACTGCGCCTGCTCGAGCAGCGGGGTGGTCCCGAGGCCCTCGTAGGCCTGCGCCTGGCCGGCCAGCAGCGCCTGGTACGCGGGCTGGTCGCCGCCGATGGACTGGAAGGTCAGCTTGTCCAGGTAGGGCCGGTCGGGCTTGAAGTAGGTGGGGTTGCGCTGCAGCACCAGCAGCGAGCTGAGCTGGTTCGACACCACCGTGAACGGGCCCGCGCCCACCGGTGTGATCCGGAACTGCTCCTCGCCCATCTGCTGCAGCGCGGTGGGAGAGGCGATCCAGTTGGTGTTCGCCACCGGGAACGAGTTGATCACGGCGGCGTAGGGGCGGGTGAACTTCAGCACGACGGTGCGTGCGTCCTCCGCGGTGATCCCGCCGTCGGCGAGCGGCCAGGTCGGTTTGCAGGAGCACGGCGAGGCCATGGCCCGCTGGAGGTTGAAGACCACGGCCTGGGCGTCGAACGGGGTGCCGTCGCTGAAGCGGAGGCCTTCGCGGAGCGTGATCCGGACCGTGCGCCCCTCGTCGAGCAGCTCGTAGCCCTCGGCCTGGTTCGGCACGACGCGCGGATCGGATCCGTCCTCGTTCGCCGTGAGGAGGAACAGACCGCCGTAGATGGCGCTCATCTGCGAGACGTTCGCGCCGCCCGTCGTGTTCGTCGCGGGGTCGAGCCCGGATGGCCAGCCGCCTGCGAAGGACGAGCTCTCGAGCACGGTGAGCTCGCCGCCGCGCTGCGGTGGGCCGGCCGGCGCCGCGGTGTCGCCCGCCGTCCCGCCTCCACCCCCGCATCCAGCCATGACGAGGAGTGCGGCGAGGAGGAGGGACAAGCGCTGCAACTTCGGTCTCACAGGGACCTCCCGCTTCGTTGCGTGCGTCGGCGCCGCCCGATGCCGCTCGGCGAGGCACGGGGTCGGAGGCCACCGCCGGGATGCGTCGGCATCGCTGCGGGGATGGCTGGTCGGGGCCGGCTGGATCGAGGTGGATGCGTCGGAGTGGGTACGGCGGGGGTGGGGGCGTCGACGTCGGGGTGATCGGGCTCACTAGATCCGACACAGCGTCCGGTGAGGACCCGGATCTCGTGCAGGCGGCTTTCACTCGGCGAAAGACAAAGTTCGGCCGGTCGACGCCCTCGGGCTCGCGGGCCGACAGGGCGCGCCACCGCTGGTGAGGCGGGCTACGTCATTTGTCTCGGTCCACATTGCCGATCCCGGCCGACGTCGGCGAACCGGAGCGGGAGTCTTGTGACGTTTCACTCCGCTGGTGAGACTGGTTCCGAATGGGTGATGAGCGCCTCGACGAAGGAGTCGGCGTGATGCAGCAGGCAGTCGCGTGCCTGGCAGGCCGCGAGGTCCGGCCCGCGGGCTGTCCCGTCTGTGGCGACCCTCTACAGGACCGGCCGTCGGAGGACGACCGCCGGGGGCAACGGCGGCTGGCGGCGATCGCCCGTGCCGCGTCGAGCGTGGCCGACACCGCATCGCTGCGCGTCACCCTCGACGTCGTGGCCCGCGAGGTCGTGCAGGCCGAGCACATCGCCGCCGTGCAGATCCTCCAGGTGGAGGGCGGCACCATGCGGGTGGTGGGCAAAGCAGGGTTCACCGACGCCGAGGACTTCGCCGACCGGCTGGAGGAATGCCGCAGGCTCGGCGCCCGGATGATGTTCGTCGAGGCGTTCCGGACACGCCGGCGCATCATGATCCCCCGCCGCAAGGTGGCTGTGCTCACGGATCCCGCCTGGGCTCCCCTGCACGCGATCATGGGCGCTCCGCGGTGGGACTGCTTCGTCGCCGTCCCGCTCGTCGTGCGCGGGCGGGCCCTCGGTGTGCTCAACGCGTACTACGAGCCCGGGGAGGTTCCCGGCTGCGCCGACCTGGAGTTCCTCGACGCGATGGCGGACCAGGCGGCCATGGCCGTCGACTCCGCCGAGCTGCTCGCCCGCTCCCGTCACGACGCCCAGCTCGCCGAACGCGCCCGCCTCGCGCGCGAGCTGCACGACTCGGTGGTGCAGCAGGTCTTCTCGATGCGGATGCATGCCAAGGCCCTGCGATCCCATGTCACGTCCGGCCGGGTGAGCAGCCCCGAGCGCCTGCAGTCGGTCGCCGACGAGCTGCTCGGACTCGCCCAGAACGCACTCGCCGACCTGCGGAGCCTCGTCAGCCAGCTGCATCCGGTGGAGCTGGTCGAGCGTGGCCTCGCCGGGGCCGTCCGGGACCACGCCGCGTCGGTGCAGTCGCTCTCGGGGCTCCAGATCGACGTCGAGACGGCGGAGAAGCTCGAGATGCTGCCGGTCGAGCTGCAGGAAGACCTGTACCGGATCGTTCAGGAGGCACTGCACAACGTGGTGAAGCACGCGCGAGCGACACGGGTTCGGATCAGGGTGCGCACCACCGGCGACCGCGGGAGCGACCGGCTCCTCGTGGACGTCGCCGACGACGGCATCGGACTGGACGGCACGGCACCGCGGGCGGGGGCGATCGGGCTCGTCTCCATGCAGACGAGGGCCCGCGGATGGGGAGGACGCATGGAGATCCGCGACACCGCACCGGGCTGCCGGGTCGAGGTCATGATTCCCGTGGCGCTGCCGGACGGTGCCTCGTGATGCCGTCCGTGGCCGGCCAGGAGGTGATCGGCGTGCTCGTCGTCGACGACCACGCCGTCGTGCGCCGCGGGCTCGCGGCCTACCTGGAGAGCGCCGACGGGATCGAGGCCGTGGCGGAGGCGGTCAACGGCCGGGATGCGCTCGTCCAGCTCCGGCGGCTGGCGACGGAGAATCGGCTGCCGAAGGTCGTGCTCATGGACGTGCTGATGCCGGAGATGGACGGGATCAGTGCGATCGGGGAGATCCTCGCGTCCTATCCGGACGTCCGGGTCGTGATGCTGACGAGCTTCGGCGAGGTCGAGCGGGTGTACGCGGCGCTGCAGGCGGGCGCGGCGGGCTACCTGCTCAAGGACGCCGACCCCGACGAGGTGGCCGCCGCGATCCGCGCGGCCGCCCGCGGCGAGGTGCATCTCGACCCTGCCGTGGCGGGCCGGCTGACCCGCCAGCTGGTGTCCCCGCCCACGGGGCTGGCCTCCCTCACCGCCCGCGAACGCACGGTTCTGGCCCTCGTCGCGCGTGGTCTGTCCAACCGTCAGATCGCCGCCGAGCTCTACATCAGCGACCGCACGGCACGCACGCACGTGAGTCACGTGCTCACGAAGCTGCAGCTCTCGTCGCGCACGCAGGCGGCGTTGGTGGCGATCCGGGAGGGGCTCATCCCGCCGCCGAGTCCGTAGCGCGTGCTCGCGACCCGTCTGTCCACAGTGGTGTGCTGGGGGAAGGTGCGACATGACCGTGACCGGGGAACATCGGCCCACCCGTTCCCCCGTCGAGGACGGTGGAGCGCGGAGGACGGCCGCGGGACGCGTGCTCGCCGTCCTGGACGCGTTCGGGCCCGCCCATCGAACACTCACACTCAGCGAGATCTCTCGCCGCGCCGGGTTGACGCTGCCGACCACGCACCGGCTGGTCCGCGAGCTGCTCGCCTGGGGCGCGCTGGAGCGCGACGACGCCGGGCGCTACTCCGTGGGGCTGCGGCTGCTCGAGCTCTCCGCGCTCGCGCCACGCGGGCTCGGGCTGCGCGATGCCGCCTTCCCCTACCTCGAGGACCTGCACCAGACCACCCTCGGCAACGTCCACCTCGGCGTGCGCGACGGCCTGGAGGTCGTCTACATCGAGGCGATCCGGGCGCGCGTGCGCAAACCCGTCGACAGTCACGTCGGTGACCGCTGGCCGATGCACGCCACCGGCACCGGACTCGTGCTGCTCGCCCACGCCGACCGCGAGCTGCAGGAGCAGGTGCTGAGCTCGCCGCTCACCCGGTTCAGTCCGCTGACCGTCGTCGACCCCGACGAGCTCCGCCGCCGCCTCGCGCTGGTGCGCAAGACCGGGGTGGCGGTGGCCAGGGGCCAGATCACCGTTCCCGACATCGTGGTCGCGGTGCCGGTGCTGGGCCCTCGCGGGGAGGTCGCCGCCGCCATCTCCGTGGTGGTCGAGGCCGACGACGCCCGCCCGAGGGAGCTGGCGGCCGTCCTGACGGAGGCCTCCCGCTCGATCTCGGCGTCCTTGACGGCCTGACCCGTGTTCATGGTGGGGGCAGGCCCAGCCAGCGCAGGGCGTTCTCGGCGGTGATCGCGTCCAGGACCTCTGCCGGCAGGTCCATCCCGCGCAGCGTCCGGCCGGTGGGGTCCTCGCGTGGCATGGCCGGGAAGTCGGAGCCGACCAGCAGCCGGTCGTGGCCGAGCAGGTCGATCAGGTACCGGATCGCGCGGCGGTCGAAGACGAGGGAGTCGTAGTAGAACCGGCGGGCGTACTCGATCGGCGAGGGGCCGTCGTCGTGCGCGATGGCGCGTTCGGGCACGACGGGCTCCTCGTTCCACGCCCCGCCCCAGAAGTACTGCGCCCTCGGCAGCATCAGCGGGAACCCGCCTGCCGCGTGGCTGAACGAGATCCGCAGGTCCGGGCACTTGCCTGCGGTTCCCCCGGCGATCATCGACGCGGCGGCCAGCGCGCCTTCGAGGCCCACGACGTAGGTCCCCATCGCCGACGCCGGCAGCCGGTCGGTCATGGCGGGCATGGCGTGCACGAACACGGGCAGGTCGAGGCGCTCCGCCTCGGCGAAGAACGGGAGGAACCGCTCGTCACCGATGGAGACACCGAGCACGTTCGAGGCGATCTCCACGCCGTGCAGGCCCTGCTCCCGGATCGCCGCCAGCTCCGCCGTGGCGGCGTCCGGGTCCTGCATCGGCACCATGCCGAACCCGACGAGCCGCGTGCGGTCGGCGCTGCACAACGTGGCCGCGAACTCGTTGACGTACCGGGCGAGCGAGAGTCCCTCGGCGGCGGGAAGGTCGTAGCGCAGCAGCGGCGGCATCGGCGTGACCACCTCGACGTCGACGCCCGACACGTCCTGTGCAGCGATGCGTCGCTCGGCGTCGAAGAACACGTCACGGGCCCGGAAGCGCACCGCCCCGAACAGCAGAGTGCGTGCGGTGTCGCCGTCGATCGGCTCCATCCGCGGGAAGCATTCCGGGGCGTCGGCCGGGTAGTCGCGAGGCAGCAGGTGGGCGTGGGCGTCGACCAGCATGCTCGTTCCTAACCGTTGGGGTGGACCGAGACGTGCACCGCCGCCTCGCCCGGCACCTCGCCTGCGAGGGTCTCCATGGCCAGCGCGGTGTCGTCGAGCCCGAAGGTGTGGGTGTGCAGCTTCTCCAGCGGGAAGCGGCGGGACTCGATGATCGCGATCGCCTCTGCGTAGCCGCGGGCGTCGACGCCGTAGGCCCCGACCACGTTGATCGCCTTGTTGATGATCAGGTCGGTCCGCAGCGGGACCTCGCGCCCGCCCTTGAGCCCGGCGAGCACGACCCGTCCGGCGTGCTTGACCGCCTGCAGCGCGTGCGTCACCGGCTCGGTGGCCATCGGGGTCAGCTCCAGCACGACGTCGGCCATCGCACCGTCGGTGATCTCCCGGACGCGCTCGACGACGTCCTGCGCCCCGTCGCCGTCGACGACGACCGTGTGGTCGGCCCCGAACTCGCGGGCGAGTGCGAGCTTGTGGGCGTCGGCCTCCAGACCGGTGACGATGACGGTGCCGGCACCCGCGGCACGCGCGGCGACCACCGCGGCGATCCCCCGCTGGCCCGCGCCGAGCACGAGCACGGTGTCGCCGATGCCGACACCGCCGAGGTGCAGCGCCCAGCGCACGCCGGCGCCGAGCGGGTTGAACATCACCGCGAGCTCGGCGGGCAGCGTCTTGTCGACCTTGTGCAGAACCGCACCCGGCGTGAGGTAGAGGTGCTCGGCAAGCCCGCCCCACAGGCTCGGCGCCACGTCCACGCCGGTGACCCCGTGGCCGTAGCGGCGGTTGCGGCAGGCCTGGTAGCGCCCGGTGAGGCAGTCGTGGCAGGACCGGCACGGCACGATCACCTCGAGCGCCACCCGGTCGCCGGGCTGCACACCCCAGCGCTCCGCGGCGCGCTCGCCGATCTCCTCGATGATCCCGAGCGGCTCGTGCCCCGGCACCACCGCGCCACCGCGGCCCATCCTCAGGTGGCCCCGGTAGGCCTCGACGTCGCTGCCGCAGATGCCGTTGGCCTCCACGCGTAGGAGCCCGTCGTCGGGGCCGATCACCGGGCGCGGGAACTCGCGGATCTCGATGTTGCGGGGGCCGACCTGCACGGCGGCGCGGACGGTGTCAGCCATCAACTGCTCCTTCCTACGAGGGTGCGCGCCGTCACCGGCACCGCAGCCCCTGACCAGCCCGAGAAGAGCCGCACGACCATGGAGATCCCGGCGTTGCGGGCGCCGGCCACCGCGATGAGCAGGTGTTCGCGATCGGCCGAAGGCAGCAGGCGGTCGAACCCCTCGGGGCGTTCCCCGCTCGCGTGCCGCACGCCGTTGTCGCCGAGACCGTCCTTGCCGACGCGGGCGAGGTCGTCCACGGTGCGCCCGCAGTGCTCGGCGAGCCATGCCCGCACCTGCGCGCGGTCGAAGCCTGCGCCGGCGAGCAGCTGCGCATGTTCCGGGCAGAAGACGATGCCGGCCGAAGCGTGCCGGAAGATCCACGCACCGGTGCGGGAGATCGTGTCGGCGAAGTCGGTGAGCAGTTGCTCCGCGCTGCCCGTGTGCCGGTTGTCGACGAACTCGCAGGTGCGCAGCAGGGTGGCCGACACGGCCGAGGTGCCTGCGGGGATCCCGCCCTCGGCCGACAGCGGCTCCCAGGGGCTCTCCTCCTCGTTCTCGGCCACGCAGATCGACCACCGCCCCGGCAGCCCCTGGGTTGCCTGCTCCAGGACGTGCGGATGGATCCCGTAGACGTTGCGGACGATCAGCCCGATCGCCCGCGCGACCGTCGCGTTCGCCCGGAACCCGGGGCCGAACACCCCGCCCGTGCGGTTGAAGCCGAGCTCGTCGCGCACCGGACCGTTCACGACGATCAACGGGGCGGGACCGCTCGTGGACTGCCAGCCCCCGCCGCCCGTGGAGCGTTCGCGCACCAGGGCGTCCCACGCGGCGAGCACCACGGGGAAGTACTCCGGGCGGCAGCCCGCCATCGCGGCGTTGATCGCCGCCAGCTCCACGGTGACCGCGCGGTCGAGCTGCGGGAGCACGCCGATCACCTCGTCCGCCGGCCGCGGGGCGGTGGCGAGGAAGCGGTCCACCAGCGGGCGCGTCGCCGGGACCAGGGGCAGCCCGTCGGACCAACCCTGCTCGTAGCAGTGCTCGATCGCCGCCTGCGCGGCGTCGGGATCCAGCTCGCTCACGAGCGCGCCTCCGTCAGGAGCGCGACCACCCCGGACACGACGTGCTTCGCGCGCTCCTGCACCTGCTGCGGTGTCAGCACGGCCACCGGGTGCTCGGTGGTGACGTACCGGTAGCCGGGCGCACCGCGCAGCGCTGCCATCGCGTCCGCGGTGGCGACGAACGCATCGCTGCAGATCACGGCCGCGGGTAGGCCCGCGGCCTCGAAGAGCACCCCGTCGGCCACCGCGGACGCGCTGCACGAGCCGCAGTCACCGACCCCGGTGACCACCACGTCGCAGGCCGCCGCGTACTCGGCCACGAGCTCGTCGGGCGCGGGCAAGGCGAACGCCTGTTTGGTGCGCATCAGCACCACACCTGCCGCCCCGTGCTCGGCCACGAGCAGGTTCGCGACCTCCTGGAGCAACAGCGCGGCGTTCTGCTTGGTGTTCTCGAGCAGGCCCACCCGCGCCCCCGCGAGGTCGGGACGACGGGCCGCGCGCGGCTCTGCCGCGGAGGTGGCCGCGGGTGCGGGTGCGCGCCCGGTGGGGTCGAGGATCGCGTTCGGCACGTGCGCCTCCGTCGTCAGTTCGCCAGGCGGGTCAGGCGGGACTTCATCTGGGAGCGCTCGATCGACCCGGGCGGGACGAGCGTCACCGCGGCCCGCACCGAGAGCCGGGACCGGATCAGCGACTCGATCTCCCGGCCGAGCTGCTCGTGGTCGGAACCGGGTTCGCCCCACTCGGCCTCCACCTGCAGCGGGGGCTCGACCCGCGGGCCCTGCTGCGGGAGCACGATCTGCACCGCCCCGGTGGTGCGCGGGTGCAGTGTCTGCACGAGGTCGCGCACGGCGGAGGGGAACACGTTCACTCCGAGCACGATGAGCATGTCGTCGGTGCGCCCGACGCAGCGGATCAACGGCTCCCCGTCGGCGGAGAGCCCGGTGACGATCACCCGGTCACGGGTGCGGAAGCGCACCAGCGGACAGCACTCACGGTCGACGGACGTGTAGACGAGCTCGCCGGTCGCACCCGGTTCCGGGTCGACGGGTTCGCCGGTCTCGGGATCGACCAGCTCGACGACCACGTGCCGGCCGCCGGTGAACCGCATTCCCCCGCTGCCCGGTGCCTCACCGAAGAGCACCGGCGCCATGTCGGCGTTGCCCAGGCCCTCCGTGACCGGTGCGCCCCACTCCTGCTCGACGTGCGCCCGGAACGCGGGCTCTCCCCCACCCGGCTCGCCGCCGACGAAGATCTTGCGCAGGCCGAACTCCTTCGGGTCGCGGCCCTGCGCTCGCAGGTGGTCGGCGAGGTAGCGCGCATAGGACGGCGTGGAGTGCAGCGCCGTGACCCCGAGGGTCTCCAGCGCGAGCACCGCCTTCTCCGAGGCGCCCGTACCGATCGGGATCAGTGTGGCCCCGATCCGCTCCAGCGCGTCGCGGATCGGGAGGCCGCCGACGAAGAGCGTGAGACCGGCCGCGTGCAGCACCACGTCCTCACGGGCTGCGCCCATCGTGCGGAAGGCGCGGGCCACCATGTCCGTCCACGCGGCCGCGTCCCGCCGGGTCACCCCGACCCAGCTGGGCCGTCCGGTGGTGCCGGTGGAGGCGTGCACGCGGATGACCTCGGTCATGTCCACGCCCGCGTGGCGGCCCAGAGGTGGCGCCGCGGCCTGGGAGTCGCGCAGCATCTGCTTGGTACTGAACGGCAGCTTGCGCAGGTCGTCGAGGGACGCGAACGCGGCAGCCGTGACGCCGTGCTCCGCGAACAGGTCCGCGTAGAACGGCGACCGCGCAGCCAGCCCTTCCAACTGCGCGCGCAGCACCTCGGTGACGGCCTCGCGGTCCTCGGGTGCGGTGAAGCTCGGTGGCACCACGGTGCTCCTCAGCGCTCGTGGACGAGGACGCCGCGGATGTTCTTGCCGTCGTTCATGTCCTGGTAGCCCGCGTTCAGCTCCTCGAGCGTGTACCGGCGGGTGATCAGCTCGTCGAGCTTGAGGTCACCGGACCGGTAGAGCCGCAGCAGCCTCGGCACGTCGTAGAGCGGGTTGCAGTCACCGAACAGGGCTCCGCGCACCTGCCGCTGGTACATGATCATGAGGCCGGCGTGCACCTTGACCGCGCGCTCGCCGAGCTTGCCCGCCGCGGTGATCGTCACCTTCCCGGCCTTGCCGACCACCTGCATCGCGGCGTCCACGATCTCGGCCGTGAGCACGCCCGGCGTGCAGATCGCGTGGTCGGCGAGCTGCCCCCACGTCGTGTCCACCACGAAGTCGTGCGCCTCGCGGGCGTCGGCGAACGTGTGGGTGGCACCGAAGACCTTCGCCATGTCCCGCTTGAACGCGACCGGGTCCACGACCACCACGTTCTTCGCCCCGGCATAGCGGGCGCCCTGCACCGCGTTGCTCCCGACGCCGCCTGCGCCGTAGATCACGACTGTCTCCCCGGCCCGCACGCCCGCCGCGTACACCGCGGAGCCCCAGCCCGTCGGCACTCCGCAGCCCACCAGCGCACCGATCTCGAACGGGATGTCGTCCGGCAGCGGGATGCAGGCCCACTCCGACACCACCGCGTACTGCGAGAACGAGCCGACCGTGCAGAACCCGCCCAGGTCCTCCTCACCGCGGTGGAACCGGAAGGTGCCGTCGAGGAACATGCCGGTGCCGGCGTTCAGGCCCTTGACGCACATGTTCTGGTGGCCCGTCGAGCACGGCCGGCACGCGCCGCACGCCGGGATGTAGGAGCAGACGATCCGGTCGCCGGGCTTGACCCGGCGCACGTCCGGGCCCACCGACTCGACCACGCCTGCGCCCTCGTGGCCGCCGACGATCGGGAACCGCACCGGCGCGTCGCCCTGCGTGATGTGGTCGTCGGAGTGGCAGAGGCCCGCGGCATGGAAGCGGACGCGGACCTCGTGGGACTTCGGGGCGTCGAGCGTCAGCTCGGTCAGCTCCCAGCCGGTGTGCGGCTGCCGCGCGATCGCGGCGCGGGTGGTGATGCTGCCCTGGTTGCTCGGTGTCATCGGGCGCCCGTCCTCTCCGGTGTGCTCGTGACGTGCGGGAGGACCTCAGCGCCGATCAGTGCGATGTGGTCCAGGTCGTGGATGTCATAGATGTGCAGGTAGACGGTGTCCGCTCCGGCGTCGGCCAGCGCGGCGATCCGCTCGGTGACCTCGGCGGGCGAACCGATGGCAGCGGTCGAGCGCATCAGCTCCGAACCCATCACGGCAGCCCGCCGCTGCGCCTGCGCCGGCGTCACGCCGCAGGCGACGGGGAGCACCGCGGAGCGGCGTGCCTCGTCCGGATCGCGGCCGATCGCCTCGCACGCCCGCGCGAACACCGCGAAGCGCTCCCGCAGTTGCTCACCGGAGGCGTCCCCGATCGTCAGTGCCCCGTTGAACTCGTCGGCGTAGCGCGCGGCGATGGCCGGCGTGCGCCGCGGTCCGCTGCCGCCGATGATGACCGGCGGGTGCGGGCCCTGGGCCGGGCGCGGCGGGGTGCGGTTGGCCTCGACGCGGTAGTGGGAGCCCTCGAACGAGAACCCGGCGTCGTCGCCGGTCGGTGTGCGCCACAGGCCCGTGATGATCGCCAGCTGCTCCTCCAGCCGGTCGAACCGCTCGCCGGTCGGCGGGAACGGGATGCCGAAGGCCGCGTGCTCCCGGGCGAACCACCCGGTGCCCAGGCCCAGCTCCACCCGGCCGCCGCTCATCTCGTCGACCGAGGCGACGATCGTGGCGAGCAGGCCGGGCGCGCGGAACGTCGCCGCGCCGACCAGCGCCCCGAGCCGCACCCGTGACGTCTCGCGGGCCAGGCCGCCGAGCGTGGTCCAGCAGTCGGTCGGGCGGTAGGTGGGGTCGTTCGGGTCGACACCGAGCAGGTGGTCGGAGCGGAAGAACGCGTCGAACCCGGCGTGCTCGGTCGCCAGGGCCAGCGCCAGGATCTCCTCGTAGCGCGAGCCGTGACGCGGCTCCATCAGCACGCGCAGCCGCACTCCCTCGTGGCCGGCCATGACGCTCAGTGCTCGAGGAGGATCACACCGCGGACGTTCTTGCCGTCCAGCATGTCCTGGTAGCCCTCGTTGATCTCCTCGAGCCGGTACCGGCGGGTGATCAGCTCGTCGAGCTTGAGGTCACCGGACCGGTAGAGCCCCAGCAGCCGGGGGACGTCGAACAGCGGGTTGCAGCCGCCGAAGATCGCGCCCTGCACCCGCCGTTGGAAGCCGATGAACGGGCCGGGGTTGTGGTCGATCGATCCGTTGCCGACCGCGGTGATCGTCACCTGGCCGCTCTTGCCGACCACCTGGATCGCCTGGTCGATGACCTCGTCGTGCAGCACGCCGACCGTGATGATCGCGTGGTCGGCGAGCTCGCCCCACGTGGTCTCGACCACGAACTCGCGAGCCGCGGCGGCGTCGGCGAAGGTGTGGGTCGCCCCGAACACCTTGGCCATGTCCCGCTTGAACGGCACCGGGTCGACGACCACCACGTTCTTCGCGCCGGCGTACCGGGCGCCCTGCACCGCATTGCTGCCGACGCCGCCCGCGCCGTAGATCACCACGGTCTGCCCGGGCCGCACGCCTGCCGCGTGCACCGCCGATCCCCATCCGGTCGGCACGCCGCAGCCCACCAGGGCGGCGACGTCGAACGGGATGTCGTCCGGGATCGGGATGCAGGAGTACTCGGAGACGACCAGGTGCTGGGAGAACGTGCCGAGCACGCACATCCCACCGACGTCCTCGCCGTCGAGGTGGAACCGGAAGGTCCCGTCGGCGAACTCGCCCGTGGACGCGTTCTTCCCGGCGTCGCAGAGGTTCTGGCGACCGGTGGAGCAGTAGCGGCAGGTGCCGCAGGCCGGGATGAAGGCGCACACCACGTGGTCCCCGACGGCCACCCGCGTGACGCCCTCCCCCACGGCTTCGACGACGCCGGCCCCCTCGTGGCCGCCGACCACCGGGAAGCGCATCCGCGCAGCGCCCTTCTGGACGTGGTCGTCGGAGTGGCACAGCCCGGCGACCTCGATGCGGATCCGCACCTCGTTCGCGCGTGGCTCGTCCAGCTCCAGCTCGGCGATCTCCCACGGGCTGCCCGCCTCGCGGCAGATCGCGGCGCGCGTCGTCATGCTCATTTCGGCTCCAGGGGTCTGCGCGGGGCCGCACGAGGCGGCAAGCCGGGTGTCCGCTGTGGACGTCGTGATCGCAGGGACCGCGACCGCGCGTCCGCTGCGAACACTCACGATGCGCCGCGCGATGTGACAGCGGCCATACGGCTTTCGCGTCCCGGAAGGGATCTCGTGTCCGTAATCTGCCCTTCCGGCTCACGAAACCGCTGTTGCCCGCTTCAGTACGGATGTGCGACATCCGTCCCATTCGTACGGAGGCAACGGTCCGACGACGACTGCGCCAGTGAGCTATTTACTCCTCACCGACATCCTCGACCCCCGCGCGGAAGGTGCATCCGTGGCCAACCCGACCCCCAGCAGGAGATCACTGCTGCTCGCCAGCTGTGTCGGTACCTCGATCGAGTGGTACGACTACTACATCTTCGGGACGGCCTCGGCGCTCGTGTTCGGAGCGCTCTTCTACCCGTCGTTCTCGCCCCTGGCCGGCACGCTCGCGGCGTTCGGCACGTTCGCCGTCGGGTTCATCGCCCGCCCGCTCGGCGGTGCCGTGATCGGCCACTTCGGTGACCGCATCGGGCGCAAGGCCATGCTGGTGCTCACCCTGATGATGACCGGACTCTCCACGTTCCTGATCGGCGTGCTCCCGACGTACGCGGCGATCGGTGTGGCGGCCCCGCTCCTGCTGATCCTCCTGCGGCTGGTGCAGGGATTCGGCGTGGGCGGTGAGTGGGGCGGCGCAGTCCTCGTCGCCACCGAGCACGCCTCGCCGCGGCAGCGCGCGCTGTTCGGCAGCTTCGCCCAGTTCGGCGTCCCCATCGGCCTGCTCACGTCGAACCTGGCATTCCTCGCCATCGCCGGCCTCCCCGACGAGGACTTCGCCGCGTGGGGATGGCGGATCCCGTTCCTGCTCAGCATCGCGCTGCTGATCGTCGGGATGGTGGTGCGCCGCAGGCTCTCCGAGAGCCCGGAGTTCCGGAACGTGCAGGAGAAGCAGCAGGTCACCAGGATGCCCGTGGCCACGCTGTTCCGGGAGCGCCCGGGCACGGTGCTGCTGGCCAGCGTGGCGGCCATCGCGCCGCCCGCGGTCGGCTACACGGTGATGGTCTACATGCTGAACTACGGCACGAGCGTGGTCGGCTTCGACCGCACCACCCTGCTCACGCTGATCCTGCTCTCCACCGTGCTGTGGATCGCGGGGATCTACGTCGCGGCGCTCTGCGCCGACCGGTGGGGCGCCAAGCGGGTGTACGTGATCGGTGCCGCCACTGCCGTCCTGTGGGCGTTCCCACTCTTCCTGCTGGTCAACACGGGCAGCGCGGCCGCGGCGCTCCTGGCGTTCATGGTGGCGGGCGTGGTGCAGGCGATCATGGCGGGAGCACAGGGCGGCCTGTTCACCGAGCTCTTCGACGCCCGCGTGCGCTACAGCGGGGCGTCGATCGCCTACCAACTCGGCGGCATGGTCGGTGGCGCGGTCACCCCGCTCGCGGCCGTCGGCCTCCTCGCGGCCACCGGGTCCTGGGTGCCGATCGCGCTCTACCTCGCGCTGCTGTGCGCGGCGAGCCTGGTGGCGGCGCTGGTCATCCGGGTTCCGGTGCAGGCCGCAGCCGATGCGGAGCCGGCTGCGGGCGTGGTTCAGGACTGAGGTGAAGGATCCGTGGGGACCGGTCGCGTCCGGCCCCCACGGATCCCTCACTTGCTGGGGAACGCCACCGAGTGGGTGTCCATGAACTCGCGCAGGCCTTCCACACCCATCTCCCGTCCCATGCCGCTGCCCTTGAGCCCGCCGAACGGCGCCCGCTCGTCGAGCCACGGAGCCCCGTGCGCGTCGACGAACGTGTAGCCGCTGCGCAGGCGGGCGGCC
This sequence comes from Pseudonocardia yunnanensis, assembly GCF_039534065.1. Classification (NCBI taxonomy): domain Bacteria; kingdom Bacillati; phylum Actinomycetota; class Actinomycetes; order Pseudonocardiales; family Pseudonocardiaceae; genus Pseudonocardia; species Pseudonocardia yunnanensis. The sequence goes on along the minus strand of NZ_BAAAUS010000002.1, from coordinate 181,810 downwards.
ACCCGGGCGGCGCGATCCCGGTCGGACGTCCACACCGACGAGCAGAGCCCCGCCCACGTGTCGTTGGCGGCGGCGATCGCCTCGTCGTCGGAGTCGAACGGGATGATCGGCAGGGTCGGACCGAACTGTTCCTCCGTCACCACCCGGGCGTCCGACGGTGGGTCGAGCACCAGGCTCGGGCGCAGGAAGTGCCCGTACGAGAAGCGGTCATCCGGGGCGCTGCCGAACTCGCGCACCTCGGCACCCGCCACGCGGGCCTGCGCCACCAGTTCGGCCACGAAGTCGCGCTGTCGCGCCGTGTGCAGCGGCCCCATCGTGGTGGCGGGATCGAGGCCGTGGCCGAGCACCTGGTTCGCGAGCCGGGCCGACATGCCGTCGACGACCTCGGCGTAGCGCGACCTGTGCACGTACAGCCGTTTGATCGCCATGCAGATCTGGCCGGTCGAGTCGAACGTGCCGGAGACGAGCCGGTCGAGCGCTGCGTCGTCCAGCACGGCGTCGTCGAGCACCAGTGCCGGATCGTTGCCGCCCAGCTCCAACGCGACCCGCGTGAGCGTCTCCGCGGCCATCGCCATGATCCGCCTGCCACCGGCCGGGCTGCCCGTGAAGCAGACCTTGGCGACGCGTTCGTCGCTCACGAGCGCCGCCCCGATCTCCGCGTCGTCGCCCGTCACCACGTTGAGCACGCCGGGCGGCAGTGCCGCGGCGACCCGCTGCACGACCCGCGTGGTCGCGAGCGGAGCGGACGGCGGCGGCTTGACGACGACCGTGTTGCCGGCCAGCAGGGCCTGTGGCAGCGACGCGGCGAGGATCGCCAGCGGCCAGTTGAACGGCACGATGATCGTGACGACACCGAGCGGGACGTACCCGACCTCCGTGTCGTACGGCGGCCCGGACAGCCGGGAGGTCGTGCCCACCTCGTCGACGGCCGCGACGGCCAGCTCGACGCGGTGGTCGAACACGATCAGGTCGATCGTGGACTCCTGCAGGATCTTCCCGTTCTCCCTGGTCAGGATCTCCGCGTCGGCGCCGCGGTGCTCGGCGAGCCCACCGATCGCGCCGCGGATCAGCTCCGCACGCTCCCCCGCGCCGAGCGCCACCCACGCCGGGAAGGCCCGGTCCGCGGCGGCCACGGCGTCGAGGGCCTGCCCGCGGGTGGCGGCCGCGGCGTACCCGACCGTCGCCGACGGCTGGGCCGGGTCGGCCACGCGCAAAGTCTGCTCGGCGGGCACCGTCGCGCCGTCCACGTACAGGTCCGTCTGCACGTGGGCGGTCGGTTCGATCACCTGGGTCACGAGCTCCTCCGTTCCGGCGCCGCGCTGGGCGACTCGAGGGTGAAGTGGTCGGGCCGGGCTGTGCGGACGACGGGCTCAGGTTCCCGCGCCGCACGCGCCGTGACCTCACGGAACCAGCGGTGCGCGTCGTCCTCGTCGTGCTTCTCGTGCCACCACAGCGTCTCGACGATCGGTGGCGGTTCGCCCGGGCACTCCAGCACGCGCAGGTCGGGCCGGTCGGCGAACAGCGCGGCGAGCCGTCGTTGCATGACGGCCACGCGGTCGGTGCCCGCGACGAAGTACGGGGTGGCCTGGTAGCTGTCCACCCGGACGGCCACGCGCGGAGGCTCGTGCAGCCGGGCGATCAGCGGGGCGAGCGGGAAGGTCGCCGGGTAACCGCCGTCGGGGTGGTGGGGGACGACCCACGGGAGCCGCTGGAGGTCGGCCAGCGCGAGGCTCCCGCCGGGCCCGTCGGCCACCGGGTTGTCGGCCGCGACGACACACACCCAGCGGTCCCGGAAGAGCTCCATGCTGCGGATGCCGGGCGCGCGCAGTGCGATGCCGGGGGCCGAGACGATCCCGTCCAGCACGCGCAGCGTGTCCACGATGTCGGCAGGCAGAGCCTGCTTCACGACCTGTACGTGCAGCCGGGCCCGCGGAGCCGCCGCGTACAGCTCGCGCGAGAGCCGTTCCCCGAACGCCGCGAGCACGTAGTCGGGCACGAGCAGCGTGAACTCCCGGTCGGACTCCTCGGGGCGGAACTCCGGGCTCGTGGAGAACAGCCGTTCCATGCTCGTGCACACCGGCTCGACCTGGTCGGCCAGCTGCACCGCGAGCGGGGAGAGCAGGTAGCCGCCACGGTTGCGCACGAGCAGTTCGTCACCGAAGTGGCGGCGCAGCCGGGAGAGCGCGGCGCTCGCCGCGGACTGGGTGACCCCGATCCGCTGGGCCGCCCGCGTCACGTTCCGCTCGCGCAGCAGCTCGCGCAGGAACACCAGCAGGTTCAGGTCGAGGTTGGCCAGGGACACCGGTGCACGCGTCATCGCCCGGCTCCTCTGCCCACGTCCACCATTAACGGCGCCGAACCGCGCCAGGTCAACGAGACGGATGACCTAAGAACAGGACGACCGCAGGAGGTCGCGCAGCGCGGCGAGCGTCTCGGCCGGGCACTCCTCGGCGAGGTAGTGCCCGCACTCCAGCTGCTCCCCCGCCGCCTGCGGGGCCCAGCGCCGCCACACGTCGAGCACGTCGGGTACGCGGCCGAGCGGGCCACGGCGCCCCCAGAGCACGAGGGTCGGACACGCGATCTGCCGCCGGCCCCGATCGGCCTCGTCGTCCGCGACGTCGACGGTCGCGCCCGCGCGGTAGTCCTGGCACATCGCATGGACGACCTCGGGCCGCCGATATGCCGCGCGGTAGGCGGCACGTGCCTCATCGGTGAAGACGCCGTCGGTGCCGCGGAGGAAGAACGCGTCCGGATCGGCCGCGATGAGGCGCTCGGGCAGGTCCCCGGGCTGCGCGAGGAAGAACCAGTGCCACGCCGAGCGGGCGAACGCCGCATCGACGCTCGCGAACACGTCGGCGGTCGGCAGGATGTCGAGGACGGCGAGCGCCGTCACCGCCTCCGGGTGGTCGAGAGCGAGGCGGTAGGCGCAGCGCGCACCCCGGTCGTGCCCCACCACGGCGAACCGCGCGAACCCCAAGGCGGCCATCACCGCGAGCTGATCGGCGGCCATGGCGCGCTTGCCGAATGCCGCGGGGTCCTCGGCCGAGCCGGACGGCGCAGTGCTGTCGCCGTAACCGCGCAGGTCGGCGGCGACCACCGTGTGGGCCTCGGCGAGGCCGGGCGCGACGCGGTGCCACATGGCCGAGGTCTGCGGGTAGCCGTGCAGCAGCAGCACCGGCGGTCCGCTTCCGGCCGTACGCACCCGGATGCGTGCCCCCGCCGGGGTGGTGACGTCGGTGGTCGCCCAGCCGTCGAAGATCACCGGTCGAGCCGGTACCAGTCGCTCGCGTTGCCCCCGAGCACGCGCTCCCGCTCGTCGTCGGTCAGCGCGGCGAGCAGTCGCTCACCGCCGTCGCCGTGGTCGTGCGGGTGGTCACTGGCGTACACGAGCATCGTGCCCGCATCGAGCAGGTCCAGGGCCTGACGGACCTGGCCGGGGTCGCGCGGCAGATGCGCGGGGGACGTGGTCAGCCGCATGTGCCGGCGCACCACCTCCGAGGGCCGCTCGTCGAGCCACGGCACCTCGCGCCAGACGCCCTTCCAGTCCTTGTCGAAGCGCCACAGCAGCGTCGGCAGCCAGGAGAACCCGCACTCGGCCAGCACCACGCGCAGCTGCGGCACCCGCGCGAAGACGCCCTCGGTGACCAGGCTCGTCACCTGCGCCTGCACGATGATCTGGGAGTTGCCGAGGTAGTCCTCGAGGTAGGTGTGCGTGATCCCGGTCGAGGTCGGCGCGTTGCCGATCCGGCCCCACGCGTGCAGGCCGACCACCAGGTCGTGGGCCGCGGCCGCCTGCAGCAGCGGGTGGTTGCGCTTGTTGCCCCACGGGACGTCCGTGCGGACGGGCAGCAGGACCTGCACGAACCCGGGATGGCTGCCGATCCGCTCGATCTCCGCCACCGCGGCCTCGGTGTCGAGCGTCGGCACGACCATGCTCGCCCGCAGCCGGTCGTCCCGGTCGAGCCACTCCGCTACCAGCCAGTCGTTGATCGCCCGTGTGAGCGCGGCCTCGTAGTACGGGTTGCGGTTGCAGTGGAACGAGGTGGTGCAGTTCAACAGCGCGGTGTTCAGGCCGGCGGGGTCGAGCAGTCCGGTGCGCAGCTCGTCCACCGTGGTGGCCGGGAAGGTACCGGCTGCGCGGGCGGCAGGCGTGGCGCTGGTGGGCGCCTTCGGCGGGTACGCACCACCCTGCGTGGGCGAGAGGAACACCCCGCCGTCCTGGATGTACGTGCGCCAGTACGGCTCCAGGTAGGGCAGGAGATCGCCGAGCGTGGCAGGTGCGCAGTGCACATCGGTGTCGACGGTGCTCGTCGCGACAGGTGCGGCGGTCATCGCGACTGCTCCTGCTCCCGCTCGGGCAGACCGTAGAGCCGGCAGGCGTTGGACCCCATGATCGAACGGCGCAACGCCGCCGGGAACAACCGCGGGGCGTGGCGCGGCGAGTCGAAGTCCCAGTGCGGGTAGTCGGACGCGAACATGATCCGGTCGTCCATCCCGATGTGCGCCAGCGCGATCTCCAGGTGCGTGGGGTCGTCCGGTTCCTCGATGGGCTGGGTGGTGAACCAGAAGTGCTCGCGGATGTACTCCGACGGCGGCTTGCGCAGGTGCGGCACGTCGGCGCGCAGCTGCGTCCAGGCGTCGTCGAGAGACCACATCAGCGGCCCGGCCCAGGCGATCCCGCCTTCGATGCAGGCCACCTGCAGGGACGGGAACCGGTCGAACACTCCTTCACAGAGCATGCTCATGATCAACGAGGCCATCGTGTTGCCGTTCCACACGTGTTCCTCGAGGTAGAACGAGGGCCAGCCCGCGCCACGGTGCTGCTCCAGGCCGCCGGTGTGCGCCGCGATCGGCAGCCCGGCCTCGGCGGCCGCTTCGTAGATCGGCCAGTAGTGCCTGCGCCCGAACCCGTGCTCACCGCCGGTCGACACCAGAACCTGGACGAACCGCGGGTCGCCCGCGCGCAGCCGGATCTCCTCCGCGGCGAGGTCGGGTGCCTCGTGCGAGATCGCGATCGAGCTGCGCAGGCGCGGCTCGGGAGAGAGCCACTCGTCGGCCTGCCAGTCGTTGAGCGCGTGGCACAGCGCCGCCGCGTACTCGGGCTCCTCCACGCCCCAGCTGTGTCCCTGGAGCGGGATCAGGATCCCGTGGTCCACCTCGTACTCGTCGAGCAGTTGGTCGCGCACCATCTGCAGGTCGCTGCCCGGGAAGCCGCCGTCGGGCCACGAGTCGAGCCGGAAGCCGGAGTTGCGGACGCGCGGATAGATCTCGGGCGGCCCGGGCACGCGGCTGGCGAACATGTCCCACCGCGCCTGGTGCCGCTGCGCGAGCCGCGCGCGGATCTGCGGGGCAGGCGCGTGCGGGTGGATGTCGCTGTCGACGATCGTGTGCCCGGCCCTGGTCGCCGTGCGGCCGACCTGGGCGGGCAGTGCCGTGCTGGTCATCGCTCACCTCCGGGGGTGCCCGCCGCCTGCGCGCGCGGGCTCGTGTCGACCACGACATAGGCGTCCTCGACGTGCACCGGGAACGTCTCGGCGACGAAGGGACCGGGCTGCCGCCCCCCGGTCGGCGGCCCGGTCCCGCTGGCTACGGGTGCAGCGTCGGTCCCGCTCGCCTCGACCGACACCTCGTACGTCCGGGCGGGGGGTTCGCCCGGTCCGAGGAAGGACTGGCCGGTGGCGAGGTCGTACTCCCAGCCGTGCCACGGGCAGGCGACCAGTGCCTCCTGCTCGGCCATCGCGTAGTCGCCGGGACCGGTCGAGCTGACCCACGGCTTCGTGCGGCCCAGACACAGCGGGCCGCCCTGGTGGGGGCAGTAGTTGTTGATCGCATAGAAGCTGTCGCCGACCCGGAACACGCCGATCGAGCGCCGGCCCGCCTGCACGATCCGGCGTTCGCCCGGCGGGAACTCGTCAACGCGCGACACCACGATCCTCACGGCTCCTGACGCTAGGCATCGACACGGTCCGGGCGGAAACAGAAAAACGGCATGCAGGCCATCAATCGTGTTGATGCCCTGGGTCGGCCGTCGGCGTCGCCGGGGACGGGTTACCGCCCCGGGCCGCCTCGATGACGAGGCGCCGGAACCAGCGGTGCCCGAGGTCCTCGTCGTACCGCTCGTGCCACCACAGGCGCACCTCCAGCGGCTCGAGCGACTTCGGGCACGCCAGGATCCGCAGCGGCAGGTACCGCGCGCAGTCCCGGGCGAGCCGCTCCTGTACGAGGGCGACGTGGTCGGTCGATGCCACCAGGTGGGGCACCGCCTGGAAGCTGTCCACCCGCACGGCGACCTGCGGCCGCACCCCGAGCCTCGCGAGCTGCCTGCTCACCGGCACGACCGACGGGAAGTCGGAGTCGTGGTGGTAGGGCACGACCCATGTCGCGTCCCTCAGCTCGGCGAGGTCGGCGATCTCCGTCCCGAACCGCCCGTTGTCCGCGGCCACGACGCACACCCAGCGGTCGGTGAACAGCGGCGCCGAGCGCATCTCGGGGATCCGGAACCGGCTGGTCGGCTGCGAGACGACACAATCAACAGCGCGGATGGTGTGCCCGATGTTCGCCGCGAGGGACTCCCGGACGAGCACGACGTTCAGCCGGGCGTGCTCCGACTCCGCGCTCATCGCCGCCGTGAGCGGCCTGCCGAGCACCGCCACCGCATAGTCCGAGATGACGATCGTGAACTCGCGCCGCGAGGTGGTGGCATCGAAGCGCGAACCCGTGGCGAGCAGCCGCTCGACGCCCTCGTACACCGACTCGACCTGCGCGTCGAGCTGGACGGCGAGCGCCGAGAGCTCGTAGCGGCCGTTGCGGCGGACCAGCAGGTCATCGTCGAAGTACCGGCGCAGCCGGGCGAGGGCGGCACTGGCCGCCGGCTGGGTCACCCCCACCCGCTCGGCCGCCCGCGTGACGTTGCGCTCCCGCAGCAGCTCGCGCAGGACGATGAGGAGATTGAGGTCCAGACCGGCCAGACGCGACGTCGCGGACTTCACCACCCCATCGAAGGGCACGCGCCCGCCGATCACCAGCCCCCGCGGCGAGTCAACCATCAGCAGTGGTGATGCGAGGACAGAAACAATCATTGTTTCCGCCCCGTCGAGCACCGCGGTTAATCTCGCTGCGACGCGATCCACGGTGATGGGCCGCTCGGTGCGCGCGCTCCCACGAGCAGCGCACTCGCGTCGGCCCACGTGACAAGTCGGTCCGGAACAAGGCACCCGCACACCTCGGCACTGCGAATCGGAGCAGGCCGGCGGCGCGGACAGGGAGGTCGGACAATGCTGTCCCAGCAGGACAACGAGATCCTCACCCGGGTCGGCCCGGGCAGCCCGATGGGCGAGGTGCTGCGGCGCTACTGGACACCGGCGCTGTTGTCGAGCGAGCTGCCCGGGCCCGACTGCGACCCGGTGCGAGTGCGGCTGCTCGGCGAGAACCTCGTCGCGTTCCGCGACACCAACGGCAAGGTCGGCCTGATCCAGGAGAACTGCCCGCACCGCGGCGCGTCCCTCTACTTCGGACGCAACGAGGAGTGCGGGCTGCGCTGCCCGTACCACGGGTGGAAGTTCGACGCCGACGGCGCGTGCGTCGACATGCCGAGCGAGCCGCCCAGCAGCAGCTTCAAGGAGCGCGTGCGGGCCCGGGCCTACCCGGTGCACGAGTCGGGCGGGATCGCCTGGACCTACATGGGCCCGGCGGAGAGCATGACGCCCTTCCGCGACTTCGGCACGGAGAGCCTGCCCCAGAAGAACCACCTGGCCACGAAGCTGCAGTCGTACTGCAACTGGATCCAGACGATGGAGGGCAACGTCGACACCGCCCACATCTCGTGGCTGCACTCGTGGGACGGCGCCGCCGACATCGAGGACGACGGCAGCGACAAGCCGGGCTACCCGTCGAACAAGATGACGTGGAAGTTCTGGATGCACGACCGGGCACCGCAGCTCGAGATCGAGGACACCTGGTACGGCTTCCGCTACGCCGGCGTGCGCGAGACGCCGAACGGCAACACCAACGTCCGGATCACCGAGTACATCTTCCCCTACAGCACGATCATCGCGGCGGTCCCCTACAGCACCCGCCACCTGATGGTCGTGCCGATCGACGACCACAACTGCTGGCGCTACAACTTCGAGGCCACGGTTCCGTCCAACCCGCAGGGGCACGGCGGCGCGCCGCTGTTCAGCTACGGCCCCTTCGAGACGCCGTTCACCCGGCGGGTCGGCGGTATCACGCCCCGCAACTACCTCGCCGAGGCCGACTACAACATCGACCGCGAGGTGCAGCGCACCACCACCTTCAGCGGTGTGAAGGACTTCGTGAGCCAGGACCTCATGGTCACCGAGTCGATGGGCCCGATCTACGACCGCTCGCAGGAGCGTCTGGGCACGATCGACAAGGCGATCATCCGGATGCGCAACCAGCTCATCCGCTCCGCGAAGGCCCTCGAAGAGAACAGCGACGCGCCGCTGCTCGCCCTCGCCGGCCCGGACGCCGACTTCCGGAAGATCCGGGCCGCCGACAAGATCCTCGAGGAGGGTGAGGACTGGCGCTACCTCGGCACCGACGAGGACCCCGTGGTGCAGGAGGCCGAGGAGGCGCTGCGCGCAAGCGAGGACCGCAGCCCGCAGCCGGCAGCCGGAGACTGACCGTATGGCGATCAACAGGCTCAACCACGCCGTCGTGTTCGTCCGCGACGTCAACCGCAGCGTCGCGTTCTATCGGGACGTGCTCGGCTTCAGCGTGCAGATGGAACGGCCGGGGCAGGCCGCCTTCATGCAGGCGCCGGACTCGACGAACGACCACGACATCGGTCTGTTCGCCATCGGGGAGGCGGCCGACAACCCGGCGGGACGCGGCACCGTGGGCCTGTACCACCTCGGGTGGGAGATCAGCACGTTGGCCGAGCTCGGGGAGCTCGCCCAGCGTCTGATGGGCATCGGCGCCTATGTCGGTGCCACCGACCACGGCACCACCAAGAGCATCTACGCCCGCGACCCTGACGGGCTGGAGTTCGAGGTCGCGTGGCTGGTGCCTGCCGACCTGCTCGACGACGCAGCGTACGAGCAGCGCACCCGCCGCGGCGTGCCGCTCGACCTGCAGAAGGAGAAGGCGAGGTACGGGGCCGACACGCGAGGGGGTGTCGGCGTCTCCTCGCCCGCTGCCGCCCTGCCCTGATCAGCGCTGCCCTGATCAGCCCTGCCTGATCAGCGCTGCCCTCACCACAGGCCGCCACCCGCCTGCCGTACCCGCCGGTCGCGGGCCATGAGCGACACCGACTCGACGAGGAGTGGGACATCATGCGGTGGCAACGCCGTCGCGTACGTCTGGTGGGTGCGATCGTGGCGATCCTCGGGATCGTCATGGTCGCGTCCGGCTGCGGGGCCGCCGATCCGGCGGCCACGCGTGCCGACATCCGGTCGATCAACGCCTGGGGTGGTGACATAGCCGGCGAGGGTGCCCCCAAGCACGGGGGCACCCTGCGGCTCGGCATGGACCGGGAGATCGTCAGCTTCGACCCGACGGTCCAGAACGCGAACATGGCCACGTTCGCCGTCTACGACTCGCTCATGAAGCTGACGCCGGACGGCTCGGCGAAGCCCTACCTCGCGAAGTCGATGGACAGCCCGGACGGCGGGCTGACCTGGCGGCTGGGGCTGCGTCCCGATGTGAAGTTCAGTGACGGCACACCGCTCGACGCCGACGCCGTGCTGGTCAACGTGCAGCGCCACATCGACAAGACCGCCTCCCCCGCCCACCCGTATGCGGAGCAGATCGCCTCGATGCGCGCGGTCGACCCGCTGACGGTCGAGTTCACGCTGAAGAGCCCGCTCGGCTCGTTCCCGGTGGTGTTCGCCCAGTCGATCACCTACGGCACGCTCGGCGTGATCATCTCGCCTGCCGCGCTGCAGCAGTACGGCGACGACATCGGCCGCCACCCCGTCGGTGCGGGGCCGTTCCGCTTCGTCGAGTGGATCCCGGACTCGCGCCTCGTACTGGAGCGCAACCCGAACTACTGGCAGCCCGACCAGCCCTATCTCGACCAGCTCGAGTTCCGACCGCTCCCCGACACGGAGTCGCGCTACGCGTCGATCCAGAACGGTGACGTCGACCTGATCTTCGCGGCCTACAACCAGGAGCTGGTGCGCGCCTTCGAGGATCCCGCCCTCTCCGTCTACTACGGACCGGGGAACGCCGGCGAGTACCTCTACTTCAACTTCGCCCGCGCGCCGTTCGACGACCGGCGCATGCGTGAGGCGGTGGTCCGCGCGCTCGACATGAAGGCGCTGAGCGCGAGCCTCTACAACAACCAGCTCGTGACGGCCACCAGCCTGTTCGACACCGACAGCCCGGACCACACGGAGGCGGCGTCGCAGGAGTGGCCGACCTACGACCCGGAACGCGCGAAGCAGCTCATCGCGGAGTACCGCGCGAGCGGCGGGAACCCCGACTTCACGCTCAAGACGACGACCGCGCGCACCCAGTTCGGCGAGTTCCTGCAGGCGCAGATGGCGGCCGTCGGCATCACCGTGAAGCTGCAGTTCTACGACCTGGCGCAGTACTCGTCGCAGGTGGTGCAGAGCGGGGACTTCGACCTCACCACCACGGTGAGCGCGTTCGACGCGCCCTTCCCCGGCGCCTCCCGGCTGGTGCAGACCGGCGGCAACACCAACTACGGGAAGTACTCCAACCCCGAGGTCGACAAGCTGCTCGCCACCGCAGCGAGCACCAGCGACGAGGCGGAGCGGACCAAGGCCTACCAGCAGGTGGAGCTGCAGGTGAACCGCGATCTCGTGGCCTGCTGGCTGAGCCGCAGCTATCTGGCGACGATCGCGAAGCCGCAGGTGAAGGGCATCGACCGCTACACGTCGAGGGACATGTTCTACGCCACGGTGTGGCTGGACCGGCCTGCGCAATAACCCGGATCACTGTCGACCGGCTGCGCGGCCAGCAGCAGAGCCCCGCCGACCAGCAGCGGCACCGCGTTCATCGCCACCTTCACCGCCCCCACGGTAGGCAGCATCGACGCGAGAAAGACGGAGAGCAGCCCGGCGGCAACCACGCCGGCCGCGCGCCGCCGCCACCCGGAGAGCAGCCAGACGGAGAGGACGGACTCCACCGCGGTGGCGCCCAGCGCGGCGGCGACGGCCAGCGGGTGCGGCGCCCAGGGCAGCAGCTGTTCCGTGTAGTCCACGAAGTGGTCCCAATCGCCCCAGGTCACCCCGGCGGCCCCCGGCTCACCGAGCACGCCGAAGCGGTCGGCGACCGCCCCGGCGAAGTCGAGCGCAAGCAGTACCGCCATCACCCACCTGACGATCACCAGGCAGCGCCCGCGTCGCGGTGCGAGCGACACCAGGCCGAGCACGACGGCCGCGGCCGCGACGACCAGGGGGACCGCCCTCGGACGATGCGGCTCGACGATCTGGAAGATCAGGCCGGCCGCCACCACGATCAGACCGGCCGGCCGGAGCAGCTTCTCGATGCGCATGCGGAGAGGACGAAGTTCTCGGCCGGTTTGTGATCTCGGGCCGTCGATGCTGCACCTCGGATGGCTGGACCGTCCGTCGCAGTGACATGGGCCACTTCGATCGTCGACCCCGGCTCACGATCCTTGGCTAACGTCGCTCCGGGTGCACCCGCCGGGGCCCCGACCGGGTAGAGCGAGGAGTGATGTCGTGCCGAACGGATCCGATTCCATCCGTGCCGAGATCGTCGGGTCCCTGCTTCGCCCCCGGCATCTCGTCGGTGCCCGGCGCGCTGTGCAGCAGGGAACGATCAGTGCCTCGGCCTTCAAGGAGATCGAGGACCGCGCGGTCGACCAGGCCATCGCGCTGCAGGAGGGAATCGGGCTGGGAGTCCTGACCGACGGCGAGATGCGGCGCGGCATCTTCACCGGCCCGCTCACGGAGTCCGTCGAGGGCCTCGAGCACGTCCCCGGCGTCAAGCGCGTCTGGTACACCGCCGACGGCCCGATCGAGGAGGACCTCCCGCTCGTCGTCACCGGTGCGCTGCGCCTGCGCCGCTCCTCGGTCACCGAGGAGTTCAGCTATGCCCGTGCCCGCGCGCGGGGCCGCGTGAAGGTGACGCTCCCCAGCCCGTTGATGATGCTCCTGCGCTGGTCGGGACGTCACTCCACGGCGGCGTACACCGACGTGTTCGCGATGGCGGCCGACGCCGCCGACATCATCCGCACCGAGGTGCAGGAGCTCGTCCGGCTGGGGTGCACCTACGTGCAGATCGACGCCCCGGAGATCGCCACGCTGGTGCAGCAGGAGACCAGGGAGTGGTACGAGCGGCAGGGCATCTCGGTGGAGCGCATCCTGACCGAGGGTCTGGAGCTGATCAACTCCGTCACCACCGGCGCCCCCGGGGTCACGTTCGGCGTCCACCTGTGCCGGGGCAACCGCAACGGCCGCTGGATGGCGGCAGGCGGCTACGACGCCGTCGCCGAAGCGCTGTTCCACCGCTGCTCAGGCTTCGACCGGTTCCTGCTCGAGTACGACGACGAGCGGTCGGGCACGTTCGAACCGCTCGCGGCCACGCCCGCAGGCAAGACCGTGGTGCTCGGCCTCGTCTCCACGAAGACGGCAGTGGTGGAGCCGGTGGGCGAGATCGTCGAGCGGATCCAGGAGGCAGCCGCCTACGTCCCCCTCGAGCAGCTCGCCGTGTCCACCCAGTGCGGGTTCGCCTCGATGGTCGAGGCACACCCGGAGCTCACCGAGGATGTCCAGGCCGCGAAGCTGGATCTCGTGGTGCGTGCGGCCGACCAGGTGTGGAAGGACTGACGCATCACGGTGCGGCGGAGCCCGGGCAGGGGCTGGTATTCATGGCCCGGGACGTGATCCGCACGGACTGATCCGCACCGAGAGGGAGCCCCTCTTCGCGATGGCCACCGTCACGATCAGAGACGAAACCGCCACCGGCACACCGCTGGAGGAGTTCTCGCTGCCCGGCCTGCCCGGGAGCATCTCGGCGCGCGAGCTCGTACGCCTGCGGGTGCGCGAGGAGGTCGCCCGCCACAACGCCGCACCGGCGACCCGGTTCCGCGGCCTCGTCCGGCCGGTGGACGCCGAGACCGGGTTGAACGGCTACCGAGTGGGGGCCGCGCGGCGCGTCGACTGGAAGCGTCAGGCCGACATCGCCGAGGCGGCGTTCCTGCGTAACGGTTTTCTGCTGCTGGTGGGCGACCGGCAGATCGAGGACCTGTCCGAGACGATCGACCTCACCGTCGACCCGGTGGTGTCCTTCGTCAAGCTCGTGGCGCTCGTCGGAGGCTGAAATGCGCCTCGTCGACGCCCTCCCGACGGACTGCGACTACTTCCTGAACTCCGTGGATCCGCCGACCCGTGAGCTGTTCGACCGTTTCGACGAAGGCCACCGGCCGTCCGACGCCGCGGAGTGGCCGGCGTTCGGCTCCTGGGTGCAGCTGCGGCTGGGCCTGGGCGACGACGGAGGGCACGACTACGACGACGCGTTCCTCGCGACCGTGCGCGAGATCGCCGAGAGCGACATCCCCTGGACGCCTCGCGACGTCCGCTTCCTGTGGTACGTCGCCGAAGCCCTCACGACCCGGTCCCACACCAACTACCAGGAGCTCTACCGCATCCCCCTGGCGGCGGCCCGGCACCTCGACCACTCCGAGCGCCGCAGCATTCTCGGCACCACCGCGCAGGAGCTGAAGTCGTCCCACCGTCCGGCCTGGGACTCCCTGCACGAGCAGCTCGACCAGGTGCTGACCGAGCCGCCCGAGCACGGGCCGGCCGGGATCGTCCGCAACCTGATCTGGGACGGCGACCCCCTCGCCCGCGCGCTGGCCGACGTCCACGCCCCGCGGCTGGTCGCGCCCGAGGTGCTGCCGCTGCTGCGCCACTGGACGACCGCCCGCTCCGGCAAGCCGAGCGACACGTGGCTCGGAACCGCCCGCACGCTGCTCACCGGCGAGGCCGTCGCGCTGATCAGGGATCTGCTCGCCCTGGTGGCGGCCCACCGGGAGACCCGGGTCGACCAGGTCACCGACGAGGGCTACGAGTGGACGGAGACGATCTTCCTGACCGAACGCACCTCGATCGCCCTGCGCGGCATGGTGTGGACGTGCGCGGTCATCGACGACCCATGGGTGGCCGGACTGCTCGGCGACCTGGCGGTGACCTGCGGCGTCGGCATCGGCGGCACGGGCGCCAACTGCCGCAGCGAAATACTGGCGAACGCCGCCGTCCACGTCTTCGCCCGGCGCGGAGGCCTCGACGCGGTGCCCGCCCTGGCCCGCATCCAGGCCAAGGTGCGCAAGAAGTCGGTGCTGAACAACGTGGCGCGCACGCTCGACGCGGTGGCCGAGGCGACGGGCCTTCGCCGCGCAGAGCTGCTCGACCGCACGGTGCCCACGTTCGGGCTCGGGCCCGACGGGGTGCGCGAGGAGCGGGTCGGCGACCACGTGCTGCGCCTGCACGCCGACGGCCCCGCGCTGACGTTCGTCAACCCGGCCGGTCGCACGCTCACGTCGGCACCCCGGGCGATCCGGCAGGAGCCGGTGCTGGCCGAGCTGAAGGCCACGCTGAAGGCGGTGCGTCAGGCGCTGCCCGCCGAGCGCTTCCGGCTGGAGCGGGCCCTCGTCGAGGAACGCCGGTGGCGGTGGCGCGACGTCGTCGAGCTCTTCCTCGACCACCCCCTCACCGGCCTCTACGCGCGCAACCTCATCTGGCAGATTCTGAAGGGCCCCGCCGGGCTGCCGGTCAGGAACGAGACCGGCTGGGAGCTCACCGACCCGCTCGGCAGTCGCATCCAGCCCGATCCCGACATGGCCGTGCACCTGTGGCACCCGATCAGCGAGACGGCCGACGACGTGCGGGGCTGGCGCGGCTTCCTGCTGGAGCGGGGGGTGCGTCAGCCGTACAAGCAGGCTTTCCGCGAGATCTACCTGCTGACGCCGGCCGAGGAGCGCACGCGTACGCACTCGGATCGCTTCGCCGGCCACACACTGCGCTACGGCCAGGCGAAGGCGCTGCTCAACCAGCGCGGCTGGACCGACCTGTCCATCGGCCACTGGGACGCCGAAGGCGCCAACCACCAGGGGGAGGCGCTGAAAGAGCTGTCCGGCTGGTGGGCCCGCTGGGGCATGCACATCACCGGCCCCGACGCCGACGAGTTGGGCACGGCCTCCTTCTGCGCCACCGAGGACATCCGGTTCCACCCGGCGGACGCGACCGACGCCCGACGGCGGGCAACCGGTGCGGGGGTGCCGCTCACCCAGGTGCCGCCGCTGGTTCTGTCGGAGGTGCTTCGCGACGCCGACCTCGCCGTGGGCGTCGCATCGGTCGGGCTCGACGAGGTGGCGCTCAGCGGGCACGAGGACTACTGGCACGCGTACGGGTTCGGTGAGCTCACCGAGACCGCGCGCACGCGACGCGAGGTCCTGGTCCGGCTGCTGCCCCGGCTCACGATCGCCGACCGGGTCGAGCTGTCCGACCGGTTCCTGCGGGTGCGCGGCGAGCTGCGGACGTACAAGATCCATCTGGGGTCGGGCAACATCCTCATGGAGCCGAACGACGCCTACCTCTGCATCGTGCCCGGGCCCGACCGCTCGGCCGAGCAGGTGTTCCTGCCCTTCGAGGAGGAGGGCGGCACGCTGTCACTCATCCTGTCGAAGGCGTTCCTGCTGGCCGACGACACGGCCATCACCGATCCGACGATCATCTGCCAGCTCGTGCCCGCCTGATCCACCCGAGCTCCCGCGAGGCCACCCGGACGGTCACGCCGTGTGGTTCAGGCGCAGGCCGGGTCGCGGCCACGGGGTCGAGTAGAGGATTCCGTGGCCCGATGACGTGATGTAGGCCGTGCGCAGGTCCGGGGCGCCGAAGCAGATGTTGGTAACGAAGATGTCGTCGTCCGGCACGGGCACGGTCTCCAGCAGATCGCCCTCCGGCGAGACCACGCTGACGCGGCCGGAGTAGAGGGTGGCGACGCAGACGTTGCCCTCGGCGTCCACCGCCAGCGAGTCCAGCCACTGCAGGCCCGGGAACCCGTGCAGCAGCGTGCCGCCGTGCGGCGCCCAGGAGTCCGGGTTCGGCCGCACCTGCCCGGGCTCGGCGACGTCCCACCACCAGAGCCGGCCGGTGATCGTCTCGGCGACGTAGACCCGCGACCCGTCCGGGGACAGGCCCACGCCGTTGGGCGCGTTGAGCGGGTGCACCACCTCGACGATCCGTGACCCGTCGGCGGTGGCGTAGTAGAGCCCGCCCAGGTCGGTCTCCCGCGGGCGGGTCTTGCCCATGTCGGTGAACCAGAAGCCACCGTGGGCGTCGAACACGAGGTCGTTGGGCCCGCGCAGGCCGTGGCCGTCGACGTGCGTGTAGAGGTCGCTGACCTCCCCGTCCAGGGTGACGCGCTGGATACGGCCGCCGATGTACTCCGCGGGCTGCGGCCCCGGCGCCGTCAACCCGCGCCGGGTGGTCCAGGAGAACCCCCCGTTGTTGGCCACGTAGACCGCCCCGTCGGGACCGATCGCGGCGCCGTTCGGCCCGCCGCCGGTCTCGGCCACCACCGAGGTCTTGCCGTCCGGTGCCACCCGCGTGAGCGTGCCGCGCTTGATCTCGACGAGCAGCACCGAACCGTCGTCGAGCGCGATCGGCCCTTCCGGGAACTCCAGTCCCTCGGCGACCGTGGTGAGCGTCATTCCTGTCTCCTGCCTGTCACTGCGTACGGTCGATCCACGTGCCGGCAACGAAGAGGTCACGGGTGATGTACCGGTCGATCCCCTTCACCTGCGGCTTCGTGATCGTCGAGAGGTAGCTGCGGCTCAGCCACTGCACGGCGACGTCCTGGTTGAGCAGCAGCTCGATCTGCTGGTAGTCCTTCGTGCGCTGCGCCGCGTCCTGAGTGGCGCTCGCGTCCAGCACCAGCTGGTCCACCTGCGGGTTCTGGTACTTCCCGAAGTTCGACGAGCCACCTGTGGTGTAGACGCGGCTGATGCCAGGGAAGGGGTAGTCGAACGCCGCGATCTGGCTCGCCATGTCGAAGTCGCCGCCCTGCAGGACGCGGCCCGCGTACTCCGCGAGGTCGAAGTAGCGCACCTCGACCTTGACGCCCACCGCAGCCATCGACGCCTGCACGAACTCTCCGAGCGGCACCGAGCTGCGGTCGGTGGTGTAGACGAAGTCGGGGTTTCCGCCCGACGCCCGGTACTCGTCGACCAGCTGCTTCGCGCGTGCGACGTCGTACTTCGGCCAGGCATCGGTGGCCTGCTGCGTGTGGTACGGGCTGGTCTCGTCGAACAGGCTCTCGGCCCGGATCAGCTGGTTGCTGAAGAACGCGGCACCGAGCGCGTTGGGATCCATCGCGGCCACGGCGGCCTCGCGCATCCGCTTGTCGTCGAAGGGCGCTCGGGTGAAGTTGAAGTAGTTGAGGACGCCGCCGTTGCCCGGTCCGAAGTAGACACGCAGGCTCGAGTTGGCGAACGCCCGCACGAGCTCGGTGTTGAAGCCGCCGTTGATCGCGTCGACGTCGCCGTTGGCCATGGTGGCGTAGCGGCTCTCGGTGTCGGGCAAGGGCCGGATCTCGACGCCGTCCAGGTAGGGCATGCCCTTCTGCCAGTAGTCCGGGTTACGGACGAGCTCCATCTTGTTGTCGCGCACCCAGTTGGACAGCATGAACGGGCCGGCGCCGACGGGGTGGCTCGCGATGTCGTCGCCGTACTGCGCCAGTGCGGCGGGCGAGACGACCATGCCGAGGGTGCCCTGCGACATCGGCTGGGCGAACACCACGGGAAAGTCACCCATCGGGCCGTCGAGGACGAACTCCACCGTGAGCGGGTCGACCGCGCGCATGGCCGTGATCCGCAGGGCGAACGCGTGCGCGGGCGAGGCCGCCTTGTCGATGTGGCGCTGGGTGTTGACGATCACCGCGTTCGCGTCGAGCGGTGTGCCGTCGGAGAACCGCACCCCGTCCCGCAGGCCCATCCGCCACGTCACGCCGCCGTCGGGGCTGGTCATCGACGCGGCGAGGTAGGGCTGAGCCGTGCCGTCGGGCATCAGCTTGAACAGCGAGTCGTAGACCATCGTGGCGGCGAGGTTGGAGTTCTGCCGCGTCGGGTCGAAGCTGATGATCTCGCGGTCGTTGCCGATGACGAGAGTGCCACCGGTCTGCGGCGAGCCCTCCGTGTCCCGGTCCCCGCCGTACGGGTCGAGCGTCCGGACCGTCAGAGGCGCGCCAGGACCTGTGCCCGGCGCCTGACCACAGGCGGCCAGCAGCGCGGTGCACAGCAGCACTGCGGTGACGATGACGCTCGAGCGTGCACGGCGAAGGGGCAACCGCATCGTTCACTCCTCGTTGAGTCGGCGGCGACAGGCCGACGAGCGACCGGGGGGTCCTCGGGCCGGCGCCGGGGCGTACGCCGCCGACCCGAGGACATGCGGTGTAGCCCGCATCACACATGCTCCGACCGGCCGACGGCCGGAACCACCGTCTCCGCGCACGATGACGTGCCGATCCGTGCGACTGGGCGCCGCCCCGCCGCCCACCGCGCACAGGAGTTGGCCACCGTGCACACGTCGGGGCATGTGCACGGTGGCCACGAGGTGTGCACGGCCGGCTCGGGGCGCCTACGGGCCGTGCACAAGCGGCGCCCGCGAGCGGTCAGCCGTCACCGGCCACCGGACGCGCAGCGGCGCGCACGTCGGCGGGGGTCCCGAGACCCGCACCGGCGCC
This sequence comes from Pseudonocardia yunnanensis, assembly GCF_039534065.1. Classification (NCBI taxonomy): domain Bacteria; kingdom Bacillati; phylum Actinomycetota; class Actinomycetes; order Pseudonocardiales; family Pseudonocardiaceae; genus Pseudonocardia; species Pseudonocardia yunnanensis. The sequence continues at coordinate 163,117 of NZ_BAAAUS010000002.1, read as the reverse complement.
GTCGGTGTGGCGCACCTCGTCCTCCCATGGCAGGCGGTAGGCCCCGGCCACGAGATCTCGCATGTAGGTGTACGGACAGTCGGTTGCCCCGCCCTCGACGGCGCTGTAGCCCCGGTGTCCCAGCTGGTAGATGTTGTTCTCCACGCCCCAGCCACGCCGGGCCTCGTCCGCGCGGGAGGGCACCACCTCGGCGGTGACGATCCGTCCGGGAGTTCCGTCGCCGCGCTCGAGCACTGTTCCGTCGACGTCGCAGACCATGGCCTCGCCCTGCGAGTGGATCCCCGCGCCGTCCGGGCCCGCGAGGCAGACCGACGCCGTGTAGGCGAGGTTGCAGAAGGCATTGGCCTGGTTGGTGAATCGCCACGCCTGCTGAATCGGGTAGGTGTAGCCGGCGGTGCGCAGGATGACGTTCGCACCGCGGTAGGCGGCCTCGCGCGCGGCCTCCGGCAGCATCCCGTCGTGGCAGATGATCAGCCCGAGCCGGGAGCCTGCGGGTCCGTCGCACACCGGGACCCCGAGGTCGCCGGGATGCCAGGGTTCGGCCGGTACCCACGGGTGCAGCTTGCGGTAGTGCAGCCGCAGCTCGCCGGTGTCGTCCACGATGATGCCGGTGTTGAACGGGGCGCGGCCCGGGTTGCGCTCCATGATCGAGAAGCAGCCCCAGATCCTCGCCTCCGCGCACGCCCCGCGCAGCTTCGCGACCTCCGGCCCCTCGACGTCGCAGAGCAGGCGGTCGTCGAGCCAGGTCGCAGGGTCCAGCCCGTGCAGGCTGTACTCGGGGAAGACCAGCAGATCGGGGACGGGAAGTGCGCGGCGGGCGCCGATGACGGTGCCGGCGATCCGGTCCACCGCCGCGGCCACGTCCGCCGGCTCCGCGACGATCGGCACGGCGGCCTGCACGAGGCCGAGCACCATCCCGCCCGACGACCGGTTCAACCCACCGAGTCCACTCACGACATCACTCCCGCCGCTCACACACCTGCGTTGCGTCCGTCAGCCGGCCGGGACGGACGCGGGCTCCGGCTCCTGGGCCGGTGTGGGACTGAGGGCGTCGATCAGCGTGTAGGCCACCCCACCGAGCACGATGCCGGCGACGGCCTCGCTGAGCTGCGGGGCCATGACGTGCACCGCGTACGCGCCGATCGACGCGATCGCCCAGGCCGCGAACGGGGCAGGGCGCCACAGCCGCGCGGCACGCAGGCTGGAACCCCGCCGCAGCACCTGGTCGACGATGAGGATCGCGCCGATCGGCGGGACGAAGATGCCGAGCAGGTTCAGCCAGTCGGAGAAGTAGCTCCACACGCCGGCGAGTGCAGCCACGAGCCCCACGATGCCGAGGACGATCGTGAGCACCCGCATCCGGCCGCCGACGAGCTGGCTCCAGCCGACCGCACCGTTGTAGAGGCAGTGGCAGCAGACCGAGCCCAGGTTCGCGAAGACGAACACCACCGCGATGGCGGAGAGCACAGGGCCGTGGCTGGTCAGGACCGGCAGGAAGTCACCGCCGTTGGCGGCCGGATCCACGGCCTTGCCCGCGGCGACGACGATCCCGCCGACGAGCAGGGAGATGAAGTTGGCCACCGGGAAGGCGGTGAAGGCCGCCATCACCGCCTCGCGCCCGTTGCGCGACCAGCGGGTGAAGTCCGCGGTCATCGTCCCGGAGTCGGCGAAGCCCGCGATGGTGATCGTGACCGCGGCGCCGAAGCTGAACACCGTGGCACCCGGGCCCGCGCCCTGATAGCTGGTGATCCCCGACAGGCCACCCTCCCGGGCGGCGAGCACGAGGGCGACCACGGCGAGCACCACGAACATCGGCGCGGCGATGAGGCCGATGACGGTCAGCGCCCGGATGCCGATGAAGGTGATGGCGATGTAGAGCACCCCGGCGATCAGGATCATCCACGTCTCGTTCCAGCCGAGAGACGTGTGCAGGGTGGACCCGGTGAGCCCGGTCTGGAACGCGAACCAGCCGATCACCACGGTGGACAGGAAGCCCGCCGCGATGGTCGCACCGTGGCGGCCGAACGTCTGGGCGGCGGTCAGTGCGAAGTTCTTGCCGGTCCGGCCCGCCACGTAGCTCAACGTGCCGACGTAGAGCATCAGGATGATGTTGCCGACGATGATCGCGCCGATCCCGCGCCAGAAACCGAGGCCGTAGACCGTCGCGCCACCGAACACCGCGTTGGTGATGATCATCGGGAAGCCGAACCAGACGGCCGAGACGGAACCGAGCGACCGCCTTTGTGACAGCGGCACGGGCTCGTGCTCGAACTCGGACTCGAGCGCGTGGTGCTCGGGGACCTCCTGGCCCCTCTGACTGGTGGTACTCACGGAGCGGTCCTTCCGATCGGTGCGGCCGGTTCGGCCGTGGACTGTCGGGACGGGTGCGGGGTCGCGGACGACCCGGGGAAACGGACGCCGGGACTCAGCGGGCGCCGACCGTCGCCGCGGTCGGGGTTTCGAAACCGGCGTCGGACAGCACCGGTGGCCGCCGCGGCCGGGCGTGCTGCTCCCAGGCCAGGGCGAACCTCAGCAGCTGGCACTCGGCGAGCGGGCGCCCGACCACGTCCATGCCCACCGGCAGGCCGTCGTCGGTCATTCCCACCGGCACCGTCATCGCCGGCAGACCGCTCTGGGAGGCGATCACGGTGTTCGTGGGGAACGTCTCCGCGGTCCAGCGAAGGTCCGCGAGCTCCTGCCGCGTCGGGGGTGGCACCTGCACCGTCGGGAAGACGAGGACGTCGACGTCGGCCGTGGCCATCGCGTGGAGCAGGGCGCGCCGGAACTCCTCCTGACGCACGCGCATCCGGTGGTAGTCCGGGGCGTCCGCCGCCACCCGCGGACCTCCGGCGGCAGTGGCGAACAGATCGGTCAGCGGGTGGAACACCCCGCTGGCGACGATCTCGTCGAGGCTGCGCACCGGAGCCGCGGGACGGGCCGCGAGGAACGAGGTGATGTCCTCCTTGGACTGCGTCGCGTAGAACGCCGTCTGCGCGATCCAGTCCTGGAGCCCGGGCAGTTCCAGGCTGTGCACGTCCGCCCCGGCGGCGCGCAGCTCGTCGGTCGCGGCGAGCACGAGCGCGGAGACCGGCTCCGCCTCCGGCAAGGAGCCGAACGCGTCCGTCAGTACGCCGACGCGTGCTCCGGCGAGCGTGGCCCCCTCCAGAGAATCGACGTAGCTGCCCTGCCGGCCGGGAATCCGGGCCGCTACCGCGGTGAAGGGGTCGGCCGGGTCGCACCCGACCATGGCGTCGAGGAGAACGGCGACGTCGCCCACCGTCCGGCCCATCGGTCCGGGCGTGTCCTGGAAGTGCACGAGCGGCGAGAACCCGGTGCGGCTCACGAGCCCGGTGGTCGGGCGCAGCCCGAAGAGGTTGGTGAAGGAGCCGGGGACACGGACGGAACCGCCCGTGTCCTCCCCGACGCCGACGAGCCCCAGGTTCGCGGTCAGCGCCGCGCCCGTGCCGGCGCTCGACCCGCCCGCCTCGCGGTCGAGGGCGTACGGGTTCTTCGTGTGGTCGCTGCGCGAGGAGAACGAGAACCAGCCTGCGGCGAAGTCGCACATGGTCGTCTTGGCGAGCACGATCGCCCCGGCCTCGCGCAGCCTGGTCACGACCGTGGCGTCGCGCTCCGGGACGTAGTCGGCGAACAGCGCCGACCCGAACGACGTCGGTATCCCGGCCGTCTCCGCCTGGTCCTTGATGAGCACGGGAACGCCGTGCAGCGGCCCCTGCAACTCCCCCGTGGCCGCGAACGCCGCGTCGAGCGCTTCGGCCTCCGCGAGCGCCTGCGGGTTGACCGTGACGACGGAGCCGATGCGCGGCCCTGCGGAGTCGATGTCGGCGATCCGCTGCAGGTACCAGCTCACGAGGTCGGCGCTCGTCGTCGTTCCGGCGAGCACCTGCTCGTGGAAGGCGGTGGTGGTGAGTTCCTCGTAGGACAAGGTCGGCTCCCTCTCGTCAGGCAGGCGCCGGGCACACCGGGAAGGCCGAGCCTCCGGGTGCCCGACCGCAGGCGGCCGTCGACCGCGCAGGGGTGGTTGGGGTGGATGCCGGGCGCCGGTGCCGGGCGAGCGTCGCCCCTGTCGGCCCGGGTCGGCCGGTGCGAGGTCGAGCGCACGGAGTTTCCGCACTCGGTGCGGCGGGGGTCTCCGAGAAACGACGCTACGGAGCGCAGATGTCCGTCCTGTACCGCTCGGTTTCGGCTCGATGACCGGACGACGCGGAGGGCACATACCTGCTCACCACGAGCCGTACCACCTCTACGTGCGCAAACCCGGCAGCTACTCGCCGGGCGGGAAGTCGGCCGAGCGGCTCACCTCCGCCCACTGCTCCGCCTCCGCGGCACGGGCGCGCGAGGACCTCTCGGCCGCCTCCACCGCTCCGGCACCGAGCAGCAGGCGCAACGGCGGCTCCTCCAGGTCCACGACATCCAGGATGATCCGCGCTGCGCGGGCCGGGTCCCCCGGAGCGGTCCGGTCGAAGCCTGCGCGGCGGCGGTTCATCGCACCGACGGTCTGCTCGTAGTCGGGGCCCACCTGCGCGACCCGCATGGACGAACCGGCCCAGTCGGTGCGAAACGCTCCGGGCTCGACGATGGTGACCTTGATGCCGAGTGGCCCGACCTCGTTGTTCAGCACCTCCGAGAAGCCCTCGACGGCGAACTTCGCCGCCTGGTACGCGGCCGCGCCCGGCGACCCGCCCACGCGGCCACCCACCGAGGAGAACTGCACGAAGTGGCCGGAGCGCTGCGCGCGCAGCACCGGGAGAGCGGCCTTCGTGACGTTCACGACGCCGAAGAAGTTGGCCTCGACCTGCGCGCGGAAGTCCTCGTCCGAGGTCTCCTCGATCGGCGAGGAGTTCGCGTAGCCCGCGTTGTTCGCGACGACGTTCAGAGAGCCGAACTCGTCGAGGGCGAACCGGACGGCCGCCCGTGCCGCTTCCGCGTCCGTGACGTCCAGCGCGTACGTGCGCACGCGGTCGCCGTAGCTCTGTGCGAGGTCGGCGACCTGCTCGGGCCTGCGGGCGGTGGCGACCACCTGGTCCCCGTGCTCCAGCGCCGCCGTCGCCAGCTCACGGCCGAAGCCGCGCGAGCTGCCGGTGATCAGCCAGGTCCTGGTCATGTCCGCTCCTCTACCTCACGTCGGATGAAACGCACCCATAAGTGCCACATGCACGTAGCACTATGCTCGTTATGTGTCGCCACGGCACCGAACGTGAGGGGTGAGGTGCCACACAGAAGTACGGTGGGCTGACCATGAGAGCGGACGCCACACGCAACCTGAACGCCGTGCTGCGCACGGGAGCACGGCTGCTCGCCGAGGATCCGACGGTGAGCATGGCCACGATCGCCACGACGGCAGGGGTGGACCGGCGCACGGTCTACCGGCGGTTCGCCACGCGGGAGGCCCTGCTCGCCGCCGTCTTCCAGGCGAAGCTCGACTCCGCGGAGCAGGTGCTCGACGCGGCCCGGCTCGAGGAGGCGCCGGTGGCGGTGGCGCTGCACCGCTACGTGGAGGGAATCGTGCCGGTCAGCCGGGAATGGCCGCTCGATGTGCGGCGGATGATGCGCGCGGACCCCGTCGCGAACGAGCGCCGGGAGACCCAGAGCCGGCGGCTCGACGCGTTCCTGGAGCGGGCGACCACCGAGGGGCTGCTCCGCGCCGACCTAGCGGAGGGCTGGACCCGCAGGGTGCTGGATCAGCTCGTCGACTCGGTCGCCCACGATCTCCCCCGGCTCGATCCGCCGCAGGCCGCCGACCTCGTCGTCGCCACGTTCCTCGACGGGGTCGGCCGGCCCTGAACCGGCGACGTTCAGCCCGGACGTCAGGTCGTGTGGACCACGAGGCCGTCCGCGCGTTCGCGCTCTCCGAGCAGCTTCCGCAAGGACTTCAGCGCGTTGTACGTGCGCGACTTCACCGTGTCCGGCGGGATGCCGAGCTTCTCCGCCGCTTCTCCGACGCTGCTGCCGTGGATGTACACATCCGCGAGAACCGCACGCCGTTCCGGCGACAGCGAGTCCATCGCCTGCAACACCTGCATCGAATCCATCGAGTGGCCGGCGTGGACCTGCACGGTTTCCCGGGTCCGTTCGGCCACCACATCCCGCACGACCATGAACAACCAGGCGCGACCGACACTCTGCCCACTTGTGTCGGCACCGTGACGCCATGCGCGGATCAGTGTTTCCTGCACGACATCTTCGGCGACAGAACGGTCGCCGGTGAGTCGTATGGCATAGGCCAATATCGACTTCCCGTGCTCCTCGTAGAGCCTGCGGACCAACACCTCGCCCGCAACGTCTGCGCGGCGACGAGCCCCCCGGCCAGCCATAGCCACAACCTTCCCGAGATTTCTCCACGTCAGTGAGATCAACCGAGGGAGCCCGACACTGGGGCCTCGATCCGCAGGGGGCCACCCCCGTTTCCCCCTGCCCGGCCTCTCTGTGTCGATCGGCCGATCGACACGTACGCTAGGCCCTGCCTCGTTGAAGCGTCAACCAAGGCAAATCGGGCGTACCACGCAGAGATCACGACCCAGAGGAGTTGGACATGGCCAGGAAGCGCAGCCTCGACGAGGGTCCGGTGCTGCGCGGCAAGATCATGGAGCGGGCAGGCGTGCTTTTCTACGAACGTGGCTTCGCCGCGACCTCGATCCGTGACATCGCCGACGCGGTCGGTATCTCTTCCTCAACGCTCTACCACCACTTCACCAACAAACAAGAAGTGCTGCACGCGATAGCTGTGAACTTCATGAGGGACTTCGTGGCCGAGACCACAGTGGTGCTCCGGGACACATCCCGCACACCGACCGAGCGAATCCGCGAGACGGTGCGGCTACACCTCACGATCAGCGACGACCGGCGACCCGAGCTGGTCGTCGGCAATCCCATCCGCTACGGCCTCGATCAGGCGCAGCGGCGCGACGCGATCAGACTGCAGACCGAATACCACGACGCCGTTCGAGACGTGATCAGCCAGGGAAACGCGGCCAAGGAATTCGACATCGTCGATATCCCACTCACCACAATGGCTCTGCTCGACATGCTCAACGGTGTGCGCGAATGGTTCCGGCGAAGCGGCCCACTGTCCCTCGACCAGATCATCGACCGATACACGGCGTTCAGTCTGCGGATCCTGGGCGCCTCGCCCGCTCCCAGCACCGGATGACTCCGAGAGGACCGTCCGGTCAGAGCGTCTCGAGATCGTCGAGCGTAGGGGTCGGCCGCCGCGTTCCGCCCGGCGCGTCGAGGTAGAACAGAGCCGTCGACGCGATGTCGTCGTGCAGAGGCAGGTAACGGTGGCCGGCTCGCCATCCCAGCGCCTGGATGTCTACCCGTATCGCCGACGCGAAGCGGATCGGGTCGGCCACGTGCCAGCGGTACATCCCGAAGCGCTGCTGGCTCTCGTACAGCCCGTCGGGCCGGATGATCTGGTGCAGGCCCAGGTACGGGGTGGTGTAGCTCGTGTACCCCTGGCCGGGGACGTCGAAGTTCCACGCGCCGCCGAAGTAGTCCTCGGTTCCGGTACCGCAGATGGTCGGGAAGTCACGGTCGTCGTCGAGGTAGTACTTGATCTCGCCCTCCCCCCACCATCCCCGCGAGTTGACACCCCAGGCGAGATAGGTGCCGACGTACTGACCGGAGCCGCGCACACCGCTCAGCAGCGGGTGGACCGAACCTGACGACAGCGGGTTGGAACGGCGCCACTGTGCGTGCAGGTATCCGCTGTGGTCCTCGTCGGTCCCGGCGTCGAAGGTGACCTGGTAGTAGACGACGGCGGGTGCGGCGGCCAGGTTCTCGATGGTCAGCCGGGCCGCCGAGCGGAAGGGCATGGGCCAGTAGCTGTTGAGGCCGCCGTGCGGGTTCACCGCGATCATCGACGAGCTGAGCTGCGCGAACCGTCCCCAGCCCTGGCCGAAGAAGTCACCCACCGGCACCTCGACGGCCGGCCTCGCGGCACCGTCCCAGTAGGCGCGCAGGAGCAGGCTCCTCCAGTTGTCCGGGTGGGTCGTCATCCAGATGTGGGTGATGCGGCCGGGCCCCTCGATGGCGGCGAGGTCGATCGTGGAGTGGGCTGCGATCTCGATGCTCGGCGAGATCTTCCAGCCCTGACCGAGCTCGCGGGCCGGCACCGCTCCGGTGCCCTCTGTGGCTCGACCACCCTGTCCGGGTGCTCCCGTGGGGTTCTCCGGGCTGATCGAGCGGGTGGAGACCGCACGGAGTCGGGCGACGTCGTGATCAGGCATGAGGACACACTCCCCGATCGGCTATCGGGCACGCCATCACCGTGCGGGGTGCGGCGATTTGTTCGAATTGTTCCGAATCTGCCGAACGTCCCGCCGCGAGAGGGAGCCATACCGCCTCACAGTGGCTAAAGCTGGAGGCGGGCCGGCACGGGCGCCGGCACGACGGACGGGACAGGAGGGTGAATGCGATGACTCGGGACCGGAGCAACGGTGCGAACGAGGACCGGACGGCGATCAGTGGCTGCGGCGGCAGCGTGGCGGCGCAGCGCGCAGGCGACCTCCCGTCCCGCCTTGCCGGCTGATCGCCGCCGCGGCGGTACGCGTTCGACGTCCTATCTCGGAGCGCGTCTGCCGAGGCCGGAGGCACCGCTGCTGAGCCAGTCGGTGATGCGCACCAGCACGCCGATCGCGCCGATCAGCATGATCACGAGACCGATCACGTACAGGTCGTCTTCGACGAGACCGAGGGCCCCGATGCCGACACCGAACAAGAAGACCAACCCCGCTGCGACCATCAGGTCCGCACCTCCGGTTCCTGCGTTGCCCTCCCCCTCTCGCAGTATGCGCGCCGAAACGCCCCTGACAGGAGGGCCGTCGTGACCTCCTACGCCCTCGTGCTGGCCGACGGTGACATTCCGGCGCGCAGCCAGATGGGGGCGTCGCTGGGTTTCCACATCATCTTCGCCTGCTTCGGGGTCGCCTTCCCGGCTGTCGTCCTGATCGCCCACTGGCTCGGGCTGCGGCGGGGTGACGCGGTGGCCCTGGTGCTGGCACGACGGTGGTCGAAGGTGATGGCCGTGATCTTCGCGGTCGGTGCGGTGTCGGGCACCGTGCTGTCCTACGAGCTGGGGCTGCTGTGGCCGGGGCTCATGGGGCGATTCGGTGCCGCGTTCGGGATCCCGTTCAGCATCGAGGGCATCTTCTTCTTCGTCGAGGCCATCTTCACCGCGATCTACCTCTACGGCTGGCGCGGCCTGTCCCCGTGGGTGCACTGGTGGAGCGGGATGCCGATGGTGGTGGCGGGCCTCTTCGGGGCGTTGTCGGTGGTGGCCGCGAACTCCTGGATGAACCAGCCCAGCGGCTTCGTCCTGACGGACGGGCGGATCACCTCGGTCGACCCGTGGGCGGTCATCTTCAACCGCGCCACCCCGTACGAGGTGCCGCACATGATCCTTGCCGCCTACATGGTCACGGGCTTCCTCGTGGCCGGGGTGTACGCGGTGGGGATGTTGCGCGGGCGGTGGGACCGCTACCACCGGCTCGGGTTCCTGATCCCCTTCTCCGTGGGCGCGATCGCCGCGCCCATCCAGGTGGTCGTCGGGGACATCGCGGCCCGGATGGTGGCCCAGCATCAGCCGGCGAAGTTCGCGGCGATGGAACTGGTGGACCGAACCGGCACCCACGTCACCGAGTGGCTGGGCGGGATCTACTGGAACGGGCAGGTCTACTTCGGCGTGGGGATCCCGTCGCTGGACTCGATCCTCGTCGGCTTCTCCCCGAACACGCGGGTGATCGGCTGGGAGGACTTTCCCCCCGAGCTACGCGCGCCGTTGCCCAACCTGATCCATCTGTCCTTCACCGGCATGGTCGCGATCGGGACGCTGCTCGTGGTGTTGGGGGCATGGCAGGGCTGGGTCTGGTGGTTCCACCGCCGCGTTCCCCGCACCCGCTGGTTCCTCGTCCCCGCCGCCCTGGCGGGGATCGGGGCGGTGCTCGCGATGGAGTTGGGGTGGATCGTCACCGAGGTCGGCCGCCAACCCTGGACCGTCTACGGCGTGCTGCTGACGCGTGACGCCGTGACCCCGGCGAGTGGCGTGCCGATCACTCTCGCCGTCACGATCGTGATCTATCTGGTGCTCACCGCGGTGTGCATCGTGGTGCCGTGGGAGATGGGCCGCCGCTGGCGCGGCGCCGGGGACCCGCGGCTCGTGGAGGACCAGGCCACGCCCTACGGACCACCCGCCGAGCACGAGGAGGAGGTCCGGTCGTGACTCCGTCACCGGAACTGTTCGCCGTCGCGGTCCTGCTCTTCGTGGGGATCGCCGCCTACGCCCTGTTCGGAGGGGCCGACTTCGGTGGTGGCATCTGGGACCTGCTGGCCGGCGGCGACAAACGCGGAGCGGCCCCGCGGGAGGCCATCGAGATCTCCGTGACGCCGGTCTGGGAGGGCAACCACGTCTGGAGCATCTTCGTGCTCGTGATCCTGTGGACGGCCTTCCCACCGGCGTTTGCCGCGATCATGACGGCGCTGTTCGTCCCGATCGCCCTGGCCCTGCTCGGGATCTTCTGCCGCGGCATCGGCTTCGCCTTCCGCCAGGAGGCGCAGCGGCTGCACATGCAGCGGCTCAACGGTGCCTTGTTCGCGATCTCCTCGCTGATGGCACCGTTCTTCCTCGGCACCGTCATCGGCGCGGTCGCGACGGCTGCGGTGCCCGCCGCCCCGACCGGGGAGATCCTCGGTGCCTGGACCAGCACCACGGCTCTGGTGACCGGCGGCCTCTTCGTCACCACGTGCGCCTACATCGGGGCGATCTACCTCGTCGTGGACTCCGAGCGTCGCGGCGATCCCGCGATGGCGCGCTACTTCTCCCACCGGGCGCTCGCGGCCGGCGTGGTCACCGGCGTGCTCGCGGCGGTCAACCTGCTGCTCATGCAGACCAGCGCGCCCTACGTCTACAGCCGGCTCGTCGGACCGGCGCTCCCACTTCTCGTCGTGTCGGTGGTGGCAGGAATCGCCGCGCTCGTGCTGGTGGCCCTGCGGCGCAGCCCCCACATCCTGCGCATCACCGCCAGCTTGGCGGTCGCCGCGGTCGTGGCCGGGTGGGGATGGGCGCAGTACCCCTGGCTGCTCCCCGAGTCGATGACCCTGCAGCAGGGCGCCGCACCGTCCGCGAGCCTGTGGGCAGAGCTCGCGGTCACCGGCCTGGCCGTGCTGCTCGTGTTCCCCGCCTTCGCCTGGCTCTACTGGCTCCAGCAGCACGGACATCTCCGGCACAGCGAGACGTCCGAAACCCTCCGCCTGGCCACCGCCGATGGCGGCGAGCCGCCGGCGGTGCCGGCCAGCCCCGCCCCCGTGCACCGTGAGCACAACAAGGTCGTGGCAACGGTGCTCATCGCGACCGTGGCCACGGAGTTCGTCCGGCAGCTACTGCAGCGCAGGCGCCGTGGGTGAGGTGCGCGGCAGCCTCGCCGGCTCGGCCGACCGGGGCCATGTTCCGTTGTCCGCAATTGTCCGATCGTTGCTCTCCGGCTGATAATTCCATTACCGGCAATTTTTTGTCCGACTGCTCGGAAACGCACCATGGCGAAGGGATATCAGCTGAGACCGGCGCCACAAATTCGTCGGCCGACGGGGTGTTTTTGACCTTCCTTTCGGAGTTTCCTGGAAAGAGGTGGAAAACACAGGAGGCACCTTATGAGACATGAGGATCAGGCCATTCACGACAATCTCGCGGCGAGCGCGATACCGGCCCCACGCAAGGGAGATCACGACATGTACCAGCGGCCGCCCGGACGCGAACCGGGCCAGGACAGCCGGGAAGCGTGGACCGAGCGGAGCCGGATCGTGCTGACGCCCGTGGCGGCGCCCTCGATCCTGGGCTTGTTCGGTTTCGCCGGGGCGACGTTCATGGTCGCTTCCCTGCTCGCCGGATGGTGGGGCTCACCGGAGACCGCTGCCCCGGTGATCGCGCCGTTCGCGCTGTTCTTCGGCGGGCTCGCACAGTTCCTCGCCGGCATGTGGTCCTACCGGGCGCGCGACGGTATCGGCACCGCGATGCACGGCACGTGGGGGGCGTACTGGATGGCCTGGGGGCTGCTGGTGCTGCTCACCGCGGGCGGTGTGCTCCCGGCGTCCGTCCTCGCGTCGCGGGCATTGGGCTTCTGGTTCATCGTGCTGGCGGTCGTGACGCTGTTCGGCACCCTGGCCGCCCTGGCGGACAACCTGGCGCTGGTCGCGGTGCTGGGACTGCTGACGGTCGGGTCGATCCTGCTGGCGATCGGCTTCGTCGCACCGTTCGCCGCGCTGGTGACGGCCGGCGGCTGGGTGCTGGTGTTCTCGGCGGTGGCAGCGTTCTACACGGCGGGGGCGATGATGCTGACCGGGGCGTTCAACGGCCGCAGCATCCTGCCGGTGGGCAAGCGCACCGCGCCCCAGGCACCGGTGGGCAGCAGGACGATGGATCCGATCGGCTATCCCGCAGGGATGCCCGGAGCCAAGGTCGGACAGTAAGAAGCCCTGCACGCACGGCCCGGTCCGGCGGCCTCGATGATCGGACGAGGCCGCCGGAACGGGAACGATCCTGGACCGGCCGACCGGATGGAGCCCGTCAGACGGGCGCCGGCGTCTCGCCCTGACGAACACCCCAGAGCCGGGCGGTGACCACGACGGCCGCGACGGTCAGCAGCGTTGCGGCCAGCATCGCCGCGGTGGTGAAACCGGAGACGAACGCGTCGCCCGCGATCGTCAGCACAGGCGCGGGGTCCGGCAACTGCCTCGCCGCAGCCACCGCGCCGCCGAGGGTTCCGGTCGCCGCCTCCGCCACGTCCGGCGGGAGCGCAGCAGGGAGAGCGCCCGTGATCTCGTCGCGGTAGACGGCAGTGGCGACCGTGCCGAGCACGGCGATGCCCACCGCTCCGCCGAACTCCGCTCCCGTCTCGCCGACGGCGGCTGCCGCACCGGCCCGCTCGGGCGGTGCGGTCGTCACGATCAGGTCGATGGCCAGTGGCGCGACCATCCCGGTGCCGAAGGTGAGCACCGTGTACGCGGACATCACCGCGAGCACCGACGACTCGGTGCCGACCATGCCGACCAGCGCGAACCCGGCGGCCGCCACCGCGGTTCCCGCGCCGACGACGAGCGCGGGACGCACCGTGCGCACGAGGGCGGTGGCCAGCCCGATGCCGATCACGGTGCCGGCGATCGTCGGCAGCATCCACAGCGCGGCGACGAACGGACGAAGCCCCAGCACGAGCTGCAGGAACTGCACGGCGAGGTAACCCATCCCGGCGCTGGCGAGGACGATCACCGTCTGGGCACCGAGAGCGGCACCGAATCCGCGGCTGCGCAGGAGCCGGATGTCGATCATCGGATCGGCCAGCCGGAGCTGCCTGCGGACGAACAGCACAGCGAACACGCAGCCGCCGAGCACGGCCAGCGCCGGGACCACCCCGAGCGCGTGCGCCGCCACCTCCTTCACCCCGTAGACCACCGGGAGCACGGCTGCCAGCGAGAGCAGTGCGGAGAGCACGTCGAACCGGCCCGGACGCGGGTCACGCGACTCCGGCAACAGCATCGGCCCCACCACGAGAAGCAGCAGCATGACGGGCACGTTGATCAGGAACACCGAGCCCCACCAGAACTGTTCGAGCAGCAGCCCGCCCACGATCGGGCCGATGGCGACGCCACCGGTGAACGCTCCGGTCCAGATGCCGATCGCGGTACGACGGCTCCGGTCATCGGGGAACATCGAGCGGATCAGCGCCAGAGTCGACGGGGCGAGCACCGCGCCACCGACACCCAGCAGCGCACGTGCCGCAATCAGCATCTCGGGCGTGGACGCGTACGCGGCGAGGACGGACGCACCGCCGAACGCCCCCGCGCCGAGCAGCAACAGCCGGCGGCGCCCGATCCGATCGCCCAGCGAGCCCATCGTGATCAGGAGCCCGGCGATGAGGAACCCGTAGACATCCATGATCCACAGCAGTTGGGTGCCGCTCGGGGCGAGGTCGGCACTGAGCCAGGGCGCCGCCATGAACAGCACGGACAGGTCCATCGAGGCGAGCAGGGCGGGCAGCACCAGGACGGCGAGCCCGAGCCAGGCCCGGCGGGCGTCGTTCACGGGGCCGATCATACGTACGTCTAATACATTTGTATAGAACGCACGTCCGTCCAGGACCTTAGGATCGCGCCATGGGACACCGCGAGGACCTGCTCGCCGGTGCGAAGCGCTGCCTCGCCGAGAAGGGCTTCGCCGCTACCACGGCACGCGACATCGTCGCCGCGTCCGGCACCAACCTGGCGTCGATCGGCTACCACTTCGGGTCGAAGGACGCCCTGCTCAACGCGGCGATCATCGACTCGTTCGACGACTGGGACGACGAGATCGCGCACGCCCTCCGATCCGGCACGCGCAGCTGCCCCGTCGACCGCCTGGAGGGATTCCTCGACGGGGTGGTGAGCGCGCTGACCAGGGACCGGGCCACGGCGGTCGCGAGCGTGCAGGCCTACGCGCGCGCGGAACACACACCGGAGCTACGCGACCAGATCGCCGGTGCCTACGAACGCGGCCGCCGCTCTGTCGCCGCACTGATCCTCGACGTCGCCGAGGACGAGGTCGAGGAACAGACGGCGCTACAGCTCGGCTCCCTCGCTCTCGCCCTGGTCAACGGGCTGGTGCTGCAGACACTGCTCGACCCGGAACGCGCACCGTCGGGCCGCGACCTCGCCGCCGCCCTCCGCGCCCTCGCCCAACCTGATGAGCCTCAGGCAGGCCGGTGCGTCACGTAGATCATGTTCCGCTCGTTACCCGGCGCCGGGTGGGTGACGACCTCGCCGAACCCGGCCTCGCCGAGCATCTGTCGGGCCGTCTGCTCACCCCATGCACCACCGAGCCCTGCCCCACCCACCGCGAGCGAGACGGTCATGCAGTGCAGGGTGCTGGTCGAGTAGATCCACCGCGCGTGCGGATTGCCGACGTTGTCCTCCAGATTGCTCGACAGGGCCAGGTCCAGCATGAAGAAGGTGCCGCCGGGGACGAGCGCGTCGTGGGCGCCGCGCAGCACCGCCGCCGGAGCGGCCTGATCGTGCACGGAGTCGAAGGCGAAGATCACGTCGAACGGCTGCGCCGGTTTCAGCTCGGCGACGTCGGCCACCTCGAACGTGACGTTGGAGAGCTTCGCCTCCGCGGCTTCGGCCCGGCCCCGGTCGAGGGCGTCCTCGGCGATGTCGTAGCCGACGAACGTCGAGGCGGGGAACGCCTTCCCCAGCACCACCAGCGCATGCCCGGTGCCGGTGCCGATGTCGGCGACCCGGACGCCCGCGGCGAGCCGCTCCCTCAACCCGGGCGCCGCCGGCAGCCACCTGTCGAGCAGCATCTCGTCGACCGGCCTACGGCTGAGCTGGTCCATCTTGTCGGTGAACTCCGGGCGGAACACCGAGTACGGGACGCCGCCGCCCACCCGGAACACGTGCTCGAGCTCGCCGAGGTGCTTGCCCAGGCTCGTGACCATTCCCGCGAGTGGCGCCATGTTCGCGGAGCCCTTGCCGGTGAGGCACGCTGCGTGTTCGGCCGAAATGGTGTATTCGCGCGTCGCCGCGTCGTAGGTCATGATTCCGTTTGCCACGATCGATCCGAGCCATTCACGCACATAGCGCTCCTGCAGGCCTGCCCGATCGGCCAGCTGCTGCGTCGTCGCCGGGCCCTGCGCCGCGGCCTCGAACAGGCCGGTGCGGTACCCGAGGTCGATCATGTAGGTGAGCAACCCGTTGGTGTATACGCCGAAGAGGTGCTGAGCGAACTCGGTCTGCCGTTCACGGTCCAGGTCGAGACTCTTGGTCATACTTGATTTTCTACACTCCGGAAATCGTGACCATTGGGTTACCTGCACCACATCAGCGATCCTGATCAGGCCGTTCAGCACGGGCGAGGACATTCCCCTCCACCACGTGGAATGCACCATTGCTCGCGGTTCTCGGTACTCACCGCTTACGAAGGCGCCAGTACAACAGACCGGCCTGGATGACGAAGAACGCTCCGCCGGCTACTGCGTACATCACGATGGCGTCCAGCCGCGGATCGTCGCCGAGCGCGGTGACGCCGAAGCCGCCACCTGCGATGACGGACAGCGCTCCGGCGAGCAGCAGCGACCACTGCCTGCCCATCTCGGGGCGGTGCCGGTGCAGCGCCGCGACCAGCTGCGCCACACCGGAGACGATGGCCCAGCCGCCGAACACCAGCAGCACGGGGGCCACGTCGATGTTCGCGGCTATCGCCAGAGCGATCGCAGCGAGAGTGCTGACTGCGATGTTGAACAGCTGCAGACCTCGTCCGGGCATGCCGGACCGATCGCGAAAATCAATAAACAAGGCGACCGCATCGATAAGCGGATAGACGACCAGCAGGATGATCGTGCCGACTGCGAGAGAGTCGAGGACGGCCGCGAACCCGACGGCCCACAAGATGGCGATCAGGCCGCGGATCACGTACAGCCGGAGCAAGGAGGACACACCACCCCTCCCGCGAGCCGTCGCGGACGAGGAGGTGCGGAGATGCGAATTCACCACGATGCCTTCCATGGAGAGTGAGAATGTGCCGCGCACCGGCGTCGACGGTCTGCGTCTGCGGAGCCGGCCCGGCATCTCTCCGCCCGGGTTTTGCCAGAACTGTCAGTGCGAGCCCGGTGCGCGGGTCGTCGTGAGCCAGTCAGCGTGTCCGCCCCTGGGGAGATGAAGGCGGCTCGCTGGTGCACGGTGTCTGGTCCGTGCCTCGTTGCTCCGGCCGGCACAGCAGTGACCGTATGTACCCGCTGACCGTCTCGGCGACCGTCGGGTGACGCCGACGGCGTACGTCACCGTGGCGGATCAGGCGATCCCGGCTTGCACGAGGGCACGCCGGACCAGCTCGGCGCTGATCGCCCGCCGGAACGGAGCGGAGCCGTGCAGGTCGGTCCTGGGCTCGATCTCCTCGGCCGCCGCCTGCGACGCCTCGCGCGCCGTGCGACCGCGCGCGATCACCCGTTCCGCCGCCGCGGCACGTACGGGCACCCCGGCGACGCCACCGAGCGCGACGCGCACAGCACCGCCCACCTCCGCCACCACGGCCGTGACCAGTGCGAAGTCGCCGTGCCGGCGAGCGAACTCGGCGAAACCCCAGCGCGAGGGCAGCGGAAACCGGACGGCGGTGACCATCTCGTCATCCGCGAGCGAGGTGGTCAGAGCGTCGACGAAGAGCTTCGACGCCGCGACCGTGCGGACCCCGCGGGGACCGGCGACGTGCACGGTCGCCCCGGTCGCCAGCGCGACGACGGGTAGTTCGGCGGTCGGGTCGGCATGCGCGATGCTGCCGCCGGTGGTTCCCCGGGAGCGGATCGCCGCGTGCCCGATCCAGCGGGCCGCTTCCGCTAGCAGCGGGTGGTCGGTCTGCCCGACGAGCATGCTGTGCCGGACGAGAGCCCCGACCTCGACGGAGCCGGACGCGTCGGCGCCGGGCCGGATCATCGCGAGACCCGGGATCCGGTTGACGTCGACGAGCACCGCGGGCCGCGCCTTCCGCAGCGCGAGCACCGAGGCGAGGCTCTGCCCGCCCGCAAGGATCTTGCCTGCCCCGTTCGCCTGGTCGAGGGTCTGCACAGCCTCCTCGACACTGCCGACTCGGACGTAGTCGGACGAGGCGCCCCGCATCCGGGCGCCTATCTTCCGCGGAACTCGGGACGGCGCTTCTCCTGCCGGGCCCGGCGACCCTCGCCGCGGTCTTCGCTCTCCCAACAGGCCGCGAACGCGGCCTCGAGCTCCGCAGCGTCGCTCGCCGGCTCGACGATGTCGTTGAGCACGCGCTTGGAGTACGCGAGGGTGAGCGGGGCGAGCTCGGCGATCTCCGTCGCCCAGGCGATCGCATCGGCACCCGACCCCGCACGCTCGGCCAGCCCGCAGGCCCGCGCGGCGTCGGCGTCGAGCTGCGCGCAGCCGAGCAGGAGTGCCCGGGCCGTGCCGTTGCCTGCCAGCACCGACAGCCGCCTGATGGTCCACGGGTCCACCGCAAGGCCGATCTTCGCGGTCGGGACACCGAAGAGCGCTGCCGGCGCGACGACCCGCAGGTCCGCGGCGATCGCGAGCTGCGTGCCCGCGCCGATCGCCGGTCCGTTCACGGCGGCGACCACCGGGACCGGCGCGTCGACCACCGCGTGCAGCATCGCGTAGTGCGCGTCGCGGAAGTCGGCGGTGTAGACGTCGTCGAGGTCGGCACCCGAGCAGAAGCTCGTGCCGCTGCCGGTGAGCACGAGCGCCCTCGCCCCGTCGGCGACGGCGCCGCGGACCGAGTCGCGGAGCAGGTCGCACAGCTCGGCGGTCAGCGCGTTGCGTTTCTGCGGGCGGTCGAGGGTCAGCACCGCGACCCGCCCATGGTCTGTCCGGACGATCAATGGAGCGCCTTCCGCACGGCGTCGGGGTGATCGGAGGGGTCGAGGTGACTCCCCCGCCCACCCGGTCCCCCGCCCACCCTGCCTCACGCCCCGCCCACCCGCGTGAGGCGGGCCCCGCCCCGTCCGCGGCGTTATGGTGACGGCCACCGTCCAGAAGGTGTCCCCAGCCACCTCGTCCACAGTGGAGCCGCAGTATGCCGACATCGGGCCCCTCGGTCGGCAGGCCGCGCGATCCCGCGCTCGACCGACGGATCGCGCTCGCCGCGGTGGAGCTGTTCGGCCGGGCGGGCTGGGCGGGCTTCAGCGTGGAGGCCGTGGCCCGGCAGGCCGGTGCCGGAAAGGCGTCGATCTACCTGCGGTGGCCCACGAAGGAACGCCTGCTCTCCGACGCCCTCGAGACGCAGGTCATCGACCTCACCGACGCCGACACCGGCACCCTGCGCGGGGACCTCCTCCACCTGGCCCGGCAGCTACTCGACCTCTACCTGGGCGAATGCCGCCAGGCCGTGCTGCGGATGAGCGTGGAGGCCTCGGAGATCCCCGGCGTGGCGAACCGCTGGGCGACGCTGCAGGAGTCACAGGTCCTCGCCGCTCGCGCCATGGTCCGCCGTGCCATCCGGCGCGGGGAGGTCAGCGACGACACCTCCGTCACCCTGCTGCTCGACGCCCTGTGCGGCGGGGTCGTGATGCACGTGGTCGCCACACCGCCGCACCTGCGCCACCGTCTCCTCTCCGACGCCCCGCGATACGCCGAGAGCCTCGTGGACTTCCTCCTGCGCAGCGTCGACGCCGGATCCTGACACCCGCGTCGCCGTCGATCCGGCAGCACGGCTATGGTCACCGCCAATTCAGACGCGATGCGTCTAGAAAGGGTCCCGTCGGCCGGAGCCGCCCTCTCATGACCACGCTCGAGCTCGACCCCCGCACGCCCGTCCTGGTCGGGGTCGGACAGGCCTCCGAACGCCTCGACGACCCCGGCTACCGACGGCGTTCCGCCGTGGAACTGGCCGCCGCGGCGGCGACCGAGGCCCTCACCGACACGACGTCGGATCCTGTCGCGGTGGCGGCCGCGGTCGACACGGTCGCCGGGGTGCGGCAGATCGAGATCTCGATCCCCGGTGCCCACGCTCCCCTGGGCAGGTCCGACAACTACCCGCGATCGGTCGCCTCCCGGATCGGCGCCTCGCCTGCGCGCGCGATCCTCGAGGTCGTGGGAGGTCAGGCTCCCCAGCACCTGGTCACCGAGCTGGCGGCAACGATCGCCGCGGGCCGGTCGGAGGTGGCGCTCCTGTTCGGTTCGGAGGCGATCTCGACCGCCCGCCACCTGCGCACCGCCGAGGACCGGCCGGACTTCACCGAGCACGTCGACGGCGATCTCGAGGACCGCGGATTCGGCCTCCGGGGCATCCTGTCCCGCTACCAGACCGACCACGGGTTGGTGGGCATGCCGAGTCGATTCGCGCTGGTCGAGACCGCCCGCCGGGCACGGCTGGGGCAGACCCGCGAGGAGTACGCACTCGGGATGGGGCGACTCTTCGCCCCGTTCACCACGGTCGCCGCGGCGAATCCGCACGCCGCTGCCCCCACCGTGCGTACCGCCGAGGAGCTCGCCACGCCCTCCGCCGCCAACCGGCCGATCGCCGACCCCTACACCCGCTACCTCGTGGCGCGTGACCAGGTGAACCAGGGCGCGGCGGTGCTGCTGATGTCGGTGGCCTCGGCGCGGCGGCTCGGCGTGCCCCGGGAGCGGTGGGTGTTCCTGCACGGCCACGCCGACCTGCGCGAACGTGATCTGTTCGACCGCGCCGACCTGAGCGTGTCACCGGCATCGGTGCTCGCGGCACAGCATGCGCTCGACGTCGCCGGGATCGGCCCCGACCGGATCACGACGTTCGACCTCTACAGCTGTTTCCCGGTTGCGGTGTCGAACATCTGCGACGGCCTGGGCATCGACCCCGTCGACCCGCGAGGTCTCACCGTCACCGGTGGCCTGCCCTTCTTCGGAGGTGCGGGCAACAACTACTCGATGCACGCGATCGCCGAGACGGTGCAGCGGATGCGTGCCCTGCCGGGAGCTTTCGGGTTCGTCGGCGCCAACGGCGGCACGATGACCAAGTACTCGGCCGGGATCTACTCCACGGCTCCGGTGGAGTGGCGGCCGGACCGCAGCGCCGAGATCCAGGCCGAGATCGATTCGTGGCCCGCGCCCGAACATGTGGTGCGTGCGGCCGGCCGGGCGACGATCGAGACCTGCACGGTCACCCACACCCGCGAGGGCGCCCGCACGGGCATCGTCGTCGGACGGCTCGACGACGGTGGCGCCCGTTTCCTCGCCAGGAACGCCGACGGCGACGACACCGCAATCGAGCTACTGACCGTCGGCGAACCGGTCGGCGCGCCCATCCACGTCCGGTCGTTCGACGTCGGCAACCGGTTCAGCACGAGCGACGCATTCCGGAGACAGCGGTAACGGGACCTCGCGCCCAGCGCAGTGGCGCGAGGATGAGAGAGGCACATCACGGTCGATATGTCTCGCGCTGCGGCAGCGAGGCCGCGACCTTGAACGTCGACACCCGCCGCCGCGCCGCCCGCCCCGGAGCAACGATGCCTGAGCCCGACCCGCAGACCGTCCTCCTCCTCCAGCACCAGGACGACGGTGGCCCGGGCAACCTCGTGACGTGGCTCGACGAGCAGGGAATCCCGTGGGAGCTCGTCGAGGTCTCCGCCGGTTCCCTGCCACCGGTCACGCCGCACCGGGCGATCGTGGTGCTGGGCAGCGAGGAGGCCGCGTACGACCCCACGGTGGCCTGGCTCCCCGCCGAGAAGGCCTTCGTGGCGCAGGCCATGGCGCTCGGCACACCGGTTCTCGGGCTCTGCTTCGGCGGGCAACTGATCGCCGACGTGCTGGGCGGTCAGGTCACGAAGGCCGACGTCACCGAGATCGGCTGGGTCGACGTCGCAGCCCTGCCGAATTCCGCCCATAACGGTGCCGCTGCGGATCCGGCCGGCGCCGTCGTGCCCGGCGTGTGGTTCGCGTGGCACTACGACGAGTTCCAGCCGCCGCCCGGCAGCACGGTGCTCGCCGCGACGAGCAACTGCGTGCACGCGTTCCGCCACGGGCGCCACCTGGCTCTGCAGTTCCACCCCGAGGTCTCACCCGCGCACATCAAGGTGTGGCTGGACAAGACGTTGCGGCAGGATCGGCCGGCGATGAACGCCGAGGACGCCCGCCGCATGCTCGATGAGTCCGAACGGCGCAGCACCGCAGCCCGCGACGCCGCCTTCCGCCTGTACGCGTCGTTCTTCGGCGAATCCACGTCCTGACGGCAGAGGCGAAGGGCCCGCGGTCCGGGGTCGTTCGCGGGCGGCAGAACCAGCGGAGCGCCGGTACGTTCGGTGCGAATCCGCGAGGAGAGAGGCCGACGAGAGGCCGGTTGCCGTGAGCATCACCGTGTTCCTGCTCGACGACCACGAGATCGTCCGGCGTGGCATCGCTCAACTGCTCGAATCCGAGGACGACATCCAGGTCGTCGGCGAGGCCGGCAGCGCCGCCCAGGCCATGGCCCGGATTCCCGCCCTGCGACCCGACGTGGCGATCCTCGACGTCCGGCTCCCCGACGGCGAGGGCGTCACCGTCTGCCGCGAGATCCGCTCCACCGTGTCGCCGCCTCCGGCCTGCCTGATGCTCACCTCGTACTCCGACGACGAGGCCCTCTTCGGGGCCATCATGGCCGGAGCCTCCGGCTACCTGCTGAAACAGGTCACCGGGATCGACCTCATCGGCGCCGTGCGCACCATCGCCTCGGGCGGCTCCCTCCTCGACCCGAAGGCCACCGCCGTCGTCCTGGAGCGCCTGCGCAAGGGCGAGGAACCCCCCGATCCCCGCTACGAGTCACTCAGCCCCCAGGAGCGACGAATCCTCGGTTACATCGCCGACGGCCTCACCAACCGCCAGATCGGCGCCGAGATGTACCTCGCCGAGAAGACGGTCAAGAACTACGTCTCCTCATTGCTGCACAAGCTCGGCTTCTCACGCCGTACCGAAGCCGCCGTCTATGCCGCGGAACACCGCCGGGGCAGCGGAACCTGACGACAGGACCAACGGCCCGCATCCTGGGAACGAGTGGCACTCGTCCGAGCGGGTACCGAGGCGCAGGCTCGGGGAAAGCCCCGTGCACCGGGGAAATGCGATGACGAGCGAGCAGTGATGAGCGAACTCGACCTGGCCGGGGCGGTATCCGACGCCCTGCGGGCACCTTCGGTTCAGAACACCCAGCCCTGGAAGTGGCGCATTTTCCACGACTCGGTGCAGCTGTACGCGGACGAGGACCGCCACCTCTACGTGACCGATCCCGAGCAGCGCGACCTCGTCCTGAGCTGCGGCGCCGCCCTGCACCACCTCCTCGTCGCCCTCGCCGCCCGCGCCGTCGGGGCCGACGTGACGCGCCTGCCCGACCCCGAGGACTGCGACCACCTCGCCACGATCGCCGTGAACCCCGCTTCGGCGCCCGACCCACTCACCGCCTCGCTCTACCCCGCCATCGCCACTCGGCGGACCGACCGGCGCCGCATGAGCGACGACCCGGTGTCTCCCGACCAGATGGAAGCCTTGCAGGAGCACGCCGGGCACGCCGGTGGCCTGCTCGTGTCGGTGACCGAGCCGCACGCCCGAGAGCAACTGGTCGCCACACTCACCGAGGCGAACGAACAACAGCGCCACGAACCCGGCTACGCGTCCGAGCTGCGGCTGTGGACCCACCGACTTCCCGGCAGCCACGACGGCATCCCCGCCGACGCGGTAGCTGCTCCCGTCTGCGGCGCGCGACCGACCGGGCTGCGGCGCTTCGGACCCGCCACCCTCGCCCAGCCGCCGCTGTCGCCGGGGCATACCCCGGACGACGCCGCGGAGTTCCTGGTCGTGGTCACCCAGTCCGACACCGTGCTGGACCACCTCCGCGCCGGGGAGGCCACGAGCGCGGTGCTGCTCGCGGCGACCCGGATGGGGTTGGCCAGCACCCCGCTCAGCCAGGCACTCGAGATCGACTCCTGCCGGCACCGGATACGCACCGAAGTGCTGCGCATGCCCGAGTACCCGCAGCTCGTGGTCCGGGTCGGCCTGCCGGCCGCCGGTGCCGACGAGCTGCCGGTGACGCCACGCCGCGCGCTCCGCTCGGTCCTTCTCCCCGCCTGAGGTTCGCGCACTCGACAAGTTCGCGAGTCCCCCGGCAACGGGCCGAAGGACTCTGCCCGGGGGTTCGGCGGGCGAGCAGGGTTGACCGGCACCCGGACCATGACCGTCAGCACGGAGAGGAGCCGCAGATGAGCAGCTTGATGCGGCGCGACCGAGGCGGCGATGTCGCCAACCGCCTCAACCGGATGGACCGGTTCCTGGACGAGTGGATGCGTGCACTGCCGGGCCGTCGCCCCTTCGGCCTGGGCGTGGACTGGCTCGGCGAGGACGCGATCCGCGTCGACCAGTTCCGTGAGGGCGACACCGAGGTCATCCGCGCTGAACTGCCCGGGATCGACCCGGAGAAGGACGTCGACCTCACCGTCGGCGGCGGGGTGCTGCGGATCAACGCCGAACGGCGCGTCGAGGAGAAGACCGAGGACACGGGGTATCTGCGCCACGAGCTGCGCTACGGCCGGTTCGCCCGCACGTTGCCACTTCCCGAAGGTGTGACCGATTCCGACATCACCGCCACCTACAAGGACGGGATCCTCGAGATCCGCATCCCGATCCCGCAGACCACCACCAGCGAACGCAAGAAGATCGAGATCAGCAAGAGCTGACGATCGGGCACGTCTCGCCGGGCACACACCCAGGACACGACATGATCGAGAAGCGCTGGAACATCGACATCACGATCGACGAGCAGGACGGGAACACCCGCGCGACGGCCCGGCTGCACACCCCGGAGAGCGATCGGCTGGTCGGCACCGGGCTGGCTCGGCTAAACCCGACCGACCACGACGTGCCCGAGATCGGCGACGAGCTCGCCGTCGCACGCGCGCTCGCCGACCTCAGCGACCGTCTGCTCAGGGACGCCACCCTCGACATCAGCAGGAACATGGGGCGCGACCTGCGGGTCTGACCCCTCATCGCGATCTCAGGCCGCCTGCACGCGCACGTGGCCTGCTACCGGTGACCTGTCCACTCCGGTCCGATGTCGGCCCACTCGCGCGCCCATCGCCGGGAGTTGACCGCGTCGATCCCGCGCCGCACCAGCAACCACACCACACCGAGCACGGACGCCCCGACGGCCAGCACGGCGATGCCGGTGAATACTCCTGCCGCCACCGCGTCCACACCCGCCGGGGGCGGATCCACGGCCGCGCCGCTGCGGTCCAACCACACCGCCACCTCGGAGCCGGCGGGCGTCGCGGCCGTCACGGGCACGAGGCCGGTCCGCCGGACACCGTCGAGACCTACCCACTCCACCTCGACAGCGATCCGGCTCCCCGGGTCGAGGGGCACCAGCGGCGCCTGCGCGAGCACGGTGGCGGGCACCATGGTCCGGTCCATCGACTGGGTGCGTATGCGCTCGTTCACCCGGCCGTGCGCGCCGACGCCGGCGATCAAGGCGACCGCGACGAGCAGCAGCGACGCGGAGAGCAGCACCCACACCACCACGTCCTCGACGAGGTCGGTCGCCCGGCGTGGCAGCCTCCCGACCGCCGCGCGGTGGTCTTCCTGCTCACCGGGCACCGCGACCACCTCGCCCCCTTCTCCGTCTCAGCTCCTTGGCGTCACGACCGCGCTGATCAGCTCTCGTCCTCGTCGAGGGGCCGAACCACTGCAACGGAGCAGGGCGCCCGGTGCAACACGGCGTGGCTGACCGAGCCGAGCAGCAGACCCGCCGCGGCACCCCGGCCACGGGAACCGACCACGACCAGTTGCGCCTGCTGCGACTCCTCGATCAGAGCGTGTGCCGGGCGGTCGTGCGTGACCACCCGATACACCCGCACGTCCGGGTATTTCTCGCTCCACCCGGCCAGTCGCTCCGCCAGCACCTCGTGCTCATCGGTCTCGACGGCTTCCCAGTCGTACAGCAGCGCCGAAATCCCCGGGTCCATCACCAGGTCCCACCACGCATGCACCGCCACCAGCGGGACACCCCGCGCGCTCGCCGCCCCGAATGCGAAGGCCAGCGCCGCCTCGCTGATCTGCGACCCGTCCACGCCGACGACGACCGGTCGCGGCCCGTCCTCCGCCGCCGGGGGCTCCTCCTCCCGGCGCGCCAGGATCACCGGACACTCCGCCTGCGCGGCCATGGCGACGGCGACCGAACCGACCAGCAGACAACTCACGCCCCCGTGGCCACGGTCGCCGAGAACGAGCATCTGGGCCCGCCGCGACTCCTCCCGCAACACCGGAACCGGGAACCCCACGACGAGCTGCTGCTCCACCGGCCTCCCCGCGGCGACCTCCTCCGCCACCGCCGCAGCCTCGGCCAACTGGCGTCGTGCCGCCCCGAGCATGATGTCGCGGTAGTCGCCCCCGAGCCCGATCCGCCCGATCACATGGTCCTGGTTCCAGGCCATCGCCGTGACCAGCCGCAACGTCACGTTCCGACGGGCCGCCTCGGCAGCGCCCCACCGCACCGCCTCCAGCGCGTTCTCCGACCCGTCGACCCCGACGACCACCGTCCGGCCATGGTGCCGCCCATCCGCCATGTCCCCTCCTCGATCGGTCGTCCCCGAGCGTGTCCCGGCCGACGGGCTTCGGGCAGTGGCTCCCGGCCCTGACCGGAGGGTCTTCGGACCTCAGGAGAACGTACAAACCGGCCATACCGCCAAAATCCCCACCCGACCCTCCGACCCCGGACGGCCCAGCGATCAGGTGCGGGGCGGGGTCGCCAGACCCTCGGGTCCGACCTGCTCATTTCGCCCGAACCACGCACGATGATCAACATCCTGGTTGGATCAGCGGTCGACGACTGCCATCGACCGGAGATCACATGAACGACTCTTACTCCCCGGAAGCCCTGCACGAGGCCTACCAGCACCTCTGGTTCGTGGTCGCCCGCTCGCAGGACATCGACGTCCCCCAGCCGGCCCAACTGCTCGGCAGGCGGCTCGTCGTCTTCCGCGATTCAGACGGCCAGGCCCGGGTTCTCGATCGCCGCTGTATCCACCGCGGCGCCGACCTGGCGGCGGGCACGGTCCGCCGCGACGGCCTGCAATGCCCCTACCACGGCTGGGAGTTCGACGGCGCCACCGGCGTCTGCTCACACATTCCCGCACTCCGGGACGGCGCACGCATCCCGCCGAAGGCCAGGGTGGGCAGGTACCCCGTCATCGAGCGCTTCGGACATGTGTGGACGTGCCTGGGCAATCCGGTCTTCGACCTGCCGGACCCTCCGGAGATCGCCGATCTCACCCTCGACTGGCGCGCGGCGACCCCGATCCCCGCCAAGTGCGGCTTCATGGCAGCCGTGGAGAACTTCCGGGACATGGCGCATTTCCCGTTCGTGCACGCGGAGTCGATGGGCGAGGTGAACCCGGTGGTCCCCGATCTCGACGTGCAGCGCGACGGCAGGGAGGTGCGCGCCTCGTTCTTCTACGAGCAGGTCGCCGGATCGGAGTTCTCCGACACCGGCGACGCGTGGATGCACTACCACACCTACGCCCCCGGCATCGCCACGATCCTCTACGACTTCGGTCCCGGCATCGGCAAGCGCTACCTCGTCGACTTCCCCTCGCCCGTCAGCCACGACGAGTGCGTGATCTTCTGGGCCGTCGCCACCGACAAGGACTTCACCGGCGGCACGGTGGAGGAGGTCCTCGCGATCGAGACGAAGGTCTTCGACGAGGACACACCGATCCTGGAGGGGCTCGACCCCAAGGAGGTGCCGCTGGCGAACCAGGTGCAGGAGGTCTCATGCACCGCGGACGTCTACACGCTGAACTACCGCAGCGCCACCAAGCACGTCGTCCAGGAGATCCGCAAGGCCAGGTCGGCGGAGCCCGTGGACGTCCGCGCGTAACGGGCAGGCCGCTCAGGCCGGGCCCTCGTGCACCTGGGCGACTTCCCGCCGACCCCGGCCGTCCTCCGGTGGCCGGTCACCGAGCAGCGCCTCCCCCTTGACCAGCCAGGACACCCCGAACGCGAGGACGGCCACCGTCTCCAGCCAGAACAGCGGCCGGTACTCGGCCTTCACGGCGTCACCGACGACGAGGTCGGTGAACACCGCGAGCACCAGGCAGGCGACGATCACCCACCCGCAGACGCGGTAGACGACGTTGCGCACGAGCTTCCGCGGGGTCATGTCGCCGTCGGTCCTCGTGAACAGGAACAGCGAGAAGATCGCCAGCGCGATGAAGAACACCGCGGCGAACACGAGGTGCACCACGCCGACGACCCGCACCCAGCCCGTCCCGCCCCCCTCCGGCGCGGTCGGGAACAGGGCGAGACCGATGGCCGCGATGCCGGCGCCATCGCCGAGCAGGTCGTCCGCCTTGCCGAAGCGGTAGGACAGCAGGAAGACCCCGATCGCGCAAAGGCTCCCGACGAGCACGCCGCGCATCCCCGTGTAGTAGTAGGCGCTCACCGACGACAGCAGGCCCACGTCGAACAGGACCGCCGCACCGATGGCCAGGACGGGTGGCAGGGCCACACCGATCGCGCCCACGCTCCTGCGCAGGCTCGTGTACGACAGCACGGCGTTCCGGTTGGGTGTGAACCACGACGGGTCCATGTCACGCTCCTCTTGGGGGCTCGCCGGGACACCGGTCCGGCAACATCATTCCGCCGGCGCCGTGCCTCCGGTACCCGTCCCCCGCCGACCGGACACCCCGTTCCGAATGCGGACCGACAACAGCCGGCCGCCCATGGACCCGGGAGTCCGGCCGTGCAGATCATGGGAATCTCCGGATCGGCCCGGCTTTCCGTCAGGGAATCAGCTGCCGACGCGGCAGCGGTCCGGCGACCAGGTTTCGAGCGTGGCAGGCACAGGTCATGTTGCCGCGTTTATACGAGGCAATGGCTATAGTTCCCCGGTTACTGGTTGGGAGAATGGTCCTACTCGCATGTAAAGGCACGTGGATCTGCGGGTTGCTGGGCGTCGACCACGACGGCGCGACAGCTCGCCATTACTGGCGTCCCATGGCCATCGGTGGGAAACTCGCCATGGCTATCCCCACCGCATGGAGCGGCTCATGCTTCGCGTCCACCGGGACCTGATCGTACTGTTAGCGCTAGTCATCGCGATCGTCACCGGAACCATGGCGGCCCAGCCTGTCGCCGCCCAGCCGTCGTCGCACCCGACGGCGGCGCCGGACAAGGGTCCGGTCGGCTGGGACACCTACCGGCGATTGGACCGGCTACCGGAACTGACCACCGGCGTGCGCACCAGCCAGTTCTCCAGTTCCGACCGCACCGGCGGCAACACCGACTGGTGGTCCAACCCCAACCAGTGCCTGCGGCTGAACGGCACCGGCGCCGAGCCGGCGCGATTCGACAGCACCGCGTCGCCCAGGCTGCGCACCCGGGCTACCCAATGCGTCGTCGCGGAGCACTCCGGCCCGGGGGAGGTGGATGCGATCTGGTTCACCTGGGCCGGCGGCAACGTGGCCGGCGTCGGCAACATCACGATCACCCTGGACGGCCGGCAGATCATGCACGCACCGCTGCAGGATGTGGTGAACGGCAAGCTGGGCGCGCCGTTCGTGTACCCGCTGGTGGCCAACGCCGACCAGAGCTCGGGTGGGGTCTACATCGCGGTGCCGATGCCGTTCACGTCTCACATGTTGATCACAACGGACAGCTCGTCGTTCTACTACCACGTCACCTACCGGACGTTCGCGGACGCGAGCGCAGTGTCCACATTCGACCCGAGCGACCGGGCGACCGACGTGCTGGCGCTGCTGCGCGCGGCCGGTACCCGCGACCCGAAACCACCGCTGCCCGCCGCGACCACCAGCACGACCGCGGTCGGGCTGGCGCCCGGCGCCACCCAGACCATCGGCACCGCACGCGGTCCGGGCGAGCTGACCGCGGTCCGGCTGCGACTGCCGCAGGCACATTACGTCGTGCCGAGGGCGGTGACTGATGCCGGCCGCACCTTCGGCAAGGGCGGTTCCAGCACGTTCACCATCAAGATCGACCCGAACAACAACGGGGTCGTGCTCACCAGGCGACTCGACCCGGGCATCGCCAACCAGGCGGCCACCGTGTCGGTGGACTCGACCGTGGTGGCCAGTTGGGCAGCCAACGGGGTTTCCGCGGCCGAGCTGGCACGGCGCGCCGGCGCGACGCACTGGCCTTATGCGGGCGCCCCGGCCGCTCGGGTCACCGGCGACTGGGTCGAGCAGTCGGTCAGCTTACCGGCGACCGTGACCGCCGGCAGGTCGCAGATCACCATCAAGAACACATTCGCGCCCTCCGACCGGGGCTTCACAGAGTTTCACTACTGGGTGGACAGCGTGGTCAACGGGACATCGCGGCCCACCGACGAGGTCGACGTCGGCAACGCGGCCGACGAGACCGCGCACGCCTACCTGATCGCCGGCCAGACCTGGTCGGGCGTACGCACCTACCAGGAGCCGCTTAGCGCCGCGCAACTGGCCGACCTGCACACCGCGCAGCAGCTGTTGCAGGGCGTGCGGCTGCGGATCCGCGTCGACGGGCAGACCCTGGTCGACTCGCCGGTCGGCGAGTTCTTCGGCAGCGGTTTCGGGGTGCAGCCGGTGGCCTCGTTGATGTTCGGCATGGACGTCCGACCGGGCGGCTGGTATTCGGCCTGGTGGCCGATGCCCTACCTGCGCGGCGCCACCGTCACGCTCTACAACGGATCCTCGATCGCGGTGTCCGGGGCGCAAGCGCAGGTGAGCCAGGCACCCGATGCCCGGCTGGCCGCGGAGCTGGCCGCCGGCCGCATCGGTTACTTCCGGACCAGCTCTCACGCCGGTTCCACCACGCCGAAGCGGGACTGGCCGTATCTGACGGCTACCGGAACCGGCAAGTTCGTCGGGGACACCGTGGACATGCAGGGTCCGGTTGCCCGCGACCACCTCGAAGGTGACGAGCGGGTCTACACCGACGGCTCGCAGTCGCCGCAGATCCACGGCACCGGCACCGAGGACTACTACGAAAGCGGCTGGTTCTTCAACCGCGGCACGTACAACACCCCGTTGCACGGCAACACCGCGCACCTCACGCCGTCCACCGGCTGCGCCGCGAGCACCGACTGCACCTCGGCTTTCCGGCTGTGGCTGGCCGAGGCGGTGCCGTTCCACAACACCATCACCTTCGGCATCGAGCACGGACCGGTGGACGACGTGTCGGCCGACTACTCCAGCACCGCGTACTGGTACGGCCGGACCCAGGCCACCGCCAGGTAGACGGGACTGTCGGCGTCGTACAGCAGGCGCTGACAGAACCCGATGAACACGGTGGCGTTGACGGTGCCCTCCTGCACGCTGAACCGCAGCGCGCCCTGGGGGCTGACCGCGGAGAGCATGTTGAGCGAGAACCGGCTGATCGATTCGACTGCGACGCCCACTTCGGGCGAATCGGCCCGCGCTGCCGCGAAGTCCGCTTCCGCCCCAAATCATGGATACTTTACCTCCGAATCTGCAAACATTGTCGACTTGAATGATCAAGTCCACCAGAGCCTTTCGACACCGGCCACTCGTTGCTAACCTCGCGGGCGTTGTGCTGAATACACGAAAGGAGCTTCGAGATATGCGTAGCAGCACGAACGCTCCCCGGATCCAGATCGAGTGGTGCCAACTCCCGTCCGGCCGGTCTCATATATGACGGCACCGAACTGAGCTCCCCGAAATCGAGAGCAAGCCGCCGCCACGAGGGCCCACCACCTGTGGATCCGTCCCTGCGCGGTCGCACCCTCCGTCGCGCGCGGGCCCGGACGTTGATCGCCATCGTCACAGCCGCGAGCGTGGTCGCCGGCGCAGTGCTGGCCACCCTGTTCTGGGTCGTGCTCACGCAGACGCACGCGTCCGGTATGCCGACACCCGTGCCCCGGCGGGGCGAGGTGCAGATCGACGACCCCTCGTCCGCGGCAGTGGGCCCGGGCGCAGCGGCTCGATCATGACGAGGACTTCTCCCCGATGAACGTGGACATCTCGGCTCCCCCCTGGTCCGGCGCCACCGGCACACGCCCGACGGTCGCGGACGCCGTCGAGGACGGGTTCACGGCCGCCGGTCACGCCATGGGGCTCGTCGCGATGCTCCTGCTGACGGCCACGGTGGTGCTCGGCACCCTGCATTCCGGACGAGTGTCGAGTGCGAACTGGCCCCGGTTCGCGGTGCACGCCGTGCACCGCAACGTGTCGCTGCTGGCGGTCGCCTTCCTCGTCGTGCACATCGTCGTCGCCATCGGCAAACCCCGCTCCGGGCTCTCCTGGCCCGTCGCCGTGGTGCCCTACTCCACCGCCCCCCATCCGATCTGGCTCGGGATGGGAACCGTGGCACTCGAACTGCTGCTCGCCGCGATCGTCACCAGCATGCTGCGGCTCAGGATCGGCTTCCGCTCGTGGCGCGCCGTGCACGTGGTGGCGTACGCGAGCTGGCCGCTCGCGCTCGCGCACGGGCTGGGTCTCGGCGCGACCGACAGGAGGCTCGGCTGGGTGATGGCCGTCTACCTCGGGTGTGCGGTGGCGGTCGCGGCGGCGATCACGCGGCGATGCCTGACCGTCGATGCCGACCGTGACGCGCGGCGGGCCGCAAAGGCAGGTCAGCGGTGACCGCACCTACGTCCGTGCCCCTCCCGGATCCGCCGAGCGGGAGCGTGCGGCTGCTGGCCGGCTCGGCCGGGAGCGGCTCCCCTGCCGCGTTGGCCGACCATCTCGCCCGCTACGGCCCGCTCCCGGTCCGCACCGATGGGCCGGCGGAGCTGATCGATGCGGTCGACCGATCCGGGCTGCGCGGCCGAGGCGGGGCGGGCTTCCCGATGAGCCGCAAGCTGAGGACGGTCGCGGCCGGCCGGGGCAGGCCGATCGTGGTCGCGAACGGCTGCGACGGCGACCCTGCCACCGCAAAGGACGCGAAGCTGCTCGAGTTCGCCCCCCACCTGGTCATCGACGGTGTCCTGCTCGCCTGCCACGCCGTCGGCGCGGATGAGGCGGCCATCTGTGTGGGCGAAGGACACGCACACGCCCGCTCGATGCACGCGGCCCTCGACGCACGGCGCGACGAGAACGTCACGATCCGCGCGGTGGAGGTGCCGCGCCGCTACGTGGCCGGCGAGGAGTCCGCCCTGGTCAACTTCCTGAACAGCGGCGACGCCCGGCCCACCGTCACCCCGCCCCGTCCGGCGGAGCGCGGGGTCGGTGGTCGTCCGACGCTGGTCGACAACGTCGAGACACTGGCTCACCTGGCACTGATCACCCGCTTCGGCGCGCGCTGGTTCCGGGCGGCGGGTACGGCGCAGTCTCCGGGCACCACCCTCGTCACGCTGGGAGGCGCCGTGCGCAGACCCGGTGTGTACGAGGTCGAGCTCGGCACGCCCGTCGGCGCGGTGCTGGCAGAGGCCGGAGGTGAGTCCGAGCCGTTGCAGGCGGTGCAGATCGGCGGCCTGGGCGGCAGCTGGGTGTCGATCCGGCAGGCACGAGCGCTGCCGCTCGCGCACGAGGACTGCCGGGCAGCAGGAACGGTGATGGGCACAGCGGCGCTCGTCGCTCTGCCGCAACACGCCTGTGGCATCGCCGAGACCGCCCGCACCCTGCGTTACCTCGCGGTGGAGTCGGCCGGGCAGTGCGGGCCGTGCATGTTCGGACTGCCGGCGATCGCCGACGACATGGACGACCTCGTTCGAGGTGCCGATCCGTCGGGGGCCGCGCTCGACCGCCTGCACAACCGGCTGGGGATGATCGAGGGCCGCGGCGCGTGCGCGCATCCTGACGCCACCACCCGGTTCGCCGCCGCGGCTCTGCGCGTTTTCGCCGACGACATCGCCGACCACGTCGCCGGCCGCACGTGCCCGTGGGTGGACGCCGCACCGTGGATGCCCG
The DNA here is from genome assembly GCF_039534065.1 of Pseudonocardia yunnanensis. Lineage (NCBI taxonomy): Bacteria > Bacillati > Actinomycetota > Actinomycetes > Pseudonocardiales > Pseudonocardiaceae > Pseudonocardia > Pseudonocardia yunnanensis. The sequence continues at coordinate 129,758 of NZ_BAAAUS010000002.1, read as the reverse complement.
TGCCCGATCCGGCCGGTCGTTCCGAGGGAGAGCGATGAGGGACGACACGCGGCTCGGCCTCGAGGTGGATCCCATCATGTGCCGCGGCCACGGACTCTGCGCCGAGCTCCTCCCCGAGCAGGTCCTGCTCGACGAATGGGGCTACCCGCATCTCGCATCGCGCGAGGTGCCTCCAACGCTCCGGGCGCAGGCGCGGGCCGCGGCGAGCGCGTGCCCCACGCTCGCGCTCCGGCTACGTCGCCTCGAAGGAGAGAACCGCAGCTCCTGAGCCGGGCAGAGGCAGCCATATGTCACGCGAGTCCATTTCCTCCCTCAGGGCATTCGCCCGATTCCGAACCGTGGCTCGTCCGGTAACTACGCTGCAGAGGTGCGATTCGCGATATCCATCCCACAGACCGTTCACGGCGGAAAATACGACACGGGTGCGCTGCAGGCCCACCTCGCGCGGGTGGAGGAGCTCGGGTTCGACAGCGCCTGGACGCAGGAGCAGGTCCTGGGGTCCGCGCCCCGCCTGAGCGCCATCGAGACGATGACCTACGCGGCCGCGTGCACGCAGCGGCTCCGGCTGGGGTGCGCGGTGTTCGTCACGCCGCTGCACAACCCGGTTCAGCTGGCCAAGAGCCTGAGTTCGCTCGACCAGCTCAGCGGCGGGCGCATCGAGGTGGGCGTCGGCACCGGTGGGCGCCACCGGAGCTTCGCCACGTTCGGCGTGGATCCGGAGGGGCTGGTCACCCGGTTCACCGAGGGCCTGCGCCTGATGAAGGAGCTGTGGACCGAGCCCCGCGTCAGCTTCTCCGGGCGCTTCTACCAGGCGGATGGCGCCACGATGGAGCCCAAACCGCTCCAGAAGCCGCATCCGCCGATCTGGTTCGGAGCCGCGCATCCGGACGCGCTGCGCCGGGCGGTCCGGCTCGGTGACGGCTTCTTCGGCGCCGGCTCGTCCACTACGGCACAGTTCGCCGACCAGGTGAAGGTCGTACGCGGGGCGTTGACCGACATGGGTCGCGACAGCGCCGGTTTCCCGATCGCCAAACGCGTGTACATCGCGGTCGACGACGACGCGGCCCGCGCCCAGGCACGTCTCTCCGATGCGCTGGGCCAGCTCTATTCCCACGCCGGACGCAACGACCTCGTCTCCACGGCCGTGTGGGGGCCACCGGCCGACTGCGTCCGGGGTCTGCGCGAGGTGGCCGAGGCCGGCGCCGAGCTGATCCACCTGAACCCGCTCTTCGACGACGCGGAGCAGATGGAACGCCTGGCCGCCGAGGTGATGCCCGAGCTGTCGACCACCCCGACGACCGAGCAAGCCTGATCGACCGATCACGGTAAGCCGGGCGGTGCGCTCGGCCACGGTTCTCCGCTCACGGTCGGTCCTGCTGGATACGCTGCGATCACGATGGGCGTGATCTCCGAACGGGTCGGCAAGGTGGCCCGGCCCCTGGCCGTCAGCGCGGCGACGGCAGCGTGGGTGATCGGTGCCGTGCTCAACGGCCTCTCCGGCTGGTCGTTCGGAGTCACCGCCGGAGCTGGGGCCGCCCTCACCGCGCTGGCCGTCGGCCTGCCGCTGTGGGCGGAGCGGCGGGCCCGCGTCCGCGCCGCCACAGCCGTACAGATCGCCGAGGACGCCGCCGCGCGGATGCAGCTGGTCCTGGACGATGCCCTCGACCCCCTCACCTACCTCATCGGCAGGATCACCGACCGCCCACGCTGGACCCGCGGCCGCGAGTTGCTCGAGCTGCAGGGCCAGGCGAAGGCGGTCGTCCTCGCGGCGGCCGCCGAGGTGCTCGGCAGTGACCGCCTGCGTGCCTGCTACTTCGCCCTCGTCGAGGACCACCCGCCCCGGCTCGTTCCGGCCGGGTTCCACGGCCGCGCCTCGGCTCCGCGCACCACGTTCGTCGCGGGCACTCCGCTCGGCGACCAGGCATTCCAGCTGCTCAGGCAGCGCGAGGACCTGTTCTGCCAGGACGCCAGGGCGCGTCCGCCCTCGGGCTGGCAACCCGGGGGCCACGACTACCGCACGTTCATCGCGGTGCCTGTCGCCACGGAGGAACGCGAGTTCGGTGTCCTCACGATCGACGGACTCCACGTCGGCGATCTCACCGAGGCCGACGTCGCCGCGGTCCGGGTCTTCGCCCGGCTGCTCGCGATCGCCCTCGCCGCCTGATTGCAGGGCTATCCTGGGTACGTGGACGAGGGGATCAGCTGCAACGGCAACGGAAACGGCGACGAGACGCAACGGCGGCGGCTCGCCCGCATCCTGCGCGACCCCACGGCGTACTACGCGGATGCCCGCAGGGAAGCCCACGCACATGCCAGGCGCTTCCTCGCCGCCCGACTCCGAGCCCGCCGCGTCTAGCCCAGAGGGCTATACGTCGGAGCCACCCGAGTCACAGCGCTCCTGATTTCTCGAGTATCACCCGCAACTCCCGCAGAGCGTGGTAGCTGCGTGATTTCACGGTCCCGATCGGGATGTCGAGCCGGTCGGCGGCTTCGGCCAGGGAGCAGTCCTGGTAGTAGATCGCGATCAGGACGTCACGATGTTTGGGCCTCAGCTGGTTGAGGGCGTCGGCGACGACCCGGCGGTGCACCGCCTTGTCGAAATGGTCGGATTCGGGTGCCCTTTTCAGAGCGACCTCGTCGTGCACGATCACGGGGCGTACTGCGTCGTGGCGGCGCAGGTCGGTCACGAGGTTGCGGGCGACGGTGTACAGCCAGCCGTGCGGTCTATCGGTTTCGAACCCCGTGGCGTGTTGTCGCCAGGCCCGTACGATTGTCTCCTGAACGACCTCTTCGGCCCGCTCGCGGTTACCGGTCAACAGCAACACGAAGCGGAGGAGTGGGCGGAACGCGTCGTCGTAGAGGCCCCGGACGAACGCCTCTGTCGATTCCTGACAGTCGGGCAGAGTGGTCACCACCAGCGCTCGTCGCCAGGTGCGGCAACGGAGCATCGCCCGAGGTCCGCCCCACAGCCACGGGGCATCCTCCGTCTCGAGAGCACGTACCCATCGTTGTGGGGCAGCGCTCCGATCGCGTCCGTGTACGGTCCCTGGCCGTATCCCTGGGGATGTACACCAGGGATATACAAGAGCGGATCGGCGACGCCGTCCCGGCGCCCGATTCACGGTTCCGACGTTCAGGCCTCGCCGTAGGGCAGACCCTTCACAATTCTCGCCGCCGAGCGTCCCGCGCCGCGCCAGCCCGTGGTGCCGGCCTCGGCAGGCACCACCTGTGCCGGTGAGCGCTCCGGCAGCTTCGCGTGGTGCACCACCACAGCCTCCACGCCGAGCGCGACGCCGACATCCAGCCGCGACGCCTGAGCGGCCTCGTGCGCCAGCACCACGGTCTCGCTGTCGGTGTCGCTGTCGCCGGAGGGCACGACCACCCGCGTCGGCACGCCTTCCTCCTCGATGCCCGCACACACCTCGCGCAGCACCTGCGCCCCGGCCTCGGTCGGCCGGAGCACGATGACCGCAGGGATCTCCACGTTCTCCGTGACGCCTGACGGGGGCCCGCTGCACTTCATGACGCCCTGCTCTCCCTCACCGCGCCCGCCGAGGAGGCACCGGTGACCTCGGTCGCGAACGCGTCGACGAGCCCCGACGCCACGGCGTTGCGGGGGCCTTCCGTCCCGTGCACGTTGCCCGTGCCGCAGACGATCCCGTGCCCGGCGAGCGCGTCGGCGATCATGTCCGGGATCTCGAAGTCCAGCGCCGAGCCGCCGAGCAGCACCACGAACTCGAGCATCCGCAGGTTCCCCTGCGGGGCGATCTGCCGCAGCGCCCGCAACGCGTTCACCACGAACACACGCCGTTTGGCCTCGCGCCGCACCCGCCGCACGTGATCCACCGAGTGCCGGGTGGCGATCGGCACGGGGCCTTCGGGCGTCATCGCCACGACCCGGGCGAACACCGTCGGGGGCAGCGGCGTGGTGAAGAACTGCACCGTGCCGTCCTCGTGGCGGATGTGGAAGAAGCTCTCCACCTTCCCGAGCGGGAACCACTTGACCGACTCCGCGACCTCCCGGTTGTCCAATGCCAGCTCGGAGTCGATCAGCCTGGTGACCAGCTCCCCCGCCCCTGCGACGTGGACCGCGCCGACCGTTCCATCGCGCGTGAGCAGGGCCGCGTCCGTGGAGCCGCCGCCCATGTCGAGCACCACGACAGGCTTGTCGACCCCGGGCGTGGTGAGGGCACCGCGCACCGCCATCTCGCCCTCGACTCCTCCGATGCGGGCCGCGCAGCCCAGCGCGGCAGCCACGTCGTCGGCGACCACCTGCATGCGGCTACCGCTGGTGCTCACCATCGCCGCAAGGGCGACGGCGTTCTCCAGCGCGATCTCACCGGCCAGCCCGCCCCGCACCTCGGCGGGCACGAAGGTGTCGACGGCGAGGACGTCCCCGATCCGGACCTCGGACGCCGGCTGCCCGGTCACGTCGGTCATCGTGTCGCGGACCTGCGCGAGCATCCCGCCGACATGCGTGCCGGGCTCGCCCGTCGCATCCTCGAGCGGCTGCACGCGCGCCAACTCGGCCATGATCTGCTCGGCACCGGCGTCGAGGTCCACCCGCAGGGTCTTGCCCGCTCCGGTCAGCTCGAGCAGCCCGACCGGGATCCGCCGGTCGGTGACGTCACCGCTGGGTGTGCGCACCACCACGGCCGACCGGTTGCCGGTCAACGCGCGTGCCACCGGCGCGACCTTGCGCGTCTGGTCCGGGTCGAGCTCGAAGACGGTGGCGAGCCCGTAGGAGTTCGACAGCGTGCGGATGGTCTGGCCGGGCGCGGCCACCTCGACTGCGGCGAGCATCCCGAGCGGGACCCGGTCCACCGCGGCCACCTCGTCGACGATCGGGATCCGTCGTTCCAGCCGGTTGGCCACGAGCACCGCGTCGTCGTGGCCGAGGACCGCTGCCACGATCTCGGCACCGGAGCTGATCGCGGTGTTGAGCGTGGCGGCGATGTCGTCGAAGTCCCACCCGAACGGCACCACGACGACCAGTGGCCCGTCGTGGGCGGCACCGCTCAGCTCGCTGATCGCAACCGTGGTCCCGACCCCGAGACCCTCCCCGCCCGGGGTCGTCGGGTTGTGCCCGATCATCGTGGACTCGGTGATGATCGTTTCGGTGATCGTCTCCGTGGCGAGTCCGCTGATCACGGGAGTGGCCTCGTTGAGCAGCACGGTGTCGAGGTCCGCGGGGTCGCGGCGCGCCCGCTCCAGGGCCCGGCGTACCGCAGACACGGCTCCGTCGGTGTTGTCCGGCGTGCCCTTGACCCCGGTGGTGTGGGTCAGAGCGGTGCCGAGGTACGTCACGTCACCGGCCTCGTCGACGTCCGCGACGCACGCCTCGGTGGTGGAGTTGCCGATGTCCACGCCGACGACGAGCCGCACCGCCCCACTCCCTTCCTGGTCAGCGCGGCTCAACCTGTGTTGCTCAGCTCGAACGCCGGCTCGACCTCGACCGGTTTGCGGTCGGGCACGATGCAGTCGAACTCCTTCAGGTGCAGCAAAGCCGCCTTGGCCTGCCACCGGGGGCGGGCCATCTGGTCGTTGCGCGTCGGCACCGGCTCCGGCGACTCACCCTTGGCGTACTGCGCCGCATTGCTGCCGATCCGCCGGAACACCTCGGCGTCGAGCAGCGGGGACTGCGGGAACAGCTCGAGGTTGGACAGGCGCGCCAGATCCTTCTGATGGATCATGGTCGTGCCGCGGGACAGGATGCCCACCGCGATACCAGAACCGGACAACCGCGCTCCGAGGTGCGAGATCGCGGCGAGGTCCGCGGTGTCCCACACCCGGATGACCCGGGCGTGCATGCCCTGCTCCTCGACGCCAGCCAGCAGCTGGCGCAGCACTTCCGCGTGCGGGACGTCGACGATGGTCTTGGTGAACGTCGAGGCGAAGGCCGGTGACACCGCGATCACGACCTCGTCCTCCCGGGTGCCACGCTGGGCCTGCCCGATCTCACGAAGGGACAAGGTACGAGTGGCCGAGGGGGTACTCACGAGACCTCCGTCTCCGGGTTGCTCGCGCTGGTGACGTGGCGCAACCTCTTCAACTCTTCCCACCGTTGCCCGCCGAGCCGGTATCCCGTGCCCGGGCCGGCATAGTCGTTCGCGTCATTGATCGCCGAGAGCGGCACGAAGTCCGGGGTCAGGATCGCGGCGGTCTGCAGCAGATCCCCCGAGACGCGCTGGCGCAGCACCTGCAGGTAGCTGTCGGCCACGTCCGCGAAACCGGTGCGTTCGAGGATCCGCACCAGGTCCAGACCCGTGATCCCGCGGTCCATCACCGACTGGGCGCCCTTGAGGTCCTCCAGGACGTCCCGGAACGGGTAGTCGGCGCTGGAGTTCGCGTAGGTCCCGGCCTCCACCTCGTCGTCGGTGATCCGGGGCAGGTCGAGCTCGGCGAACACGGCCTGAAGGGCCCTGGCCGCCTTGTTGCGGACCTGCAGGATCTCGTCCTCGCGGACGTGGCGGAGGCCGCCGTCGATCTGCAGGTCGCGCTGGATGGTGTTCCAGTCGTCGTAGTCCTCGACGTCGAGGTTCGACCCGGCGAACATGTTGTCCGAGTTCGGCACCCCGGAGAAGCCCGAGCAGATCAGATCCTGGCCGGCCATCATCTGTGGCATCAGCCGGCTGGTACGGCGCATCGCCGAGTGCGAGAACGACTGGTCGTTGCCTGCCGCGCACTCCAGGTCGACCATGCAGGCGATCAGATTCTCGGCCGCCACCGCACGGATGCCGCCGGGCACCGCGCCCGGCACTCCGATGCAGCTGATCGAGCCGTTCTGCAGGCCCTGCACGCCCGCGCCCTTGGCCATCAGGATGCAGCGGATCTCCAGGTACAGCATGGACTTGCCCTCGGCGTTGCCCATCTGCACCTCGGAGCCGGTGCCCGAGGTGAAGCGCATCTTGATCCCGCGCGAGGCGTACGCCGAGGCGAGGAACGCCTTCGACCACGGCGTGTCGTCACCGTCGACGAACACCGACTCGGTGCCGTACACGGAGATCGTCTCGGCGTAGCCGGTGATGCCGCGCATCCCCAGCTCCAGCTCGGTGGCCTCCTCCAGCGCGCACTGGGTGATCACGCCACCGCGCCCGGTCTGGGCCCCGATCTGCAGCGCGATCGCGACCAGCGGCGCGTAGCGCACCACGCCGAGGGTGGTCTCCAGCTCGGCGAAGCCGCGCAGCGCGGCCTCGGCGGCATCCGCGGCGACCTGGATCGGGTTGTCCCGCGCGCTGGTGGAGTGCGCCTGGTTCGCGGGCGTGCGCCGGGAGCGCATCTTCTGCATCGCCATCATGATCTCGACGACGTTCATCAGCTTGACGACCTCGAGCAGCTTCGCCGGGGTCAGGCCACGCGTCACCTCGAGCACGGCCGCCCGGCTCACCCTGGGGTCGAGCAGCATCCGGGCGATCTCGTCGGACGGGATGGCGTTGGCCTCGACCGCCGAGGCCACGTCGATCGAGTGGTTCGCGATGAAGGTGTCCATGAAGTCGAAGTCGGCGCGGGCCTTGCCGTCGAGCTCGACGATGACGCCGTCCTCGACCCGGATGCTCGGCTCCGGGTCGAACTCGCTCTCCATCGCCACGAGGCCCTTCTCGGGCCATTCCTCGACGAACCCGTCCAGGTTGACCGGACGGCTCTCCAGCATCTCGGTCCGCTTGGAGACCTTCGTGGCCGTGGGCTTCGGAGCGGTGGCCGTCATCGTCAGTCCTCCTCACGGGCGAGCAGGTTGCGCGCCGCGTAGACCTGCGCCGCCTCGCGGACCAGCGCCGCGTTGACGGGCGCCGAATAGTGCGACTCGAGCCGGTCGGCGATCGCATCGAGCCGCTCCCGGCTCGATGCGCGCGGACGCAGCGCGTTGTAGATCTCCAGAACCTCGGCGTCCGGAATCGCCGTCATCTCGGCGGCCCGGCGCATGTTGTTCGCCAGCTGCGGCCGGCCGGCGGCGTCGGAGATCTCACCTTGGAGCTGTAGCGTCTCCGCGCTGATCCGGAGATCCTCATTGGTGAGATCGCCCGCGACGACCGCCGCCATCGTCACCTCGGCAAGCGGCTTGCCGGTCGGCGTCCGGATCAGCTCCGGGCGGTTCATCGACAGCGGATAGTCGCTTTTCTGGAGTTTCGCGGGGATTTCCACGCGATCACCTCTCATCACTGGCCGGAGCGGCGGCCCCGATGCCCCGACCGTCACCGGGAAACACGTTGCGCCTTCGTTGTCTCGCAGGTCAAGTGCGGCAGGCTTACAACCCGCCGACGACGACCTGCAAGCATGCGGTCGGCGGCGTGCCGAGCAAGAACGGATGACCGCGAAACACCCGGCTGCACCTCACCTCTGGGTGAGGACGGGACAGGGCTCGCTGATCGCGGGCCTATCGCTTCGGACGCGATTGAGGTTGGGTTCGAATCCCAGGCTCCCGCACCCAGCCGGGTTCGATACCGGGAACGACCATGAAAGGACGAACCGATCATGAGTGTGCTGACGTTCGCCGACGCCCAGAAAGTCCTCGAAGCCGGACTCAAGAAGGCCGACGAAATCGGACAACCGATGAATGTCGCGGTGGTGGATGGAGGCGGCCACCTGCTGGCATTCGGACGCCAGGACGGCGCCATCCGTGCGAGCATCGACATCTCACAGCGCAAGGCGCTCACCGCCATTCTGATGAACCGCCCGACCGATGAGCTGACCCCCTTGGTGCAACCGGGGGCCGAGCTCTACGGGCTGGAGCAGACAGCGGGCGGCATGGTGACGTTCGGCGGCGGCATCCCCCTGTACCGCGGTGGCGAGCTCGTCGGCGCAGTGGGCGTGAGCGCCGGCACCGTGGACGAGGACGTGACGGTGGCGTCCGCGGCGGCCGGCGCCTTCAGCTGACCCGCCTCCACCGTCAGGTCACCGCGTGAGCTGCTCGACGTCGCGCGCCGCTGTCGTTTCGCCTCTCCGGAAGGGCGCGGCGAGCGTGGACAGGATGTGGCGCCGGTTGCGGACGAGTGCGGCCGCCGCCAGCACCGCGTAGACGGCGCAGAGGACGTAGCGCGCCTGCTGACCCGGAAAGACGAACTGCAACGCGAACAGGCCGAGCAGCGTGAAGGCCAGCCAGCGGGGGAACCGCAGCGCCAGCAACGCGGCGACGCCGAGCAGCGTCTGCGTCGCGGTGAGCAGGAACTCCTCGATCTGGCGGCTGTCCAGTACGAGTGCGGTGGGACCGCCGCCGAGCAGGTAGGCGATGGGCAGGCTCCCGACGAGGAGCGTCCACTGGTTGATCTTGCTCGAGATCAGCGTGCCGATCGCGTCGGTGCCTCGGCCGTGCACCGCGAAGAGGATCGCCACGATGAACTCCGGCGCCTCGGACGCCAGCGGGGCCAGCCACTGCACCAGCAGGAACTCATCGACACCGAACTCGGCGCCGGTCCCGATCAGTGAGTGCGCGAACGGTTCGGCCGAGGCGAGGATGACCGTGGCGGCGAAGAGGAACAACCCGAGCACCAGCGGCCGCCGCACCCGCGTCGGCAGCGCCCCGACCCTGGCGGCCGGCCCGACGAGCTCCGGCTCCTCGGCCTCCGCCCGGGAGACCTTCCAGAGGTAGAACGCGAACAGCCCGAGCAGCGCGAAGCCCATGACGAGGTGGATCTGCCCGGAGAGCGGGACGATGAACGCCACGACCGACGCGATGGCGAGAAAGCCCAGCTCGACGCGGTGCCCGGGCGCCAGGACGAGCTCGCGGACCTTACGACCCGAGCGGCGCGAGGCCACGAACAGAGCGATGACCACCACGACCGACCAGCCCAACCCGAGCAACAGGCGGTTCGATCCGGTCATGTTCGCGGCCGCGTATGCCACGTAGCTCGGGTCGCTGCCGGCGGTATAGGCGAAGTAGAGATCCACTGCGTACTCCGGCAGCACGGCGATCACGGCCAGCACCGCGATCGCCAGGGCACCCGAGATGTCCATACGCGCGGCTTCGGCGCCCCAGGCCAGGAGGAACGATGCCGCCACCACGGCGGCGCCGAACACCGCCAACCCGAGCGCCGGTGGTAGCTCCATACCACCGAGGCGCACCACCAGGGCGGGGAGCGTGAGCAGCAGGCAGAGCGCGAAGGGGCGCACCAACTTGTAGACCATGACGACCTTCCAGGACGGCGCGTCGCCGTGCCGGAGGGCCTCGGGGGACACTCCGGCCAGACGACTCGACTGGCCGAAGGTCTCGTCCACCCGCTACTCGCGGGCCCTGTCGCCGGAGGACCACGGGGTCCTCAGCATGTCGACGATCAGGTCTGCCGGACTACTCCCCTTCAGTGCGCATACCCTTACATACGTTTCGTCGATTGCGCAACTGACGAATGAGGAGGCGGCTGGCGGCGACGGCGCCGGGGCGGGAGGATTCCTCCATGGCGAACCTGCCCGCGGCGAGCGCTCCAGGGCCTTCGAGCCACGCCCTGGAACCGACCCAGCCACAGCTGCGGTCGGCCGCGGCGACATTCGCCCTGCTCAGCAGTCCGGCGCGCCTGCACCTGGCATGGCTGATGGCGCACGAGACGTTCGATGTGGGCACCCTGGCAGGCCGGGTCGGGCTGAGCATCGCCACCACCAGCCAGCACCTCGGCAAGCTGCGGCTCGCCGGGGTCATCTCGGCACGCCGCGAGGGCAGGCACACGTACTACGCGGTGGACGACCCTCACGTCCTCGCCATGATCGAGCAGATCTTCAGCCACATCGCGGCGGACGGGACGCTCGCGCCCGACCCGTGAGGCCGGGCCCGGACGAACCACACGGGCCACCGGCCGGTCCCGTTCTGACCCCGGCCGGCCGCCTCGCCGCGATCCGCAGACTCTCGACGGACGGCGGGTCCGGCGGCGGCGGAGATCCGCCGTACCTGTAGGTACATGTTTCACTCCCTCGTATCATCGGGGGCGCGCCTTTGTCGCCCCACCCGACCTGAACCGAGCTGAATAGACAGCCACCGTCCCCGCATGTCCGTCGTGGCTCCGCTGACCGTGACCAACGCGATCACAGCGTTGCGCAGCCAAGGAATCATCGTCGGCCTGGCCGAATCCGGCCTGCCAACACGATCACCACCCGGGTGAGCTACCAAAGAAACGCGAGTTCCCGCGGACAGCCCAGCCGAGTAACCAACCGGTAAAGTACTCAGAAAAACAGCGAGTGCGGGCCCGATTTCCCTAGCCTCGGACCGTGCAAATCCACGAGTTCTCCGGCGAGGAGTATGAGCAGTCCGTCCGGGAGTGTTTCTTCCCGGTAATCGCGCGGACGCATCCTGACTTTCGTGGTCGGGTGGAGTTGCAGGAGCTGGATGAAACCGTCCTGCTCACCAGGGCACACTGGGGAGGGCCGATGCAGGCGGCCCGGACCGATCGAATGATCGCGAAGACGTCGACGGACCATCTGATCCTCTTCTGCCTGTACCTCGGCGGCAACGCTCATGTTCACCAGCACGACCGCTTCGCCGAGGTCGCGACTTTCTCGGGAGTGATGAGTGAGACACGGAGCCCGTGGGAGCTGGTCACGCCCACCGGTAGCCGGGTCTTGTCCATGCACTTCTTCCGCGAGATGCTCCCGCTTCGCACCGATGAGATCACCGAGGCGTGTGCGCGCCGCGTGGATCCGACGACGCCGGCCATGCAGCTGCTGTCCGGCTATCTCGGGCGGCTGTGGGAGGTTGCCGAGGATCTCACGGCGTCGCAGCGGCTGGACGCCGGGCGGGCCGCGATCGATCTGCTCGCGATGACGCTGCGGAATGTCGCACCCTCTGTGCCAGGTGGGGAGGCCTCCGCGAGTGTGCTGCTCGACATGATGCGGATGCACGTTCGCGACCACCTGAGCGACCCGCACCTGCGGGTCGAGGAGCTGGCGCGGCGGCACCACGTGTCAGTCAGTCGTGTGTACACCTTGTTCGAACGGATGGGGACCACACCCGGTGCCTACCTTCGCCAGCAGCGACTGCTCACGGCACGAGCGATGCTGTCCGAGCCGAGGTACGCCAGGTTCGCGATATCGAGGATCGCGGCTGCCGTCGGGTTCCTCGACCTCAGTACGTTCGAACGGGCGTTCCGGCGGCAGTACGGGATCACGCCGGCCGGCTGGCGGCGTGAACACCTTGACTCCGGGCCGCTCCAGTGACCGGGAAACAGATAATGCATGGTGCCGAGTAGGAATCTCCCTACACCGTGAGACCCCTGTGCTGGTCGACTGGTCCGCACAGCCGACGAGGGGTCGGGCAGACGCGAACCAGGCTGAGGGATCCCGAGCACGTCGACGCATGAGTTCCAGCCCGTGAGTGAGCGGGAACGGGCCGTGCGTGGCGTGGAGCCGGTCGTGGACGCAATGTCGCTACCTCGAGCTACGACGACCGCTGTGGGTCAGGCTGCATCTCCCGCCGCAAACGCGGCCGCCAATCTCGAGAACAGGAGCGATGGGATGACGACAGTACCCCAGACGGGCAGGGTCCGGGTGTAGAACGCGACGTCTGGGCAGCTGTTGTTCTGAGCCTACTGACCGCCGGCGTGATTCCCCGACTGCTCAACGGCATGATCAGGCCGGACGCCGATTACCCTTTGTATGGATTCCACTACAGCATACACAGAACAATCGCACGGCTGAGCAACAACCGCTTCATGGGGGACCTCTTCGGTGACAGCTCCTACATCGTCCACTATCTGCGCTGGATAGGCTACGATCTCTCCTCCGTGGTGCAGACCGGCTCCAACTTCGGCCAGAAGACCAAACACGAGAACCCGTTTCTGGTCACGATCGGGAGCGGAACGATGGTGGCTGACGGGCTGGCGATCCTCAACGCCGACTTCTCCCACACCTCTTTCCGCCTCTCGGCGACCAGGATCGGGGCGCACAGCTTTCTGGGGAACAGCATCTACTATCCCGCTCAGAGCCGGGTGGGCGACAACTGCCTTCTGGCGTCGAAGGCCATGGTCCCCATCGAGGGCCCGTTGCGGGAGAGAACCGGGCTCCTGGGCTCTCCGACCTTCCCCATCCCGCGGACCGTGGAGCGAGACAAGGCACAGCGCCTCGGACGGGGCATACAGCGCCGTCGCCTCCGCGCCAAGAACAGACACAACATCGTCACGATGGTGCTCTTCCTGTTCCTACGATGGTTCTTCCTCCTCTCCACGCTGGTGATCACCGGAGCCGTCTCAGAGGGCTACACAGAGTGGAGCCCGTCGGCGGCGCTCGTGTTGTCCGGACTGTTCTACCCGCTGTGGACAATTGTGGTCTGGACGCTCACCGAACGCCTCGTCACTCCTCGGTTCCGAAGATTGCGACCACAATACTGCTCGATCTACGACCGATACTTCCGACAACACGAACGGTACTGGAAGGCCAACTGGCAGGATTACTACGTACTCCTCAACGGGACCCCGCTCAAGAATCTGCTGTGGCGCATGCTCGGCGTACGCATCGGACGCCGCTTGTTCGACGACGGCCTCGAGATGACGGAGCGCTCGCTCGTCAGCATCGGTGACGACTGCACGGCCAATCAACTGACCGGGATCCAGGGCCATTCTCAGGAGGATGGGGCCTTCAAGTCCGACTACATCACCATCGGATCCCGCGTCACCCTCGGTGCCGGCGCGTGGGTCAACTACGGCGCGAAGATCGGCGACGACGTCGTCATCGAGCCACATTCCTATGTCATGAAGGGAGAGGAGATCCCTCCGGGCGCCTGCTGGAGCGGCAATCCCGCCGTCGAGGTTCGGAACGACCACGGCCTCGTCCGTCCGGTTCGACAGCCGACCGAGCGAGCGGCCAGTGCCTGAGCCCACGCCCGAAGCGGCGGGCGTCGCACCGGCGCACGCCGCCCGCGCAGCAGGTCTGGACCTGGCCAGAGCGCTCGCCCTGCTCGGTTTGATGGCGGCGGACGTATTCCATGCCGCCCCCGGTAACGGTCCGTCGGCACTGGGCCCGATGAGTGCAGGCGACTGCCCCGCAGTGACGTTCGCACTGGTCGCGGGGATGAGCCTCGCACTCGCCACCGGAGGAAGTCAGCCCCTGAAGGGGCAGCACCGTGCTTCTGTCCGCGCAGACCTCGCCGTGCAGGCCGTGCTGATGACGATGATCGGCTTCGCCCTCGGCTTCTGCCACGACGTGCCCGTCGTCCTCTCCTACTATGGCGTGCTCTGCCTGCTCACCATCCCTTTTCTCGGTCGGCGACCATGGCTTCTTGCACGCATCACGGCTTGGGTGCTGATCGTCGCGCCGACCATCGTGACCTGGACCGCGGACCACACCCACCCCCATCTCGACGGAAGCCCCAGCTTCCCGATGCTGGTCACCGGCCCGTCCGGGCTGGTCATCGATCTGTTCCTCACCGGGTTCTACCCCGTGCTCCTCTAGTTCGCCTACACCTGCACAGGACTGGCCATCGGGCGCGCGGACCTCTCGTCGGTGCGGCTCAGCTGCAAGCTGATGGCCGGCGGAGCCGTGACCATGGGCGTTTCCTGGATGATGTGGTGGCTCGTCGGGCCGGCATCTCGTTCGCACGCCTGGGTCGAAACCGTCCGCAGCATCAGCAGCCTCGGCTTCGCAGTCGTGGTGGTCATGGCCGCGTTTCTTCTGGTCCGCATGCCACTGATGGAGCGCCTGCTACGGCCGTTCACGGATGCCGGGACGATGGTGCTCACGCTCTACAGCGGGTACGTCCTGGTACTCGCCTCCGGCATGCTCACGATCAGCCCGGCGGAACAGTACGCGGTGGTGCTCATCAGTGCGCTGCTGTTCGCGCTGCTGTGGCGCCGGCACCTCACTGAGGGCCCGCTGGAATGGCTGGTCGCGCAGTGCTCGTGCAAGGCACGGCACAGGCTGATGGCGAGCCGGGAAGAACGTCGGTGACCGATCGAATGGCTACTCCTGCGTTTCGCGCGCCGCCGCGATCACCCGGGTGAGGACGCCGTGGAGATCTTCAAGCTCCGAGATCTCCATCCCGAGCCTCGCCACGATCGCGGGCGGAACGCGCTCCGCGTCGGCCCGCAGCCGACGCCCGGCATCCGTCAGGGTCACGGCGAGGGTCCGCTCGTCGGCCGGCGCGCGACCGCGCATCACGAGGCCCGCAGCCTCCAGCCGTTTCAGCAGCGGCGACAAGGTCCCCGGGTCGAGGGCGAGCGCCGAGCTGAGGTCCTTGACCGACCGGGGCGAGCGCTCCCAGAGAGCGAGCATCACCAGGTACTGGGGATGGGTCAGGCCCATCGGTTCGAGCAGCGGGCGGTAGAGCGACACCACAGTGCGAGCGGCCACCGATAGGGCGAAGCAGACCTGGCGGTCGAGTTGCAGGGGGTCGACGAGCTCGACGACGTCTGATGCGTCACCTGTGGATCCTCCGGGCACGCGCCCAGGGTACCGTCGGAAACAGGTTCGGTTTGGACACAAAGCATTGGGGCGCAAATGAGCGAGACCTCACCGCGTCGCCCAGGGCCGGTGCGGTGGCTGCTGTACGCCTTCGGGCGCAGTCTGCCGCCCGAGTACCGGGAGTGGGTCCTCCACGACGTGACCGCGCGCACATGGGTGCTGCGACACATGATCCGCGCAACGGTGCAGTTGCTCCCGATCGCCGTACTTCTCTACCTGCTGATCCCGGGCCCGGCCTGGGTGAGAGGGTGCGCCGTTCTGGCCGGGCTCCTGCTGGGGTACTTCTACTCCGGGGCGTACGTCTACGAGACCACTGAGCACCGCGCCGTCAAGGCCGGCTACCCGCGGGGCACCGCGGGCCAGATCCGGGGCAGGCACGGGGCCGCCGAGCGCGAGGAGCAGGAGCGCCGCTACGAGCAGCGCTGGCGCTCGGGCCAGAACAGCAGCGGCGGCTGACCGGACACTGCGGGCTGCGCAGAGTCAGGCGTCCGCCTCGAGCCTCAGGTCACGGCCGCGCGTCTCCGGCATCCGGACGGCTGTGACCAGGGTGACGAGCATGATCGCGGTCATGTACACCACCACGCCGATCCAGCCGGCGAACAGCTGGACGAGCACTCCCGACAGGAGCGGCGCGATGCCGCCCCCGAGCACCGCGGAGAACTCCCGCCCGAGCGCGACGCCCGCGTAGCGGTACCGCGAGCCCGAGAGCTCGGCGAAGGCGGCGGCCTGCGAGCCGACCGTGCCGTACGCGGCGAAGATGAACCCGAGCACGATCACGAGCACGACGAGCGCAGTGTTGCCGGTGTCCAGCAGCAGGAACGCGGGCGCCGGGAACAGCACGAGGAACGCGGCCACTGCGATGATCACCGGCTTGCGCCCGTACCGGTCGGTGAGCACCCCCGTCACGAACGCGGAGACGCACCCGAAGAGCGCGCCGACGAGCAAGGCCTGCGGCACCAGCCGCTCGTCGACGCCGACGGTCTGGATCAGATAGCTGCCCATGAAGACCTGGAACACGTACGACTGGGTGTTGCCGCCGATGTTGAGGGCGAACGTGCGGAAGAACGGCCGTCGGCCCACCGTGAACACGCTCTTGATCGGCGACTCGGCGACGGTGCGTTCCTGCTCCCGCACCTGTTTCGCCTGCTCGAAGACCGGAGCATCACGCAGCCGCCTGCGCAGGATGTACGCGGCGAGAGTCACGAACGCGCTCGAGAAGAACACGAGCCGCCACCCCCATGCGAGCAGCTGCTCGTCGGGGAGGAGCTGCGCGAGGATCCAGACGACGGCACCGAGCGCTGTGCCCGCGGACGCACCGACGAACACGAGCGACGCGTAGCGGCCACGCCGCTCACGCGGGGCGACCTCGGTGAGCAGCACCACCCCGCCCGCCTGCTCGGCGCCGGCCCCGAACCCCTGGAGCAGCCGCAGCACGACCAGCAGGGCGGGGGCGAGCAGACCGGCTTGTTCGTAGCTCGGCAGGGCACCGATGAGGAACGTCGAGATGCCCATGAGGAACAAGGTGGCGACGAGCACGAACTTCCGGCCCAGTCGGTCGCCGTAGCGGGAGAAGAAGAGGCCGCCGAGCGGGCGGGCGAGAAACCCGACCGCGTAGGTGGCGAACCCGGCGATCACGGCGATGGCGGGATCGGCGTCGGGAAAGAAGATGCGGTTGAAGATGATCGCGGTGGCGGTGCCGTAGATGACGAAGTCGTACTGCTCGAGGGCAGTTCCGATGAGTCCGCCCCAGGCGGCCGTACGAAGGTTTCGCTTGTCGACCAGGTTGCCGGAGCCGTCGTCGATCGCATCCGCGACCGTGTCCTGCGCCATCGCAGTCTCCCCCGCCGTCAACGCCCGGCCTCGTGCCCGGACCTCGCGGGATGCTAACCCGCATACGCGGCGGTCGCCGTCAGCGCGAAACGTGCCCGGGGGGCCGGCGACCAGCCGGCCGGGGCTCTCAGGCGGCCGCTTGCCGGAAGACAGCGCGCGCGTCGACCCCGCCGAAGCGTGATGCGGCGGCTTCCTGGTTCGCGGTCGCCTCGGTGAACCGTTCCCCGGACAGGGGGTCACGAGTGAGCTCGCGGCCGTCCTGGTCCACGACGATCCATCCTCCGGTCCAGGTCTCGTCTACTGGCATGACTGCCTCCCATGGGTGAGTGCACCGGCCACGGGGCCGGAAAGCGCACCCTCCGTTCTCTGACATCGAGGACAACTGTCACGCACCGCCCCCGGGACCCGCACCCGTGAGACCCCTGGGTCGTGTCCCGGGGGAGCGCCATCAGGACACGGGTGGAATCCGCGTCGTCGCGCCGAAGCAGCCCCTACTGGAACACCGGCTCAGCACGACGCGGCCACCCCCTTCACCTCAGGGCAGCCCGGATGTCCGCAAATCCGGTATCCCGGACGCAGCGACGGAGCCCAGCGCCGAGAACGCCGCCCGGTAGAGGTCGAGACCACACCCGCCAGGGATTTGTCACGGGCGTTCCCGGGTGTCGTCCCGGGTCGTGCGGCACGACAGTAGGGGTGAGAGGCCCGTTGACGGCTGACCTCACGTCAGCCCGTTCCCCGAAGGAGCACCCCTGACCGTGGCGCACCATCCGAAAGCCGGTCCGTACCGACGCGACGACCGGATCGATCCCTACGTCGCAGCCGTGCCGGCGGCGTGACGGCCCGCGCGATGTCCACACCCACGACCACTCCGAGACAGCTCACCGCCCCCAACCTCTACATCGAGGCCGGCAACGGGATCACCTATGCCTACCGCCGCTTCGGCAGCACCGGACCGGAAACGACACCGCTGCTGTTCCTGCAGCACTTCCGCGGCAACCTCGACAACTGGGATCCACTGCTCATCGACGCCATCGCGGCCGAACGTGAAGTGATCCTGCTCGACAACACCGGGGTGGGCGGATCCTCGGGACGAACACCGAACAGCGTCACAGCGATGGCGCACGACGCACTCGCCTTCGTCGACACTCTCGGCCTGCGCACACTCGACATCCTCGGCTTCTGCCTAGGCGGGTTCGTCGCCCAGAAGCTCACGCTCATCAGGCCGCAACTCGTGCGCAGGCTCGTGCTGGCCGGCACCGGCCCGCAGGGGGGCGAGCAGATGCACGGCTTCACCTCGGACGTCCTGGACGCGGCCACACCCGACGAGCCCACGGGCGAGGACTTCGTCTACCTCTTCTTCGAGCGGACTCCGACGAGCGTCGGCAAGGGCTGGGACGCGGTCGACCGCATCTGCAGCCGGACGCAGGACCGCGACGCGCCGACCAGCCTCCAGACCCGGGACGCCCAGCTCGACGCCATCACCACCTGGGGGATCCCGGACCCGACCCGCCTGCACCGGCTCGCCGGGATCGAGCAGCCCACGCTGGTGGCGAACGGCGACTGCGACATCCTCATACCGACGAGGAACAGCAGGCTGCTGGCATCGAACCTGCAGAACGCCCAGCTATCGATCTACCCGAACGCGGGCCACGGGTTCCTCTTCCAGTACCCCACCGAGTTCGCCGCGGAGGTCAACACCTTCCTGGGCTGAGCTCTACGCCCGAGCGAGCCGCAGGCGGGGGAACGTCTGCCGCTGCGACTTCGTGCCCACAGCCATACCCTCGATCCGGGCAACTTGCCCAAATGTGACGTGTCCAACGTCACTCCGGCTGTGCCGACTGGTTCGGATCATGATGGAATGTCTGAAGCACCGTAGGGGAGTATCCCGCTCGCGGTGGCGTCGTCAGCACGGAGCCCACCGCCATCGGGACCCGGCGCCATCGATCGGCCCGCACCACCTTGCCCAGGGCCGATGGGAGAGACCTCGGGCCGTTCTGCGTTGCCCGAGCGACCCCCGGAGGTCCCCTCAGTGAACGTGCCTACCTGGCTGTGGTTCGCCACCATCGGCGGCTTGGTCGCGATCATCCTCGCCGACCTGTTCCTGGTCGACCACAAACCCCACACGGTCACGATCAAGGAGGCCACCCGCTGGGTGCTCTTCTACGTGACGCTCGCCGTGCTCTTCGGCATCGGCATCTGGTTCTTCGCCGGCGGCGCCTTCGCCGGTGAGTTCTTCGCCGGCTACATCACCGAGTACTCACTCTCGGTCGACAACCTGTTCGTGTTCGTGGTCATCATGGCGGCGTTCAGCGTGCCGTCGGAGCACCAACACCGGGTGCTGCTGGTGGGGATCGTGATCGCGCTGATCATGCGCGGCATCTTCATCGCCATCGGTGCTGCCGCCATCGCAGCCTTCAGCTGGGTCTTCTACCTCTTCGCGGTCATCCTCGTGGTCACGGCGGTCAACCTCGCGCGCCAGGGCACCGAACACGACGAGGGCGAACCTGCCCCTGTGCGGCTGCTGCGCAAGTACCTGCCGGTCACCGAGGAGTTCCACGGCACCAAGCTGTTCGCGAGGATCGACGGCAAGCGCCTGCTCACGCCGATGCTCATGGTGATGCTGGCGATCGGCTTCACCGACCTCCTGTTCGCCCTCGACTCGATCCCCGCGATCTTCGGCCTCACGCAGGAGCCCTACCTCGTCTTCACGGCCAACGCGTTCGCGCTGATGGGCCTGCGGCAGCTGTTCTTCCTGCTCGGCGGACTGCTCAGCCGACTGGTCTACCTGTCCTACGGACTCTCGGTGATCCTCGCCTTCATCGGCGTGAAGCTGGTGCTCGAGGCCCTGCACGAGAACAACCTGCCGTTCATCAACGGTGGCGAGCCCGTGCCGGTCCCCACCGTCGGCATCGAGCTCTCGCTCAGCGTGATCATCGGCGTCCTCGCCATCACCACCGTGGCGAGCCTGGTGAAGGCCAAGCGCGACCCATCGGTCGTCCACGCGCCGCCGACAGCGGCCGGGAACGACCACTCGGACCACAGCCACTCCGACCACGGCCAGTCCGACGACGAACGTTCCGACCACGACCAGGCGCACACGCCCAAGAGCGGACGTAGCGTCGCCGGCGACTAAGGCCCGCCCCGACGGGAGCCTGCCCCATCCCCCGATGCTCGTCCCCGCAACGAGCATCGGGGGATGTTCTCGTTCCAGGGCTCCGGCGCCCCGGGCTGGCGCGTGCGGGGCTGGGCACCTCGAGCCCCCGCGGGGCGGAACGCGGAAGATCAATCCCCGTGCCGTTTTTCAGGCTCCCGGCGATGCCTGAGGTGATCGCCGGGTAATGTGAACAGTGATCAACGCACCGGGGTCTCCCCTATGTCGCGGGTCATACGCGTGAACAGTCTCTGCAGGAATTCCGTTTCCTCGGATAGCGGCGCGGCGCAGCGCCAATCCGGCACCCAGGCCCTGCAAGAGAGGCTGTCAATCGTGGAGTTGCTGCTTGCGTTACAGGCATGCCCGCTGGACGTCGGCATCAAGGGGGAGCGATTACGCACGATGCTCAACGCCGGTCTCCCGGTTCCCGAAGCCTACGTTCTCAATGACGAACACTACGCTACAACCTATTCCGAGATCGTCGCCGCAGATGTGCGCGAGCTGATGGACACCGTTTTTTCCGGGGTGCCGGTCATGGTGCACAGCTCGTCCGCCGACAAGGACATTCTCCCCGCCGGCACGCACGGGTCGTACGCCGATCTCCACACCGCCGACGAGGTCCTGTCGGCGATCGCCTATCAGGCCCTGCATGGCGCCACCACCCGCGCACCGATGCACGTGGTCGTCCAGCGCATGGTGCCCTGTGCGGTCTCGGGCGTGCTGTCCACGAGGAACCCGATCGCCGAGAGCGCCACCATGCTGGTGGAGTTCGCCGACGGGCCCGACTCGCGAGTCGTCGCGGGGCTGGGCGCGAACGAGCGCTACACGCTCCCCCGGGCCGGCGCCCCGGCGCCCGCCCCGGCGAACTGGGCGGTGACGGATGAGGACCTTCCGGCGGCCCTGAAAGCTCTCGGGCACCTGCTCGAAGGGGAGTTCGGCGGTCCGCAGGAGGTGGAGTGGGGTGTTCACGACGGGCGGCTGTACGTGTTCCAGTCCCGCGACATCGTCACTCCGCCCGTGACCCGGCCCCTCGCCGCGGCACGCCCCGATACGTCCGGTGCCCGGCCCGTCGACGTCGTGGTCTCTCCCGGCTACGGGATCGGTCCGGCGACCGTGGCAGGCGATGGAATGCCCGTCCGCGGCCGGGTCGTCGTGCTGGACACGATGCCGACCGACAGTGAGCTGGCACGGCTCAGTGATGCGGCAGCACTCATCGTTCGTACGGGAAACGCCCTCTCCCACTCGGCCCGGCTGACGCGCGAGCTCGGGATTCCCGCCGTGGTCGCGAATGTCGCGACCCCGGGCCGTGAACTCGACGGCATGCCCCTACTGGTGGACGCGGTGGACGGGAGCGTCACCCCTTTGCTCGCCCTTCCTCTGGTCGAGCGGAAGAAAGCGATCTTCGCCGGGGTGCGGCACGCCGGCATCCGTGGTGCTTCGGGATTTCATTACAAGGGCCTGTACAAGACGGTGCTCGTCGATCCGGTGTTCCAGGACGTCGTACGGTCACATCTGCGTGCCCGGGGCGTCGAGATCCGGGATCGGGTGCAGGAGATCCTTCCCTTCGACGACGCCGACCCCTCGGGGTGCCGCATCGGCACGTTGGTGCAGACCACGGGAGCCGGCTCCCGGGTCCAGTTCACGCGCACCAACCTGCTGCCCGACCGCCCGTTCCGCTTCGACGAGGACGTCCGCGTGGACGTGGACACGGCAGGAATCGGGGTGAACCTGCTGCGCGGCCTGCACCACACCGAGCAGTCGGCCCGGCAACGGCGGATCGAAACCGCGGACGTGGACGACGTGCGGCTCCAGTTCACCTTCTGGCCCGGTGCCGCTCAGGCGAGCCTCGGTCTGACGGGCGAAAAGCCGGAGGCGGTGGAGCAGTTCCTCGCGACCTGCGGAATCCCGGTTACCGAATGCGCGCCGCTGGACGAGAAGGATCTGTTCGAGGCGCTGGGCGTGCGGCCCGAGTCGCTGGGAACGCCCCCCTCGGGCTCCGCCCGGATCCACGTTTCACACTGACGGACCGGAGTCCGGACATTCGACCTTCCTTTCCACTACCCGGACACCGGGTTGTTTCTCGGGGGCCTCGGAACGCAGCATGCACGCATGACATCGGCAGTGCCGGGGCCTCGGTCCCTCCGCTCCGCGGACGAGGTGTCGATGTCTGGGAGCCTGCGGCCGGACCTCGAGGTCTTCTGGCCCTCGCGCCGCGGGCATGCCTACGACGAGCAGTGACGCCGGAACCCACAGCGCAGCGCGCCCCGCGCCGTCCGCCGTCCTGCTGCTGACGACGGACGGCCCCGCGATCAGCGTCGGCGAGGCCTGACCAGGCAGTGACGCCCAAGGACCGCCGCATTCCCGACCCGCCGCCAATGCAGGTCCGCGAACCACGCCCCGGCGCGAGGCGTACCCCGACGTTCGTGGGCCTTTCTGCACCAACCCGTGCGCCGTGAGGCCGGCGCACCCTCAGCCTCCCCCGAAGGACACGTCCATGAGATCGCTCCCTGTCCCCTTCCGATGGCGGCTACCCGCGGCCGTGCTCGGCACCGTCGTGGTCCTCGGCCTGGCCGCGTGCGGTTCCGGGGGCACGTCCGCCCAGCCGGGCGCGGACGCCGGACCCCCGCAGCCAGGCGGCACGCTCACCTTCGCGGTCAGCAGCGACCAGGGGTGCCTCGATCCCCAGCAGGTGACCAGCAACGACTCGATCTACTCTCTGCGCCAGATCGTCGACTCGCTCACCGACCAGAACCCCGACACCGGCGAGATCGTGCCCTGGCTCGCCACCGGCTGGCAGATCAACGCCGACGCCACCTCGTACACGTTCGACCTGCGGCCCGGCGTGACCTTCAGCGACGGCACGCCGCTGGATGCCGCCGCCGTCAAGGCGAACTTCGACAAGGTGCCCCAGCTCGGCGCCCGCGGCAGCCTCCCGAAGGGCTACCTGGCGAACTACCAGGGCACCACCGTCGAGAGCCCGACCAGGTTCACGGTGACCTTCAGCGCGCCGAACGTGCAGTTCCTGCAGGGCAGCTCCACCCACAGCCTCGGCATCCTCTCCCCCGCCACCGTGGCGAAGACGGACGACGAGCGCTGCGCCGCCGTGATCGGGTCTGGCCCCTTCGTCGTGCAGAGCTACACGCTCAACCAGTCGACCGTCCTCACCAAGCGCACGGGCTACGACTGGGGCTCGGCGCTGTCGGCGCACACCGGCGATGCGTACCTCGACGGGCTCGAGTTCCGCGTGGTCCCCGAGTCGGGTGTGCGGACCGGCAGCCTGCAGTCGGGTGAGGTCGACGCCGTCGGCAGCATCGGGCAGCAGGACGAAGCCCCGCTGACCGCCGTGGGCGTCCAACTGCCGGCCCGGGCCAACCCCGGCATCCCGTTCGGGATCAGCTTCAACCTGAGCAAGCCGATCGTCTCCGACCCCGCCGTGCGTCAGGCGATCTCGCTGGCGATCAACCGGCCCGAGCTCGTCGCCGCCGTGTACACGTCCGAGACCAAGCCGGCCACCAGCGTGCTCGCCTCGAGCACACCCTCCTACCAGGACGAGTCCGCGCTGCTGGGCTTCGACCCCGCCAAGGCCGCCGCCGTCCTCGACGCCGACGGGTGGGCTCCCGGCCCGGACGGCATCCGCGCCAAGGCCGGCCAGGCGTTGACGATCCCGCTGACCTGGTTCGCCAACGCCGGCACCAACCGGCCGGCGCTGGAGCTCATCCAGCAGCAGCTCAAGGCGGTCGGCATCGACCTGCAGCTCGGCGAGCGACCGATCACCGACGCGACGCCCGTGCAGCAGAGCGGGAACTTCGTCGCGACCTGGGGGAACCTCACCCGCGCCGACCCGGACATCCTGCGCTCCCAGTTCGCGACGACCGGCAACAACTTCTACCGGCTCTCACCCGGCCCACTCGACGAGCTGCTCGCCGCCCAGGCCGCCGAGGCCGACCCGGCGAAGCGGACCAGCGTGGTCGGCCAGGCCCAGGAGCTGCTCCTGCAGAACTACTACACCGTGCCGGTCGTCGAGCTCACCACCGTGCTGGGCGTCGCCGCCGACGTCCACGGTGTCCGCTTCGACGCCTCCTCGCGTATCCAGCTCTACGACGCCTGGAAGACCCTGTAGCCCGTCCTGATAAATTCACCCTCGTGGGGGAAGCGGGCGGAGGGCGTGATGCCCTGGTCGGCGCGCGGCGTGCCGCCTGCGTCGCGGCCGTTCGTCCGCCCTGTCGCGGCCACGGCTGTCGCCGGGGCTCTCGCTCCCGCTGACCACGGGTCCGGTGCCTCCCGCGCCGGACGGTCGGGGCCGAGAGCCCGCCCACCTTCACGTCTCTCCGGGCGTCACCGTCCGGATCACCGGTACTTCCGCGCGGCCCGCGACTGAGCGGTCCGCGCGCCGAAAGGATTCCCCGACATGCCACGTGCTCGACGAGCACTGCTCCTGCTCCTGTCCGCCTTGGTCCTGCCTGTACTGCTCCTGGGCGCTGCCTGCGCCGCACCCGGCTCGACTCCGGCCGCAGGATCCGGCGGCACCCCGGTCGTCACCATCGGGGTGGCCGACGCCAGCGAGAACTACTGGAACGTCTTCACGGAGAAGGCCGCGGGCGCGGGCATCACGGTGCAGTTGGTGAACTTCACCGACTACAACCAGCCCAACCCCGCGCTGTCGCAGAACCAGCTGCAGCTCAACCAGTTCCAGCACCTGCAGTACCTGGCGAACTACAACGTCAAGAACAACGACACCCTGGTGCCGATCGGCGCCACCGCCGTCTATCCGCTGCCGCTGTACTCCCTCAAGCACACCTCGGTTGACCAGATCCCGCAGGGCGGCCAGATCGCGATCCCCAACGACCCCACCAACGAGGCCCGATCGCTGCTGGTGCTGCAGGCGGCCAAGCTCATCACGCTGCGCGGTGGCGGGAACTCGCTGTCCACGACGAACGACATCGACACCGCGACCTCGAAGGTCACCGTCCTGCCGGTGGACGCCGCGCAGACCGCCGCAAACCTGGCCAGCGTGGACGGCGCGATCGTCAACAACAACTACGCCACCGCCGCGAAGCTGGGCAAGGACAAGCGGATCTTCGCCGACGACCCGAACTCCGACGCGTCCAAGCCCTACATCAACACCTTCGTCGCCCGCGCGGCCGACAAGGACAACCCCACCTACCAGCAGCTCGTGGCGATCTACCACAGCCCCGAGGTGGAGGCAGCGATTCGCGCAGATCTGGGCGAGGACACGATCTTCAAGAACAACGACGCCGCGGACCTGCAGTCCGAGACGGTCCGGATCGAGGACGACATCCGCAAGATCGGCAGCTGATCGTGGCTCCAGTGATCAGCTTCCGGGGCGCCGTGAAGGAGTTCCCGGGGCCGCGGGGATCAGGCGTGCTTGCCGTGGATCATGTCGACCTCGACATCGAGGACGGCGAGATCACCGGTGTCATCGGCTACTCGGGAGCGGGCAAGAGCACGCTGGTCCGGATGATCAACGCCCTCGAGCTACCGACCGCGGGCACCGTCAGCGTGGGCGGACGCGTGACCGGCGAGCTCGCAGAGCGCGGGCTGCGAGAGCTGCGCAGCGAGGTCGGAATGATCTTCCAGCAGTTCAACCTGTTCTCCTCACGCACTGTCGTGGGCAATGTCGGCTATCCGCTGCGGATCGCCGGGTGGCCTCGCGAGCGGCGCCGGCAGCGCGTGGCCGAGCTGCTGGAGTTCGTGGGGATCTCCGACAAGGCCCGCCAGTTCCCCCACCAGCTCTCCGGCGGGCAGAAACAGCGGGTCGGCATCGCGCGGGCGCTGGCCACCTCGCCGCGGATCCTGCTCGCCGACGAGGCCACCAGCGCGCTGGACCCCGAGACGACCCTCGACGTCCTCGCCCTGCTCAAGCGGATCAACCGGGAGCTCGGCACGACCATCGTGGTGATCACCCACGAGATGGAGGTGGTCAGCTCCATCTGCGACAAGGTCGCGGTGATGGAGCAGGGCCAGGTGATCGAACACGGCCCGGTCTACGACGTGTTCGCCGACCCGCGGCAGGAGGCCACGCGGCGGTTCGTGCACAGCGTGCTGCACGACCGCCCGTCCGAGGAGACCCTCGCCCGGCTGCGGGAGCACTTCGAGGGCCGGATGGTCACGGTATGGGTCCGCGACGATCCCGGTGCGCGTGCTGCGTTGTCCAGCGCGCTCGCCGCGAGCGACGTACACAGCACGATCGTCTACGGCGGAATCCGCGAGCTGGCCGAGAAGCCGTTCGGGAGCATCAC
The DNA here is from genome assembly GCF_039534065.1 of Pseudonocardia yunnanensis. Lineage (NCBI taxonomy): Bacteria > Bacillati > Actinomycetota > Actinomycetes > Pseudonocardiales > Pseudonocardiaceae > Pseudonocardia > Pseudonocardia yunnanensis. The sequence goes on along the minus strand of NZ_BAAAUS010000002.1, from coordinate 103,148 downwards.
CTTCGAACTCACAGGCGACAACGACGCAATCGACGCGCTGGTCGCCGACCTCGCCGCGCACACCCGCGTCGAGGAGATCGGGGCGGGGGTGGCCCGGTGACCGACTGGGGCCAGCTCACCCCCATCCTCTGGCTCTCGTTCCAACAGACCGTCTACATGGTCTTCTGGACGATGCTCATCGCCGGGCTGCTCGGGCTCGCGCTCGGTGTGGCCCTCTACGCCACCCGCCGCGGCAGGCTGCTGCAGAACGCGCCTGCATTCCACGTGCTCAACGTGCTGGTCAACATCATCCGGCCGATCCCGTTCATCATCTTCATCACCGCGGTCGGGCCGCTGACCCTGCTCGTCATGGGCACCACGATCGGCACCCGCTCGGTGCTGTTCCCGATGTCGGCGATGGCCACGTTCTTCATCGGCCGGATCGTCGAGCAGAACCTCGTCTCGGTCGACCCGGGAGTGATCGAAGCGGCCCGCTCCATGGGCGCGAGCCGGTTGCGGATCATCTGGAGCGTGCTGGTGCCCGAGGCGCTGGGCCCGCTGATCCTGGGCTACACGTTCATCTTCGTGGCGGTGGTCGACATGTCGGCGATGGCCGGCTACGTCGGCGGGGGCGGGTTGGGCAACTTCGCCATCAGCTACGGCTACCAGCAGTTCAACTGGCCGGTCACCCTGGTCACGGTGGTGATCATCATCGTGATCGTGCAGGTGGCACAGCTGCTCGGCAACTGGCTGGCGCGCCGCGCTCTGCACCGGTGAGCTCGCCGGACGAGCGGCACTCTCGCCCACTAGGTGTGGACCGACGTGCCGTTCGTCCGACGAGCCGGTGCGCAGTTCCCCGCCGCGTGCGAGCCGGCAGGGGCGCGCGCCTCGGACGGGGCGAACAGACCCAGGCACACCAGTGACGACACGAGGCCCGGGAACGTCTGCAGGTCCCACCCGGTGAGTGCCTGCCAGCGGTCCAGGCGGTACTTGGCGCTGTTGGGATGGATCTGCAGGATCCGTGCGCACGCCGTGACCGAGCTGCGGCCATCGGCAAAAGCCCGCACGGTAGCGGCGAGGGCCGGGTTGGTGCGGGCGACGCCTGCGCCCCGCGACAGCAGGGCTTCCAGACGATGGCTGCTCGCCCCGAGCGTCGCGAGCAGCCAGTCGTCGGCGAAGCGCACGTCGGCACCGACCGCCCGGGAACGCAGCAACGCGTCGTCCGCGTCGAGGAGGCTGAGGCGCGCACCGTCGACGCCGCGGCGCGGCAGACCCACTGCGACGCGGGCATCCGCGACCACGGCGTGCACGGCGTCGAGCAGGTCGGCGTCACGGCAGCCCTGGGCCATGACGACCACGGAGCCCGCATCCCATGAGCACTGCACGGTGCCGGCCATCTCCGCCAGCCGGTTGTCGAGCTCCTCGATCCGGGTCTCGGGGACCTCGTCGGCGCGGGCGAGGACGAACTCGTCGTCGGGGTCGAATCCGAGCTGTCGCGCGAGCGCGTCCTGCTCCTCCGCCCCGCGCGACGATCCACGCAGCATCCCGACGAACCGGCGCCGCAGTGCCGCTCGTGTGGTTGCCCGCAGCCGGGTCTCCTCAGCGTGGGACTCGGCCACGGTGGCGCTGAGCCGATGGAACCAGTTCCACAACAGGGCAACCTCGCCGACGAGGGCGCCGGCCTGCTCCGGGCCCTCCGCCTGTGCGAGCCCGAGGAGCTCGTTCCACAGTTCGCGGTAGGCGATGTGGTAGGCCTCCACGACGCTGGGCAGCGGCAGGTTGCGCGCGGCCCGGCGCCGACCCACCTTCCGTGCGTGCTCGATCGCCTCGGCCGGAGGAGGCTGCCTGGCGAGCAGCCCGGCGACGGCGCCCCTGATCTGCGAGTCCACGTCATGGGCGTGTTCGTCCGCAGGCAGGGCCGCGTAGTCGGGCACCTCGGCGCGTATCCGTTCGGTGATCATCGGCGCCAGCTCGTCGAGCCGCTCGGCCAGTGCGCGCAAGTGCGCCTCGGTGGTCGCCGCTCGCCCGTCCATCCCCATGCTTCGTGGATAGCACGGGATTCGAACGCAAGTTTCTGGATCTGCCCCATGTCCCTGGGGCCAGCGCCCCGTCACCATCGTGACAAGCCCGAATAACTCAAGGAGACGCAGCTGTGGCAGCACCCACCACGCGCTCGCTGCTGGACGATCGCTACGAGCTGGACGACGGCCTGATCCACTTGACCGGTATCCACGCTCTGGCGCGCCTACCTCTGGACGTGCGCCGTGCGGACCAGCGGGCGGGTCGCCGTACCGCGGTGTTCATCTCCGGTTACGAGGGATCCCCGCTCGGCGGCTACGACCTGGAGCTGAACCGGCACCGCGAGCTGCTCGACGCGCACGACGTCGTGTTCCGGCCGGCGGTGAACGAGGAGCTGGCGGCCACCGCCGTGCAGGGCACACAGCTCGCCGCGGGGTCGCCCGACCGGCGCGTCGACGGTGTCACGGGCTTCTGGTACGGCAAGTCGCCCGGCCTGGACAGGGCCACCGACGCGCTGCGTCACGCGAACCTGGCCGGCACCCATCACCTGGGCGGGGCGGTCGCGTTCGTCGGCGACGACCCCAGCGCGAAGTCCTCCACCGTCCCCGGCGCCTCGGAGCAGCTGCTCGCCGACCTCGGCATGCCCACGCTGTACCCCGCGGACCCGCAGCAGGTCCTCGACCTCGGCCTGCACGCCGTCGCGATGTCGCGGGCGTCGGGGCTGTGGGTCGGCTTCAAGATCGCCACCAACATCGCCGACGGCGCCGCGACCGTGCAGGTGCACCCGGACCGTGTCGTGCCGCTGCTCCCCGAGGTCGAGGTGGACGGACGCCCGTTCGTCCACGAGGTGACCACGCGGCTGATACAGCCCGCGCTCACACCGCTCGAACGCAGCCGCAACGGCATCCGGCTGGAGATCGCGCGCCGCTACGCCGCCCTCAACGGCCTCAACCGGATCGTGCGGTCGGGCCCGGCCGACCGCATCGGGATCGTCGCACCGGGCAAGACGTTCCTCGACCTGCGCCAGGCGCTGCACATCCTGGGCCTGGACGACGCGGAGCTGGAACTGCGGGGCGTGCGGCTGCTGCAGCTCGGGATGGTCCACCCGCTGGAGCCGACCGTCGTCACCGAGTTCGCGCGGGACCTGCGCGAGATCGTCGTGGTCGAGGAGAAGCGCTCGTTCATCGAGGCCGCGATCAAGGACCTCCTCTACGGACGCGCGGACGCTCCCGCCGTGACCGGCAAGTACGCGAGCGCCGGCGTTCCCCTGCTGCCCAGCGAGGGTGAGCTCGACGCCGACACCGTGGCCTCCGCGCTGGCCGAGCGGTTCGACGAGCACGGCGACTTCCCCACGGTCACCACGTGGCGCGCCGCGCAGCAGCCGGCGCGGAACGTGATCGAGCTCCCGCTGGTCCCGCGCACGCCGTACTTCTGCTCGGGATGCCCGCACAACAGCTCCACGAAGGTGCCGGAGGGCTCGCTGGTCGGCGCGGGCATCGGCTGCCACGCGATGGTGCTGCTGATGCCGCCGGGGCAGGTCGGCGACGTCGCGGGTCTGACGCAGATGGGCGGCGAGGGCGCCCAGTGGATCGGCATGGCCCCCTTCCTCACGCGCACCCACCTGCTGCAGAACATCGGCGACGGCACGTTCCACCACTCGGGCAGCCTGGCCGTCCGCGCCGCGATCGCTGCCGGCGTCAACATCACCTACAAGCTGCTCTACAACTCCGCGGTCGCGATGACCGGCGGCCAGCAGGCCGTGGGGGTGATGAGCGTTCCCGAGATCACGCGCGCCCTCGCGGCCGAGGGTGTGCGGAAGATGATCATCACGACCGAGCGGCCCGAGGACTACCGGCGCACGGGGTTGCCGCCGGGCGTCGACGTCTGGCACCGCGACCGGCTGCTGGAGGCCCAGGAGACCCTCGCCAGGGTCGAGGGCGTCACCGTGCTCGTGCACGACCAGGAATGCGCCACCGAGCTGCGCCGCAAGCGCAAGCGCGGGCTCGCCCCCGACCCGGTGCAGCGCGTGATGATCAACGAGCGGGTCTGCGAGGGGTGCGGCGACTGCGGAGTGGCGTCGAACTGCCTGTCGGTGCAGCCGGTGCGGACGGAGTTCGGCCGCAAGACCCGCATCGACCAGTCGTCCTGCAACAAGGACTACTCGTGCCTCGACGGCGACTGCCCGTCGTTCCTGACGATCGTGCCCCCGCCCGGCGGGCGCACGAGCATCACCGCGCCGGACCTCGACGCCGGTGCGTTGCCCGCGCCGCGTCTGGTCGTTCCGGCCGACCGGCACACCACGCGGATTCTCGGCGTCGGTGGTTCCGGAGTGGTGACGACGTCGCAGATCCTGGGGGTCGCGGCCACCATCGCCGGGCGTCAGGTCAGTTCCCTCGACCAGACCGGGCTGGCGCAGAAGGGGGGCGCGGTCATCGGCGACATCAAGATCAGCGACGATGCCGTGGACGGGGCGAGCAAGGCCGCCAGGGGCGAGGTCGACCTCTACCTGGCCGCCGACCTGCTCGTCGCGGCCGACCCGAAGAACCTGGCCGCTGCGTGCCCGTCGCGCACCGTGGCCGTCGTATCGACCGCACAGGTGCCCACGGGCCCGATGGTCACCGACACGGCGGTGGCCTTCCCCGACATCGCGGACGTCAATGATCGGATCCGGCGGGCCACCCGCGGCGAGGAGGCGGTGTTCCTCGACGCCCGCGGGCTGGCCGAGACGCTCTTCGGTGACGACCAGTTCGCCACCATGCTGCTCGTCGGGGCAGCCCTCCAGGCGGGCGCGCTGCCGCTGCCGGCGGAGGCAGTCGAGGAGGCGATCGGCGTCAACGGGGTGCGCACGCGACAGAACATGCAGGCGTTCCGCCGCGGAAGGCAGTTCGTGGCCGATCCGGCTGCGTTCGGGGCGACGGTCGCCGGGCTGCGCGGGGAGCCGCCGACGACGGCGCCGACCTCCGGCCGCGCGCGCGAGCTGATCTCCTCCGTGGCCGCGCCCGAGGGTTCGGAGCTCGCCCGGCTGCTGGAGATCCGGGTGCCCGACCTCATCGACTACCAGAATGCGGGGTACGCCGCGGCCTACACCTCGTTCATCGCCCGAACGCTCGATGTCGAGACCCGGCGGGTGCCCGGATCCACCGCGCTCACCGAGGCCGTCGCACGCCAGCTGTACAAGCTGATGGCCTACAAGGACGAGTACGAGGTCGCCCGGCTCTCGCTCGACCCCGCGGTCGACGCGGCGGTCGCCGCCCGGTTCGGCGCCGGGGCGAAGAAGTCCTACCGGCTGCACCCACCGGTGCTGCGCGCCATGGGGATGCGCAAGAAGATCAGCCTCGGCCCCTGGTTCACACCGGTGTTCCGGCTGCTGGTGGCGCTGCGCCGGGTGCGGGGCACACGGCTGGACGTCTTCGGGCGGGCCGCGGTGCGCCGCGTCGAGCGGGAGCTGATCGTCGAGTACCGCCGCGTGGTCGAGCGCCTGCTCGACGTGGTCGGACCCGACACCCTCCCGTTGGCCGTGGAGATCGCGAACCTGCCCGACGAGGTGCGCGGCTACGAGGACGTCAAGCTGCGCAACGTGGCCCGCTACCGGGAGCGGCTCGGGTCGCTGCAGGAACAACTGCAGCGCGAGCCGGCAGATCAGGACGGGCAACCGAGCGGCATACGACTGCGCGGCGGCACATGACGACCATCGCCCAAGGCGGCGCGGACTTGACGGACCGGCACGCAAACCGGCGCTCCACCCCCCGGGCCATGCGCAGCAACGAGCGGCACTCCCGTCCAGACCTACTGGACCAGCGCGCCGATCGTTCGGCTCCCGGCGCCGCGCCAGGGAACGTCCGCAGCGAACGAGCGGCACTCCCGTCCAGATCTAGTGGACCGATGTGCCGGTCGTTCGGCTCGTACCCGTGGGGTTCGCAGCGGTTGGTGCCCCGCCCCGGCAGACCGACCGGGATGATCCCGTCCGCGGCGTGCTCGACGAGGTCACGGCCACGCCGGTTGATCGGCAAATTGGGACCGACAACCGGGTCATAGACGGCTGCGCGGCCCCAAACGTTGATCATCGTCGGGGCGGGTGGGGCTGGTTTCCCACCCGCCGGACACGGGTGGGCTCGTGCCCGAGGCAGCGGTAGTCGGCCGGGCGGTGCGGGTCAGCCGAGCGCCGCCATCTGCCGGCCGACTGTCGGCAGGTATACGGCGCGAGGGCGAACGGACTGGATTCCGCTGCCCTTGATCAGGAGACTCTCCCGCAGGACAACTTCCACAAACCCCGAGCAGAGTTCTGCCGGAAATGACCCCGGCGCCCGGCGTCCGGGAATGGCGGCTGGTCCGGCCCGGGGGTGTCAGGGGATCCCGGGGGTCCCACTCGCCGCGCTGCCGGGTCGATGGTGGTTGTGCCCCCAGCGACGACTCCCCCGTTCGAAGAGATGCGAGGAGATGAAACGTGGATTCTCCGGTTGCCCGGCCGGGTTCTCGCGACCCCGGCGCGAAGCCGGTGCTCGATCCGCGCCACCTGGAGACCCTCCTCGACCGTGCCATCCTGACCCCGTCGGCGCGCCGGTCGGGGACGGATGCCGGTGCGATCGTGGACCCGTCGGTCATGCCGGACCTCCCCGCGCCAACACGCACGCACCGTCCTTGATCGGGGTACGTGGCGCCGACCGGCTCCTCCGCGCTACCTAGGACGAGCCGGATTCACGCTGGTCAGGCAGCCGCGAGGCTGGCATAGCGGCCGCGGCGGGCGACGAGGCTGTCGTGGGTGCCCGACTCGATCATCCGGCCATGGTCGATCACCACGATCTGATCGGCCCCGCGCACCGTGGAGAGCCGGTGGGCGATGGTGATCGTCGTGCGGCCGCGGCTGAGCTCGTCGAGGGCGCGCTGCACGGCGCGTTCGGTCTCGGTGTCGAGGGCGCTGGTCGCCTCGTCGAGCACCAGTACCCGCGGGTCGCGCAGCAGGGTGCGCGCGATCGCGATGCGTTGCTTCTCCCCGCCGGAGAAACGATGGCCGCGCGACCCCACAACGGTGTCGTACCCCTCGGGCAGGCCCGCGATCAGGTCGTGGATCTGCGCCGCGCGAGCCGCCGCCTCGATCTCGGCGTCCGTGGCATCCGGGCGGGCATAGCGCAGGTTCTCCCGGACGGTGGTGTGCAGCAGGTATGTCTCCTGGCTGACCACCCCGACGATCCGTGCGAGATCGGCGAGGCGCATGTCCCGCAGGTCGACGCCGTCGATCGTGATACGGCCGGCGTCGGGGTCGTAGAGCCGGGCGACCAGGGCGGCGAACGTGCTCTTGCCCGATCCGGTCTCCCCCACGAGGGCGATGGTGGAGCCGGCCGGGACGTCCAGCGAGATCCCCGCGACGGCGGCGACCTCGCTGCCGGGGTAGGTGAAGGTGACGTCCTCGGCGCGGACGTGACCCTCGACCCGGGCCGGTTCGATGTCGACCGGCGAGTCGGGGTCGTCGACCTCGACCAGCAGGTCGAGGTATTCGAAGATCCGGGCGAACAGCGCCAACGAGGTGATCAACGAGACGCCGACGTTCAGCAGGCCGAGGATCGGCCGGAAGAGCCCGGCTTGCAGCGCGGTGAAGGCGACGAGTGTGCCGATCGTCATCGCTCCGGCAGTGAACGGCAGACCGGCGCTGAGGTAGATGATCGCGGGGATCGCGGCGAAGACGACGGTGGTGGCGGCCATCCGCCAGCGACCGGCCAGCTGGGCGCGCAGTTCGAGATCGACCAGTCGTTCGGACGAGGTGGTGAACCGCTCCACGAGCGCGGGCCCGGTGCCCATCGTCTTCGTGAGCTGCACCGCGCTGATCGACAGCCCCTCCTCGATGATGACGTTCAGGTCGGCGAGCTCGCGTTGCTGGGCCGCGGTGAGAACGCGGCGCATCCTCGCCACCCGCCTGGTCAGCCAGATCGACGGCGGCAGCACCAGCAGCGAGACGAGTGTGAGCTGCCAGCTCAGGGCGAGCATGGCGACCAGGGTCGCCACGACGGTCGTGAGGTTCGAGGCGAGCGAGGTGGCCGTCGAGGTGACGACGGTCTGCATGCCGCCGATGTCGTTGGTGATCCGCGACTGGACCTCGCCGGTGCGGGTGCGGGTGAAGAAGGCCAGCGACTGGCGTTGCAGGTGCGAGAAGACGTCCGTGCGCAGCCGGTGCATGACCTTCTGCCCGACAGCGGTGGAGATCCACGTCTGCACCACGCCGAATGCCGCGGTCACCGCGGCTACGGCGACCATGCCGACGACGAGCCAGACGAGGAGGTTCAGGTTCCGCTGTGGCAGGGCATCGTCGATGACGGCACGCAGCAGGAAGGGCGTTGCCATCGCGACCACGGACGAGACCACGATGATGGCGGTGACGGTGGCGATGGCCCAGCGGTGCGGGATGAAGAGCCGCGCGATCCTTCGCAGGGACACGTCCTGTGCCTGCGCCTTCTCCGCGGCGGTGGCCGTGCGTCGGCCGGTTCGGAGCAGCTTGTCCGTCGAGATGTCGGTCCCCAAGTCGGGTGTTCCCTTCGTCGATGTTGCTGAGGTTACCTCAACATGAGGGAACAACCATACAGGTTGCTAGGGTATTCCGATGCCCGAGGAGCCCGACGAACCCGAGGAGACGCTCGCCGAGGCCTTCCGCGGGGTGGCCCGGCAGTTGCGACACCAGGCCCAGCGCGCACTGGCTCCGTGGGACGTCTCACCGTCACAGGCTCGAGCGCTCGGCGTCCTCACCAGGCACGGGCCGGTGCGGCTCGGCGCCCTCTCCGAGCACCTGCGCATCGCCGCGCGCTCCGCGACCGAGGTGGTCGATGCACTGGAGGAGGACGGCCTGGTCGAGCGCCGCCCCGACCCCTGCGACCGCCGCGCCACCCTCGTCACGCTCACCGACCGAGGTGCGCAGGTGGCCGCCGGTGTCCGCGCTGCGCGTGCCGCCGAGGCCGAGGAGTTCTTCGCGCGGCTCGACGACGCCGACCGCGCGTCCCTCACCCGAATCCTGCGCAACCTCAGGAACTGACGACAGGCACTCCGTTCGGAGTTTTCTTCCCTTTGTACGTATTGCGTCGGTAGCGTTGTACGTTCATCTGTACAGATCATCAGATGTGGCGGTAGTTTCGATCGAGCAGTCGAAGCGACCGGAGGTATCCACGTGGCCGATCTGTCGAGCCGGACAACGGGAATCGGACAGCTCCTCTCACGCACAACCGACGCGCAGCGACGCAGCCTTTCCGCGATGGGAATCGTCATCGTGGCCCTGCACGTCGTCGGCTGGGGCATGTTCGCCCTCCTGGTGGCGCCCCAGCATCTCCCGCTTCTCGGCATCGGCGCGGCCGTCACGGCCTACACCCTCGGAATGCGCCACGCTTTCGACGCCGACCACATATCAGCGATCGACAACACGACCCGAAAGCTGATGAACGAGGGCAGGCGCCCCGTATCGGTCGGATTCTGGTTCGCCCTCGGCCACTCCACCATCGTCTGCGTCATCGGCGTGGGACTCACCTTCGCGGCGAAGACGGTGTTCAAGGCCGTCACCGACGAGCACGGTGGCCTGCACTCCTTCGGCGGGCTGATCGGGACGATCCTGGGCGGCGGCTTCCTCTACCTGATCGCCATCCTCAACATCGTGATCCTCGTCGGGATCCTCAAGCTCTTCTTCGCGATGCGCCGGGGCACCTACAGCGAGGAGGAACTGGAGGCCCAGCTCGAGAACCGGGGACTCATGTACCGGTTCTTCGGCCGCTGGATGCGCACGATCGACAAGGAATGGAAGATGTACCCCGTCGGGATCGTCTTCGGGCTCGGATTCGACACCGCCACGGAGGTTGCGCTGCTCTCCGCCACCGCGGGCGCAGCGACCGTCGGGCTGCCCTGGTACGCCGTTCTGTGCCTGCCGATCCTGTTCACCGCCGGGATGACCCTCCTCGACTCGGTCGACGGCGCCTTCATGCAGGTCGCCTACGGTTGGGCCTTCGCCCGGCCGGTCCGCAAGGTCTTCTACAACATCGTGATCACGGCCCTGTCGGTGGCGCTCGCATTCTTCATCGGCAGCATCGAACTACTGGGACTGCTGGGCCAGGAGTTCGACCTGACCGGCGGCATCTGGGACTTCACCAGCGACTTCGATCTCAACACCGCCGGATTCGTCATCGTCGGCGGCTTCGTCGTCGTCTGGGCGATCGCCGTGGCCATCTGGCGGTACGGGAAGATCGAGGAACGCTGGGAGAGCGCTGCGGCGCACCCCAGCGACGAGACCGCCTAGAGTGCCGTTTCCGGAGGGCCGGGAGCACCGTCAGGAGCGGCCGTTGCGCTGCTGTTCGGCGGCGTACTTCTCGTTCTCCTTGGTGATGACCTCCGCAAACGACCGGTCAGTGCCCGAGCCGCCGTACATGGCGAAGTAGCCGAGCGACTTGCCACGCTCGGTCACGGCGAGGGAGTTCGCTGCCGTCTCGTAGGTCAGGGTGTCCTCGCCGTCCCGCATGATCACTGCGGCGAAGTGGTTGTTCCAGCCGTAGTCGGCTTTGCGATCGAAGGCGATGTAGTAGTTCTCGCCGACTTCGGGGCGCTCCCGGACCTGGCCCAGCGTGTTGCCCTGCGCGGCGAGCAGCTGGGCTGCGGCGGCCTGGCAGTCGTTCGGAAGGGTCAGCAGCAGCTGGTCGGGCTTCCCTTCCTGCGCCTGTATTTCGGCCAGCTGCTGCCCGTACCAGCGGGTCAGGAAACTCATGAACTCATAGATGGCCTTCAGCTCGAAGCCGTTCGCCATCTTCTGGAAGAGCGGATGACCGAGGGCTCGGGCAGCGCCCATGACCTCCTGTCCGTATTTCATGGCACGGTTGCGCCACTCCTGGACATCACCCCGCTTCCTGGTGGTGTAGGCCTTCGTCACGTCGGCCAGGAAGCGGGAGATTTCGACGGCTTTCGGCGGGAGCTGGAGCGAGCTCTGGTAGGCGTCGAGCTTGCTCGCGCGCTCCTGTGGAGTCTCGCCCGCGACGGGCTCGTGGGCGCGGTTGAAGCCATTCGGCACGACGGATACCTGGGTGTAGACGGGCAGCACCCGGCGCAGTTCCCGGTCGTTCACGGTGACGGGTCCACCCTGCTCCAGAGTGATGGCAGCTCCTACACTCCCGAGACGGGCGACCGCGTCGGCGAACAACCCCGGAGCCGCGTACGCCTCATACCGCCCGCGGACGGCGATATTGCGGAGAGCGGAAACCTTGTCGAAGCCAGCGGCACCGGCCTCGGCGCTGCTGCCGTGGCCGGTCTGCTGCGCCGCGCCGGATCTCTCCGCCGGCTCTGCCGGGGCCGGAGCGGGCGCGCGCTGAACGGGAGCGAGGCCGCGCCGCGCCACCCCGGACGCGAGGGACCCCGGCAACGGACCACCACCGCGGGCCTGCTGCACCGGAGCCCGCATGGCGCGCCTTGCGTTGGCCTCCGGCTTGCGCTCGAACCGGCCGGCCGGTTCGGAGACCTTCAGCCGAGCCCCTGAGCGGAGCACGTCGTGGCCGGCGGCGCGCTGGACCTGGGGCCGGCGGAGCATCTGGATGACGGCGGTGTTGCCGACGGTGCGCTGCAGTGCGAGGAGTGGCTGCGTCGACGTCGGGCCGCCCGGTTTCGCCGATGCAGCCGTGCGTGTGGCGTCCGGTACACGACCTTTCTCGGTCACAGTCACGGCCTGTCCGGCGTTTCCTCTGGCGATCATGAGACAGTCCTCCCCGCAGGGTTGAAGCCCTCATCCTTACGCAGCAGTTGGCTGTTGAGGCCAGGTACGCGAGGGCATGATGGGCCGGCCGAACAGGCAGAACACGGCGACCGGGCGGATTCCCGTCCCGCGCGGTAGGCACCAGCCCGCTCCCGAGCCGCAGACGCCAGGAGCTGCCGTGCGCCGGCTAGAAGGCGTGCCGTGTTCGTGGAGGGGGAGTGCGTGTCGGTGCCGTCTGCGGTGAGCAGCCCGGAAACGTTGCGGGGCCTGCAGGAGCGAGCAGCCCGGGCTCTACCGGCAGAGCAGGTCGAGGATGTCGACGGGTGGTGGCTGCGCCATGCATGTCCGGAAGGGCTCGATGCCGTGCTGGCAGAGCGGGGCTACCGCCGTCAGAGCCCGGTGTCGTTGCAGGTGGCGTCGACCGCGCGGGTCCTGGAACAGGTGCCGACGGGTTCGCTGCGGGTTCGGTTGGACGACAGCCCGACGCGCGCATGGTTCGAGGTCTGGCGCGCCGCGTCCGGCCACGGCGACTACCAGGCCGAATGGGACATGCTCGCCCGCGTGGAACCGCCAGGGGCCTACGTCTGCGCGATGAGCGGAGATGACGTCGTCGCCGTGGGCCGCGCGGTCGCAGACACAGGCTGGGCAGGAGTGTTCGGCATGGCCACGCTTCAGATGTGCGGTTTTCACTACCGCACCGCAACCTGAGCCGAGCCTCCGTTTCGACCGGAGTGTGGCTGCACACACCCGCCTTCAGCTACGTTGCATAAAGCAACTCAGTTGCTATCGTTCTAATCATGCCTGGCTTTCGATATGCATGTCACCGGCGAGCCGGATCGCCTCGTGGGTAGGCGCGCACAGCTCATCAGCGTCGTCGTGGTGGCGATCTCCGCGGTCTTCATGGCGAACCTGGACCTGTGGATCGTCAACGTGGCGCTCGTCGGTATGCAGCGCTCGCTCGGCGGGTCGCTCGCGGACCTGTCCTGGGTGCTGAACGCCTACGCGGTCACTCTCGCGGCACTGCTGATCCCCGCCGGACGGCTCGGCGACCGCTTCGGGCATCGGCGGGTGTTCCTCGGCGGCATCGCGGTCTTCACGATCGCGTCGCTCATCTGCGCCGTGGCGCCGAGCGTCCCGGTGCTGGTGGTGGCGCGTGTCGTGCAGGCGGCCGGAGCCGCCGCGCTGCTGCCGACCTCCCTCGCACTGCTGCTCGGTGCGGTCGACGCCGGACGCCGAATGTCGGCAACCCGAGGCTGGTCAGCAGCCGGAGGGCTCGCCGCAGTGGCCGGCCCGCTCCTGGGTGGGCTGCTGGTCGACCTGAACTGGCGGTGGGTGTTCGTGGTGAACCTTCCCGTCGGGGTGTTGGCATGGGTGCTCGGGCGCCGAGCGCTGGCGCACGACCGCGGCCGCGCCGACGAGCCCGTGCCCGACCTGCTCGGAAGCGTGCTGCTCGTGGTCGGCGTGGGAGCGCTGACCGGCGCGCTGGTGCAGGCCCCCACGTGGGGCTGGACGGATCCGCGCACCGTCGGGGTGCTGGTCGTCGCGGTTGCCGGGACCGTCATGTTCGTGCTGCGGTGCCGTCGCCATCCGGCGCCGCTGCTGGAGTTGCCTCTGCTGCGGATACGCCGCTTCGCGACGGCCAACGTGGCGATGGTCTTGTTCAGCGTCTCGTTCGGGATCATGCTGCTGTCCAACTCGCTGTGGTGCCAGGACGTCTGGCACTACAGCCCGCTACAGACCGGTCTCGCGATGGCCCCCGGCCCCGCGATGGTGCCGATCGCTACAGCCCTGACCACGCGGCTCGTCCACCGGCTCGGGCCTGCCCCGGTAGCGGCACTGGGCAGTCTCTTCCTCGCAGCGTCGCAGCTGTGGCGCGTCCTCCTGGCCGGTCCGGAGCCGTCATACCTGCACGACCTGCTGCCGAGCATGCTCGCCAGCGGCGTCGGCGTCGGGCTGGCACTCGGCACGCTCATCGCGGCCGGTGTCACCGCACTTCCCGAGGGACGCTCGGGCACCGGCTCCGCGTTCCTCAACTCCGGCCGTCAGGTGGGGTCGGCGCTCGGCATCGCCGTCCTCGTGACGCTGCTGGGCCCGGTGGCCGACAACGTGCACGGCTACCTCGTCGGGTGGGCCGTCGGCGCAGTCTTCGCCGTAGGCGCGGCGATCGCGGGCCTCGGCGTCGGCCGGAACACAGCACGCGCGACGGCCGACCGCCCGGCCCTGCCCCTCATCGAGCAGCCAGCACGTGGTCCCGGTATCCGTGGAGCGTGATGCGCGTGACCTACTCCGGAAACGTGCTGAACCACCTGGCGAGCTCGGCGGTGGCGTGCACATTGGAAGCGAGGTGCGCGGATCCCTGGTAAGCCGACCGCGGGACCGCAACGACCTCGGGTCGCGCTCCGCCCGACCGGAACGCAGCAGCACAGCGGTCGGTGTTTGGCCGTCGCGGCCTCGTCGTCGCCGGGCATCGCATACAGGCGCAGCGACACGTCCGGGGCCCAGCCGGTGCAGAGACCGTCGGCTGTGCGCAGGGCCGAGGCGAACTCGTCGGACGGGCGCGGTCGTGGCGGTCCCCGGGTGATGCGGACGCCGCGGCGGCGCCCGTCCCGAGGGCACCGGCCACGAACACGGCAGCGGCGAGGCCCGCGGCGAGGGTGACGCGGCGGCGCCGCGCAGGTTTCGGAACACGGGGAGCAAATGGGAAAAGGCATGGAAGCGACGCTGAGCAGGCGAGCGACCATGATCATGCCCGCTGACCCCCGTGCACCGAGTGGGGTAAGCCCGCCTTCTTCCCATGTTCACATTCGTCCCGCGCAGGGAAGTTCGGACGGGGAGGTCGAGATGCATGAGTCATACGTACGGGCCCACCTGGACCTGCTGTTGCTCGCCGTGATCCGCGACGAGCCGGGCAATGCCACGGCGGTGATGCGCGAACTGCGCGAACGATCCGGCGGGAGGTTCACCCCCTCTTCCCAGCTGGTGTACGCGGCCCTGCACCACCTCGAGCGCAACCGGCTCGTCCAGCTGGCCGACCCGGCCCGACGCCGCTACGAGCTCACCGACTCCGGGCGCCGCTCACTGGCCACCAAGCGCAAGGCGTGGGAGTCGTTCGTGAAGGGAGTGCAGGGCGTGGTTCGCAGGCCTGTGGCCTGACGAATGGTGACATCACGCTGTACGCACAACGCTCCGACACGCGCGTGCCACAGCTCGTGCGCCTGACCTCGGCGTGAACCCCGCGCGCCGACGGGCCGGCGGGCGCCACATCAGCTCGAACGATCCTGCCGTCGCCACGCCGTAGGCCAGGTGCGGGAAGAAGTCCGAGAGCCACGAACTCGTCGACCAGGTACGCGGATCGGTGACGCCGAGCAGCACCATCGGTCCGGTGGTGCCGACGTTGGCGACGAGCCCCGCACCGGCCATCAGCGCAGCCAGCGGCACGCGACCCAGGTGCGGGCGCACGAGCCCGTACGCGACGCCGGTGGCGAGGCCTGCCGCGATGCCGAGCAAAGCTCCGAGAGCCGTGCGACGGTTGGCCGCCGCGTCGCTGTCGGGGCCCTCCGCGGACAGGCTCAGGTGCAGGGCGTCCTCCGCGCGGCGCGCGGTCTCCTCCGGCGTGGTGCTCGCCGGTCGGGCGCGCTGCAGCATGTCGAGGTAGCTGACCGCGTCCAGTGCGGTGGTTCCGGCAGCGCCCGCAGCCAGCCCGGCCAGCAAGGTGCGTCTCATAATCGGAGACTTCCCGTTCCCGTCCCGGCTACTCCTGCACTCCCCGGGTACGCCGGTAAGCTGAGCGATGCTGGATTTATATTTTATATGCAGAACACTCGACGATGGGACGATCATGAATGAGACACCCCTGCAGATCGAGCGCAAGTCCGCCGAGTACTGGACCGTCACGTTCGACAACCCGCCGCTGAACCTCCTCGATCCCGAGGTCGTACTGGCCCTGCGGGATCTGCTGGCCGCCCTCGAGGCGGACGAGGCCGTCAAGGTCGTGGTGTTCAACAGCGCCGACGAGGACTACTTCATCTCCCACTTCGACGTCGTCCGTGCGGCGGAGATGCCCGGCCCGGGGCCTACGGGGCTGCCGGCCTGGACCGACATCGTGGTCCGCCTGGCCCGCGCGCCCTTCGTCAGCATCGCCGCGATCCGCGGCCGCACCCGCGGCGTGGGCAGCGAGTTCGTGCTGGCCTGCGACCTGCGCTTCGCCAGCCGCGAGCGAGGGATCCTCGGCCAGCCCGAGGTCGGGGCCGCCCTGGTCCCCGGCGGGGGCGCCCTGGAGGCGCTCCCCCGCCTCGTCGGCCGCTCCCGGGCTCTGGAGATCGTCCTGGCCGCCGACGACTTCGACGCCGCCACCGCCGAGCGGTACGGATGGATCAACCGCGCCGTCGCGGACGTCGATCTCTACGACGTGGTCGACACCATTGCCACCCGTATAGCCGGATTTGATCGCGACGCCCTCAGCACCGCAAAGAGAATCATCAACCAACGCGCCGAGCCCGTGTCGGCAGAGGACATCAACGAATCGGCCCGCGAGTTCCGACGTCTCGCCGTCTCACCCGCCGGCCGGGCACGGGTGGCCGACCTGCTCGCCCGCGGCATGCAACAACGCAGCGAGTTCGAACTGAACTTCGGCACGGAGCTCGCCCGGACCCACCCGGCCTGAGGTCTCACCTGCAACCAGCGAGGTCGCAGCCCGTCGGGCACCTTCGCAGCACGCCGGCGCGCTGCGAGGGCGCTCCACGCGTTGCGCGGTGCTCGCACGAATCGTCGCGCGTGCCAATTTGGCCCTCTGATGTGTGATTGGCCACGCCTGCCTTTCCTTCCGGCGCCTGCACGCAGCACTGTGGAAACGTGAGGTGCCGGTTACCGGCGGCATCTCTTGCATGATCGTGAAATGCAGAGCCCGGCATTCACCACGCTGCCGTCGGCTGCACCGTCCATACGATGATCGGTGATCAGTATGTGCCACACGGGGGAGAACGTGCTCTTCCTCAGCTTTCCCGAGGATGCGCAGATAGCCACGGCCGGAGCAGCCGCAGCGGCGCTGCCCCAATTGCGCCACATCGCGGTTCTCGACCGGGGGCACGACGGGCGGATCCGCGCGGCAGAAGGACACCCGGCGGCCGGTCGCGCCCCGGTGCTGGACAAGGTGATCACTGCCGTTCAGGACGGCCTGCTGCCCGGCTACGCCGCCCTCGTTCACCCTGGTCGTCCGGTCATCCTCGTCGCCGCCCGCGACCAGTTCGCGGAGGTGTTCGCGGCCGCCGCTGCCGACGCGGGCGTCGTCCTGAATCGACTGCGCGTGCCATGGACCGAGGCCGGGCCGGCGTCCGCACGGCGAATCCGGATCACCTCGAGCCGGCGTCCCTTCACAATGTGCACGCGGCGCTGATCCGGTAGGCCGACCGCCATCCCCTGACATCTCGAGGGCGAGCGCACGTCGCGCACACATGGGCGCAGTGAGATCGACCGCAGGCACTGATCATCATTTCGCCACTGCGGTCCACGTCTCGCGTGACGAGGGAGACCGTGATGACGCCCGCAAAGTGCAGTCGGGATGGACGATCTTCAGTATGCTTCGTTTGCTACGCCATACGTGCTCGAACTCGCGGCACTCATGCGCACGGCGTATGCCTCTTTTCTCAAGCCCGAGTAAAATCCAGCACCCAGGCATTGCCTTCGGATTACTTTTCGGGCCGAGACAAAGGATTCCGCTGAACATTCGCTTCCCCGCAAGCATTCCCGACCAGCCTGCCGTCAGACAATCCGACAACGGCATCGGGTCAACGGCCGAGGCGGCCATCGGCGTTGATCAGTTCTTCTGCGACGCACCGCTCCGACAGCAGCTCAGTATTCTTGTGACAGTTCTCAGGATCGGCTTCGCTCACTCCGTCCGTCACCACCGTGCGCCACGTTCTGCCTGGTACATGGCCTGTGACGGCCGTCCGCCGCTTGACCAGAGAGCATCTCCCGGCGCTCCCACAAAGGCTTCCCCATACCGTCACCACCCGATGATCGCGGTCGATCCCGGCACGCTACTTATGTTCTGAAAGCATCGTCACTCGCTTGACATCGTCACGCCAAGCGCGGCTACTCTGGAATCGTCCCAACCAGCAGTACCCCGTGCAGCGCCAACGCCGCCTCACGCACGCCATCGGGTCTCTGGGCGCCCCGCAGCGTGCCGCGACGTGAGGAGCAAGACCAGCGATGCCTTCGCTCGACGACCTAGCCAGGCCGGTTTCCCGGCGCCGGTTCGCCACCTGTCCGGGGATCGGCCACTCGTCGATCCAAGCTGGCCACAGTCCCCGATCTCCGTAGTCGCAAAGGCTCCGCAGATTCTCCTCATGCGATTGAGCACACGCCGCCGGGCGGCCTCGCACGCGCATGACCACGACCACCTCGATTGAAGGAGCTCACATTCGTGGGAGAACTTGTCGAGAGTTCCAGCGCCCATGTAGTTGATCTCTCAACCACACAGATCGACCACGTTCGTCCGGCCACGAGCACCGAGCAGAAGCTCGCGGAGGTACTGGCCGAGATCGTCGGCACCGAGCGGGTGTCCGCCCATAGCAACTTCTTCGACGACCTCGGCGCGGACTCGCTGCTCATGGCCCAGTTCTGCGCACGGGTCAGGAAGCGGCCGGATCTGCCGACGGTGTCGATGAAGGACGTCTACCGGCACCCGACGATCAGCGGCCTGGCAACGGCACTCGGGGAACCGGTGCCGGCTCCCGGCGATCTCGGTACCGAGAAAGCCCTCGCGGAGATCCTGGCCGAGATCGTCGGCACCGAACACGTCTCCGCCGACAGCAACTTCTTCGACGACCTCGGCGCCGACTCACTACTCATGGCCCGCTTCTGCGCACGAGTCAGGAAGCGGCCCGACCTGCCGAACGTGTCGATCCAGGACGTCTACGCGCACCCCACCCTCAGAAGCCTCGCGACAACGCTCACCAAACCCGTGCAGGCTCCCGGCGACCCCGGTACCGAGAAAGCCCTCGCGGACGTCCTGGCCGAGATCGTCGGCACCGAACATGTCTCCGCCGACAGCAACTTCTTCGACGACCTCGGCGCCGACTCACTACTCATGGCCCGCTTCTGCGCACGAGTCAGGAAGCGGCCCGACCTGCCGAACGTGTCGATCCAGGACGTCTACGCGCACCCGACCGTCAGGAGTCTCGCAGCCACCCTCGCAAAACCCGCACCCACGCCTGCGGAGTCGCCGGTCACGACGTCACCGGGGGTGGCAGCGCCGGCGAGCCGGCTGGAGTACATCGTCTGCGGAACACTGCAGTTCCTGGTCTACGTGGGGTACGCCTTCCTCGTCGCGATCGTTTTTCTGTGGGGCTACGACTGGGTATCCGAGGCCTCCGGCCTGTCCCACGTCTACCTGAGATCGCTCGTGTTCGGCGCGGCGATCTTCCTCGGTCTTTCCATCCTTCCGATCCTGGCGAAATGGATTCTCGTCGGCCGGTGGAAGCCCCGGAAGATCCGCATCTGGAGCCTGGGCTACGTCCGCTTCTGGACCGTGAAGATGCTCGTCCGCGTGAGCCCGATGATGATGTTCGTCGGATCGCCGCTCTACCTGGTGTATTTGAGGGCGCTGGGCGCGCACATCGGGAGACGGGTGTTGATCCTCTCCCGTGACATACCCGTCTGCACCGACCTGCTCACCATCGGCGACAACACCGTGATCCGCAAGGACTCGTTCTTCAGCTGCTATCGCGGCCGCGCCGGACTCATCGAGACCGATCGTGTCACCCTCGGCAAGAACGTGTACGTCGGCGAAGCCACGGTGATCGACATCGGCACGGCGATGGGCGACGACACCCAGCTCGGCCATTCCTCCTCGCTGCACACGGGCCAGTCCGTACCGGACGGCGAACACTGGCACGGCTCTCCCGGACGGCGCACAGAGGTGAATTACCAGACGATCGAGCAGCAGGTCAGGGTCGGCGGGCTACGAAAGGCCGTCTCCATGGTCCTACAGGTGCTGAGCCTTCTGTTCGTCGTCCTGCCGGTGACGATCGGCGGCGTCGCGCTCGTGCTCATCGCCATCCCACGGCTGGCCATGGCGCTGGGCGCAAACGCGCTGGACCTGACGGACTGGCAGTTCTACCTCTACGCCCTGGCCGCGTCCTTCATCATCTTCTTCGGCCTGGTGCTCGCGGGGTTACTCGTCATAACCACCGTCCCGCGCCTGCTCGGCCTCTTCATCAAGCCGGACAAGGTCTATCCCCTGCACGGTTTCCATCACTCGCTGCACCGGGTGATCACGCGGCTGACCAACCTGCGCTTCTTCACGTACCTGTTCGGTGACAGCTCCTACATCGTCAACTACCTGAACCGGCTCGGGGGGGACGTGTCCCGGAAGGAGCAGACCGGGTCGAACTTCGGCCTGGAGGTGAAGCACGAAACCCCGTACATGCTCACCGTCGGTCCTGCAGCGATGGTGGCCGACGGGCTCTCGGTCATCAATGCCGACTACACGAGCACGTCCTTCCGGGTCTCCCGGGCGACGATCGGTGCGCACACCTTCCTCGGCAACAACGTCTACTACCCCGCGCAGAGCCGCCTGGGCGAGAACTGCCTCGTGGCGTCGAAGGCGATGGTGCCCATCGACGGACCACTCCGGGAGAACGTCGGGCTGCTGGGCTCGCCCAGCTTCGAGATCCCGCGATCGGTCCACCGCGACACCAGGTTCGACCACCTGCGGAGGGGACGCACGCTGCGCCGCCGCCTCGCCGCCAAGAACAAGCACAACCTCCGGACCATGGGGTTGTACCTGCTCGCGCGGTGGGGCTACTTCTTCGGCGCCGTCGTGCTGTTCCTGGCCGCCGACGAGCTCGATCGCACGTTCGGCACCTGGGTGGACCTGCCGGCCGACTTCCTGTTCCTGTTGAGCGTTCTCTACTTCGTTCTCGTCGAACGTGTCGTCACCGGGTTCCGCAGGCTGCAGCCCCGGTACTGCTCGATCTACGACCCGCACTTCTGGTGGCACGAGCGCTTCTGGAAGGTGCCTGCGATGGGCTACTTCCTCCGGGCTTTCGACGGCACCCCGTTCAAGAGCATGCTCTGGCGGCTTCTGGGCGTGCGGGTCGGCAAGCGTCTGTTCGACGACGGCTGCGGGATGCCGGAGAGGACGCTGGTGACCATCGGCGACGACGTCACCCTCAACGTGCACTCGAAGATCCAATGCCACTCCCAGGAGGACGGCACATTCAAGTCCGACCGCATCACGATCGGCACCGGCTCCACCCTCGGTGTCGGTGCGTTCGTCATGTACGGCGCGACGCTGGGAGATGGTGCCGAGCTCGAGCCCGACTCGTACCTCATGAAGGGCGAGGACGTCGCGCCGCATTCGCGATGGGGCGGAAACCCAGCCATCGAGCTTCGGGAGGGCCTCGCGCAGGCTGCATGACGACGTGATCAACGGCGGCCGAACCGTCTGGCCCAAGGTGAGTGTCTGCGCAGTCGAAAGTGCCCCGCGATCAGGGACCAGGATCTCCTGGACCCCTGATGGCGGGGCGCTCGCGGTTGACGGCTATCGGGCGCCGAGCCCGCATTCACTCCCACGCTGGAGGGCGGCGCTCATCGACATGACGAACGGACCGGAGTCGGTGTCGATCAGGGTCGCGCCCCAGAAGCCGATGGTGCGGGTCGCCAGGATCTCGTCGGCGAGCTCGATCACGATGGCTCCGACGTCGGTGCCGCCGGGCAGGGCCGCAGCCTCGTCGAGGACGAAATCCTCTACTGCGACGCGCCCGAGACCCGAGTTCGTCGTCCGCGCCGCGGCGATGCCGGCGTCCATCACGGAGGACGGATCCGCCGCCGGTCCGGCGAGGGCTCGCACAGCGCCGCCGTCGGCGCAGACCTCCCCCGTGACTCCTGTGAGGAGCACGACGCCCAGCGCTTCGGCCCGATTGAACCGGCGAAGGACCCAACGCTGCCGGCGTTCGTTGTCCACCTCGTCGAAGGTGAACGAGAACGTGACGTCCTCGACCCCGTCGTCGTCGAGATCGAGCTTGAACTCATACAGCCCTTGGGGATGGAAACCGTGGTAACCGGACAACGGGTCGACGTCCATGACGAGAACCGTGCCCACGGTGCCCCGGAACAGATAGACATCGCAGATGTCCAGGCGCGGGTCCTGCCAGGCGAGTTCCCAGTCGAGCTGCTGCGACATGCGGCCTCCTCACACTGCCCGTGCCGCAACGCTAGGTGCGGGTCACCCTGACCGGCGAGGATCAGTTTGCACATCGACGGCGCACACTGGTAACGGAACCAATCGTCAGGCGCGAGCTCCCACCGGCGATCCGAGATCAGCTGCATGCATCGCCAGCCACAGGTCGTGCCGCGCGCTGGGGCCGTGCAGCAGGGACCGTCGTAGCACCTGCTCCAGCCGGCTGACGCGCTTGCGCGCACCGGACACCGAGATTCCGAGCGCCTCCGCGGTGACGCTCAGCCGCGAGTTGCTGCTCAGCCACGCTCGAAGGGTCGACTCGAGAGGAGACGAGTCCGCGGCCGCACGAACCGGACGGAGTGTGGTCTGTGCCCACTGCTGGACAGCGGGGGCCCGCATCAGCTCGTCGAGTGGGACGGCGGTGTCCGGGCCGGCCGGACGGAGCGTGTCGGCGGAGCACGGCGTCGCCCTGATCCGCAGCGCGAGGTCCAGCGAGGCCTGATGATCCGCGCGGGCGAGGTCGAGCCTGAGTAGCTCCTCGATCCGCTGCAGCCGAGCCGACAACGTGTTTCGGTGGATCTTCAGGTGCCGCGTGGCCGCCATCGAGAACAACAACCACGATTGGGCGGTGGCCGTCAGCTCCTGGGCGTCCGGGTCCGTCGAACGGGCAGGAACATAGGTGATCAGGGGGTTCAGCAGCGCGCTCGCCCATCGCAGGCCCTCGCGACCAACGATCGTGGGGAGATCCAGTTTCGCGTCGAACCGGGCCCAGCGCTCCGCGCGCCCGCGGGCGACGGAGAGCGCATGGATCGCCTGCTCGTAGCCGACCGCGGTGTCGCGCAGCGCCACCACGTCACCCGCTCCCGCAATGCAGCCGACGATGTCCTCCGCGACCGCGACCTCTATCGGCCGGTTCCCGGGCGGCCGACGGCTGTTGCGCACGGCAGCCAGGACGATCACGTGGCGTCGGTAGACGGGGCAGCGCACGATGAACGCACTTCTCCCGGCCAGTTCGGTGCAGCGGCGCACCACCTCGTCGCGCTCCTCGGCGCCGCACTCGAAGACGTAGACCCGCAACGGGTCGGGGAGCGGTGGACGCAACGCCGATGCGATCTGCACGGCCGTCGAGATGTGGCGTGACATCACCAGATGCAGGACGGCCTCGCGGCAACGTGAGTCGGCGTCGTCAACCTGTGTGCGGAGGCGCTGGGTCTCCCCCGCCCACCAGCACGTACCGAGCAGCACCGCCGCGTCGGCCGCCAAGGACCGCGGCACGGAATCCGCACCGACGAACACGAGCACCGGGCCCTGCACACCGGCCGGCACGTCAACGGCCAGGAGTATCGCGGCGTGCGTCTCACCGTCGGCGACGAAGGTTCGCAGACCACGGCCGAACATGTCGTCGAGGGCATCGGCGACGAGCGAGGCGGCCGCGGGTTCGAGGGCAGGCAGTGCGCCGACGAGCACCGCGCCCGACCGGTCCAGCAGCCCGGCCCAGCACCCCGTGCGTTGCGCCAGCCAGCGCACCAGAGCCGCGCCACCGTCGGCGCGCCGACACAGGTGATGCATCGCCTGCACGTCCGACGCACGCTGTGGATCCCGCTCCGGGGAGGACGCGGCGGACCCTGGCTCCAACTCCGCACGGGGCGGTCTCTGCATTCCCACACCATTCTCAGCGGGGCGGTCCCGGGCGGATCGCCAGGGAAATCGGGTGGATCTTCCTCCGCGCGGCAGCGCCGCCGCGATCGACGAAGGACAGCGCGGCTGGTTCGTCGTGGGGAGCGCTACCGGCTCGATCCGGAGCAACCGCCGCGCCGACCGTTTTCAAGATCAGCGAAGAACCGGCCGGGAATCGCCCGTCCTTGCGCTTGCCACCCATTCGATCTCCAATGTCACATTCTCCCGTGTACTCGGCGGGGCCGAGAGATCAATGATATGCGCGAACCAGAACGGCGGGGAGAGGTGCACTTCTTCCAGAGCGGTGACCAATTCGGCGGCCGATGCGGCAGGCGACGATGCTGTCCGCATGACTGAACGACGAACGACGACGAGCGGACACGACTACGAGCACACCGTGGCGCGTCTGGACGCAGAACTGGCCCAGCGCGGGCTGGGGCCCTTCGCACGCATCGACCACGCGGCCGGCGCCCGGTCGGTGGGTCTGCAGATGCCCCCCACGCTGGTGGTGCTGTTCGGCAGTCCTCGTGCGGGCACACCCCTGATGCTGGAGGCACCCGACCTGGCTCTGGACCTGCCGCTGCGCCTGCTCGTGCGCGAGCGAGCCGGCCGCGTCGAGCTCGTCTACACCGATCCGGCCGCGACGGTCGAGCAGCAGGGACTGCCCGCAGCCGCGGCCGCGCCCCTTGCCGAGACCGTGGCAGCGATCGTCGCGGCCGTCGTCGCTCCGTGACGGGCAGGCCGCCGGTGCAACCCGTTGCACGATTGCCTCGTGCCTCCCGGGTGGGTTGACTCGATCGGAGGCCGGCGTCACGCCGGCCGGTTTGCTCGCGCCCGCTGCACAAGGAGGTCACGTGCGCGCTGCACGGTTCCACGGTCCAGGCGACATCCGCATCGACGACGTACCGGACCCGCAGGTCCTGCCCGGCCAGGTGGAGGTGTCGGTCGACTGGTGCGGAATCTGCGGCAGCGACCTTCACGAGTTCCTCGAAGGTCCGATCTTCATCCCGAGAAAGGGTGCACCACATCCGATCACGGGCGCGGAGATTCCCGTCGTCATGGGCCACGAGTTCGCCGGCGTGGTCTCGGCCGTCGGGCCGGGCGTCACAGGCATCTCCGAGGGTGACCGGGTCGCCGTCGAGCCCTACTGGGTGTGCGGCACGTGCGCGGCCTGCGAGGCCGGGCGCTACAACATCTGTCGCAGCCTGGGCTTCGTCGGGCTGTCCGGTGACCAGGGTGGGTTCGCCGAGCGATGTGTCGTCGACGCCCGGTGGATCCACCCCCTCGGTCACCTGCCGACCGACGTCGGGGCGCTCGTCGAGCCGCTGGCCGTCGGCTACCACGCTGTGCGGCTCTCCGGCCTGCGCGAGGGCGGCACCGCCGCAGTGTTCGGAGCCGGGCCGATCGGGCTCGTCACGGCAGCGGCCCTGCGCGCCGCAGGGGCCGCCACCGTGATCGTCGTCGAACCCGCGGCCGCCCGGAAGGCGAAGGCTCCCGGCGCAGGCGCTCACGTCGTCATCGACCCGACCACCGACGACGCTGCTGCGGCGATCCGAGACCTCACCGGGGGAACGGGCGTCGACGTCGCGTTCGAGTGCGCCGGGATCGACGCCGTACTCGCGTCCGCGATCGGCTCGGTCCGGCCGGGGGGAACGGTCGTGAATGTCGCGATCTGGGGCCACGTGCCGCGCGTGGCCATGAACGCCTTGGTCATGAGCGAGGTGCGGCTCCTCGGCTCGCTGGCCTACTGCGGCGATCACTCCGACGTCATCGCCCTTCTCCGCGACGGGAAGGTCGATGCCGAGCAGTTCATCACCGGCCGGATCGGGTTGGACGACCTGGTTGCCGGCGGGTTCCGTCAGCTGATCGACAACAAGGAGGAGAACGTGAAGATCCTCGTCTCCCCCACGGGGATGCCGGCGTAGCGGGGGCTGTTGGGGGCGGGTGATCAGTTCAGGCCGGGTGACCCGGCACTCGCCGCGACGAGGCCACCGGGGGTGGTGACACCGGCAGCAAGGGCCTCGACGCGGCCGGTCCAGGACGGAAGGTCGAGCAGGGTCCTGCCCACGCGCTCGGGGGACGCGGGAGCGATCTCGAACGTAGTGGTCTTGAAGATCGTGCCGGCGCCGCTGTCCATGACCTCCGGGGAGGACTCACGGCACCGGATCGTGAACGAGTCGCTCGCCGCACCGACCGGCAACGCCGCCCGCAGCCGCTCCAGGACGACATCGAGATACACGTGGTCATCCGACCTGTGACGGGGCATGTGCGCCTGCGCCGTCAGCAGCTGAGAGCCTGCGGCCCCGCGCGCACCATCGTTGTCAGCCCACCTCAATGCGACGAAGCACATTCCGGCACCAGCCCGCTCCAAGGCATGTCCGCTGTCGATCCGGTTTGCGTGGTTCACGAGGAGTGCCCTCAGCAGCGCATCCCGGAAGATGAGATTGAACACGTCAAAACGAATATCCATCGTGTCATTCCCGTCAGTTGTCACTGTATGCGCGGTGCGCCGCCGTCAGATTGAGCCACTGACCAGACGCCGCCCGGTGACGCACGTCGGTCGCCCAACTGTCCATCGGGCGACGGATGCGGTGCTGCTGCATCGGCACGTGCCTCACCTCCTCACCATCGCGTCGCGCCGACGGCCACGACCGCCGGTCACGGACCGCGCTTCCGCTGGTCCCGGGCCGACCCGAAGCGATCGGACCGGGGCTGTAGGAAGTGTGGAACGTCGCACCTGTGAGCACGCTGAAGAGACACTCGAATGTGGCGGCCAGGTGCGGACAAACCAGACAAATTTCGGATACAGGACCGACCGATGATCGCTCCTGGGTTCCCAACGGAACGGGTGAAACCGCATTCCTGGTTGAACCGCCCCAGACCGTACGGCAGCGCCTGATTCAGACATCGCCCGAAATGCATATGACATAAATTTCCAGCTAGTAAAACTGTCAACCAGTCGTTGTACCGACTGGAGTACTCGGTATACCGTCGCTTTCCAGTGCGTTCGCCGATGCGATCGGCCCCACCGCCCGCCAGACGTCGCGGGCGCCCGGTCAGACGACCGGACGACCCGGGTTCCGCCCACAGTGCCGAGGAGTGGACATGAGCCAGGCTTCACCGGAGACCGTGGGGACATCGAGTCGAGGGCACCGATCTCAGCGCCTCACCGTCACCGCGATCGTGGTGCTCGCGCTCCTCGCCGCCTCGTACGCGATCAATGCCGCCGACCGGCAGGTGTTCCCGGTCCTGCTCAGCTCGATCACCAAGCACTACGGTTTCTCCCTCACCGAGGGCGGATTCCTCGCCACGATCTTCACCCTCGGCATCGGCCTGGGCGGCATCCCCGCGGGTCGGCTCGCGGATCGTCTGAGCCGCAGGAGCATGATGGTGTTCGGGATCGCGATCTACTCGGCCTTCACGATCCTCACCCCGCTGGCCTTCGGGTTCGCCGATATGGCGGCCTACCGCACGCTGTCCGGAGTGGGCGAGTCCCTGCAGAACGCCGCGCTCTTCTCCGCGGTCGGCGCCTACTTCTACACCCGCAGGTCACTCGCACTCGGCGCACTGAACGTCTCCTACGGGATCGGCGGTGCCCTCGGACCGCTGATCGGTGCGCGGCTGTTCACCGCCAGCGGGAGTTGGAGTCTGCCGCTCTACGTCTTCGGTGTCGTCGGCTTCCTCTTCGTCCTCGGCATCCTGCTGGTGGTCGACAAGGGCTTCACCGAGGCCAAGGACACCGGGCGCGCGCCGCCGGCCACCGGTGCCGAGAGTTCGCCGCTGCCTGCGACGCTGCGCAACCGCAGCAGCGTCGTCCTCTGCCTCACGTGTGCTGCGGCAGGGCTCTCGCTGTACTCCTATCTCGGGTTGTACCCGACGTTCCTGCAGAGCGAGCTCGGTCTCAGCGTGAACGACGCCGGCCTCGCGGCGTCGATGTTCGGCATCGGCTCGCTCGTCGCGAGCATCCCGGCCGGCTATCTCGGCGACCGCTACGGAAACCGCATCATCATCCAGCTCTCCTTTCTGTGCGCGATCATCGTGGGAGCGCTGATGTTCATGGGTGCAAACACCGTGGCGGAACAGACGACCCTGTCGTTCCTCGAGGGAGCGTTCGGCAGCGGTTTCGTCTACGTCAACCTCTACGCGGCGTTGCAACGCTCGGTTCGCCCTTCGCTGGTCGGGCGTGCGTCCGGCGCCTTCGTGACCTGCTTCTTCCTGCCCTCCGCGTTCGCCGGTTATCTGTTCGCGGAGCTGGTGAAGAGCACCGGGTGGACAGGCGCCACGATCGTTCAGCTCATGCTGTTCCCGTTGATCGGAGCCATCCTGATGGCCTTCGCCCGGCTCCCCGAGCCTGCGGTCCGGACACACCTGGCGACATGAACAGCGACCACGGGTTGACGGACCACACCCCAGGAGGGCAGAACATGGAAACCATCGAATTCCGCGATCTTCACGCGCACTATCTGGCGCCGGCCACCATCGCGCGCATCCGGGCGGGCGAGTTCGCGCCGGCGGTGGCGGTCGCCGGGGAGGGGAGCGGGCTGCGGTTCACCTTCCCGACCGGCACCACGCGCACGATGCAGCCGGCAATGGCGGATCTCGACGACCGGCTCCGCCATCTCGACGAGTGCGGGATCGACGTCCAGGTGCTCTCGACATGGATCGACATGTTCGGCTACGACCTGCCGGAGGAGTTGGCGGTCGATTTCCACAGGAGCATCAACGAGGGTCTGGCAGAGGCCGTCTCGTCCCGGCCCGACCGTTTCAGCTTCTTCGCCAGCGTGCCGCTCCCCTGGGGCGACGCCGCGGCGGACGTGCTGGAGGACGCCGTGACGAGGCTGGGCGCGGTGGGCAGCATGATCGGCACCAACATCGACGGCCGGTACCTGGACGACGAGCGGTTGACGCCGTTCTGGCGGGCCTGCGAGCGGTTGGACGCGCCCGTCGAGCTGCATCCGGTCAATGTCGCGGCAGCCGATCGGCTGCGCACCCACGAGTTCGGAAACTTCCTCGGCAACCCGTTCGACACCACGATCGCGGCCGGCTCGCTCATCTTCGGGGGCGTACTCGACCGCCACCCCGCACTCCGTTTCGTGTTGGTGCACGGCGGCGGATACCTGCCCTATGCCGTCGGGCGGCTGTCGCACGGTCGGGAGGCACGTGGCGTAGCGCCGGACCTGCTCCGCCGGCCCGAGGAGTACCTCGACAGGTTCTTCTTCGACACCGTCGTCTACAGCCCCGCCGTGCTCAGCGCGCTCGCGTCGATCGTCGGAGTGGACCGGCTCGTGCTCGGCACCGACTACCCGTTCGACATGGAGCCCCCTGCCGTCTGTTCGATGGTCGCCGAGACCCTCGGTGAGGACGCATTGGCGGCGATCGACGGGACTGCACGCAGCCTCAGCTGCCGGCTCGAACCCGTGGAGTCGCACCGATGAGTCCGAACATCCTGCTGCCCACCGGCGGTTCGCCCGAGCCGAGCTTTGTCCGCGAGATCGCTGCCCCATTCTTCGTTGCTCGACACCAAAAGCAGTTCGAAGATATTTGCGGTGCACTGGGTATACTTCCCGTCATGAGCCCGAGATCGGCGGCCGGCCAAGGGGTCGAGAGTCAGGCGGATATTGCTTACCGGGCGATCTACGGCCTGGTCCTGCGCAACCGCGCCAACAATGACGCCGTATGGTTCGAGCGCCAGCTCGGCGACCAGCTGGGAATGGGTAGAACGCCGGTTCGGGAAGCGCTCAAGCGGCTGCAGAACGAAGGCCTTCTGGTGCCGGTCTCCGCGCACGGCGGTCTTGCGGCCGCCACGATCTCATCCGCCGAAGTGGGCAACGTCTATCGGGTGCGGGCCGTGCTCGAGGCGCTCGCCGCGGAGCTGGCGGCCACTCGTTGCGCCGAGGGCGAGCTGACCCGTTCCCAGCTGACCGAACTCCGTCGACGCGCAGATGCGATCAAGGACCGCGCCGCCGAGCGGGATCTGGCGGGGGTTTCGGAGGTGAACCACCGGTTCCACGAGTACATCGGCGTCCTGGCGGCGAATCCGTTCCTCCAGGACTCACTGGATCGACTGTGGAGCCGCATCGCCATCTCAGCCCTGAGCAACATCGTCGACGACGACGAGTGGGTGGCGGAGATTCATCTGCACCACGACGAGCTCGTACGGCTGATCACCGAGGGCGACGCGGCCGGTGCAGCGGCGATCGCCCGGCGCCACATCGAGCGAGCCTGCGAGGTCTACGTGGCCCATCACGACGCAATGCCGAGCCCGATCGCTTGAAATAGTGTGGCATTGCCCCCATTCCGGGCCTCAACTCATAAATTATTGATACACTTGGTATACCAAATCCGCCAGCAAAGGATGGCATATGCCTGGGAAAATGATCGATCTCAGCGTCGAGGTCTCGACCGAAACAGTCGGACCCCCCTCCACCAACGTCAAAGTGGGGATCGAACGCTTCCACCGAGGGCCGGGTTTCTGGCAGGTGAGCTCCATTCACGCGAGCGTTCACACCGGCACACACATCGACACTCCCCTGCACTGCTACGAGGACGGGTCGACGACGAGCGACGCCTCTCTGCAGGACCTGTCCGGACCGGTCGCGCTCTTCGAGCTCGACAAGAAGCCGAGCGAGCCGGTCACCTGGGACGACCTCGAGACGGCCGACCCCGGTATCCGGGAGGGCGATGTCGCCGTGCTGGCCACCGGCTGGACCGACCGGATGTGGGGCACCTTCCCCCGGTACTACACCGAGTCGCCCTACCTCGCCGAGAGCGGCGCGCAGTGGTTGCTGACGAAGAAGCCCACCGCGGTCGTCTTCGACTTCTTCGAGGAGGAGTGCGCCAGGAAGACGGACTTCACCTCGGAGGAGTTCGTCGTGCACCGGATCCTGCTCGGCGGCGGCGTGTACCTCGTCGAGCACGCCACCCAGCTCCACCTGCTCAGGAACACGAGCGCCACCATCTACGCCGCGTTCTACAAGCTCGCCGACTGCGATGGGTCCCCTGCCCGGCTGTTCGCCATCTTGGAGGACGCATGAGAATCGCGACCATCGACTGGTCGGGCACCACCTCGGCCGCTGTGGTGTTCGAGAGCGGTCTGGCTCCCGTCCGGGCGCTGCCGGGCCGCGAATCGGCGGTCGACGCGGTCGGTGTCATCGGCACCCCGCTCACCTCCGACGAGCTCGTCGCGCTCGAGCGAGGCGACTTGGTGCCGCGAGCGTCGGCGACGTTGCGCGCCCCGATACCCCACCCACCGAAGAACGTGCTGTGTGTCGGCAAGAACTACCGTGAGCACGTTGCCGAGGGCGCGCGAGCCGAAGGACGCACCGACTTCTCCGTGCCGGAGCGGCCGGTGTGGTTCACCAAGCCTGCCAGCGCTCTCGTGGGCGACGGCGGCAGCATCATCCAGGATCCCGAGTTCACCAAGGCACTCGACTACGAGGGCGAGCTCGCGATCGTCATCGGCCGTGGCGGCAAGTCGATCCCGGCGGACGCCGTCTTCGACCACATCTTCGGCTACACGATCGTCAACGACGTCACCGCACGCGATGTCCAACAGGCTCACCTGCAGTGGTTCCGAGGCAAGTCGGCCGACAGCTACGCGCCGTGCGGGCCGTGGATCGTCACCGCCGACGAGATCAAGGAGCCGGAGGCCCTCGACCTCACCACCCGGGTCAACGGCGAGGTGCGCCAGCACGACAACACGCGCAACCTGCTCTTCGGGATCCCCACGCTGGTCAGCAACATCAGCCAGGCTCTCACGTTGCAGCCAGGAGACATCATCGCGACCGGTACGCCGTCCGGCGTCGCGTGGGGCATGGACACCCCTCGCTACCTGACTGCGGGTGACGTCGTCGAGGTCGAGGTCGAGGGCATCGGAACGCTCACCAACACCGTGGTCCCGGCTCCCTGACGCAGGGCGGCGGCTCCTCCCGTCCACCTCGATCCGTGGAGAGTGCGTTGACGACCATCATCACCGGCGGTGCCGACCCGAACGAGATGCCGTTCAGCATCGCCGTCAGCACCGGCGCGAATCCGCGCACCGTGCAGATTTCCGGAGCGACCGCCTTTCCCCTCGTCCACAAGCACCCGCACGACGAGGACGAGCTCCGGGTACCGGCCGGGCTCTACGACCAGACCGTTCGCGCGTTGCGCAACCTCCGTACCGCCTTCGATGCCGCGGGCGCTGCCGTCACCGACATCGTGAAGGTCGTCATCTACAACACGCGAATGGACCAGCAGGACGAGGTCAACCGGGCCTACACGGAGTTCTTCGGCGACCATCGGCCGGCCCGGACACATGTCGGAGTGAACGCGCTGGTGGGCACGGGCCTGCTCATCGAGATCGAAGCAACGGCCGTGGTCGGCGACGGACCAGTCGAAACACGCGACCACTTCTAGTCACCGCAACCAGCACGCGCCCACATTTCCCCGCGCCGACCCCCGTCGTCGGCATGCCTCGTCGACCGCGCAGGGAGATCGAAGGAGGTGTTTCAGGTGAGCAACACCATCGAATCCGACACGACGAGCGGCCGGGGCGGCACGGAGCGCAGCTACGCGGCCGGCGCGATATTCGTTCTCCTCCTGCTTGCGTACCTGGTGAACGCCATGGACCGGCAGGTCTTCCCGGTGCTCCTGGTCGCGGTGCGCAACGACTACGGATTCAGCACGACGGAGGCCGGGCTGCAGTCCACCATCTTCGCCTTGGGTATCGGTGTGCTGGGCCTTCCGTCCGGATACCTCATCGACCGCGTGAGCCGTAAGTGGACGGTCTTCGCCGGAACCGTGATCTTCTCCGCCGCCACCGGGCTGACCACGCTCTCGTTCGGGCTCTGGGACATGACCCTGTGGCGGGTGCTGTCGGGCGTCGGCGAATCCATGCAGTTCACCGCTCTGATCGCGATCGCGGCCACGGCGTTCCCGGCGCGGCGGGGGATGGCGATCGGCACGATCAACATCTGTTTCGCCCTCGGCGCGCTGATCGGACCGACGCTCGGCGGAGCACTGCTCACCCGCACCGGCCAATGGCGCCTGCCGGAGATCGTCTTCGCGGTGCTCGGCGGCATCGTGGCCGTGGCGATCGCCGTGTTCGCGCGGCCGTGGCTGACGGAACGACGGGCACAGGCCCAGACCAGCCACCGAGTCGTCGGAGGCGCCGACACGCTGCTCAACCGCAACACCGTCCTGTTGGTCGTCATGACCGTGATCGGTGGCCTGGTCGACTTCGGCTTCCTGGGCATGTACGGGACGTTCATGCAGACCGCCCTGCATTACTCGGCCGCGCAAGCCGGTCTGGTGGCGGGGATTTCCGGTGCCGGCGCGCTCCTGTCCTTCTACGGCGGACACCTCGGCGACCGACTCTCCCCACGGATCGTGCTGCCCGCATCCTTCGCGTTCACGGGCGTCGCCGGCGCAGCCGTGTTCCTCGGCCCCGGCAACATGGTGTGGCAGATCGTCTTCGCCTTGATGTTCGGGATCGCCTTCAGCGCCGGCGCGTTCGTCCTCCTCGCGGGATTCCTGGTGAAGTCGGTCGAGGGCCGCCGCGCGGGCCTCACAGCGGGGATCTTCGTCACCAGCATCTACATCCCGGCCGCGTTCGCGGGCCTTCTCTTCAGCTCGCTCGCCCAGTCCTGGTCCTGGGGTGCCGCCGCCCTCATCCAGATCGTGCTCGGATCCGCCGTCGCGACCGTGCTGGCGCTGCTGCTGCAACCGTCGCGATTCAGCACGGTGCTGCCTGCGCAGACGTCGGTGGCTGCGGGCGCATGATTCCGGGACCACGCCGAAGCAGCTTCGGCGGGGCCGAGCGGCGAAGGTGCCGGGAGTCTCGGCGGAGGGATCGTCGGAGAACGTTGTCGACGACGTCTTGCCATCGCCGTACCGAAAGGGAGATCGTTCTTCTTGGTCCGGTTCGTCATCAGCCGCTGCTGCCCGGACACACCCGCGCAGCGGCGGCGGGGCCTGCTGCGCGAGAGGACACCCATGCCATGACCGCTGCGAACTCCTCGCCCACTCCTTCCGACCTGCGCCACCCCATGTTCAGCTGGATCTACGCACGGATGAGCCGGCGGATGGAGGCCGGGGGCATGTCCGGCCTGCGTACCGAGCTGCTCGCAGGCCTGTCCGGACGCGTGGTGGAGCTGGGCGCCGGCAACGGACTGAACTTCGCTCACTACCCGCGCACCGTCAGCGAGGTCGTCGCGGTCGAACCGGAGCCCTACCTGCGCACCCACGCCGAAGGCGCCGCCGCCACGGCACCGGTGCCGGTGACCGTCACGCCCGGGCGTGCCGAGAAGGTACCGCTGGCGGACGACAGCGTGGACGCCGTGGTGCTGTGCCTGGTGATGTGCTCGCTGCCCGACCGTGCCGCCGCAATGGCCGAGGTCCGCCGGGTGCTGCGCCCGAACGGGAGCTTGCGGTTCCTCGAGCACACCATCGCCCCCACGCCCGGTCTACGGGCCGTGCAGAAAATCGTCGACGCCACTTTCTGGCCACGGATCGCGGGAGGTTGCCACACCGCCACCGACCCGGTCGGAACGATCTCCACAGCCGGGTTCGAGGTCACCGAGCTGCGCAGACTCCGGTTCCCGGACATCCGATTCACCCAGCCCTCCACCCCACACGTGCTGGGTACGGCCCAGATGGCCACGGCATAGTCGACCTCGGCGCCGGACCTTGATCACCGAACGGGGACGAACAGCCGTGTCCGGCGCGGCCCGATGGCCCGAACCGATGATCAAGGCCGGGCTGGCACCGACCAGCCCCGCGCCAGGCGGCGACCCCGGCCGCCGCGGCTTGATCACCGAATGGGGAGGGGGTAATCGTGCCCGGTGTAGCTGAAGGGACCGACCCGGTGATCAAGACCCAGACAGCCCCGGCGACCTGGCCCCGGCCGCCGGCCTCGGCCACCTGACCTTGATCACCAAATGAGGACCGGCAGGCGGGTCAGGCACGGCCAGAGGGCCCAAACCGATGATCAAGGCCGGGCTGACGCCGATCGGCGCCCGCGCCGGGCGGCCACCCCTCGGATACCGCGCCTTGATCACCAAATGGGGACCGGCAACCGTGTCAGGCACGGCTCAAGGGCCCGAACCGATGATCAAGCCCCTTGATCGCCGAATGGGGACGGGCGGCCGGGTCCAGTACTGCTTAGCGGCCCAAACCGATGATCAAGACCGGGCCGGCACCAACCAGCCCCGCGCCGGGCGGCCACCCCTCGAATACCGCACCTTGATCACAAAATCGGGGCCGGTAGCCGTGTCAGGCACGCTCACGTGCCCGGACCGGTGACCAAGCGCCGGACAGCCCAGCGGCCGAGCCCCGCGCCGGGTGGCCGCCCCTCGGCCGCCCGGTCTTGATCGTCGAACCGGGACGAGCAGGCGTGTCGGGCACGGCTCGGAGGCCCAAACCGATGATCAAGTCTCGGCTGGCACCGACCGGCTCCTCCGGGGCGGCCACCCCCCGCCTGCGAATGCTTGATCACCAGGATGGGGGCCAGCAGCCGGGTCACGCACGGCTCTCGGTGCCGAAACGATGATCAAGGCCGGCCCGGCCTCGTCGCCGGGCTGGCCACCCTCGGTTGCCGCGGCTTGATCGCCGAACGGGGACGGGCGGCCGGGTTTGGTGCAGCTGAGGGGGCCGGATTGGTGATCAAGGTCGGGTTGGCTGCCGCCTCGGGATGCTGATCAGTCCGCTGGGGCGGCGGGCGGCGTCGAGGTGCGGGCTGGTCCTGACCCGTTACGGCATCCGCAGCTCGGCCGGTGCCCTGGATGGCCGAGACGCCTGCCGGTTGTGGGGGCGGTCGGCCGTGTCAGGCACCGCTATCGGTTCCACACCGGTGACCGCCCTACGCATGGCTGCAGCCGCACTGGCCGGTGTCCCGAGCCGCACTTCTGGCACGCCGGACCCAAGCAGCGAGGCCCGGTCGACCGCCGCCGGGCGGCAGACCCCGCGGAGCCCAGCTCACGCTGCAGACCGCACTCCCCCAAGCCCGTTGACCAGGAGTTAGCCAGCCTCACGGCCGGTCCCGGAGCGGGGGTCTACCCCAGGTGGGTTTGGGGGGTCTTCCTCCCAGGACGGGGGGCGCCCCGATGGCTCCGGTGCAAGGCGGACGGCAGTCTTCGAACGAGCAAGAAAGCCAGCGGGACCACGATCCCGAACCAAATGAAGACCATGACCGCACAGGCCCCCGCCAGTGCTTCTGCGTCGCGGAGGACGTTATGCCGATCATTTCTGCACCTCACGAATTCAACGAGGACGAGCTCTACATCGATCTCCGTTCGATGTTCGGGCAGTCGTTGTTCCTGAAGTGCGAGGGCTTCAACTTCGCCGGCTCGATCAAACTCAAGGCCGCGACCGAGATGGTCGAGGCCGCCGAGCGGAAAGGCCTGCTCAGGCCCGGTTCCGTGCTGATCGAGTCGTCGTCGGGGAACCTGGGCGTGGCGCTCAGCATGATCGCGGCGAGCAAGGGCTACGGATTCCTGTGTGTCACCGACTCTCGCTGCAACTTGGCCACCAGGCGCCTGATGGAGGCGCTGGGCAGCCGGGTGCACATCGTTACCGAGCCGTCGCCCTCCGGCGGTTTGCTGGGTGCGCGAATCGACTACGTCCGCGCGATGTGCGCGTCCGACGATCGATACGTGTGGCTCAACCAGTACACCAACCCGGGCAACGCGCAGTCGCATTACCGCAGGACGGGGCCGGCGATCGCTCGCCAGTTCCCGAACCTGGACGTGCTGTTCGTCGGGGCCGGAACCACCGGCACCCTCATGGGCTGCTCGCGCTTCTTCAAGGAGCGGCACCCGTCGGTCCGGATCGTGGCCGTGGACAGCGTCGGCTCGGTGACCTTCGGTACCCCCGCTGCGCGCCGCATGATCCCCGGTCTGGGCACGAGTGTTCGTCCCCCGCTGCTCGACGACTCGTACGTTGACGAGGTCGTGCACGTCGAGGAGGCCGACACGATCCGGACGTGCCACAAGCTGGCCCGGCGCGGGTTCCTGTTCGGCGGCTCCACCGGTACGGCCGTCAGCGGCGCGGTGCGCTGGCTGGAGCAGCACGGCTCGCCCGACCTGACCTCGGTGACCCTCGCGCCCGACCTGGGCGAGCGCTACCTCGATACCGTCTACCAGACCAACTGGGTGCACGACCTCTACGGCGAGGACGTGCTCTCCGACGAGCTGGCCACCGTTCCGCCGGCAGCCTGACCAGCACGTTCTCGGCAAGCTCGGGCCGCTACTGCGCAATGAGGAATTGATCCCCGTTGCGCAGTTTCTGCTCTTTCCGGGTCCGGCCGCTCTCGGGGCGGCAAGACGAGACCCAGGCCACGACGCTCGGAGTGCTACACGAGTTCTCCGGTGGCACGCACACTGATGAAGTACCCGGCCACCTGCGGTTTGCCGCCGGCCGAGGTCCGACGATCCGGCCCATCGACCACGTCTGTCCGGTCGAGCCGCAGACGGTCAAACACCCCGTTGCGGGAGCTAGCACAAGGCCGTGACCAGCCTCTCGTTCACATATTGGGAGCGCCCGACGTAATGTACGGTCATTAGCCGTTGCGGGATTCCGAGGGGTGCGACATGAGTCGAACGGTGGGGATCGTCGGAGGCGCAGAATCCGGCGTTCGGGGTGATTTCCGGACAGACATCGCTGTCATCGGTGGAGGTGCGAGCGGCACGTTGACCGCGGTGCACCTGTTGCGAGC
Source organism: Pseudonocardia yunnanensis (assembly GCF_039534065.1). Lineage (NCBI taxonomy): Bacteria > Bacillati > Actinomycetota > Actinomycetes > Pseudonocardiales > Pseudonocardiaceae > Pseudonocardia > Pseudonocardia yunnanensis. The sequence goes on along the minus strand of NZ_BAAAUS010000002.1, from coordinate 65,900 downwards.
CGGCGCGAGCGATCTGCGGGTGGTGGTGTTCGAGTCCGAGGCGAGCCGGCGCCATCTCGGGGCGGCGTACAGCACCACGGATCCGCGGCATCTGCTCAACGTGCGGGCCCAGGTGATGAGTGCGTTCCCCGAGGAGCCGGGGCATTTCGTGGAGTGGGCCCGGCAGGCCGGCTATGCGGTGGAGCCGACGGATTTCGTGCCGCGGATGGTGTTCGGGCAGTACCTGCGGAGCCTGGTCTCACAGTTCGGTGACGGTCGGCTGAGGGTGGTCACGGAGCGCGTGGAGGATGTCGTCGCCGACGGGGGCGGCTTCACGCTCACCGCCGGGGACACCTCCACGCGCGCCGGCGCGGTGGTGTTCGCCTACGGCAACCCCGCACCCCGGCAGCTGGCCACCGCGGCCGGGCCGCTTCCGGACGCCGCGTGGCACGTGCGCAACCCGTGGGACCTCGACGCCCTCACCGCGTTGCCCGATGACGCCACGGTCGTGCTCGTCGGCAGCGGGCTGACCGCGGTCGATGCCGCGATCACGCTCCTGGAGGATGCTCCTCGGCGACGAGTGGTGATGGTCAGCCGCCACGGTGAACTGCCGCGCACGCACCTTGCGCAGGCCCTCACCGACTGGGTCTCCCCCATCCCACCGTTGGGACCGCTGACGGCGGACGGGCTCGCCGAACTGATCCGCACCCAGATCGAGGTCGCCGCACGCCAGGGCGTGAACTGGCGCGCGGTCATCGACGGCCTGCGGGCCGCCACTCCGTCGATCTGGGCTCGCCTCGACCTCGACGAGCGCCGCCGGTTTCTCACCGCCCACTCCCGCGACTGGGACGTGCGCCGGCACCGGATGGCTCCTGCGCCGGCGGCCCGGATCCGCGCCTACCGTGCCTCAGGCCGGCTCTCCGTGCACGGCGGTGGCCTCCAAGGGGTGGAGGATCTCGGGTCCCGTTGCCGGGTCGAGCTGGATGGTGTCGCCCTCGACGCCGACGCACTCGTCAACTGCACCGGTCCGCTGAACGACGTCACACAGACCGTCGACCCCCTCCTGCGCAGCCTGGTCGACCGCGGCACCGTCGCCCCCGACCCACTCGGCATCGGTCTGGCCTGCACACCCGACGGCCGGCTCCTCGACAGCACCGGCGCCATCGCCCTCGCGATGTACGCCGTCGGCCCGCCCAGAAAGGGCGCGGTGTGGGAGTCGCTCGCCGTCCCGGAGATCCGGGATCAGGCCGCCCTGCTCGCCCAGCACCTCGTCTCGGCGCGGGCTGCCTGACGACCACGTACTGCGCCGGCCCGGGTTGATCATCGGACTCGGGCCGGCGCGAGTATGCATTGGCAACATGATTGTGAACAATCTCGCTGCCTGTTATGGTCACGATCGGTTCATCGAGCCGGTAAACGCGTCGAAGTCGTAGCTCCCCCAGCTGATTGCCCGGGCCACGGGCACCCGTCTGGCTGCAGCTGCCGAGTTCGTCGGGGTTGGTCCAGTACGCCGTTGTAATGGGACAGCTCGAGCGGGGTGATGTGGTCCGTGAGATCGCAAACGAGGCGCGTTCGTGCACTGCACGGTCTGGCAGTGCTTCTGGCTCTCTCTCTGATAGGCACTGCCTGTGGCGAGGCCGGCGACCGGCCCGACACCGTCACCGCCGGGCTGGATGCCTCCCAGCCGTTCGGGGGTGACCCAGCCGCAGAAGGCACCCCGACCAGCGGGGGAACCCTCGTCGTCGGGATGTACACCGAGGCCCGGTCCTTCGACCCCACGGTCGGGTCCAACCTCATCGCGTCGGCGGTCTACGACTCGCTGCTCAAGATGGACAGCAAGGGCGACCCGCAGCCGTACCTGGCCAAGTCGATGACCACGCCGGACAACGGCAAGACCTGGTTGCTCGGCCTGCGCGAGGGAGTGACCTTCCAGGACGGCACGCCGCTGGACGCCGACGCGGTGATCTTCAACGTCGCCCGCCAGCGCGACAAGGCCACGGCGCTCGGACACCTCTACACCGAACCCATCGACTCGATGACGGCTGTCGATCCGCTGACCGTCGAGTTCGTGCTCAAGCGGCCCACCGGCTCCTTCCCCGTGTCGTTCGCGCTGCCGTTCTCCTCGGGCAACCTCGGCACGATCGCCTCGCCGACCGCCGTGCAGAAGTGGGGCGAGGACTACGGGCGCCACCCCGTGGGCGCCGGGCCGTTCAGCTTCGTCGAGTGGATCCCGAACAACAAGATCGTCGTCACGAAGTTCGACGGCTACTGGGACAAGGGCAAGCCCTACCTCGACGGCATCGAGTTCCGGCCGCTCCCCGACACCGAGACGCGCTACGCGTCGGTCGCCAACGGCGACATCGACCTCAACATCGGTGGCTTCTTCACCGAGGCCCAGCGCTCGTCGCTCGACCAGAACCTCGAGACGTACTACGGCCCGGGCGGCGACGGCGAGTTCCTGTACTTCAACTTCTCCAAGAAGCCTTTCGACGATCCCCGTATGCGTGAGGCCGTGATCCGGGCGATCGACCCGAAGGCGCTCAACGCCACCCAGTACCGCGACGCCGGCGACCTGGCGACCACCGCCTTCGCCGAGGGCGACCAGTATTTCAGCCGAAAGGCAGCCGACTCCTACCCGACCTACGACCCGGAGAAGGCGAAGCAGCTGATCGCCGACTACCGCGCCTCCGGCGGCAACCCGGACTTCACGTTCCAGGACGCCACCTCGCCCAACAACGTCCAGTTCGCGACATTCCTGCAGGCGCAGTGGGCCGCGGTCGGGCTGAACGTGAAGCTGCAGCTCGACGACATCGCCACCGTGATCACGACGGTGGTGCAGGGCGGCAACTTCCAGATGCTGCACTGGATCAGCGGGCCGTACGAGAACCCCTACCCGTTCATGTACAACCAGTTCCACACGGGCGGGATCAACAACTACGGCAAGTACTCGAACCCCCAGGTCGACGCCGCGCTCGACGAGGCCACGAGCACCACTGATCCGGCAGAGCGGATAGCGGCTTACCAGAAGGCGCAGGAGCTGCTCAACGACGACCTGGCCGTGGCCTGGATGGCCAGAGCGGCGAAGGCCGCGATCGCCAGACCGAACGTGAAGGGCGTTTCCCGGTACCTGTCCAGCGAGCTGTTCTGGGGAGGCACCTGGAAGTCCTCCTAGTGTCGCGGAAACGGGGTTCCTTGCCCGGATCCGGTGTCCAGGCGGATGGATCGCAAGGCGGAGGAGGCGCCGATACCGCTGTTGTATCGGCGCCGACGACAACGCCGCGAGGCGCCGCCTGGGCGCCGGAGGCGGGTAAGACGACCTCGTTTCCTCGGCACTAGGGCCCCGAACGACATTCCAGGAGAGAAGTGTGGACAAGGTTTTCGATTCACCGGCCGCTGCCGTCGCCGACATCGCCGACGGGTCCAGCGTCGCCATCGCGGGGTTCGGGGTCACCCATCGTTTCCCGTCGAGCCTGATCACCGCATTGCGGGACCAGGGCGCCAGGCGGCTGACCGTCTACTGCAACGGGCTCGGCGTGCCCGGGCAGCCGACCGCGCAGCTGCTGGCCGAGAACGGGCAGCTGGCCAAGCTGGTGGCCTCGTTCTCGTCCCGCCCCGGCCCGGTCACCATCGCGGAGCAGCAGATTCTGGCCGGCGAGCTCGAGTTCGAGATCGTCCCCCAGGGCACCCTCGTGGAGCGGATGCGGGCGGGAGGCGCGGGCATCGCGGCCTTCTTCACCCCCGCCGGAGCCGGCACCCTCGTCGGCGAGGGGAAGGAGGTGCGTGACTTCGACGGGCGTCCACACCTGCTCGAACACGGCATCCGCACCGACTACGCGCTGCTGCGCGCCTGGCGCGCCGACCGCATGGGCAACGTGCAGTTCCGCGGGGCGAGCCGCAACTTCAACGACAGCTTCGCCAAGGCCGCCCGGGTGGCGATCATCGAGGTCGACGAGATCGTGGAAGTCGGCGAGATCGCCCCGCAGGACATCGACCTGCCCGGGGTGTTCGTCGCGAGGGTGGTCGTCGGAACCGTCCACATCGACGTCGGCAACCTCCCGCGCCGCGCGGCCCGCTCGGCTCAGAGCGGGCGGCTGTACGCGGACAAGCCGGGCCTGACCCGCGAGGAGATCGGCCACCGCGTCGCGATGCTCGTGGAACCCGGGAGCATCATCAACCTGGGTGCGGGGCTGCCCAACCTGGTGGCCAACTTCCTGGGCGGACGCAACGTCGTCCTGCACGGCGAGAACGGCGTGCTGAAGTACGGCGGGTTCGTCACGAACGGCGAGCGGGATCCCGATCATCACGACGCCGGCGGCAACTTCATCACGCTGGAGCCGGGAGCGTCGTTCTTCGACAGCGTCACCTCGTTCGAGATCGCCCGGTCCGGCAGGCTGGACGCTGTGGTGCTCGGCGCGTACCAGGTCGGTGGGCAGGGCGACCTGGCGAACTGGGCGGTGCCGGGCCGGCCGGGCGGGGGGATCGGCGGGGCGATGGACCTCGCGGTCGGTGCCAAGAGGGTGATCGCCACTCTCGAACACCTCGACAGCAAGGGCCGGCCGAAGCTCGTCGAGGAGTGCTCGTACCCCGTCACCGCACCGGGCTGCGTCGACGTCGTCGCCACCGATCTCGCGCTGTTCACCCGCATGCCGGGCGGGCGCTTCCGGCTCGACGAGGTGGCCAGGGGCTTCACGGTCGACGAGGTGCTCGGACTGACCGACATGCGGGTCGATGTCGCCGACTCCGTCGGTGTCATGCAGGACGCCTGGTGAGCGCACCCGCGCAGGAGGTCCGATTCCTCGACACCACGTTTCGTGACGGCTCGCAGAGCCTGTGGGCGATGGGGATCCGCCACGGGATGATGGAGGCCCTCGCCGGCGATCTCGACAACGCCGGGTTCGACGTGATCGAGGTGCCCGCCAACGCGATCTTCTTCAAGAAGATGGTGCGCGATCTCAAGGAGGACCCCTGGGAGACCATGCGCATGCTCGCGCGCAGGATCTCCCGGACACCCAAGTCGTGCATGGGGGGTGCGGGCGGCAGCCTCAACGGCTTCGGCACGCCCACTCCCCCGGTGCTCGGCGAGCTCTTCTCCCGCAGGCTCGCCGAGATCGGGGTGCTCAACCGCGGCCAGTTCATGGCCAACACCGCCGACCAGCTCTCACGGCAGTTCCCCAGGATGATGCCGCTGGCACGTGAACTGGGACTCCAGGTCGCGATCGCCGTCTGCTACACGATCTCGCCGCGGCACACCGACGAACACTTCGCCGACACCGCCCGCCGCGCCGCGGCGTACCGCCCCGACGTCATCTATCTCAAGGACGCCGGTGGCCTGCTCACCGTCGACCGGATTCGGACGCTGCTCCCGGTGCTGCTCAGGGAGGCGGGCGACATCCCCGTCGAACTGCACTCCCACTGCACCACCGGACTCGCGCCGCTGGTGTATCTGGAGGCGCTCAAGCTCGGCGTGCGCACGCTGCACTGCGGCATCCCGCCGCTTGCCAACGGCTCGGCGCAGCCGTCGGTGCTCGACGTCGCCCGCAACGCGCGGCTCATGGGCTTCACCCCGACGGTCGACGAGGAACTGCTCGCCTCGATCTCGGGACGGCTGCTGGAGTTCGCGAAGCAGGACGCGCTGCCCATCGGCGCACCCCTGACCCACGACCTCAACCACTACCGCCACCAGATCCCCGGCGGCGTGATATCCAACCTGCGGTTCCAGCTCTCCGAGATCCGGATGGACCACCGGCTCGACGAGGTGCTCGAGGAATGCGTCCAGGTCCGCGAGGACCTCGGATTCCCCATCATGATCACGCCGTTCTCGCAGTACGTCGCCACGCAGGCGGCGATCAACGTCGCCTCCGGCGAGCGTTACGGCGTCGTCATCGACGAGCTGGTGCGGTTCGCCGCGGGCCGCTACGGCGAGGACTCCGGCTACACCTGGATGGACCAGAACCTCAAGGACCGCTTCCTCGCCATGCCCAGGGCTCAGGAGCTGGCGATCCTCGACGAACGGCCCATCGAGGACGTGTCCCTTCACGACGTGCGGCAGAGCATCGGCGCCCCCGGTCTGTCCGACGACGAACTGCTGCTGCGCGTGATCATGCAGGGCACCTCCGAGATCGACGCCATGCGCGCCGCGGGGGCGCCGCGGCGCTACTCCTCCACCGGGATGCCGCTGCTCACGCTCGTGGAGCGGCTCGCACAGAGCAGTGGGATCCGGTACGTACGCGTCCAGCGCGGCAGCGACGCGATCACCGTCCAGAACCGGGCAGGCGCTGCCGCCACCACGCAGGGGAGCTGAGATGACCGATTCTCTGAGCGATGCGGATGTCGAGCAGGTCGTCCGCTTGATCGAGACGCTGGACGGCTCGTCGTTCGACTATCTGGAGCTGCAGGTCGGCGACCTGAAGGTCACGATCGGCAAGGGCGAGCCACCGTCGGTCGGCAGCGCCCCCGTCACGACACCCGTGCCCCAGGTGCTCCCGGCCGCGGTCGCGCCGGCGCCCGTCGCGGCAGCGGCTCCGGCGGTCGCGCCCTCCGCCGACTCGGTGGAGATCACCGCCCCGACCATGGGCATTTTCTACGCGCAGTCCGAGCCGGGGAAGCCACCGTTCGTGACGGTCGGCGCGCTGGTCGAGGAGGACACCACCGTCGCGCTCGTCGAGGTGATGAAGACCTTTCACGCCGTGTCGGCCGGCGTGCGTGGCACGGTCGTCGAGGTCTGTGTGCAGGATGCTCAGCTCGTGGAGTTCGGCCAGGTGATGTACCGCGTCGAGCCGGCGCTGCGATGAACGTGTCGCATCTCTCCACGGGCAGGATGCCCGATCATCTGCCGGGCCCGGTTGCCGCCCGTTAAACAGCGGTTGGCGGACCACGATCACCCGCCGTGCTCGACCTGGGGCGGGGCAGCGAGATCAACCAGGACATTCACGCTGTTCGTGACAATCCGGGACCGGACTTCACCGAAGCGCTCCGTATTCACGGTTTCGCACCGTAGTATCGGTTTCCGCACGGCCCGCCTCGACGCGAGGTCACCCTGCCGGATTCGTCGGTAAACGTCCCCATATTCACAGCACAACTGGACGTACATTTAATTTCCGACAATTCACACACTGTTATAGCGCTTTGCCACGGGGCGAGCTAGGCTTCGCCCGCGACATAACGAGCCGGAGCCAGAGACGGACCCGACACTTGGCACTTCAACTTATCGTGGTGGAGCGTTGTTTGCATGGACATCTGATCCCCGGCACCGTCCCCCGCCATGCGTACATGCACCCCGGCCACCACGGCCACGACGGGAGATCTGCGGGTAATCCACGTAGGACGACCCACTGATTTCACTCTGTCGTCGGCCTGATCGGTACAGCATGCACTGACTTCACGCATCGCCGGCCCCGAGCCCCCGTGCCCCGCAGTCACAGCACGGACGTCCGACCGGCCTTCTTTCCCGCCTTCGCTCTCCGCCGGCCACTCCTCATCATGCCGGCCAGTTTTCCCAGCCGCGCACCGCTTTACACCCGGCGCGCGGACGTACCGTCATGCAGTTTCGGCGCGGGCCTCTCCCGAGCCTGTAGTGCGCCATTGAATTACGGCATTGATGTTAAGGAGCTCACGTTCGTGGGAGATTCGGCTCAGGATTGGGCGGCCGTCACAGCACCCCTGATGACCATTTCGCCACGGCCGGCGTTCGACACCGAACGGAAGTTCGCCGAACTGCTGGCCGACATCGCAGACGTCGAGCAGGTGCCCGTCGACAGCAACTTCTTCGACGACCTGGGCGCCGACTCGATGGTGATGGCCCGGTTCTGTGCCCGGATCAGGAAACGACCGGATCTGCCGGCGGTGTCCATGAAGGACATCTACCGGCACCCCACGGTCAGAAGCCTCGCCACGGCGTTCACGGAGACCACTCCCGCTCCAGCCCCCGCCCGAGCCGCGGTGCCGTCTCCTCGGCCCGCGCCGGCCGAGGAGACGGCACCGGCCGAGGAGACGACGCCGACACCTGCCCCGCCACGAGCCGGCACTCGGCAGTACGTCCTCTGCGGGGCGTTGCAGCTCTTGATCTTCCTCGCCTACTCCTACCTGGCCGGATACATCGCGAACTTCGGCTACGACTGGATCTCCGCGGGCTCCGGTGTGGGCGATGTCTACCTGCGGTCGATCATGTTCGGTGACGCGAGCGTGGTCGCTCTGTGCGTGCTTCCCATCGTGGCGAAATGGGTGCTCATCGGACGGTGGAAGCCTCAGGAGTTCCGCGTCTGGAGCCTCGGCTACGTCCGCTTCTGGGTCGTCAAGACGCTGGTGCGGTCGAACCCGCTGCTCCTGCTGATCGGCGGCCGAGCGCGGTCGAGCACGGCGTCGCCGATCCTCAACTTCTATCTGAGGGCACTCGGCGCGAAGATCGGGCCCGGAGTCACGATCTTCTCCCGGAACTTCCCGGTGTGCACCGATCTGCTCACCATCGGCGCAGGCACGGTCATCCGCAAGGACTCCTTCATCTCCTGCTACCGGGCCCACGACGGGATGATTCAGACGGGCGCGGTCACCCTCGGGAAGGACGTGTTCGTCGGCGAGATGACCGTGATCGACATCGACACCTCGATGGGCGACGGGTCCCAGCTCGGTCATGCCTCCTCCCTGCATCGTGGGCAGGCCGTGCCCGCGGGCGAGAGCTGGCACGGGTCGCCCGCGCAACGCGCCGAGGTGGACTACCGCGTGGTCGACGCGGCCCCGGGAGCCGCCCTGCGGGCCGCGATGTTCGGCATCACGCAACTGCTGACCGTGCTCGTGCTGGTCGTGCCGGTGCTGGTCGGCGGCATAGTGCTGGTGCTCGCCGGGATCCCGCAGCTCAACCAACTCGTGAACCCGGGACCCCTCGCCCTCACCACCTGGTGGTTCTACGGGGACGTGCTGCTGGTATCCGCGGTTCTCTTCGCTGCGTACGTGGTGGTCGGCCTGCTCTTCGTCGGCACCGTCCCCCGTCTGCTGAACCGCGCGATCAAGCCCGACACGGTGTATCCGCTGTACGGCTTCCACTACGGAATCCACAAGGCGATCGCGCGCATGACCAACGTGCGGTTCCTGGTGTGGCTCTTCGGCGACAGCTCCTACATCGTCAACTATCTGCAGTGGGTCGGGTACGACCTTTCCACCGTGGTGCAGAGTGGCTCGAACTTCGGCACGGACGTGCGGCACGAGAACCCATACCTGACCACGATCGGCAGTGGAACGATGGTCGCCGACGGACTTTCGATCATCAATGCCGACTTCTCGAGCACGTCCTTCAAATTGTCCCGGGCAACGGTTCCCGGGCACAGTTTCCTCGGGAACCAGATCGCCTACCCCGCACAGAGCACCACAGGCGACAACTGCCTTCTCGCGACGAAGGTCATGGTCCCCGTCGGCGGCAAGGTCCGGGAAGGGACCGGGCTGCTGGGCGCGCCCAGCTTCGAGATCCCGCGATCGGTGGAGCGAGACACCCGACTGCACGACATCACCCGGGTCCAGCTGCGCCGCCGCCTCAAAGCAAAGAACAGGCACAACCTCGTCACGATGGGGCTGTACCTGCTGTCGCGCTGGGCCTTCTTCTTCGGGGTCCTGATGCTCGACTCGTTCGCTGCGGTGCTCTACTACGGGTGGGACGACATTGCGATCGCGCTGGCGAGCGTCGTCTCCGTCCTGTTCAGCATCGTGTACTGGACGCTGGCCGAGCGGCTCGTCAAGCGTTTCCAGGACCTGGAGCCGTTGTACTGCTCGATCCACGACCGCGCGTTCTGGCGCCACGAGCGGTACTGGAAGATCCCGGCGCAGGCCTATCTCGTGATCCTGAACGGCACCCCGTTCAAGAACGTGGCCTGGCGGCTGCTCGGCGTGAAGATCGGACGGCGGGTCTTCGACGACGGGGCCATGCTGACGGAGCGGACGCTCACCCATATCGGGGACGACTGCACGCTCAACGCCTCGACCACCCTCCAGTGCCACTCCCAGGAGGACGGCACCTTCAAGTCCGACCACATCACGCTCGGCGCCCGGTGCACTCTCGGGGTCGGCGCGTTCGTCCACTACGGCGTGACAATGGCCGAGGACTCGGTGCTCGAGACCAGTTCGTTCCTCATGAAGGGCGAGGAAGTCCCGCCCCACGCCCGGTGGGCAGGAAACCCGGCCACGGCGCTGAACGACGACCACACGCGGCCCCTCGTGAAGCTGGGCGACGCGCGCTGGTGAATGAGGTTCCGTCCCGCTCCACGCGGCGGCCGCCACTGTCCGGGCTCGGCACCCTGCCGGTGGCGGCCACCGTGATGACGTCGGTGCTCGCCCTGTACATGCTGCTGGTCCTGTTCGGCAATATCACCGACTTCGGCACGAACCGCGAGTTCGTCCAGCACGTTCTCGCAATGGACACGACGTTCCACGATCCCCACGTCACGTGGCGGGCGATCACGAACCCGGCGCTGCAGGACGCGGTGTACGTCTGCGTGATCATCTGGGAGGCGCTGACCACGGCCGTGCTGGTGTACGCCGTGGTGCTGTGGGGGTCCGCGTTCCGCCACAACAGCAGCTTCGAACGCGCGCGGCGGGTCGCGACCCTCGGCTTGCTCATGATCGTCGTGCTGTTCGCGGGTGGGTTCATCGCCATCGGCGGCGAGTGGTTCGCGATGTGGCAATCCACGGAATGGAACGGGCTGCAGCCCGCTCTGCAGAACACGATCCTCGCAGCGTTCGCGCTGGTGCTGGTTCAGCTGCCGTCCCGGCACTGGGAGGCCGGGGGAAGCGACCCGGCCTGAGTCACGGTCTCCGGTCGAGGCCGCCCGGCGTCCACCCTTCTCCATTCCACGAATCCCCGGGATCGGGTGAAGAAACCCGGGGCACCCCCGGGGGCGACGCGAACGGTCCAGCTCAAGACTGGTTGCCCCAACAGCCCACGGCACCGACGCTGCGGAGGACGTTGCGGAACTCTCATCGAGCGCTCGTCGTGGGCACGAAGGGCGACCGATCGTTCGCAGGGAGCGGGTATGAACCGAAACGCCGATCTGGGAACGTTCCTGCGAAGCCGCCGCGCGCGGCTCGATCCGGCGGACGTCGGCCTACCGAGCACCGGGCGGCGCCGGGTACCGGGCCTTCGCAGGGAGGAGCTGGCGGCCGTCGCGGGTGTGAGCGCCGGCTACTACGCACGTCTGGAACAGGGCCGACAGGTCACGGCATCACCCTCGGTTCTCGACGCACTGGCGCGGGCGCTCCGTCTCACGGCGGACGAGCGGAGGCACTTGTACACCCTCGCCGGTACAGCGGACACGACATCGGTCGCCGGCCTGCCCGAGGGGGCCGCAGATCCCAGAGCCCGGCGCATCGTCGACGTCTTCGGCGACACACCGGCCATGCTCTGCGGTCCGTACACCGACGTCCTCCTGGCGAACGCGGCCGCGAGCTTTCTCCTCACCGATTTCAGCGCTCTGCCGGCGGGTGACCGCTACGCGATCAAATGGCACCTCCTGGCCCCCGAGACCCGCGAACTCTACGGTGCCGACTGGGAAGGCGTGACCGTCGACATGATCGGCATGTTGCGACTTCAGGCGGCCCGCCATCCGCGCGACCCCCGCATGCGGGACCTGGTGGCCGAACTGGGTGCGCGAAGCCCGCTGTTCCGTCGGCAATGGGCCGAGCACCGCGTTTCGGCCGGACTGCGCGACAGAAAGGTGCTCAATCACCCCGATGCCGGAAAGGTGGCGATATCGGTTGAGATGCTGATATTGCACGTGGCCCCGGAGAACACACTCGTCCTGTTGATCCCCGACGACGCCCACGGATTCGAGACAGCGCTTCACAAGTTCGCCACTGCAGCCTGACCGGCCCGTCACACGGTGCACGTCAGTGCTGGGTGGACCTCGCGTGACTACCCATCACGTGTCGACTCTCATGCCCCCGAGTACGCGTTTCATCGTCGGTATGGCATCGGTATCGACCAGCTACGACTACGTCATCGTGGGCGCCGGGACCGCAGGCTGCGTGATCGCCGCCCAATTGTCGGAGCATGACGGCGCTCGCGTGCTGCTGCTCGAGGCCGGGAGCCGCGACCCTCAGCCACTCGGCTCGGTGCCTCCGGCCTGGCCGAAACTGCTCGGGACGCCGGCGAGTTGGGGTGAGAGCACCGTGGCTCAGGCGGCGACCGGAACACCCATGCCGTTTCCGCGCGGGCGCGGCCTGGGGGGCTCGTCGGCCATCAACGGCATGATCTTCGTGCGCGGGCACCGGTCCAGCTACGACGCGTGGGTCGCCGCCGGCGCGAAGGGGTGGGGGTTCGACGACCTGCTTCCGTACCTGTGCCGCAGCGAGAACGCCGTGGGACGCGATCCCGTCGTGCGGGGCGTCGACGGCCCATTGCTGGTCGGGCCGTCGAACCCGCGGCATCCGGTGGCCGAGGCAGTGCTGGCGGCAGCAGTGGAAACCGGGTTCGCGACGGCGACCGACATCAGCAGCGGGCTCGAGCAGGGCTTCGGTTGGAACGATCTGAGCATCGCCGACGGCAGACGGTTCAGCGCCGCGGACGCCTACCTGGCACCGGCCATGGGCCGCCCCGACCTCGACGTGGTCACCAACGCCCTGGTCCACCGGGTGACGACAGAGGCCGGGCGAGCGACAGGCGTGGAGTACAGCGTCGGAGCCGAGCAGTTCCGTGCGCGGTGCGAGCGGGAGGTCGTTCTGACGGCGGGGACGGTCGGGTCCGCGCAGCTGCTGCTGCGGTCCGGAATCGGGCCGCAGAGCCACCTGCGCGACGTCGGCGTCGAGACCGTCCTGCATCTGCCCGGCGTCGGGGCCAACCTGCAGGACCACCCTCAGACCACGGTCGTCTACAGCCCCGCGCGACCGGTCCCGCCGTCGGCGAACAACCACGCCGAGGTGACCGGGCTGATCCGCAGCGACCTCGCCCTGGATGGGCCTGACCTGCAGTTCCTCGCGGTGGACATGTCGATGCATTCGCATGCGCCCGCCGGATCCGGACAGGGATACGCCATCGCATGCGCCCTCATGACGCCGCGCAGCCGCGGCACGGTCCGCCTGACGAGCGGCGAGCCGGGAGCGGCGCCCGCGATCGACCCGAACTACTACGGCGACCCGCACGACCTCGAGGTGATGCTCACCGGGCTGCGTATCGCCCGCGAGATCGGGCGGGCATCCGCCCTGACCCCGTGGCGCGGGTTCGAAGCCATGCCCGGCAGAGCCGCGCAGGACGACGCCGACCTGCGCGCCCACCTCCGTTCGAACCTGCTGACCTACTTCCACCCGGTCGGCACGTGCCGCATCGGCACCGACACCGACGCGGTGGTCGACACCGAACTTCGGGTGCACGGGATCGGCGGGCTCCGGATCGCCGACGCATCGGTGATGCCCACCATCGTCTCCGGCAACACCAACGCGACCGTCTACGGCATCGCTGAACGCGCCGCCGATCTCATCGCCGGCGCATCGTCGTGACCGCTACGCCGCACCAGGTGGGCATCCTCGTCTTCCCGGGTGTCACGTTGCTGGACGTCGCCGGTCCTGCCGAGGTGTTCACCGAGGCCAACCGGTACGGAGCGACGTACGAGGTGAAGGCGTACTCGCTCGACGGCCATGCGGTGCGGTCCTCGACCGGGATCACGGTGGCCGCCGACGCCGCGGTCGCGGACGCGGACGGGTCGGACACGGTGCTGCTGCCCGGGTCGGATGATCTCGCCGGTTTCGTCGAGCCCGCGCTGGTGACGGCCGCGATCGGGCTCACCCGCGGTGCGGGGCGGATCGCCTCGATCTGTGCGGGTGCGTTTCTGCTGGCTGCCACGGGTCGGCTCGACGGGCGCAGGGCCACCACGCATTGGCGCCACGGTGCCACGCTCGCCCGTCGTCATCCCCAGGTGATGGTCGAGCCGGACGCCATCTTCGTCACCGACGGCACGATCACGACCTCCGCCGGGGTGAGCGCGGGCATCGACCTGGCCCTCGCGCTGGTGGAGGACGACCACGGGCCCGGCGTGGCCTGCCAGGTCGCCCGGTCGATGGTGGTTTTCCTGCAGCGGCCGGGCGGGCATTCACAGTTCTCGGTGCCCTCGCGCACGCCGCGGCCGCGTAGCCGGATGCTGCGCGACCTGCTGGACACCATGGCGGCGGATCCGGCAGGCAGCTACTCGGTGCCCGAGCTCGCCGCGGCGGCAGGTATCAGCACACGGCATCTGACCCGGCTCTTCCAGCAGCAGCTCGGCACCACTCCGGCACGTCACGTCGAGCGGCTCCGCGTCGAGGCCGCGCAGGCGCTGATCGACGCGGGCCACACGGTCAAGTCGGCCGCCGCGCGCAGCGGGTTCGGGAGCGAGGATCGGCTCCGCCGGGCGTTCGCGCACCACCTCGGTGTCTCACCCACCGCCTACCGACGACGTGGCACCACCGCTCACGGCACAGGGGAACCGTCGACCCGTGACGCTGCGCCTGCACGGGACCGACGGCCCCGCGGTTCTCACTGGAACCGGACGTCACCGAGGTCGATCGACACGAGCAGCGGCTCAGGAGCCACACTGCCGTCCGCTGCGAGCGGATGGACCCGGCGTGTGGTCGCAACGACGATGCCGTCGAACTCGCGGTGGTCCGCTGAATAGTGCGCGGCCGGCCCTCCGCCGACGACTTCCGCGTTGTAGTCGTGCCGCCGGATCAACCGGTCCGGGCCGACGTAGAAGACCTGTTCGGCGCTGTGCGTGGCGATGTGGGCAGGAAAAGTGACCTTGAGGCGGCGCCACGATCGACCCTCCTCCTCCCACGGCTCCAGCTCCTCGGTGCGGAAACCGGGCGAGGCGAACGAGAACGGAGCGGTCAGGTAGGTCCACATCGCATAACCGGCGAAGTAGGCCAGGTGCAGCTCGTCCCACGGCGTCTCGAGGACGTGGCCGGCGAACGCAGCACGCGGATCACGTCGCTCCGCGACCACTTCCCCCGAGTCCCTCTCGATGGCCACGCGGTCGGCGGTGACGGAGCTGTGCAGCCCGGGCATGCCGAACGGGTAATGGCTTGCGAACTGTTCGTGGAGCTCGATGCGGACATTCGTGTCGTCCAGGAGGCCGGCTTGCTGCTTCACCGCCCAGGTGATGCCGCCGACGATCAGGTGCGATCGGACCTCGTGCAGCTGATTCCACCGGTCCATCCCGCCGTGGGCTTCGATCACAAGATCCACGAGGTCGCTCATATCAGGATTATCCTTCGCCGCAGTGGTGATGACTCCTACCAAACTCCGCCATCCGCGGATCGCTGCGCCATTCGTTGCCGGTCATGTTCACGTCGGATTCGGACCATCGCCCGATCACCGGGCGGGCGTCCGAATACCCGGGCTGCCGGACCGAGAACAAATGGCGGATCCATCTCCAGTTGGTTGAGATTGACATTGCAGTAATCACCCCGGACTGCCGGGCAACGGCAGCGATACCAGGAGACGCGATCTGAATGGGCAGCGCGACATGACCTACGGCGAGCTGCGGGTGGCGGTGGTCGGTGGCGGGATCGGCGGTCTGACGCTGGGACTGGCGCTGCGCCGGCACGGCATCACCGCCGAGGTGTTCGAGCGGACGACGGCGCTGGGCGAGGTGGGCGCGGCCGTCACCCTGACGGCGAACTCGGTACGCCTGCTCGACCGCCTCGGCCTGCGTCGGGACCTGGAGAAGGCTTCCGTCGAACCCAGTGAGGTCGTCTACCGGGGTTGGCGGGACGATGGACGGATCGCCGCGTACCCGATCGGGCGGGGCGACGCCTACCGGCACCGATTCGGCGCGCCGTGGCTCGGGCTGCACCGGGCCGCTTTGCAGCAGGTTCTCAGCGGGGCGTGGGGCACAGAACACCTTCACCTGGGCCGGGAAGCGGTCGCCCTGGTCGGGCGGGCCGACGGGGTGTGCGTGGAGTTCGCCGACGGTTCCCACCACGACGCCGATGTGGTGGTCGGGGCCGACGGGGTGCACTCCGTCGTACGGTCATGGGTCACCGAGGAGCAACCGCCGCGCTACTCCGGCACCAGCGGGTTCCGCGGGATCGTGCCGATCTCCGCCGTCCCGTCGCTGCCCGACCCCGATGCATTGCAACTCTGGATGGGCCCGGGCGCGCACCTCCTGCACTACCCGATCCACGGCATGATCAACTTCTTGGCGGTCGTCGACGGACCCACCACGTGGCCGTCACCCACCGGCACCGCCCAGGCCGACCCCGGCGAGCTCGCCGCCCACTTCGCCGGGTGGTCCCCCGCCCTGCTCACCCTGCTCACCGCCGTACCGCAGAGCGACCGCTGGGCGCTGTTCACCCAGCTGCCGCTACAGACGTGGAGCCAGGACCGCGCCGTGCTCATCGGAGACGCGGCGCACGCGATGCTGCCCCACCACGGACAGGGCGCCAACCAGACGATCGAGGACGCGGTGGTGCTCGCCGACTGCCTCGCAACCATCAGGCGCGGGCAGCACGCCACCGCATTCCACCGGTACGAACTGCGGCGCCGGGCCCGTACGCGCCTCGTCCAACGCAGCTCCCTCGACAAGTCGGCACTCCTGCACCTGCCCGACGGCCCCGAGGCCACGGCCCGCAACACCGCCCTGCTCGACCTCGAGAAACAGGTGGCCTGGATCCACGAACACGACGCCCAGCAGCCCAGCGCGCACGGGGAACGCCTTCCCGCACCGTCGTGATCGACGGGTGAGCCCATCCGATTCCGCGCCGCAAGCGACCCGTTGCGGAACCGATTGCGGCGCCCCCTACCGACGACCGGTGTCCCGGGCGGGTTGACACCTGGGAGAGCCGGTGATGCCAGTCCCGACCAGGACAAATCCCCTGGTCGCTCGTCTCGAGGCAGAGCTCGCGTGAGGGGTCGCGAGGTATGTTGGGTGACCGGTTTTGCCGGGCTCCGTCCCCCAGGGTGGACGAGACGAGCTACTGAGCGGCTGGCGGTGTTGCCTGGTGTTGCGGGGCAGGCGGAGCGAGTGCGAGGCGCTCGACCGGCTGCTCGACGCAGTACGGAGTGGTGAGAGCCGAGCGCTGGTGCTGTGGGGCGAGCCGGGGATCGGCAAGTCGGCGCTGTTGGAGTACCTGGTCGGGCAGGCTTCGCGGTGTCGTGTGGCCCGGGTCGCGGGCGTGCAGTCGGAGATGGAGCTGGCCTTCGCCGGGCTGCATCAGTTGTGCGCGCCGATGCTGGACGGTATCGAGCGGCTACCCGGCCCGCAGTGCGATGCGCTCCGCACGACCTTCGGACTGAGCCCCGGGCCGCCCCCTGATCGTTTCCTGGTCGCGCTGGCCGTACTCGGGCTGCTGGCTGAGGTCGCCGCCGAGCAACCACTCGTCTGTGTCGTGGACGACGCCCATTGGCTCGACCGTGCGTCCGCGCAGGCACTGGCCTTCGCCGCACGCCGGCTGGGCGCCGAATCCGTGGCTGTGGTCGTCGCCGCGCGGACGCCCGAGAAGGCGCCGGAATGGATGGGACTGCCGGAACTGGTGGTCACCGGGCTGCCCGATGACGAGGCGCGGGCGCTGCTCGGCTCCGTGGTGCCCCAGCCGGTGGACGGACGGGTCCTCGACCGGATCGTTGCCGAGACCCGGGGCAACCCACTGGCACTGCTGGAGCGGCCGCACGGGCTGACGCCGGCAGAGCTGGCCGGCGGGTTCAGGTTGCCGGGCCCTCGACCACTCCCGACTCAGATCGAGGACAGCTTCCGACGGCAACTCGCTCCGCTGCCCCCGGGCACTCGGCGGCTGCTCCTGGTCGCGGCCGCGGAACCGACCGGCGATCCGGTGCTGATGTGGCGGGCCGCCGAGCGGCTCGGGATCGACGCCACGGCCGCTGTCCCGGCGGTAGCCGCCGACCTGCTCGATGTGGGCGCCTTGGTGCGGTTCCGGCACCCGCTGGTGCGCTCGGCGATCTACCAAGCGGCCGCGCCAGAGGAACGCCGGGGTGCACACGGCGCGCTCGCCGCGGCCACCGATCCCCGGGTCGATCCCGACCGTCGCGCTTGGCACGCCGCCCAGGCCTCAGCAGGACCGGACGAGGACATCGCCGCGGAGCTCGACAGCTCGGCGGTCCGGGCACGAGCGCGCGGTGGGCTGGCTGCGGCCGCCGCATTCCTCGAACGAGCCGCCGAGCTGACGCCCGAGCCGGCACCCCGGGCCGAGCGCACCCTGGCCGCGGCGCAGGCCACCTACCAGGCCGGCGGCACCGACCCCGCCCTGAGGTTGCTCTCCCGCGCCGAGGCCTGCCCACTGGATGCGCTCCAACGCGCCCGGCTCGACCTGCTGCGCGCCCAGATCGCGTTCACCCTCAACCCCGGACGCGACGCGCCCCCGCTGCTGCTGCGGGCCGCCAAACAGCTCGAACCGCTCGACAGCAGGCTTGCCCGCGAGACCTATCTGGACGCGATCAACGCAGCCATGTTCGCCGGCCCGCTGGCAACCGGCAACGCTGTGCGAGAGGCGGCGCGAGCCGCGCGTGACGCGCCCTCGGGAGCGCAGCCACCGAGCGTGGCCGATCTTCTCCTCGACGCTTGGGCGGTGCGATTCACGGAAGGCTATGGCGCGGGGATGCCGATGTTGCGGCGAGCGCTCGACGCCTTTCGCAGCCCGAAGCTGCCGGACGAGGACGGGCTTCGTTGGCTCTGGCTCGCCTGGCCCACTGCGCGGGACCTGTGGGACGACGAAACCTTCGAGAGCCTGGCCATCCACCAGCTGCAGCGCGCTCGGGACGCCGGTGCGCTCACCGCACTTCCCATCGCCCTGGCCATGCGCGTGGCCGTACACGTGTACGTGGGCGACCTGGCCGAAGCCGCGTCGCTGAGTGAGGAGATAGCGACGGTCACCGAAGCGATCGGGAGCCATACCGCGCCATACGGCGTTCTGCTGCTCGCCGCCTGGCAGGGCCGCGAACAAGACGTTCTCGACCTGCTCGACGCAACGATCGAGGACGCGCTGACCCGCGGTGAAGGGATCGGGCTCACCGTCGCCAGGTGGACCAGAGCATTGCTCGACAACAGTCTCGGCCGGTACGAGGACGCGTTCGACAGCGCCCGACAGGCCAGTGAGCACCCCGAGGGGCTGGGCGCTCCGGCCTGGGGAGCCCTGGTTGAGCTCGTCGAAGCTGCCGCCCGCAGGGGCGAGGCCACGACCGCCGCTGACGCCCTGACCCGGCTCACGACGACAACCCGTACCGCGGGCACCGAGTGGGCGCTCGGCATCGAGGCCCGCTGCCGTGCATTGGTGAGCCACGACCAGACCGCCGAGACCGCCTACCAGGAGGCGATCGAGCGGCTCGGCCGCACCCGGATCCGGGGTGAGCTCGCTCGCGCACACCTCCTCTACGGCGAATGGCTGCGGCGCGAGGGCCGGCGCCTGGACTCCCGCGCCCAACTGCGCACCGCCCACGACATGTTCACCGCGATGGGCATGGAGGCGTTCGCCCAGCGCACAGCGCGTGAGTTACAGGCCACCGGCGAGACCGCCCGCAAACGCATCGTCGCCCCCACCGGCGCACTCACCGCACAAGAGGACCAGATCGCCCGGCTCGCCCGCGAAGGCCTCACCAACCCCGAGATCGGAACGCGGCTCTTCCTCAGCCCACGCACCGTCGAATGGCACCTGGGCAACATCTTCAGCAAGCTCGACATCACCTCGCGCAGACAGCTCCGTCGCTGATCAGCGCTCGATGATCGCGGCGATCCGGGCGAGCCGGTGCTCGAGGTCGACGATGCGGCGCTGGTCCTCCACCAACATGGCGAGCACGTCCCGAAACGCATCGACGACGCGCAGTTCACCGGGCAGCAGGTCGTGCCGGGTGACGACGAACAACGCTCCGACGGCGCTCCCGTCGCCCTGCAGTGCCACGGTGATGCCCTGGCCGACCGCCCGTGGCTCGGGGAACCGGATCGCCGCGGGGTCGAAGAGGCACGGCCGCCGCGTCCGGAAGGCCTGCACCACGGGTGCCGGCGGTGGGCCGGACGTGAGCCGCTCGGCCAGCCAGCGCGGCACGCCGAACCCGGCGGTGAAGCGCAACTCGCCGTCGTGCAGGAGATAGAGGCCTGCGGTGTCGGCGTCCAGCACCTGCACGAGCGGCCGGACGGCGGCGCGGACGGCGGCGGCGATGTCGGCCGACCCGGTCTCGTCGGGGCGGCGTGGCTCCGGCACCGCGGCGTCGACCCATCCGATCTGTCCGGCACCCGCCCTGTCGGCGTAGCGCCGCAGCTCGGCCGGGTCGTAGCGCCGGTGGCCACCCGGCGTCCGCAGCGGCGTCAGGAGGCCGGCGTCCTCCGCCGCGAGGAGCGTGGTGCGACTCATCCCCAACGCGCGGCTCGCCTCGCTCACCGTGAGCCGGCGTTCGATCGTCACCGATCCTCCCGAACCGACCGAATCGCACGAAGATGATTTGAGGAGCTGATCGATCGAGTGGTACACCTCCAGCCACGGACGGTCAACGTCGGCGTCCGCCGGAGCAGCCGTCACTTCTGGACGTTTCCGGACGGTTCGGGGGGAGGTGTCGGTGCGCGACCCTCGAACTGCATCCCTGCCGGATCTCACCGGGCAGGTCGCGCTCGTCACCGGGGCGGGCCGTGGCCAGGGCCGCTCGCACTGCCTCGCCCTGGCCGAGGCCGGAGCCACGATCGCGGCCCTCGACGTCTGCCGTGACCTCGACGTCCCGAGCTACCCGCTCTCCACCCGGGCCGAGCTGGACGAGGTGGTCGCGGACGTCGAGCGGCTCGGCGGTCGTGCCCTGGCGCTCGTGGCGGACGTGCGCGACCCGGGCGAGGTCACCGCGGCCGTCGCCGCCGTCGAGAAGACCTTCGGACGCCTGGACGTACTGGTCAACAACGCGGCGATCCTGACGAGCGCGCCGTTCTGGGAGCTCTCCGAGCAGCAGTGGACAGCCGTCGTCGACACAAACCTCTCCGGAGTCTGGCGCACCACGAAGGCGGCCGCGGAACTCCTGCGGCGCTCGCCCCGCGGCCGCATCGTCAACATCGCCTCGACCGGCGGGGTGCGCGCGGTGCCGGAGTTCGCGCACTACGTCGCCGCCAAGCACGGCGTCGTCGGGCTCACACGGGCGATGGCGATCGAACTGGCGAACGACCGCGTCACCGTGAACGCGATCCTGCCCGGCGCCGTCGACTCACCGATGCTGGCCGGGCTCGCCGACGAGCTCGGCCTTACCCCCGACGACGTGCACAAGCGCTGGCTGCACGACCAACTGCTGGTCGAGGTCATCGCGCCCGCCGAGGTCACCGGGGCACTGCTCTGGCTGCTCTCCGACTCCGCCCGCCACGTCACGGGCCACTGCCTCGCGGTCGACGGGGGCGCACTCGCCCGCTGACCGATTCCCACCCGCTGTACCCACGAGCTCAAGGAGGAGCGATGGGCAGGTTCGACGGCAAGGTCGTGCTGATCACCGGAGGAGCGCGCGGACAGGGGCGCTCGCACGCGCTGAAGTTCGCGCGTGAAGGGGCCGACGTCGCGTTCTGCGACATCGCCTCGCAGCTCGACTCCGTGCCGTACCCGATGTCGAAGCCCGACGACCTGCAGGAGACCGTGCGGCTCGTCGAGGACCTCGACCGCCGCTGCCTGGGGGTCACCGCGGACGTGCGGGACCGCGGGCAGCTCGACTCGTTCGCCGAGCAGACCCGCACCGAGCTCGGCCGCATCGACTTCCTCCTGGCCAACGCCGGGATCTTCTCCTTCTCCACCGTCGCGGACATGACCGATCGGACCTGGCAGGAGATGATCGACACCAACCTGACCGGCGTCTTCCACGCCATGCGGGCGGTGCTGCCGGCGATGCTCGAACAGGGCTACGGCCGGATCGTCGCGACGTCCTCGATGGCCGGGAAGACGGGAATGGCCAACATCGCCCACTACTGCGCGACGAAGTGGGGGGTGATCGGACTCGTCAAGTCGCTGTCTCAGGAGGTCGCCGGGAACGGCATCACCGTCAACGCCGTCTGCCCCACCAGCGTCGACACGACGATGATCCAGAACGAGGCGGCCTACAAACTGTTCGTCCCCGACGTGGCGGGCCCCTCCCGCGAGGACGCCGCCCCGGCCTTCCAGAGCATGAACTCGATCCCGATCCCGTGGGTCGAGACGGTCGACATCTCCAACGCGATGGCCTTCCTGTGCTCGGACGAGGCCCGCTACATCACCGGGGAGACCCTCGCGGTCGCCGCCGGCATGAACGCCGCGAACGCCGGCTGATCAGACTCAAAGACGAAGAGGAGCACGAAACATGGCAGGACGTCTCGAGGGCAAGGTCGCTCTCGTCTCGGGCGCGGCGCGGGGGCAGGGCCGGTCGCACGCGGTGCGGCTGGCCCAGGAGGGCGCGGACATCATCGCCTTCGACATCTGCCGCCAGCTCGACACCGTGCCCTACCCGATGGCGGTCTCGGATGACCTCGAGCAGACGGTCAGGCTCGTGGAGGACCTCGACCGCCGGATCATCGCGCGCGAGGCGGACGTGCGGGACTCGGCAGCCGTGCAGGCCCTCGTCGACGAAGGGGTGAGCGAGTTCGGCCGCCTCGACGTGGTCTGCGCAAACGCCGGCATCGCCGGGTTCGCGGAGAACAGCTGGACGATGACCGAGGACCAGTGGGAGGAGATGATCGCGGTCAACCTCACCGGCGTGTGGAAGACCGTGAAGGCGGCGGCACCCGCGATGATCGAGGCCGGCAACGGCGGCTCGATCGTCATCACCAGCTCGACCGCGGGGGTCAAGGGGATGCCGGGCACCGCCCACTACGTGTCGGCCAAGCACGGCGTCGTCGGTCTGATGCGCAGCCTCGCCAACGAGCTGGCCCCGCATTCCATCCGGGTCAACACCGTGCACCCGACGGGAGTGAACACCCCGATGATCGTCAACGACTTCATGGCGGAGGTGCTGTCGAGTTCTGACGGCAGCATCAACCTGCAGAACGCGCTACCGGTGGAGATGGTCGAGCCGGTGGACATCTCCAACGCCATCGTGTGGCTCGCCTCCGAGGAGGCCCGCTACGTCACGGGCGTGTCGCTGCCGGTGGACGCCGGGTTCCTGCAGAGGTGACCACTCCGGCAGCACCTGCCACCCCGAGCGCGAACGGATCGCGACGCGATGCGATCGCGCGCGGGGTGGTGGGCAGGCGACGCGAACTCGATCTCGTGCTGGCCGCGGTGACGGCGGGGCGCGACATCCTGCTGGAAGGCCCGCCGGGCACGTCGAAGTCGACGCTGCTGCGCGCGATCACCGGCCAGTGGGGCGTGCCGTTCGTGCTGGTGGAGGGCAACGCCGAGCTGACACCCGCCCGGCTCGTCGGCCACCACAACCCCGCGCGCGTGCTGCGGGAGGACTACTCGGCGGAGAACTTCGTGCCGGGCCCGCTCGTCGAGGCGATGCAGCGCGGCGGGTTCCTCTACATCGAGGAGCTCAACCGCGCCCCCGAGGACACGCTCAACGTGTTGCTCGCCGCGATGGCCGAGCGCGAGGTCACCGTTCCGCGGGTGGGGCTGATCAAGGGCCTGCCCACGTTCCGGGTGCTCGCGTCGATGAACCCCTTCGACGACATCGGAACGGCCCGGATCTCCGACTCCGTCTACGACCGCTGGTGCCGCCTCGCCGTGGGGTACCAGGACGAGCCCGACGAACGAACCATCGTCGCGGTGCGCACCGGCTGCGACGACGATCGGCTCATCGCCGACGGCGTCGCGCTCACCCGCGCCACGCGCGCCCACCCGGACCTGCGCCGCGGGTCCAGCGTGCGGGGCGCGATCGACCTGGTCGCGATCGCCGTCGAGCTCGCAGCACTCGGCAGCTACGGCACCGGCGACGAGATCGATCGGCCGCGTGTCGTGCTCGACGCCGCACTGCTCGCGCTCTCGGCGCGGATCGGCGTCGACGAGGCCAGCGACGCCACACCGGAGCAGGTGATCACCCAGATCTGGGAGAACCATTTTTTCTCGCGTCCCGGCGTGCAGCGCCGGGTCCCCATCGGTTAGACGTCGACAACGCCGTCCGGCTGCCCGGATCCGACGGCCCTTCACGCGGCCTCGCACCCCTGCGCAGGAAGCCGAAGCAGCTGACGGCCGCACCCGCCCTGTTCCAGACGGGGACAGGCGCCCCGTTCGTCGTCGACGACGGGGACAGCCGGGGGAACGGCGCGGCGACCGGTCCAGCGGGTGGCCAGGGCGTGCTGGTCACCGGTCAGCGCGCGGAGCTGCGTGACGTCGGTGAGCTGCTCGAGGACCTCGCTCCCGACCCCGAGATCGCGGCGATGGCGCAGCGGATCGGGCGCAGGCTCGCGATCCGCAGGCGCCCGCGCGCCGACCGCCCCGAGCGCGGTTCCGGACGGCTCGCGTCCGTGCCGTACCGGTACCGATCCGACGACATCGACCTCGACCGCACCATCGAGGTGCTCACCGAGCGTCCGGTGCCCGAGGACACGGACATCATCGTGCGTGAGCGGATGCAGTCCCGGCGAGACGTCGTGCTCGTCGTGGACGTGTCCGGCTCCATGCGGGGCGAGAAGGTCCGGATCGCCGCCGCGACCGTCGCGGCCCTCTCGGCGGACCTGTCGGCGCACGGCAGCCGGCTCGCCCTCGTGGCGTTCTGGTCCGACGCCGCGCTGCTGAAGCCCCTCGGCGCGCACATTCCAGCCTCGCGGCTGCTGGACCAGCTCTTGCGCATTCCGGCGCGCGGGCTCACCAACGTGCAGTTCGCGCTGGCGGTGGCACACGCGGAGCTGCACCGCTCGTCGGCGCGCAGGCGCACCGCCGTGCTGCTCACCGACGCCGTGCACAACGCCGGACCCGACCCCCGGCTGATCGCACGCCGCTTCCCCGAGCTGCACGTGCTGCTCGAGATCGACGGCGAGCACGACACCTCGCTCGGCGCCGACATCGCCCGTCTCGGACGTGGTCGTCTCGCCCCGGTCGCGACCCACCGCGACGTGGCGCCCGCCGTCAACCGCCTGTTGGGGTGAGCACGGCGCGCGCCGGCGGCGTCATGCGCGGCATCTATCTCGCGCCATGAACAGTATTTATCCGTCGTGTGATGGAAATCCTGTACCGCATCCATAGGTCCTTCAGGCCGATGGTCGGATTATTACTTGTTGTCCCTAACTGAATCCCGCTTGATCGACATCCGATCGAGCGCCGGCAGATCGGGTGTGTGCTTGACCACGCAGAGTCGACACGATCACTCGGCGACCCCCACAACCGGGTCGGCCGTCCTGCCCCACCGACTGCTCCGCCGGATCCTGCCGGTGGCAGTCCTCCTCACCTGGCTCGGACCGTTCTCGATGGACGCCTACAGCCCGGCCTTCCCCGCCATCCAGAAGGACTTCGCGACCTCGGCCGGGGCCGTGCAGGCCACGCTCGCCACCACGCTGGTCGGCCTGGCACTCGGCCAGCTCCTCGTCGGCCCCATCAGCGACAGATACGGCCGGCGCCGCCCGCTCCTCGTCGGCCTGTCCGGGTACGTGGTCGGATCCGTGCTCTGCGCGAGCGCCTGGACGATCGAGCTGCTGATCGCCGCCCGCTTCGTGCAGGGCTTCGCCGCCGCCACGGGCATCGCGATCGCGCGGGCGATCGCTCGCGACGTGCACTCCGGAACTCAGCTCGCCCGGTTCTACTCCCTGCTCACCGCCGCGACGGCCATCGCGCCCATGGTGGCGCCGATCGCCGGCGCGGGGCTGCTCGAGTCGGGGCTGTCGTGGCGCTGGATCTTCGGGGTCACCTTGATCCTGGGGGTCATCGGGCTCGCCGCGGTCGTCCTGCTCCTCCCCGAGACGCATCCGCGCTGGATCGGCGGCGTGGACCGCGCCGTGACCGGAGTCGGGCACCCGGAGCCGGAGCCCACCGTCCACCTGAGCCTCTGGGTACTGCTGCGCAGGCGCGAGGTCTTCGTCAGCGCGCTCGTGCTCGGCCTGTGCGGTGCGGCCATGATCGCCCACCTGGCCGGGCTCTCGTTCTTCCTCCAGGACGAGCGCGGGCTGAGCCCGGCCGCCTACGGCGCGGTGTTCGCGCTGGACGCCGCAGGGCTGGTGATCGCGAACAACGTCAACCGGTTCGTCCTGCGCCGCTGGTCCTCACGCCAGGTGCTGTCGGTGTCGGTGCCGGTGATGCTCGTCTTTGCGGTGGTGTTCGCCGCGCTGCTGCGCGCCGAAGCGCCGTTGCCCGCCGTGCTCCCTGCGCTGTTCCTGTTCATCAGCTGCTGGGGCTTCGTCATGCCGAACGCCGTCGCCGTCGGCATGTCCGTGGAACGTGCCGCGGCCGGGCGGGCATCGGCGATCCTCGGGGTGGCCCAGTTCGGCTTCGCCGCCTTCAGCGCTCCGCTGGTGGGCACGATCCCGGTGATCGCCGGCACTCCCCCGATGGCCACCGTGATCGTCGTGTGCATGGCCGGGGCGGTGGTGGCGCAGATCGTGGCCCGACTCGTCGGTCGCCGCGCCGCTGCTCCGGCTCTCGCCCACTCCCCCGGCCGTCGTGAGCTCCGGCGGCAACCATCCGCCTCCCTGATGGCGGAGAGAACGTGCGTGTCTCCCGCTGTTCAGCTCGTGGACCGCCACGTCTGTACAAAGGGAAGCGAGGCGAACCCCACGTCATAACCGGCGCAGCGGTCAGCGCACGGCCAGACTCTCGAGGAGATCACGGATCTGGTCGACGGACATCCCGGACGGGGACAGGCACGGCACGGAGATCCCCGCTTCCCGGTACTCGGCGATCGTGCTCCGCACGGCGGACGGCCGGAGGTCGCTGACGGCGGTGCGCCGAGCCACCTCCTCGGCCGTCCGGAGGCCCTGACGGTCGAGGTGCCTGCGGTAGTTGGGGAAACGCGTGAGGTAGGCGTCCGCCTCGGCCAGCACCGCGTCCGGCTCGCCGACCCTGATGTAGAGCGCGGTCTCAGGACGGGCGTTGCCGATCTCGGCGGCTGCTTCGGCCATCACGCGGCTCGTGGTCTCGGCGTGCTCAGGGGTCAGCCAGTTCAGGACGGCACCGTCCGCGGCTGTGGCGGCCAGCCGCAGCATTCGCGGGCCGAGAGCGCCGAGCAGCACCGGGAACCCGTTACCGAAGGACAGGTCCTTCTGCGAGAGTTCGCGCAGTTCGGCGAGGTAGGCCGTCATATGGGCCATCGGAGAGTCCGGGAACGGCACGCCGATGGCGGCCAGCGCGCCTCGATGCGAAATGCCGCAGCCGAGCATGAACCGGCCGCCGGAGTCCTCTTGGCAGTTCGCCGCGAGCAGCGCCATCGCCCGGGCAGCGCGAACCGGGGTGATCGCGACACCGGGGCCGACCCGCAGCCGGGTGGTTGCGGCCAGGGCGGTGGCGGAGGCGATGAACGGGTCGCGCCCGGTGACCCTCCCGGTGGCCGCGTAGCCCATCTCCGGGAGGAACAGGTCGGTGAAGCCGGCCGACTCGGCCAGCCGTGCGATCTCTGCAACCCGTTCGCCCGGCTGGTCGCGCACGACGATGCCGAGCCGCTCTGCCGTGCTGTCGTGATCTGCGCTGGTGGGGGATATGGGACCGGCCTCCTCTTTCGGCGTGCCACGTCGCCGTGGCCCGTGCGTGGCCGCCGGAGCGGCGATTCGAAGCCTTGACAGCATATTCGCCCGGTCGTACGGTGCAACCGTATACAAAAGCAGTTCGAAATAACGAAAGCGTCCAGGAATGCACGATTTGCGATATGGCGATGCAATTCCGTCGCGAGTCGATGCGGGGGCGTATTACGCAAGCCTGCAGAGCGCAGATCGGCCACGACACACGCCGGGCCGACGAGAGCGGGCAGTGATGACCGAGATCTGGACGTCGGCCTGGAACGCCCGTGTGGAGGAGATCGCGCAGCAGGCGCACCAGGCCGAGGACGCGGGCTTCGACGGCATGTTCATCACCGACTCGCAGAACCTCTGGATGGAGTGCTGGGTCGCGCTCACGGTGGCGGCCACCGAGACCGAGCGGCTGAAGCTGGGCACGGCGGTCACGAACCCGGTCACCCGCCACGCCGCGGTCACCGCGGACGCCGCTGCCAGCCTGCAGGAGGTCTCGAAGGGGCGCGTGCTGCTCGGCATCGGCCGTGGCGACTCCGCACTCGCCTACCTCGGCCACGCGCCGGCACCGCTCCCCCGCTTCGCCCGGTACCTGCAGCAGCTGCAGGGCTATCTGCGCGGCGACGACGTTCCCTTCGACACCGACGGCTTCACCGACCTGCCACCGCTCGGCACTCTGGGCTACGAGCGAGTGCCCCGGTCCAGCCGGATCCGCTGGCTGCCGGGCACGCAACCGAAGGTGCCGGTCGACGTGGCAGGGTCCGGCCCGAAGGTCGTCCGGCTGGCCGCGGAGCTCGCGGACGGTGTCACGTTCGGCGTCGGCGCGGAGAGCGGGCGGCTGCGCGCGATGCTGGACATGGTCGCCAAGGCTCGCGGCGAGGCCGGCCTCGTCGGCACGCCGTTCAGCCGCTCCGCGATGGTCACCGTGGTGCCGCATCCGGACGCCGCGGTGGCACGGCGGCTGGCGGCCGGAGGTGTGGCACTGGCCGGGCGCTGGTCGGTGATGCAGTCGCGCAAGCCGATCGCCGGGGTGGACGAACAGACGCGGGCGCAGTTCGACATGGCCAGGACCTCCTACGACATGACCCGGCACGGGGAGACCCACAGCAGCCACGCGGCGTCCATGAACGACGAGTTGGTCGACCGCTTCGGCATCGCGGGGCCGCCGGAGCACTGCATCGAGCGATTGCGCGAGTTGATGTCGCTCGGCCTTCACCGGATCGTGTTCAACACCCGGATCCGCGGCGCGACCGAGGAGGAACAGGCGGACGTGACGCACCTGATGCTGAACGAGGTGCTGCCCAACGTTTCCGGTCGCGCCCGCGACGGGCAACGATGATGAGCGCCTGACCGTCGTCGTGGATCTACGAGAGGTGGAGTCATGGACGGGATCGCGGACATGGGAGGCACCCAGGGGTGGGGCGCCCTGCACCCGCCGCGCGACGACGAGCCGGTCTTCGCAGAACCCTGGCACGGTCGGACGTTCGCGATGGCGCTGCTGTCCAGGAGCGGGATGACCGGGTACAACCTGGACGCGTTCCGGCATGCGATCGAGCGTCTGGATCGGGCCGCCTATCTGGAGGAGGGCTACTACGGTCGCTGGCTCAGCGCATCGGAGCTGATACTCACCGAGTGCGCGATCCTGGCGCCGGGCGCCGTCGAGGCCCGTATCCGCAACGTGAACGGCGAGCAGGTCGAGGAACCACCGTTCCCCGAGCCTGCCCTGCCCGACTACACGCCGACCGATGCGGGATGGCGGCGTGCCGTGGCCTCCGCGCCGGCCTTCGCCGTCGGTGAGCGGGTGCGTGCCAAGGACATGGCGCCTGCCGGGCACACCAGGCTTGCGGGCTACGTGCGCGGGCGCATCGGAGTGATCGAGCTCATCCAGCCCGCCGCCGTGCTGCCGGACACGCACGCGCACTTCCAGGGCGAGAACCCGCAACACGTGTATTCGGTGCGGTTCGACTCGCACGAGCTGTGGGGTGCCGACGCCGAATCCTTCGTCGTCACCATCGAGCTGTACGAGAGCTACCTGGAGAAGATCGCATGAGCGAGCCTGCGAGCACCTTTGGAACCGCCGGGCGCTTTCCGGCTGCGCTGCGCGCCGAGGCTATCGAGCAGTTGCTCACCGAACGCGGCCTGATCGAGTCGGCCGCGTTGGACAAAATCATCACCGACTACGAGACCAACATCGGCCCGCTCAACGGCGCCAAAGTGGTCGCCAAGGCGTGGACTGATCCGAAGTTCCGGCAGCGGCTGCTCGACAACGGCACCGACGCCATCGCGGAGCTGGGCCTGTCAGGCACGCAGGACAAGCACATCGTCGTCGTGGAGAACACTCCGACGGTTCACAACGTGGTGGTCTGCACGCTGTGCTCGTGCTACCCGTGGGCGGTGCTCGGGCTGCCGCCCAGCTGGTACAAGGACCCTGCCTACCGTGCACGGGTGGTGAGGGAGCCGCGCACGGTGCTGTCGGAGATGGGCCTGGAGCTCGCCGACGACGTGCAGATCGTCGTGCGCGACTCCAGCAGCGAGGTGCGCTGGCTGGTGCTGCCCGAACGTCCTGCCGGCACCGAGGACCTCTCCGAGGAGCAGCTGACGGAGCTGGTCACTCGGGACGCGATGATCGGCGTGGCCAAGCTGGCGACGCGGTAGGCGCTCCGCTCCACGTATGACGGCTCGCGCGACCCCGGAACGGGTGACGGCCGTCCACGAGGTCGCCGAACCACCCGGCAGACCGGGCTGTCTGCGCCCCGATGCTCCTGCCCGGCCACGGCGATCGACGTGACCCACACGGTCGGAGTCGCCGCCATCGCACCTCACGACGAGGTGACACCACTCATCGTCCGATCGATGTCGGCGCGATAGCTCTTCGTGTTCACGTCACCCGATATTTCGAGCCCTTTCGCTGAAACGGGTTCCGCCGGTTCACGCCCGCTGTAATTTGCTGGTCCGTTAACCCTCGAACGGGTCATACTGCAAAACAAGGCGAATCCCCTATACATTTACTGAAATCCCCCATGCCCCGTCACCGACCCCCAACGGAAAGCCAGGCGGATCCCCGATGGCTCGCCGGAGCACTGCCCATAGCTTTCGCCTGAACACCGGTCAGTCCGAACACACCGTCACGAACATCGGAGATGATCAGAATGGCCCAGCCCATGACGCTGCTCGAGTTCCTGCGGGAGCTGACGACGAACGAGCAGGCGCGTGATCTGTACGCCGCGAACCCCGAGGCGACGCTGAGCCACTACGGGCTCGACAACCTCAGCCCCGCTGACGTCCATGACGCCCTCGTGCTGATCGAGGACAACGAGACCGCGCAGTACACCGCCGGCCACTTCGACGCGCAGTTTGCGCCACCGCCGCCCGTGCCGATGAGTCACGCGGGCGGCGAGCACGAGGCCGCGGTCGATTACATCAACCGGTACGTCAGCAACGACTACGACTCCGACCGTGACTCCAACGGGGACAACTTCCTCGATCAGAACGTCCGCAACAGCGGCATCTTCGACCAGGACGTCGACGTCGACGCGCTCGGCGCCTCCGGCAACGGCGCCGTCGTGGCCGACGATGGAATCACGGACTCCGCCGTGGTCAGCGGGGACGAGAACCAGGTCGGTGCCGGCAACCTCAGCGGCGACAACAACGTCGTCGGGAACGGCAACGCCACCGTTGGCGGCGACGGCAACACCATCGCGTTCGGCGACGGCGAAGCCAACACGTCGGCCCTGGAGGACGTCGGCATCAGCCACGGCGGTGCCCTCTCCGTCGGCGCCGTGGCCACCGGTGCCTACGACGCGGACGGCTCGTTCAACGACGTCGACGCGTCGACCCGGAACTCCACCGAGTTCGACGGCTCCTTCAACACCGACAATGACAGTGCGAACGACTCGTTCAACGAGTACTCCACGGACAACGAGATCGACTCGCACACCCACACGCACAACGACAACCAGAGCCACAACAACCTCGACATCGACAGCTGACGACCCGGCGGGTGCGCGTTTCCAGGGCGGCCCGTTCCTGCGGTGCAGGGGCGGGCCGCCGCCGGCACTGGTGGGAGTTCCGTCTCCTGACAACGCGGAGAGGCCCGGCCTCGGGACCGGGCGCCGCGAGTCCTGACTTTCTCCGCAACGCCGGGACGACCGGCACTCGCCGAACCACTTGGGAGATGACCCGAGATGACCACCTCGACCTCGCTGCTCGATGTGCTGCTCAACCTCTTCCGCGACCCCGAGGCCAAGGCCGCCTTCACCGACGACCCGCACGGCTACCTCGCCACCTGCGGCGTCCTCTCGGCCGACGACGTCCGCGACGCCCTCGTTCTGCTCCAGGACGACCAGGAAGCCGACCTCGACCGCGAATACACCGCCGGCGCGAGCCACACGAGCGGCCAGGGCCACATCGCCACGCCGCCGCCCGCCCCCGAGAAGTACAGCGGCGAGAGCGACCACGAAGCCGCTGTCCGCTACCTCAACACCTACGTCACCAACAACTACGTCGACAACCGCGACACCGTCATCGACAACTCGGTCAACCAGCAGATCGACACCGGTGGCGGCGACTTCGACCAGGACATCGACATCGATTCCACCGCCGCCACCGCCGACGGCGCCGTCGCCGCCGACGGCGACATCCAGGATTCCAAGATCGTCACCGGCGACGGAAACCAGGTCGGCCAGGGCAACCTCAGCGGCGACGACAACCTCGTCGGCGACGGCAACGACGCCATCAGCGGCGACGACAACACCCTCGCCTTCGGCAACGGCGACGCCAACACGTCCGCGCTGAGGGACGTCGGCGTCGACCACGGCAGCGCCCTCTCCGTCGGCGACACCGCCACAGGCGACTACGACGCGAACGGCTCGTTCAACGACGTCGACGCGTCGACCCGGAACTCCACCGAGTTCGACGGCTCCTTCACCACCGACAACGACAGCGCGAACGAGTCGTTCAACGAGGCCGACGCCGCCGTCGACATCGACTCGCACAACACCACGCACACCGACGTCCAGAGCCACAACGACCTGGGGATCGACTCCTGACCACGTTCACCGGCCGCCCGACATCGCCGACTCCTTCACCTATCGGGTGACCATCCACAACCGGCGGAGTGGGCCACCGAATTCTACGCAGGACACCACCGAGTGATCATTTAATTGATCATGCCGCTCTCCAGCAGTCGATCATTGCGCGCGACCTTGTACCCGATACCCGAACATCGGAAACATCATTCGCCTAATCACATTGATAGACCTTCGGGGGGGTTGACCGCTATATGGTGCTGTGATAGCGTTCACAATTTAAATTGGAGCGCCGGGAGGTGGAGGTATGACGACCACTGCGGGGGATCGATCCGACCTGCTCGACAAGCTCGGATTGAATGGACAGAACAAAGCGACTCTGGGTCGACTGTTGGCCACCGGAAACATCGGACAGGCCACCGAGCGATCCGACGGCACCATGCAGGCCACAATTCGAATCAACCCCGATGAGCTGTGCTGGGATCCGTCGATCCTGGTCATGCCCCACGGCGGCGACCTCGAACTCGAGCTCATCAACGACGACCTGAACACGCACTGCGCGCTATTGCCGAGCAATGGCGACCGGAAATTCATCTGGCTGGTGAACCATTCACGTGGACGGGCGCGCCTCAACCTCGACGGCCCGGGCTACTACTGGTACAGCTCGCCCACCGGCAACGACGAAGGACGGGGACTGACCGGCGCCATCGTCGTGCTGGGGGAAGTCCCGCCGGAGGCTCGCCTCGATCGCCCCGAACAGCCGCGACCGTAGAAAGGAGCAGTTTCGGTGACAGTTGAATACGTAGACGCAGGGGAAGCCATCGATCAAGGTTTGCTGAGCGGCAAGGTCGCTGGGGGCGAGATCGCGCCGCCCGTGGTCGCCGACGTCAACTACGAGCGCATTCGCAACGCGCGCTCGGAGCCCGAGAACTGGCTCACGTACTACGGTGCCTACAACGGACAGCGGTACAGCCCGTTGGATCAGATCAACACGGAGAACGTCAAGGATCTCCGCCCCGCGTGGATCTTCCAGGCCGGCGCGAGCGGCATGATCGCGGGCGCGTCGACCTACTCGTTCGAGGCCACCCCGATCGTCGTCGACGGGATCATGTTCGTCTCCGGCTGGGACGGCTGGGTCTGGGCTCTCGACGCGAAGACGGGCGTGGAGATCTGGCGGTACAAGCACGCAATTCCCTACGACGTTTCCCTGTGCTGCGGGAACGTGAACCGTGGGGTCGCCGTGGCTCAAGGAAAGGTCTTCTTCGTCACGGCGAATGCTCACGTTCTCGCGCTCGACGCCACCACCGGCAACCGGGTCTGGGACAAGACCTATGGAGACGTGCGGGCCGGGGAGAGCGCCACGGTCGCGCCGCTCGTCGTGAAGGACATGGTCATCGTCGGGAGTTCCGGCGGGGAGTTCGGCGTGCGCGGTCACCTCGACGCGTTCGACCTCGAGAGCGGGGAACACCGCTGGCGTTGCTACATGGTGCCGAAGCCCGGGGAGCCCGGCTCGGAGACCTGGCCCGCCGACGGCGAGGCCTGGGCGCGTGGTGGCGCGAACTGCTGGGTCACCGGCACCTTCGACCCGGAGACGAACCTGCTGTACATCGGCACCGGCAACCCGGCGCCCGACTTCGACGGCGAGGTCCGGGAGGGCGACAACCTCTTCACGGACAGCATCGTCGCCGTCGACGCGGACAGCGGCCAGATCCAGTGGCACTACCAGTGCACCCCGCACGACGTGTGGGACTACGACAGCATCTCGGAGTGCATCCTGTTCGAGTCGGGCGGGCGCAAGTTGCTCGGCCACTTCGACAAGAACGGGTACTTCTTCGTCCTTGACCGGACGAATGGCGAGTTGGTCCAGATCACCCCCTTCGTCGACCGCATCACCTGGGGCGCGATCACGCGGGACGGCAAGGTGACGGCCAGGGTGTACCCCGACAAGGAGGGGGAACCGGTCCACTTCTACCCCGGTCCGGCCGGCGCGAAGGAATGGACCCACGCGGCCTACAGCCCGAAGACCGAGCTCTTCTACGTGCCGGTCCAGGACACCGGCGCAACGGCCACCCGGCGGCGCCGGGAGTTCAAGGAGAGCATCCCGTACTGGGGCGCGGGCGTTCAGGTGGACATCGAGGACATGGCGGGGTCCATCAGCGCGTTCGACGCCAACGGTGAGGAGAAGTGGCGCTGGCGCAACGAGCTTCCGATGTGCGCCTCCGTGCTGGCCACGGGCGGCGACCTGGTGTTCGCCGGTGAGCCCTCCGGTGAGCTCAACGCGATCGACGCCCGCAACGGCAAGCTGCTGTGGCAGTTCCAATGCGGAAGCGGCCACCACAGCAGCCCGAGTACCTACATGGTCGACGGCAAGCAGTACGTCGCCGTGCCGGTCGGCTGGGGCGGGTGGGCCGAGGGATTCCTCCCCGGCATGCTCGGCGCCGGCCACGGAAGCGCCCTGGTCGTCTTCGAACTCCCGAATCAGCCGTAATGCCGTGACGGAAACACCTGTCGGAATCAGGCAGAGAGGGAGGAGGTGAATCCGTGGAGTCTCAGCTTGCTGTGTGGGAGACGCCGGAGTTCGAGGAGATCGGCGTCGCGCCCGAGGTGACGATGTACATCGCCCAGTTGGACGACTAGGGGGACGTAGGGCGGCGCCGGACCTGACCGGGTCCGGAGCCCTCCGACGGCTCGGCGCGACCACAGATGGCCGGCCGGGCCGAAGGGCCTGCGCATGTCCGAGGAGCCGACGCCCTCAGGCGGCGGCTCCTCGGTGGAAAGAGGAGTGACAACGATGTTGCTGCGGGTGCTGGGCTCTGCGGCGGGGGGCGGCTCGCCGCAGTGGAACTGTGGCTGCCCGGTGTGCGCCGCAGTCCGCACTGGGGCGGCTCCCCCGCGCACCCAGTCGTCGGTCGCGGTGAGCGCCGGCGACAACGAGCGCTGGTTCCTCATCAACGCCTCGCCCGACGTCCGCGCCCAGATCGAGGCCTTCCCGGGCCTGCACCCGCGCGACGACCGGACGACGCCGGTGCAGGCGGTGCTGCTCACCGACGCCGAGCTGGACCACACGTTGGGCCTGCTTCTGCTGCGCGAGGCCCGCGCCCTGCGGCTTCATGCCACGCCGGCGGTGCACAAGACACTGTCTGACGGCTCGGGGATCCTGCGCACGCTCGAGCGCTACTGCCCGGTCGAGTGGCAGACGGTGATCCCAGGCAGCGACTTCGCCCTGGCGGACGGACTGTCCTGCCGGGCGTTCGACGTGCCCACCACCAAGCGGGCCCGGTTCGGAGCCGAAGGGGACCACGGTCGCGTCGTCGGCTATCGGCTGACCGACGAGCACAGCGGGGGCACGCTCGTGTACCTGCCGGGGGTGCAGTCGCTGACGCCGGCGCTCCGCGCGGAGATCGAGGGCTGCGATTGCCTGCTGATCGACGGCACCTGCTGGCGCGACGACGAGCTGGTACGGCTCGGCCTGGCCGGCAAGACGTCCCGGAAGATGGGCCACCTGCCCATCGACGGCCCGGACGGCAGCCTGGAGCAGCTCCGGTCGCTGGGCGTGGGGCGCACGATCTTCGTTCACATGAACAACACCAACCCGATCCTGCTGGAAGACGCGCCCGAGCGGCGCATTGTGGAGGACAGCGGTATGCAGGTGGCCATCGACGGCCTAGAGGTCGAGGTATAGGGCCCCATGGGAACAACAACCAGGACGACGACAACCGGGACGACGAGAACCGACGCCGACGACTTCGTCGAGACGTTGCGGGCCCACTCGCGGCGCTACCACGACCAGCACCCGTTCCACGTCCGGATGAACGCGGGTCGGTTGAGCCGCCGACAGCTCCAGGGCTGGGTGGCCAACCGCTTCTACTACCAGGAGAACATCCCCCGCAAGGACGGGGCGATCCTCTCCAACTGCCCCGACGTCGAGGTCCGGCGCCGCTGGATCCGCCGCATCATCGACCACGACGGCACCGCCGCAGGCGAGGGCGGTATCGAGGCGTGGCTACGCCTCGGCGAGGCCGCCGGGTTGACCCGCGAGGAGATCCGCGACCACCGGCACCTCGTCCCCGGGGTGCGGTTCGCGGTCGACGCCTACGTGAACTTCACGCGGACCCGTCCGTGGGTGGAGGCGGTGGCGTCCTCGCTCACCGAGCTGTTCGCTCCCGACCTGATGGCGGAGCGGCTGGCCGCGTTCGAGCGGTGGTACCCGTGGATCGACTCCGATGGCCTCGCCTACTTCCGCGCCCGCCTCGAGCAGGCCCCGCGCGACTGCGAGCACGCCCTCGAGGTGGTCACCGCGCACTGCCTGACCGCCGAGTCCCAGGCACTCGCCGTCGACGCGCTGTCGTTCAAGTGCGACGTCCTGTGGAGCCTGATGGACGCCATCGACCAGGCCTATCCGGAGTGACCGTCATGGACCCGACCCAGCCCGCAACCGCACGGACCGGAACCATGCCCCGACCCGATGTCAGGGGCTCGGACCGGCCGCGGTTGGCGCGCCATGTCCGGTTGGGCTTCTGCCCGACCCGGAAGAAGCCCATCCTGCTGCTCCCCGAGACGGTGGTGGTGCTGAACGGCAGCGGCGCCGACATCCTGGAGCTGTGCGACGGGCGGCACACCGTGGCCGAGATCGTGGCCGAGCTGGGCGCGCGATACCAGACAGTCCCTGACGAGGAGGTGCGGCGGTATCTGACCCAGCTCGTCGCCCGGCGCTGCGTGGAGCTAT
This sequence comes from Pseudonocardia yunnanensis, assembly GCF_039534065.1. Classification (NCBI taxonomy): domain Bacteria; kingdom Bacillati; phylum Actinomycetota; class Actinomycetes; order Pseudonocardiales; family Pseudonocardiaceae; genus Pseudonocardia; species Pseudonocardia yunnanensis. Next base: position 28,641 of record NZ_BAAAUS010000002.1, on the reverse strand, counting down.
CCGATGGATAACCCCTTCGGATTGCTGGCCGAGCTCACCTACCGCTGCCCGCTGGCCTGCGCGTACTGCTCCAACCCGCTGAACATGGCCGACTACGCCGACGAGCTGACCACGGACGATTGGCGGCGGGTGCTGACGCAGGCCCGTGACCTGGGGGTGCTGCAGTGCCACCTGTCCGGTGGGGAGCCGCTGCTGCGGCGCGACCTCGTGGAGATCGTGGCGGCCGCTCACGACCTTGGCCTGTACTCCAACCTCGTGACCAGCGCCATCGGGCTCTCCCGTGCGAAAGCCGAGCAGCTGCGGGCCGTGGGCCTCGACCACGTGCAGGTCAGCATCCAGGCCGACGAGCCGGCCGTGTCGGACCGGATCGCCGGCACCCCGTCCTTCCAGCGCAAGATCGAGGCCATGGGCGTGGTCAAGGAACTGGGCTGGCCGCTCACCATGAACGTGGTGCTGCACCGGCAGAACATCGATCGCGTGGCCGACGTGCTCGACCTGGCCGAGGAGGTGGGCGCCGACCGGGTGGAGCTGGCCAACACCCAGTACTACGGCTGGGCCTGGCGCAACCGTGACGCGCTGCTTCCGAGCCGCGTCCAGCTCGAGGCCGCCGAGGTCGTCGTGCGGGCCGCCCGCGAGCGGTTGCGTGACCGCATGGACGTCATCTACGTCATCCCCGACTACTACAGCCGCTACCCGAAGCCCTGCATGGGTGGCTGGGCCTCCCGGCAGCTGACCGTGACGCCGAACGGTGACGTCCTGCCCTGCCCGGCCGCCCAGTCCTTGCCGTTGCCGCGGGCGAGCGTGCGCGAGGACACGCTGGAGCGGATCTGGGCCGAGTCCCCCGTGATGACCGCGTTCCGGGGAACCGACTGGATGCCGGATCCCTGCCGCAGCTGTGACCGGCGGGAACTGGACTTCGGCGGGTGCCGCTGCCAGGCCTTCCAGCTCACCGGCGACGCCGCCCGTACCGACCCGGTCTGCCATCTGTCGCCCGACCACGACCTGGTGGCCCGCGCGGTCGAGGCGGCCAACGCCGAATCGCGGGCCGGCGATCCTCCGCTGATCCCCCGCCCGCACGGGGTTCGCCGACCGGCCCGCCTCCCGGGTGGTGGGGGCTAGCCGCTCGCCCTCACGCCGGCTGTGGCCGTGTGACTCGCCGACTCTCCCGCAACAACAGATCAAGCAGCGGGTTCACGGTATGCCGCGGCCAGACGAGCGCCAACTGGAGCGGATCGGCGTCCACCAGGTGTAGCCAGTCGAGCCGCGGGTGAGAGAAGTACGCGGCAGTCGACGCCGGTGCGATCCAGCAACCACGACCGACGGCGACGAGGTAGAGGCACTCCTCGGGCGTACGGCCCTGGGGGCCGAACACCGCGCGCGTGCCGTCGGGACGCGGGTCGATGAACCAGGATCGCACCACGTCGTCGGGCATGCCGTCGCGCGGGCCGACAATCGGCTCGTCCGCGAGGTCGGCGATCGTCAGCGAAGGACGCGACGCGAGCCGATGCCCGGGCGGTAGCGCGACCCAGCGTGGCTCTTCGACCAACGGGTGCGTGACGAACCGTGGGTCATCACCGATCGGCAGCCAGAGGAAAGCGGCGTCGACCGTGCCCGCGACCAGTGCGTCGAGCTCGTCCGGCAATGTGTTCACGGCGACCGGCTCGACCACCAGATCGGGCGCGGCGCGGCACAGCGCTGCCTCGACCTCGGGCATGAAATGCGCGGTGCTCTGGGCTTTGAACGCGATCCGCAGCCGTCCGGACCGGCCCGAGCCGACCAGCCGCGCCTCACTGATCATCTCGGTCATGGCCGTCAGCACGGTGCGACCTTGTTTCAGCACCACTTGACCGGCCGACGTGAGTTCGACACCCGACGACAGCCTGCGGACCAGAGGTGTGCCCACGATCCGTTCGAGCTGCCGGATCTGCCCGCTGACGGCCTGCTGTGTCATTGCGAGGCGCCTGGCCGCCCTGGTCATGCTGCCTTCTTCGGCGACCGCCGTGAGTGCTTCCAACAGCCGGACGTTCAGGTCCACCGAGCCGATCCTGCCACAACGTCTGCTTGTGGCAGCCCCAACGACTCCCTGTTTCCCTTTTTTACCGGTCACCTGAACGATGACAACATCGACACAGTTGGAGATGACATGCAACTTGACGGGAAGGTCGCGCTTGTCACCGGATCCTCGAAAGGTCTGGGTCGCTCGATCGTGCTGCGGCTGGCGGAAGCCGGCGCAGATGTCATCATCAATTACTCGCGGGACGAGGCTTCGGCGGACGAGGTGCGGAAAGCCGCCGAGGCCCAGGGCGTACGTACTCTCGTCGTCCGGGCCGACGTGTCCCGGGTGGAGGGTATTCAGCAGCTCTTCGACGCGGCGATCACCGAGTTCGGCCGGATCGACATCGTGGTGGCCAACGCCGGCATGGAGAAGGTGAACGTACCGGTGGCCGAGGTCACCGAGGAGGACTTCGACCTGCTCTTCCGGGTGAACACCAAGGGGCCCTACTTCGTACTGCGCGAAGCTGCCCGGCGGCTCGCCGACAACGGACGGATCATCTCGATCTCGTCCAACACGACGACGGTCCCGCAGATGGGCGTCGGCCTGTACGGCACCAGCAAGGTCGCCACCGGCTACCTCGCCAGGGTGATGGCGCTGGAGCTCGGCCCTCGTGGGATCACCGTCAACACCGTGGTGCCCGGCCCGATCGACGGCGCCGGGATCTTCACCGATCCGGCCAATGACGAGTACAAGAAGAGCCTGATCAGCACAGTTCCTATCGGGCGATTGGGCACGCCACAGGAAGTGGCGGGCGTGACGGCATTTCTGGCCAGCGATGACGCCGCACTGATCACCGGTCAGCAACTCGTCGCCGATGGCGGAATGCATTGACAGACAGAAAAGGCGAGACATGACAGCGATGATGCGCGCGGCGCAGGCACAGGTGGCCGGCAGTCCATTCGTGATGGTCGACATCCCGGTGCCCGAGCCGAAACCCGGGCAGGTCCGCGTGAAGGTGCACGCGTGCGGGATCTGCGGCGGCGACGCGATCCCGCGGCTGGGTCTGTTCGGGACCCAGTTGCCGCGGGTTCCCGGTCACGAGATCGCGGGCGTCGTGGACGCCGTCGGTGACGGCGTGCAGGTGTGGCAGGTGGGCGACAAGGTCGGCGTCGGCTGGTCCGGTGGTAGCGACTTCACGTGCGAGTACTGCCGGCGCGGAGACTTCACCAACTGCGTGAATCGGACCATCGTCGGCGCCTCGTACGACGGTGGATACGCCGAGTACATGGTGGCGCCGCAGGACGCGGTCGCCCGTATCCCGGAGGGCCTGTCGTTCGAGGAGGCCGCACCGCTCATGTGTGGCGGTATCACCGCCTTCAACGCGTTGCGGCACTCACACGCGGGCCCGGGCGACACGATCGCCGTCCAGGGCGTCGGCGGCGTCGGCCACCTGGCCATCCAGTTCGCCAACAGGATGGGCTTGCGCACCATCGCGATCAACCGCGGCCGGGCCAAGGAGGAACTGGCCCGCAAGCTCGGGGCGGACGAGTACGTCGACAGCACCGAGGGCAGCGCAGGCGCGGCGGTGCGTGAACTCGGCGGTGCGGAGGTCATCCTGGGCACGGTTGATCACGCCGACCTGCAGTCCGACCTGGTCAACGGCCTCCGGCCGAACGGCAGGCTGATCGTGCTCGAGGGCCAGGAGCCGATACAGGTGACCGGCCACGTGCTGGCGACCGACAGGCTGAACGTCTCCGGCTGGTACAGCGGTGTCGCCCAGGACAGCGAGGACACCCTGAACTTCGCGGTCCTCAGGGGAGTGCGACCGATCATCGAGACCTACCCGCTGGAAGAGGCCGAACAAGCCTTCCAGAACCAGAGCAAGGCCAACATCCGGACGGTCCTGGTCACTCCCTGAGCACCACCCGGTCCCGCGGACGAGGGAACGATCCTCGTCCGCGGGACCGAGGCCTGCCCGATCGGCACTGGCCGAGGCCGATCGGCGAGCGACATTTCCCCATGCGGTCCGGAGATCAACGTGACGCAGTCCGACGACGATACCTAGGGTGGAGGCAGCCGGTCTGTGAACGCAGCCAGGAACGAGTGGAAAGACGCCACGCAGTGCCCGGTCCGCAGTAGGCCCGCCCGCGACGAGCGGTGACCGGCGCGGACCGCGCGCATGCCGTCGGCGTCGGGGATGGACCAAGGGCGGTTCTCCAGCATGACGGACGTATATCGGACATACGACAAGAGCCTCGGCCTCGGCATCCACGCCTCGGCCGGTCCTGACACCCGCCCGACCGGGAGCGCGACCAACCGCGACTGGTGGCCGAACCGGCTCGATCTGTCGATCCTCCGGAAGCACCCCGCCGTCGCCGACCCCATGGGCGAGGCCTTCGACTACGCCGCCGAGTTCCTGACCGTCGACCTCGACGCACTGGCGAAGGACGTCGACGAGGTACTGACGACCTCGCAGGAGTGGTGGCCCGCCGACTTCGGCCACTACGGCCCGCTCGTGATCCGCATGGTGTGGCACTGCGCCGGGACGTACCGCGTCGACGACGGCCGAGGCGGCCCGGCCGCCGGCATGCAGCGCTTCGCCCCGCTGAACAGCTGGCCGGACAACCGCAACCTCGACAAGGCGCGCCGTCTGCTGTGGCCGGTCAAGAAGAAATACGGCCGCAAGATCTCGTGGGCCGACCTGATGGTCTTCGCGGGCAACCGTGCCCTCGAGACGATGGGCTTCAGGACGTTCGGCTTCGCCGGTGGCCGGGAGGACGTCTGGGAGCCGGACGAGGACGTCTACTGGGGCCCCGAGCGCACCTGGCTCGGCGACGAGCGCCACACCGGCATCCGCGAGCTCGCGCATCCGCTGGCCGCCGACCAGATGGGCCTCATCTACGTCAACCCGGAGGGCCCGAACACGGTCCCGGACCCGCAGGCCTCGGCCCGGGACATCCGGGAGACGTTCCGGCGCATGGGGACGAACGACGAGGAGACCGTCGCGCTGATCGCGGGCGGGCACACGTTCGGCAAGACCCACGGCGCGGCAGACCCCGACCGCTACCTCGGCCCCGAACCCGAGGGCGCTCCCCTGGAGGAGCAGGGCCTGGGCTGGAAGAGCGGCTACGGCACCGGGAACGGCGCCGACACCATCTCCAGCGGGCTCGAGGGCACGTGGACACCCACCCCGACGACGTGGGACAACAGCTACTTCGAGACCCTGTTCCGCTACGAGTGGGACCTCGAGCTGAGCCCCGCCGGTCTGTGGCAGTGGATCCCGAGAGATGGCGGCGGGGCCGGCACCGTGCCGGACCCCCACGACCCGTCGAAGACACACGCCCCGACGATTCTGACGACGGATCTCGCACTGCGGTTCGACCCGGTCTACGAACCGATCGCGCGGCGCTTCCTGGAGAACCCGGACCAGCTGGCCGACGCCTTCGCCCGGGTCTGGTTCAAGCTGACGCACCTCGACATGGGCCCGATCCAGCGCTACCTCGGTCCGCTGGTCCCCCAGGAGAGGCTGATCTGGCAGGACCCGATCCCCGCCGTGGACCACGAGCTGGTCGGGGACGAGGACATCGCCGCCCTCAAGACCCAGATCCTCGACTCCGGGCTGACGGTCCCCCAGCTCGTCTCCACCGCGTGGGCGTCGGCCTCGACGTTCCGCATCAGCGACAAGCGCGGTGGGGCGAACGGCGCGCGCATCCGCCTCGAACCCCAGCGGGGCTGGCAGGTCAACGACCCCGACGAGCTCGCGCAGGTGCTGCGCACCCTGGAGGGGATCCAGGAGTCCTTCGGCAGCTCGCAGACCGGGGGCAAGAAGATCTCGCTGGCCGACCTGATCGTGCTCGGCGGGTGCGCCGCCGTCGAGCAGGCGGCCCGGGCCGCCGGCCACGACGTCCGGGTCCCGTTCACCCCGGGGCGCATGGACGCCCCCCAGGAGCAGACCGACGTCGAGTGGTTCGCGGCGCTCGAGCCGGCCGCCGACGGGTTCCGCAACTACCAGGGGAAGGGCCACCGAGTGCCGTCGGAGCACCTGCTCGTCGACCGCGCGAACCTGCTGAACCTGAGCGCGCCCGAGATGAGCGTCCTCGTGGGTGGCCTGCGTGTGCTGGGTGCGAACTCCGGGCGGTCCCCGCTGGGCGTCTTCACCTCGACGCCCGGGTCGCTGACCAACGACTTCTTCGTGAACCTGCTCGACATGGGCACGGAATGGAAGCCGACGTCCACGACCGCGGAGACCTTCGAGGGCTGCGACCGCGCCACCGGCGAGGTCAGGTGGACCGGCAGCCGCGTCGACCTCGTCTTCGGCTCGAACTCCGAGCTACGGGCCGTCGCGGAGGTCTACGCGAGTGACGACGCGCGGGAGAAGTTCGTGGCGGACTTCGTGGCCGCGTGGGACAAGGTCATGAACCTCGATCGGTACGACCTCGCCTGAGCGACACCGAGCCCCTCAACCGCACACATCTCCTGGCCACCGTGCACACGTTCGGACATGTGTGCCGTGGCCAACCGATGTGTGCCGCCTGCCTGCTGTGGGGGTCAGCCTCCGGTCGTCCTGCGTAGCCAGCGGGCGACGCCGTCGATGTGGACGGTCGCCTGCGCTGCCGCCAGGGCCGCGTCGCCCTTGCCGAGCGCCTCGACGATGGCGTGGTGCTCGGTGAGCGTGCGTCCCACTGCGCCCTCTTCAGTGAGCCCGCGCCACACGCGTGCCCGCAGCGTGCTGCTCGACACCGTCTCCAGGAGGCCGACCAGGTAGGCGTTGCCGGTCAGCTCCGCGATGTGGCGGTGGAAGACACGGTCGTGGGCCACGAGGTCGTCCACCGACGTCGTGGCGTGCACCTGGGCGAGCAAGCCGAGCAGGTGCTCGACGTCCGACGGTGTCGCGCGGCGCGCTGCCAGCGCCACGGCCGCGGGCTCCAGGATGCGGCGCACCTCGAACAGCTCCAGCGCCGACGAGTCCTGGTGGATGTCCACCAGGAACGACATCGCGTCGAGCAGTAGATCCGGGGTCAGGCTCGTGACGTAGGTGCCGTCGCCCTGGCGCACGTCGAGCACCCGGATGACCTCGAGTGCCTTGACCGCCTCCCGCAGCGAGCTGCGGGAGAGCCCGAGCGCGTCGCTCAGCTCCTTCTCCGGGGGCAGCCGGTCCCCCGGCTGCAGCTCCCCGGACCGGATCATCGCCTTGATTCTGAGGATCGCCTCGTCGGTGACCGCCACGCGCTCAGGAGGCGGCGAACCCGACCGCCACGGGTGTCTCGGCCGTGCGGACGGGCAGGTCCACCGTGACGCCACCGCTGTCCGCCCTCGCCGGTACCGGTGTGCCGTCGGCGAGGGCGGCGGAGGCGAGATCGAGGCGACCGGGACGGGCGGGCAGGGTGACGGCGGCGCCGCCGGGCGCGTCGACCACCGCCCACACCGTGGCGTCCGTACGGGTCCAGCGGACCCATGGAGTGCCGGACGGATCCGCGATCTCGCCATCGAGGGGACGTGAGCCGTGCACCACCCGCGAGTTCACGGCCATCCAGTCGGCGAGCGCCTCCAGGGTCCGGCGCTGGCCGTCGGGGATGAGCCCGCTCGCCGTCGGGCCGACGTTGAGCAGGAGGTTGCCACCCCGGGAGACGACGTCGACGAGGTGGCGCACCAGCTGCGGCCCGCTCATCAGGTGCCGGTCGTCCTCGACCTGGTTGTAGCCGAACGACAGCCCGATCCCCCGGCAGTTCTGCCAGGCCGGTGAGCCCTCTGCATCGAGGTGGTGCTGGTACTCGCTCGTGCGGTAGTCGCGGTGCGTGTCGCCCCACCGGTCGTTGACGACGCCGTCCGCAACGGTCGCGTAGTAGTGCTGGAACAGCTCGAACAGGCCCAGCGGACCGGCGTGCTTGCCGAAGTCGGGCCACTCGATGTCGTTCCAGAGCACGTCGGGCCGGAATCGGTCGATCAGGTCGCGGACGTGCAGGTGGGCGTACGCGGCGTAGGCCGCGTCGTTCGGCCGCAGCGCCCGCACGTTCGCGTCCGTGTCGATGACCGGGAAATCGCTGGTGCTCCAGTCCAGACCGCCCGAGTAGTAGACGCCGAACCGCATCCCCGCGCCCCGCACGGCCGTCTCCAGGTCGGCGATCAGGTCACGACGCGGACCTCGGTGGACGGTGTTGCGCGAGCCGGTGCCGGGCGCGTCCCACAGGGCGATGCCGTCGTGATGCTTCGTCGTGGGGACGACGTAGCGGGCGCCCGCCCGCGCGAAGAGGGCGCACCAGTCCTGCGGATCGAACTGCTCGGCGCGCCAGGCGTCGAGAAACTCGTCGTACGGGGCGTCTCCGTAGGTCTGCCGGTGGTGGCGGCGGGCCGGGCTGTCGTCGAACCGGATGGTGTTCCAGTACCACTCGGCGTAGGCGTTGTGCGCGAACCACGTCGCCTCGTCGACCGCTCCGAGCTCCCCGGTCGGTTCCGCCCACGCCGGCACGGAGTAGGCGCCCCAGTGGATGAAGATGCCGAGCTTGGCATCGGAGAACCAGCCGGGCAGCGGACGTGCCAGCCGGCTCCACTCGACGGTCTCGATCCGGCTACCGGTCTCGACGGGCGTGGCCATGGGACTCCTTCGCGTGCGGGTGTCGGTCATCGGCCGCCGAGGCCGGACAGGGCGATGCCCCGGACGAGGTGGCGCTGCAGCAACACGACCATGACGACGGTCGGCAGCATCGAGATGGCCGAGGCGGCCATCAGCAGGTGCCACTGGTTGCCGTTCTGGCTGAGGAACAGGTTCAGCCCCAGCGGCACCGTCGCCATCTCGCGGCTGTTCACGACGATCAGCGGCCAGAGGAAGCTGTTCCAATAGTTGATGAATGTGAATGCGGCCAGGACGGCCACGGCGGGCTTGGCGATCGGCACGACCACCTGCAGGAGGATCCGCAGCTTCCCGGCGCCGTCGATCGTCGCGGCTTCCTCGAGCTCGCTCGGGATCGAGAGGAAGAACTGCCGCAGCAGGAACGTGCCGAACGCGGTGAAGGCCCACGGAAGGATCAGTGCCGCGTAACCGTCCACCCACCCGAACTGCTGCATGAGGATGAACATCGGGACGACGGTGACCTCCTGCGGCACCATCAGCGTGCCGAGGTAGACCAGGAAGAGGCGGTCGCGGAACCGGAAGCGCAGCCGGGCGAACGCGTAGGCCGACAGCACCGATGTCACGCAGACGACGACCGTGCCCGTGACCGCGACGAACAGCCCGTTGAGCATGAACCTGCCGAACGGCAGGTAGCTCCACGCCTCGGCGAAGTTGGACCACCGGATCTCCGACCCGATGAGCCCCGCGCCGCTGCCGAAGACCTCGGCCGGCGGCTTGAGCGCGCTCGCGATCATCCAGACGAACGGCATCAGGAAGAGCACGAGAACGGCGGTCAGGAGCACCTGCGACAGCACAGCCCGTGGGCTCATGCGCCTGCGCCGCGTACGGGCCGGGCGTTGCTCACCGCCCACCTCGGCGAGCCCGGCCGGGCCCGGCGGCAGCGTCTCAGCCGTCATAGTGCACCCACCGCTTCTGACCCAGGAACTGCAGCGCGGTCACGAGCATGATGATCATGAAGAGGAACCAGCCGATCGTCGACGCCGTGCCGAGGTCGAACTGCTCGAACCCCTGCCGGTAGAGATGAAGGACCATCGTCTCCGTGGTCACTCCGGGCCCGCCGCGGGTCAGGACGTAGGGCTGCACGAACACCTGGAACGAGGTGATCAGCGTCATGATCATCGCGAAGAACATCGACGGCGAGAGCATCGGCAGCGTGATGCTCCAGAACCGGCGCAGCGGTCCGGCCCCGTCGATCTCGGCCGCCTCCCGGATGCTCTGCGGGATCGCATCGAGTCCGGCCGAGAAGACCAGCATGTTGTAGCCGAAGCCCTGCCAGACCGACATCAGGATCACCGCAGCCATCGCCCAGCGGGTGTCGCCCAGGAAGTTCGGCGCCGGGACGCCGAACACGGTCTGGACGGTCTGGTCGATCACGCCGCCCGGTTGGTACAGCAGCCGCCACACCAGGGCGTTGGCGATCATCGGCGTGACGGTGGGGATGAAGAAGAGCAGCCGGTAGAGCCCTCGCCCACGGATGCGGGGCGAGATCCACAGCGCCAGCCCGAGCGAGACGACGATGTTCAGCGGGACGTAGACCACCACGAAGATCAGCGTGTTCAGCATGATCTGGTGGAAGATCGGGTCGCCGAGCAGGTCCGTGAAATTGTCCAGCCCGACGAACCGGCGCCTCCCGAGCACCGGCCAGGCGAAGAAGCTGATCGCCAGCGATCCCACCAGCGGGATCAGGGTGAACAGCAGGAACCCCGTGGTGCTCGGGGCGAGGAATCCCAGTGCTGCCCGGCCGTCACCTCGCCGCACCCCGCGCCCGGCGTCCCGCCGGAGCTCGGCCGGTGGGGCCGGAACCGACATCGTCACGTGCAACCGCCTCCCCGCGGGCGCGCCGCCGCCACCGGGCAGCGGCGCGTCCGCTCCGGTCGTGGTGTCATCCGGTCTGCTGCTGCACCGTGCTCAGGAAGTCCGGCACGCTCTGCTGGCCGTTCACCGCCTGCACGCCGTACTGGGTGAAGAGCTGCGAGACCTGGGTGTAGTTCTCCGTCGCCGGAGAGCTCACGCTGTTGTCGATCGCCGCCTTCAGGCCCTCCTTCGCGCCCGCCAGCTCCGGCTTGAACCACGCGTCCTGCTGAGCGATGCGGGACGGGTACGCCCGGCCCTGGTCGGCGAGGTACTGCAGCGCCTCGGGCCCGGTGAGCACGGCGATGGCCTGCAGCGCCTTCTCCGGGTCCGCACACGTCTGCGAGATCCCGAAGCCCGAGCCTGCGACCTGGCTGTGCGAGCCGCTGTCGCCCGCCGGGATCGGGAGCACACCGACCTCGAAGGCCGCCTGCTTCTGGACGTTCACGAGCTGCCAGGGACCGTCGACGACCATGGCGGCGTCGCCGGCGATGAAGCTGCTGAGGGCGGGCGTCGGGTCGCTGGTGGCCGCGACCTGCGGCGCGACGTGCAGCTTGTTGACCAGGTCGGTGTACCACTGCACCGCTTCGACGAAGCCCTGCTGCGTGAGGTCCATCTTCCCGTCGGGCGTGACGGGGTCGGTGCCCTCCAGCGAGAGCGACCACGGGATGACGCTGTCGATCGTGGGGTAGAGCGCGAACCCGTACTTGCCGCCCGTGGTCAGCGACTGGGCGGCGGACAGGAAGTCCTGCACGGTCCAGTCGACCGAGGGCACCGGCACGCCGAGCTCACGGAAGCGGTCGACGTTGTAGAACATGACCAGGGGCCCGAAGTCATAGGGAATGGCGAGCTGCTCGCCGTCCACCTGCAGGCCCTTCCAGATCGACTGGTCGAAGTCGGCCGGGTTGACGCCCGCGCCGGCGAGCATGTCGTCGAGCGGGACCAGCAGCGGGGCGATGCTGCGTGCCCGCAGTGACTGGACGCCCAGGATGCAGCCGGTGTCTCCACCGCTCGCCTGTGCGGCCAGCTTGGTCCAGTAGTCGTTGAAGCTGCTCGTCTGGAACTCGAGCTGAATGTCGGGATGGGCCGCGGTCACCATCTGACCGAGGTGGTTCCAGGCTTCGACCTCGGCGGTGGACCCGCTCCACATGTTCCAGACGAGACTGCTGCGGCCGTCCGCGGTGGTGGTACTGCCACCGCCGCCGTTCGAGCCGCATGCGGCAACGGCCAGGGCGAGAGTCACGGCAGCTGCGGCCCCAACGGCCCGCTTCCACGTGGTGTGAACCGTCATGGTGCTCCTCGACGCTGATGGAGACATCCGATGTTCCGGGGACAATGACGGTCGCCGGCCCCACTCGTCAAGAGGGCGAGACACAATCGCCGTGCACGCTCTCCGCGCGCCTTCACACGCGGACCCGCCGCCGACGGGATCACTACCGAGGAGCCATCTACCTCGGATTATTCGTGGCATGCCAATCGGACCACATGAGCCTCGGCTCGCAGCGGTGGGCCGAGCTCGCGAATCTCCCGAGATCACGGCGCCACGAAGTGGCCCAACACGGAATGGGCGATACATCCGATGTTGCAGGATGTTTCAGTCCGGAGGGCTTCGGGACATCTCGCCTCCAGCTGAGGTCACGCCAGCTTCTCGAAGAAGAACTCGTGCTTCAGGAAGGAGACGTCGTACTCGTGCCCCGGCTGTGGCGGCAGGAGTTGCGCGGCCTGGATCAACCGCCAGCCGTCCCGCAGCGCATCCAGCCCGTTCTCGTAGGGGGGCGTGTCGCTGTCCCCCGTGGTCGGGTTCGTCCGACCGGTGCCGTCGTAGATCGACCAGCCGACGACAGTCGAGTCCAGCGCCGAGGACGACAGGTAGAGAACCAGCACTTGCTGACGCAGGGACTCCGCGGCCATGTCCTGGTCTGTCCCCTGGGTGCTGGTCATGCCGTCTCCCCCACCGCGGTGGGCTGACGGGCGTGCGGATTGAGACTGCGCTGCGCCACCACTCGGGTGGGCCGGTTCGTGACCCGGGTGACCCAGTAGTCCGGGTCGTAGCTGTCGTCCCCCACCAGGGCCTGCCACAACTTCACCCTGTTGTAGATCTCCAACCGCCCGGTGGCGTGCTCGTACCAGGGGAATTGCCTGCCGAGCTCGGTGGCGACCGCCGGGTCGTACAGATCGTCGGTGTTCCACAGCCGCAGCTGCCGGACCGTGGGGTTGAAGCGGATCTTGAACATGTACCGGTCGACGTCGCTGTCGTTGCGCCGACCGCCGTGCCAGATGCCGTGGTGGAGGAAGACGACGGTGCCTGCCGGGCAGGTGAGCCGACTCTGGCCGCGCAGGTTCTGGTAGCGGCCGGTGTCCGACTCGTTGGTGCGGCGAAGGTGGCTGCCCGGCACGGACAGCGTGCCGCCCATGTCCAGCGTGACCTCCTGCGGGTAGTACATGAGCTGCACGTCGAAGGCATCCGGCCGCACGTCGATGATCGCGTCACCGTGCAGGTTCTGCGCCGTGCCCTCGCGTGCCCTGCGGATGTGCACGGCGTGGTGGTCCACAGTGGGGTCCGGCCCGACGAGGCTGTAGATCGCCCCGGCGATCTCGGGCAACCCGACCAGCCGACGGGCGAACGACCCTTCCTCGAACGCCTCGGCGAGCGGCGCCCCGTACGGCGCTGCCGGGATTCCCTCCCGCAGTACCTCGACGGCCTGGGCGTTCATCTCCGCCGGCACGACGGCATCCATGCGCAACGAGCCGTGCGCGACGAACCGAGCCATCTGTACGGACGTGAGCAGGTGTTTGCGGTGGGGACGGGACATGTCTCTCCTTCGCCGCCGACGACTGGTCTGCGTTCGGCGAGCGTAGGAAGGGATCAGGCCGCAGCGCGTGGGTCTGGTTCGCCACTGGTGGTAATTTTTCACCATGATCGCCCGGGTGGAGCGCGTCCCGCTGCGCCTGGGCGAACCGCCGGGGCCGGTGAACGTCGGCGTGGGTGTGCACGGTGTCCGCAGCCTGCACGACGTCTTCCGGCTGCCCGACCTGTGGCAACTGCACGTCTACGGCTACTCGGCGAAGCTGACCATCGGAGGGCGCGGCTACCCCGTCCGTCCCGGCTCGGTCAGCCTGGTTCCGCCAGGAGTCGAGGTCCGCTTCGACTACACGGGCCGGTCGGAGCACCTCTTCGCTCATTTCCGCACTCCCTCGCGCGGCCAGGCCGTGTCCGTGCCCGTCGTCCAGGACGCCGGCCCGGCTGCCACGGGCCTGTCCGAGCTCCTCCGTTCCGCGATCGAGGCGTCGCCCGGCGCGTCACCTCGAGTGGCGGCCGAGGTCTGGACGGCACTCTGGCGCGTCGCCCAGCTTCCGGAGCCGGCCACGAACAGCACGAGACATACGGCCAGTGCGAGACACCCGGCCGTCGCCTCCGCGATCGCCCACATCGAGGCGAACCTCGCGCAGCCGCTGGCCGTCCCCGAGATCGCCCGGGTGGCCGGTGTGTCGCACAACCACCTGACCAGGCTCTTCCGGGCCGAGACCGGTGTTCCGGTGGTCAGCTACATCCGGCAGCGGCGGATGGCCAGGGCACGCCACCTGCTGACCGCCACCACGATGTCCATCCCCGCCATCGCCGCCTCCATCGGCATCACCGACCTGCAGGCGTTCAACAAGGCGTGCCGCCGCGAACTCGGCCGCTCACCCCGGGCGATCCGCGCGGGCGCCTGACCCCGAGACCCCGCTCCGGGCGAGGGGCTCATCCTGCTGTCCGTGAGCCGTCATCCGAGGGCGGACGAAAACCACGGTTCCGATCGTCGTCGCCACCAGTACTGCCGCGGCGACCAGGGCGCCCATGTGCAGCCCGGTCACGACGGCCCCACCGGCGAGGCTGCCGAACAGGGCCACGCCTAGCGCACCGCCGAACTGCCGTCCTGCGTTGAGCAGTCCTGCCGCGAGTCCGGCTCGGTCCGCGTCGACGGATTCGAGCAGCGCCGCGGTCAACGCGGGCACGGCGAGTCCGCCACCGAGGCCGAAGGGCAGCAGGAGAGCTGCCTGCACGACCAGCGGGGTGTCGTGCTGGAGTGCAAGCAACCCGCATACTCCGGCGACGAGCACCGCCTGACCGAGAACCATGGGAAGCCGCGGCCCGTAGCGGGTGGTGAGACGACCTGCGAGCAGGTTCATGACGGTGATCAGGGCCGTCATCGGTAGGAACATCAGGCCGGTCTCCAGCGCGGACAACCCGCGGACCTGCTCGAAATAGAGGGCCAGCAGGAAGACCGCGCCATAGAACGCGAAGTTGAGGGCCAGCCCCGTCGCAGTCGGAACCGCCACCGAGGGACGACGAACCAACCGCGGCGGGACCATCGGATGCGCGGATCGCTGCTCGACGATCACGAAGACGGCGGAGGCCACGCAGAACGCCACCAGCGCAGCCACGCTGCGCTCGATCACCGCATACGTGATGGCGGCGAGTGCCAGCGTCGCGGCCAGCTGGCCGGGAAGGTCGGACGGCGTCCGGCGAGATGTCGAACGGGGGCCCCGGATCAGCGCGATCAGTGCCACCAGCCCGATCGGGAGGTTGACGTAGAACACCGACCGCCAACCGAGTGTGCTGGTCAGTAGCCCGCCGACAAGTGGGCCGGCGGCCATCGCCGCACCGCCGACGGCGGTCCACACAGCCACCGCCCGAGCTCTGGCCACGGCCGTCGGATATGCCTGTCGTACCAGTGCGAGCGACGCAGGCAGCACGACAGCGCCGGCGGCGCCCTGCAGGAACCGGGCCCCCACCAGCACTCCCAGCTCCGGCGCCACACTGCACGCCGCAGAAGCCACGGTGAACGCTGCCAGCCCGACCGCGAAGGCCTTGCCGGCGCCGATCCGGTCGGACAGCGACCCGGCCGACAGCAGCAGCGCGGCCAGCATCAGCGTGTAGCCGCTGACCACCCACTGCAGCGCGGTGATGCCGCCGCCCAGCTCGGCCCCGATGACGGGCATGGCGACCGTCACGACCTGGGTGTCGAGCGTCAGGACGAAGAACCCCAGTGCGGCGGCGGCCAGGGTCGGGCCGGCCGAGCCGCGGTGTGCGGCATCGCCGTCAGTGGCGTCGTGGAGATCATCGGTCATGACGCCAGCCTGCGAACCGGTCACGGCGGTCGCCAGCGATCAGAGTGACCAGGACATGGTCACCCTCATCGGAAATGCAGCGGCGCTCCGGTCCGTTCGCCCGAACGATGGGAGGTGAGGTCATGACGGCACCGAACGCCCGGCTACGGGAGCTGGGCACGTTCCTGCGCGGTCGCCGCGGCCGCCTCGAACCGGTCGAGGCGGGCATCGACGGTTCGGGCCCGCGACGCACGTCAGGCTTGCGCCGCGAGGAGGTCGCCGACGCCGCCGGCGTGAGCCTCGGCTATTACGTGCGCCTCGAACAGGGCCGCGGCGGTCCACCATCGGCCGGCGTGCTCAACGCGCTCGCGCGGGCACTGCGTCTCGACGACGACGAGCAGGCCCATCTGCACGCCCTGGCCGATCCCAGCCGCAACCGGCGCCCGACCACAGTGTCCGCCGAGCACCTCCAGCAGGCGCAGGACGTGCTCGACCTCCTCGCACCGCCGTCCGCGGCATACGTCATCGACCGCGTCGGGGACGTACTCGCGTGGAACGCAGCCGCGGCGGCGCTGTTCGTCGGCCATTTCCTTGCAGACTCCGGCGCTGCCGGGCACGGTCCTGACAACGTTCGTCCCAACAACGTTCGCTATGCCTTCGTGAACCCGGCAGCGAAACAGCTGTTCCCGCACTGGGGAGAGATCGCCGACGACGCGGTCGCACATCTGCGGGCAACAGTCGGATACCGGCCCGACGACCCGGCGTTGCGTGCGCTCGTCGCCGATCTCAGCGCGGAGTCACCGGACTTCGCGCAACGCTGGGAGCGCAGGAACGTGCGCCCGTGTCACAGCGGGCGGAAGGTTTTCGAGCACCCGAGTGTCGGTCGGCTCGAGCTCGACTACCGCGTGCTCGACATTCCGGCGACCTGCCACCACCGACTGGTCGTCTACAGCGCCACCAAGGGCAGCGTCGACTTCTGCGCTCTCAGCCGGCTGTCCGACGCGTGGCCCACCTAGGCCAGATGGACGTGGTCGGGATCGGCGAGCGCCGCGTCCAACCGCACCCGCACGCCGGGGTGGATCGGGAAGCGGTCGAGCTGGTCCGGGCGTATCCAGCCCACCTGCGCCGTCTCCTGGCAGTCCTGCCGGATGGCGCCGGCCGTCGGCCGCGCGTGGAAGCACACCGCGAACTGCTGGCGCACCTCTCCCGTCGGGTAGACGATCACGTATCCCGGGTCGGTGTAGATCCCTGAGGCGCCGGTGACGGTGATCAGCACCCCGGTCTCCTCCTCGACCTCGCGCTGTACCGCATCCAGTGCCGACTCGCCGGCGTTCACCGAGCCGCCGGGCATCTCCCAGTTGCCGGTGTCCGCACGGCGGCACAGCAGGACCCGGCCACGGTCGTCCCGCACGACGGCGAACGCCACTGGCACCAGGACGGTGGGCCGGGGCGCCGAGGGATCGTGGAAGTACTCCAGCCGAGTCCCCACCCGGTGCGGACTCCCCGCGCCGCTCATCGCACGGGGTCGGGCCGGGCGCCGACACCCGCCGTTCGAAGGCCGGGTGTCGGCCCCGTCGCCGGTGAAGATCCGTCCGTCACGCTCGGATTCCGGCGGACCGTTCGGCTGCGCAGACTCCTTACCTGCTCCGCCCATCGTCTCCTCCTCGGCTCGCAGGTCACGGTTTACCCGTTCGCTGCATCAGGCCCACCCGTCAGCCAGTGGGAAGCCCGAAAGGAGGAGCGAAACGCCCTCGGAGGGCGTCAGCCGGACGTCTGAACGAGCAGCACCTCCGGCCAGCGTCCGGAGTCGTCGACCAGCACGAGGTCGCCGCGCTGCCCGGGGGCGATCGTCCCCCGGTCGAGCAGGCCCGCCGTGCGAGCGGGGCCCGACGTGACGATCCCGACGGCGTCGGTCAGCGGAAGGACGCCGTCGGCCGCGAGCCGAATCGCCGCGGCGAGCAGAGCGGGCGGTGCATAGTCGCTGGCCAGGGCGTCGACCAGACCGGCGGCGGCAACATCGCGCGCGCCGATGTTGCCGGAGTGTGAGCCGCCGCGCAGGACGTTCGGCGCCCCCATCACCACGGGCATGCCGGCCTCACGGGCGGCCCGCGCCGCCTCCATCGTGGTCGGGAACTCGGCCACGCGGGCACCGCGCGTGCGGACGTCCGCGATCTCCTCGGCCGACACCACGTCGTGGGCCAGCAGCCGGATGCGGGCGGAGGCAGCCAGATCCCCGAGCCGCTCCACGTTGCGGTCCCGGTTCACCAGCAGCGCGTCGCGGCCGGTGATGCGATCGTGGACGAGCTTTTCGATCTCCTCCCGCGTCTTGCCCGGCTGCTCCGCCGCGCGGGCGGCGACGAAGCGGTCGATGTCGCGGAACTGGCCCTGGCCCGGCGTGTGGTCCTCCACCGAGACCATCGGGGCAGGAACCCCGGGTGCCGGCACGGGAAGGCACTCGAGCAGCACGTCGAGAGCGAGCGGGCTGCGGACGTCCATCCGGTGCAGCACGTGGTGAGCGATACCGGCGCGGCCGGACTCCATCCGGATCCGCAGCACCGCACACACCGAGCGGGCCTGCTCGAGCGTCCGGCCCGTGTGGCGGCCGCCCCCGGTGTCGTAGAAGCCGACGCCGTGGAAGACGGTGGTCACGCCCGCCGCTCGCACTCGCGCCTCGAACGCCCCGAGGGCGAAGTCGATCGGGAACGACGTGCCAGGTCGCGGGTTGACCTCCACCTCGAGCGCGTCCGAGTGCACGTCGACGATGCCGGGGATCAGCAGCGATCCCCTGCCGTCGATGGCGCCGACGGGAGCCGCCCCGCCCTCCTTGACGTCGGTGATCATCCCGTTCTCGCAGACGACCACCGCCCCGTCGACCACACGGTCGGGCAGCACCGCGCGGACGTCGTGGACCGCGAAGGTGCCGACCGAGGTGCTCATCCGGTCCATCGCGAGGCTCATCGTGTGGCCCCGTCGATCCCGGCGGACGCGAGGCGCCCGATCACGGCGCCACCTCCGCGAGCACCTCGGCCGGGTCCCCTGCGTCGACGACGCGACCGTCGGCCATCAACACCACCTGGTTGGCGAGCCGTCGGATCGCCTCGTGGTCGTGCAGGATCGTGAGCACGGCGGTGCCGCCCGCGACGAGTGCGGCGATCATCGACAGCACGGCCTCCCGGTTGGCCGGGTCCAGCGCCGAGACGGGCTCGTCGAGGAGCAGCAACCGCGGCGGGGCGAGCAGCGCCGACGCAAGGTTGACGCGCTGCTGCTCGCCACCCGACAGCAACGTCGGATAGGTCTGCCACAGCTCGCGGTCGAGGCGCAGCGCGGCCAGCACGTCGGCAGCCGCCTCGCGGGCCCGGCCCGCCTCCATGCCACGGCGCACGCCTGCGCGCGCCACCACGTCGAGCACACCGCGGCGGGGCTCGGCGCGCAGGAACTGCGAGACGTAGCCGATCTCGCGTTCCCGCAGGTCGGCGACGTCGGCGTCGGGCAGTGCGGCGAGGTCGACGGGCTCCCCCGTCGAGGGGGCGAACATGACCGTGCCTGCGGTCGGCCGGTACGTCCGGTACACGGCCTTGATCACCGAGGACTTACCGGCACCGGACCGGCCCGCCAGCGCCACGAGCTCCCCGGACGCGACGGTGAAGTCGACGCCGGAGAAGGCGTGCACGACGCGGCCGCCGATGCCGTGGAGTGTGAAGGACTTGGCGAGGCCGCGGACGTCGAGAACGGGGGTCACCTGGGTTCCCTTCATCGGGCCGCGGCGACGAGCCGCTGGCTGTAGGGGTGCTGGGGGTCCTCGAGCAGCTGGTCGGTGAGGCCCTGCTCGACCACGCGGCCGTGCTGCATCACGAGCACGCGCCGGGTGAGCATCTCGATCACGCGGAAGTCGTGGCTGACGACCACCACGGCGAGGTCCAGCTCCTCCTGCAGGTCGCGGATGAGGTCGAGCACCCCGGCCGCCACCGACGCGTCGAGCCCGGTGGTGGGCTCGTCGAGCAGGAGCACGCCGGGCCGGTTGGCGAGCACCTTCGCGATCTGCACGCGCTGGCGCATGCCGCCGGAGAACGTGCGCACGACGTGGTCGACGCGCTCGGTCGGCACCTCGGTGCGAGCGAGCAGCTCGAGGAGCCGCTCGCGCATCCGGCCGAAGTGCCGCCAGCCCGCGGCGGCGAGCCGGTCGACGACGTTGCCGCCCGCGGTGATGTCGAGGCTCAGGCCCTCGGCCGGATCCTGGTAGACCATGCCGACGTCCTCGACGCCGACGCGCCTGCGGTCAGCCGCGGGCAGCGTGAAGAGGTCGGCGGTGCCGCCCTCGACGCTGCGGACGTAGGCATGGCCCGCCGTGGGCGCCTGGTCCCCCGCGAGGCAGCGCAGCGCCGTCGACTTGCCGGAACCCGACTCGCCGACGATGCCGAGGGACTCGCCCGCGGCGACCTCGAAGCTCACGTCCCAGCAGGCCACGATCGACCCGCACACCGCACACAGCTCGCGGGCCAGCTCCGGCCCGGTGGCGGCGACGCACTCCGGGCAGCCGGGGCCGAAGATCTTCCCCAGCCCTTCCACGCGCAGCGCCGCTTCCTGGGCCGCCTCCTGCGCCCGGCTCATGACTGACCCTCCGTCCGACGGTCGCACCAGTCGGTGTCGCTGCAGACCCAGCGCGACGGCGCGTCCTGTTGGGGAATCTCGCTCAGGTAGCTCTCGGTGCTGCCGCAGCGCGCGCACACCGCGCCGGGGATGCGCTCGACCTCGAACGGGATGTCCTCGAAGGTCAGTGGCACCACATCGGTGAACGGCGGCACCGCGTAGATCCGCTTCTCGCGTCCGGCGCCGAACAGTGCCAGGCCTTCGTGGTGGTGCAGCCGCGGCACGTCCCAGCGCGGGATCGGACTGGTCTGCATCACGTACCGGCCGTTCACGAGCACCGGGTAGCCGGTCGACTTCGTGATCGCCCCGTGGCGCACGTAGTCCTCGTAGAGCGCCACCCACATCCGCGAGTAGTCGGCCTCGGCGTGCATCCGCCGCAGCTCCGACTGCCGGCGCTCGATTCCGCGCAGCGCTTCCGGCACGGGCACCTGCAGCACGAGGACCTGCCCGTCGGGCATGCCCTCCTCGGGGATCCGGTGGCGGGACTGGACGATCGTGGCCTCGCGGCGGTCCAGCGTGGTGGTCACGCCCGTGGTCCGCTGGATCAACCGGCGCAGGTTCGCGGCGTTGACGCCCGCGTCGTCGCCCTGGTCGATCACCTTCACCACGTCGTCGGGGCCGACGATGCCGAGGGTGATCTGCAGCCCGCCCGAGCCCCATCCGCGCGCCACCGGCATGTCCCGGCTGGCGAACGGAACCTGATAACCGGGCACGGCGACGGCGGACAGGATCGCCCGCCGGATGGCGCGCTTGGACAGCTCGTCGAGGAAGGCGAAGCTGTAGCGGTCGGCCTCGTCCAGCAGATCGGTCGTGGAGCGGGCCGCGGGGACGGCCGTGCTCATCTCCTGGATGGTCACCGGCGCATCGCCTCCTTGCGTTCGAGCTGCGAGCCGAACGTCACGTAGTGGGGGAGCTTGAGGTGTTCGAGGAACCCGCTGGCGTCGGTTCCGTCGCAGGTGGCGATGACGTTCTGCTCCAGGCCCGTGCGGGCCCGGTCGCGGTACATCGCGATGTCGAGCACCGCCATCGCGATCGCCTTGCGCTCGTTGTGGCCGAGCACCAGGCCGTAGCCGATGTCGAAGACGGCGGTGTTCTCGTCGGGGCGGTTGAGGTTGGACATCGCCTCGACCTCGGTGACCTGCACCGACCCGACGCGGACGGGGCCACCGGTGCGCGGGTGCCGGACGGTCACGGGCAGCTTGCCGACGCGAACCTCGCCCAGCGTGATGTCCTCGGCGCCACGCCGGTCGCCCATCACGCCCTGGTACCAGAGGTTCACCAGCGCGCCGGTCTCGCCGCGGGCCAGTACCGACAACCGGGCCGACCGCGGAGCAGGCGTGGTCACCGGGTCGCGGGTGACGTCCACCGGGTCGGGGTCGCCCTCCACGCGGCGGTCGGCGAGCAGCCCGCGTGCGGCGAGGAGCTCGGCCAGCCGCGGCTGGCGGCTGTCGGCCGGAATCTCCTGCGGGGTCGCCGGGGGCTCGCCCAGTGCGGCACGGGCGGCGGCCTCGTCCCGGAAGTCGACCAGGCGCTCGGTGTAGTCGAGCGTGCGGCCGAGCAGTTGGCGGCCGGGAGGTTCGCGGAACGCCGGGACGATCCGGCGCACGGCCTCCATCTCCGAGGTCGGGGTCGGCACGGTGTAGCCGAGCCGCGGCAGGGTGCTGCGGTAGGAGCGCACCAGCAGCGAGGCCTCGATGAGGTCACCCTCGGCCTGCCTGATCGCCCGCGCCGCGAGCTCGGCGGACGCGAGACCGCCCTCGCCCTGCACACGGTCGACGGCGAGCCGGAGCCTGCCGATCAGCTGCTCCTCGCTCACCCACGGGCTCGCGTCGTCCACCCGCATCCGGGCGACCAGGTCCTCGGCAGCCAGGATCGCGTCCAGTCCACCCTTGACGGCGGCGTACCCCACGTCAGTCCCTCCCTGCTGTGGTCGGAGCGGCGGCCCAGGTGCCCGCACCGGAGGTGATCCGGACGGCGGTGCTGCGGGGAAGGCCCGCGACCCGGCCCTCGGTGTCGACGACGTAGGTGTCCACGCCGAGCGGGAACCGGCGGTTGACCGCGATGAGCGCCTCGAGCGTCTCCAGCGGCACCCCGGAGACGGCGAGGGCCGCGTGGCCGTCGACACCGGGTCCGCTGAGATCGAGATGGGCTGCGGAACCCGCACCGTCGGCGGCCCCTGTGTTGATGTCCCCTGCGTCGATGCGGTCGCAGGCCAGCACCAGGCGGCAGGCCAGGTCCGGCCGGTCGGGGGTGCCGCGGCGCAGGCCACGGATCTCGTCGGGGCGCGGCGGGCGCAGGGCCAACACGAGGTCGGCACGCTCGGGTGCGGCCGGCCGGGCCCCCGTGGCCTCGGCCAGCGCGGCGGCCCAGTCGGGTCCGGCGGGCTCCAGCACTGCGAGGTCCACTTCGAGGTCGGCCAGCGCCAGCGGGACGAGCACGGCTGCGGGCACGTCGACGTCCATGACGCCCTCGGGGAGGCGGTGCACGGTGCCGGGCCGGGAGAGCGCGTCGAGCAGCACACGGAACGTGGCCTGCGAGTCGGTGTGGTCGAGGGCCCGCAGCCGGGCCGCCGAGCGGCCGGCAGGAGTCGGCGCGCTCATCGGTCCAGCTCCTCGAACGTGACTGCCGTCGCGGCGACCCTGGCCTGTTCGGCGGCCTGCTCGGCGGCCTGCGCAGCGGCGGTGGTGGTGCACAGCCGCACGACGTCGTCGGCCAGCGCGTGCCCGGCCTCGACAGCGCCGTCGCAGACGGCGGCGGCGAGTGCGGCGAGCCGGTCGTCACCGGTGCGCATCGACCAGCCGGGGGCCCCGTCGACGGTGACACGGGCCTCGGTGACCAGCACTTCGGTGAGGTGGAACCGTTCGCCGGCGACCGGCTCGCGGACCTCCAGAACAACCATGCCGACCTGCGGCTGGGCCTCCACACGGACATCCGCCGCGGCGGTGATGCGGTCGGCGAGCGCGACCAGCTCCGCGGGTGCGGCGTCAGCGAGGAGTGAGGCGCGCTCCTCGGTGGACGGCGGTTCCGAGATCAGGGTTGGGGGTGGCGTCACAGCAGTCTTTTCCTCAGATAGGCGGATATGAAGTCGAAGAAGGCGACGCAGACCCCGATCGTGATGAGGATCATCGCCATGTTCTGGTACTGGAAGAGCCGGATCGCGGCCGTCAGCTCGAACCCGATTCCACCGGCGCCGACGACGCCGAGAATCGTCGCGGCGCGGAAGTTGATCTCCAGCAGGTAGATCACGAAGCTGGCCATGATCGGCACGGCTTGCGGGACCACCGCGTACCAGGCGGTCTGCGCGCGGGTGGCGCCCAGACCGGAGAGTGCGTCCACCGGCCGGGGGTCGACGCTCTCGAGCGTCTCGGAATAGATCTTGCCCAGGAATCCGAGGTTGCCCAGGATCAGCGCCATCACGCCGGCGAACGGACCGAGCCCGACGGCCGCCACGAAGAGCAGGGCGAAGATCAGCTCGGGAATCGTGCGCAGAGCGTTCAGAATCGGCCGGATGACTGCTCGCACCGCGGGGTGCGGGGTCACGTTCCGGGCGGCCAGAAATCCGAGCGGCAGCGACACGACCGCGGCACACGCCGTGCCGACGATCGCCATCCGGACGGTCTCCAGCGCCGGCTCGATGAGGCTGGGGAAGATCGTGATGTCGGGCGGCAGCATCCGGCCGATCAGGTCGAAGAGGTTCGGCAACCCCTCGGCCAGCTCGACCGGTGAGAACCCGGTGCCGGTGAAGGCCCAGACCAGCACGGCCACGCCGCAGACGATGAAGACGGTGCGCAGCGCGGTGAACCGGCGGGGCGCGAGCGGCAGCGCGCGGGGCGCCGCCGCAGCCGGAACGGTGGGGGGCGCACTCATACCGCGCCCCCGAAGGCGGGCCTGGCCCTCTTGGCATCCATCCAGTCCGGCAGCGCGACGACGAGTTCCTCCTCGTCGGTCGTGCCCGCGTAGATCCGCTGCAGGGTCGCGGGGTCGTCGAGGAGTGACGCCGGGCCGTCCACGACGACACGTCCGGCGTTGATCCCGATGACCCGGTCGGCGAACCGCGAGGCCATGGCCACGGTGTGCAGGTTCACGAGCGTCGTGATGCCCTGCTCCTTGTTCACCTCGCGCAGGTAGCTCAGGATCCGCTCGGCCAGCTTGGGGTCGACGCTGGCCACGGGCTCGTCGGCGAGCAGCAGGCGCGGCTCCTGGCACATCGCCCTGGCGAGCGCGACCCGCTGCTGCTGGCCGCCGGAGAGCGTGTCGGCGCGCTGGTGGGCGCGGTCGAGCAGGTCCACTCGCTCGAGGCAGCGGTAGGCGGCCTCGACGGCGTCGGCGGGGAACCGTCCGGTCAGCCAGGCCGACGCGGGCAACTGCGGGAGCCTGCCCAGCAGGACGTTGGTGATCACCCGCAGCCGCCCGACCAGGTTGAACTGCTGGTAGACCATTCCGATCTTGTTCTGCGCCGCCCGACGGGCGGAGCCGCGCAGCGCAGTCAGTTCCTGGTCGCCGATGAAGATGCTGCCGGATTCGGGGCGCACCATCCCGGTCAGAGAGCGCAGCAGGGTCGTCTTGCCGGCTCCGGACGGGCCGAGAACCGCGACGAACTCGCCCCCGGGCAACTCGAAGCCGACATCGTCGAGGGCCTTGGTGCTGCCGTAGGTCTTGCGGAGGGCCCGCACACTGACGGGCGTTCCTCCCTGGCTCATGGCGACGACGCTAGGTATGGGAGACGTCGTGGCGGGATCGTTCAGGGGAACAGGAGACGACGGCGTGCGAGACATCTATATATCTCTCAGCCCAGTTCTTTGAGGTCGACGTGCAGCTTGTCCGCGAGGTCACGGATCACCTGGTACTTGTCGTCCGTGATCGGCGCGTAGGGGTACTTGGGCTGCGTCTTCTCACCCTCGGTCTGCATCATCACCTCGGGGGCGTCCTTCTGCAGGCCGACGTAGAGATCGATGATCTGCTGCCGCAGGGCCGGGTCGAGGTCACCGCGCGCCGCCACCGGGCTCGGCGGGATCTCGTCCGACTGGGCGATCACCTTGATCTGCGACGGGTCGGCGAGGCCCTGCTCGTAGTAGCGCGCGATACAGCTGTCGCACACGCCCGCGGCGTCGACCTGGTTGTGCGCAACGGCCACCAGCGACGCGTCATGGCCACCGGAGAAGCTCGTCGTCGAGAAGTAGTGGTCGGGGTCCGTGATGCCCGCGTTGGCGAGGATCAGCTTCGGGAACAGGAAGCCCGAGGTCGAGGCCGGGTCGGCGAACGCCATCGAGTGGCCCTTGAGGTCCTGCAGCGTGTTCAGCCCGGACTTCACGTTGGTGATGATCAGGCTGTGGTAGCCGAGTTCGCCCGTGTCCTGGTTCGGCACGGCCACCAGCGGCACGGCGTTGGCCTCGCTGGCGGCGATGACGTAGGAGAAGGGGCCGTAGAGCGCGATGTCGACGCGGCCGGCCCGCATGGCCTCGATCACCGAGCTGTAGTCGGTGGTCTGGACGAACTCGGTCTTCATGCCGAGCTTCTTGCCGAGGTAGTCGACGAGTGCCGTGTAGCGGGCCGTGGTGGCTTCCTCGTCGGCGCCCGAGATGGTGGCGATGTGCAGGGTGGTCGGGCGGTAGAACTGGCCCGGGACCACGTTTTTCGCGTTGGGAGCGCGGTCGGGCAGGGCGCCGGGGGCAGCCGGGGAGCTACCCGCGCCGCCGCATGCGGCGAGTACGGCGATCACGGCGGCCGTGGCCATCGCGAGCAGGAGTCGGGAGCGGTTGCGCGATCGTGGGCGCATTGGTGTCCTCCGGGTGATCGCCGGGCGCGCGGGTGCACGCCGAGGCGGACGATCGCTCCCGGACGTTAGGTCGACACCATGACTGCTAGCTCACTCCTTCATGAACGACGCCAACCGACCAATTGATATCTATACGTCTTCGTCGGCATCGAAGTCGACCACGTACTCGATGCGGTCCCCCCGCGAGCGGCGGTGCACCTGGCTCAGCGGGACGCCCGCGGGGTCGGTGTTGGCGCCGACCAGCACCAGGAGCGGCGCGCCGAGCGGCACACCGAGGGCGGCCGCGTCCTGCGGGCTCGCCGGCTCGGCCGAGTGGCGACGCCACGAGCGGCGCAGCACGATCCCGTATGCGCCCAGCAGGAGGCCGGTGAGCGAGGTCTGGGGCGTCCAGACGGCAGGCACTCCCCCGAACCGCTTCGCCGACAGCCACGTCGTGTCCCGCGACCACGCCTCGCCGTCCACCGACATGAGCGTGTCCAGCCGTAACAGCTCGTCATCGGGGAGAGCGGGTGGATCCGGGAGGTCGGAGCGCGGCACCACCGCGTGCCGCAGCAGGTCCTGCGTGATCACCGTGGAGGTGCCCCGCATCTGCGCGACGATGCTCGGCGTCGTCGCGCGCAGCCGGAAGCGGTACGGGAGCTCGGCGACGAAGGAGCCGCGCCCGTGAACCGTCTTGATCGTGCCCGCCCGCGCGAGCTCGGCCAGTGCCTGGCGGACCGTCAGACGGTTGACCTTGAACCGCTCGGCGAGCTCGGCTTCTGTCGGCAGCCGTTCCCCCGGGGCGAAGGAACCTGCGGCGATCGCCGAACTGAGCTCCGTCATCACCTGGTGCCACCGCGGCTGGCCGACCTCTACGCCGGAACTGTCCTCGCTCACGCGGCGGAACTCTAGATGACTGAGGTCAACGAACTCTGCAACTTTTCTCAGGGACCCCGAGGTCTCCTGCACCGGCGGGTGCGGCGCGGGAGCCCGGCGGGCTCACCGAGCGGACAGCGTGAGGCGCAGGACGATCTCGCCGTCGTCGATCTCGCCCGTGGGCTCGAAGCCGAACCGCAGGTAGAACGGCCCCGGTTCGCCCTCGCCCGGCTCGTAGCTGGTGTACAGCTCCGTGGCGCCGTCGGCTCGAACCAGGTCGACGACCTGCGTCAGCACCTCCCGGCCGATCCCGGACCCCTGGTGGTGTTCGTCGATGAGCAGTCGCCACAGGTAGTACTTCCCGACTCCGGAGCGTTCGTCGGGAACGTTCCACGAGAGCATCACGAAGCCGACCGGCTCGTCGCCGCTGTACACGGCCCGGTACCAGGGATTCTCCTCGGGCTCATCGGCCGCGTCGTCGAGCGAGGTGGCGACCGAGGCGACGAACTGCTCCTGGTCGCGTCGGACCCGCAGCGCACAGACGGCGTCGCGGTTGTCGTCGGTGATCTCCCGAAGGTGCACGCCTGAAGACGTCATGCCGCGACCTCCCGTATCCGGCGGCGGAAACCCCGCTCTCCAGACACGGTCTCACGCCGCGACCTGCGCACGTGGCGTTGCCAGTGTCCACCACTGGTTCGTGGGCGTCCTCACGGCGAGACCGTGTTGCGGCCATCCGGCTCTGGATCCGCCCGCACGACCCTGAATGGGAGAACACATGTCGACGTTCGGGACCCGCTACAGGACCGCCACAGTGGACGGGTTGGAGGTCTTCTACCGCGAGGCGGGCGATCACGACCGGCCCACGCTCGTGCTGCTGCACGGCTTCCCGAGCAGCTCGCACATGTTCCGCAATCTCATCGACGCGCTGGCCGACGAGTACCACCTGATCGCGCCGGACCACATCGGTTTCGGCCTCTCGGCCATGCCGGCTGTCACCGAGTTCGAGTACAGCTTCGACAAGCTCACCGAGATCACGGAGGGTCTGCTCGACCAGGTGGGCGTGGAGCGGTTCAGCCTGTACATCCACGACTACGGCGCCCCGATCGGCCTGCGGATCGCCTGCCGTCGGCCCGACAGCGTCACCGCCCTGATCACGCAGAGCGGCAACGCCTACGTCGAGGGCTTCACCCCGTTCTGGGACGTCCTGTTCGCCCACGCCACCGACCGGGCCGCGAACGAGCAGGCGGTGCGGGGGCTGCTGACGCCCGACGCCACCCGCTGGCAGTACACACACGGAGTCCCCACGGACCGGATGGACCGGATCGCCCCCGAGACGTGGCTGCTGGACCAGGCCGGCATGGACCGGCCGGGAAACACGGAGATTCAGCTCCAGCTGTTCTGGGACTACCAGTTCAACCTCGAGATCTACCCCGGCGTCCAGGAGTACTTCCGCACCCACCGGCCGCCGACGCTCATCGCATGGGGCAAGAACGACGAGATCTTCGGGGCCGCCGGTGCGGAGGCCTATCTGCGCGACCTGCCCGCCGCCGAGATCCATCTGCTGGATACCGGCCATTTCGCCTTGGAGACCCACGGCGACGAGATCAGCGAGCTGATCCGCTCCTTCCTGCGCCGCGTCGCGTGATGCCGCCAGACGGGCGGTGTGCAGGCCGGAGGTTCCGGTCACCGGGGAGAACTAGGGAGAGCACGGGCAGCTACCGACCCGGCCACCCACGGGTCACGTCCCCGCTGGTGGTGTAAGTCCGGGGTCCCCGTTCGGCGTGCCTGAGCACGTAG
>NZ_BAAAUS010000001.1:551421-799552 GCF_039534065.1 Pseudonocardia yunnanensis | reverse complement strand
GACCCGCCGATCAGCTTCCCCCGCGGATGCTGCATACGCCGCCCGTGCATGTGCGGCTCGGGTTCGGACTCATACCGCCAGTCGTGAAACGGGCTCCCGACCGGGAACCCCAACGCCCCGGGCATGTGGACCATGACATCCCACAGATGGTCCGGGCGCCCCGCCTCCAGCAGCAGCACCCGGTTCGCCGGATCGGCGCTGAGCCGGTTGGCCAACACCGAACCTGCGGACCCGGACCCGACGACCACGAAGTCGACCACGCGGTCACTCTCGCCCGCGGCACCGTTGGAGGCAGTCATCGAACCCCGGTCCTGAAGTCGACCACGCGGTCAGTCCCGCGGGTAGCGCGGTTGAAGGAAATCATCGAACGCGGGTCCTCTCCACGTGATCGGTCATGTTGCCGGGGCAACTCAGCAGCTCGCGGAGATCCGACCAGCTGCCCGCTTGTCGGTCCCGCTCGCTGACGTCCCTGACATCGACGGGCCAGGGAATATCGAGTTCAGCATCGTCGTAGCGGACGCCGACGTCGGCGGCGGGGTCGTGCTCCTGATCGATCCGGTAGCAGACGTCGGCAACGTCGGAGAGCGCCTGGAAGCCGTGCAGGAATCCGTGCGGGATGTACACATGCACCATGTCCTGGTCATCGAGCCGCAGCGCAATCCACCGTCCGAAGGTCGGCGACTGCGGCCGCGCGTCCACCACGATGTCGTGGACTGCGCCGAACGAGCAACGCACCAACTTCCCCTCCCCCGAGCCCTGCCGCCCATGCAGACCACGCACCACGCCACGATGCGAACGAGACTGCGAGTCCTGCCGGAACGTCGCAGGTTGCAGCCCTACCGACTCCGCAACAGCCGCATCGAACGTGCGACTGAAGAACCCCCGCGTGTCACGGTGCGGCGTGGGCTCGAAGAGCAGAACGCCCTCCAGTTCGGTGCGGCGCACCATCATGTCTGATCCCCCTGAAACGGAAAGCCCGCCACGATCGCGACGGTCCCCACAAATCCACCCGTAAGAGTGCGCACGTCGCAAAGCGACCTCGTTACGCGCATGACGCGAGACTGTAAGGAACGTTTCCTGAAGCGACACTGAGAAAACGCCGAGGTCGCCCATTGTCCTCAGCGTATCCACAGCAACACACGCTTTAGCTGCATGTCCTGACATATCGCAGGGTGGCGGTGTCGTTCACCAAAGGGTCGCCACCGAATCCGAGAGTCCCCACGAAGGCCCAAGCAGCGGGCCAGGGGACGCTCCCGGTAGCGGTTCAACCTGCTGGTCGCTCAGTTGGGGATCCTCGGGCCGATCGACAGGTGATTGTGGCCTCCGGTGACACTTTGATCATATCGCCGGTCTGCATTAGCCCGTGGCTCACCTACTCAATGCGCAGAATGTCCGATTCTACTGTTTTGCGTCATCGGCCAGATCCTCGCCATCGGTCGCGGGGACAAGCTTGCGGTGATGATCGCTCTGAGCTACTCCGACCGGGGCCGGCCGTCGCGCGACCGGGCTGATCAACGTCCCCTCACGGCCGCTCGGACTATCCCGAACGCCCAGTGTGCAGGTAGGAGCTCCTCCATGCCGGGCAGCTCTCGTTGCGACGGACGTGTACCCACTTGTGTGCCGGCTTATGTCAACCGCGCTCTGGGTCAACCTTCGACGTGGTACGACCGATTGGTGGGGGTGCGGGAGTGGCCTCCTGCTAGGCCGACCGAGCGAGAATCGGTGGTGTCGGTTACCGGAACATATGGTGCGATCAGTGCATCGCTACTGGTGGGGTGTCTGCGTCCCCGCTGATGGCGGAGGGCGAGAAGGTGAATGTGCGGATGGGTGAAGTCTCCGAGCACTCGAAACGCTCCACTGCGTGGCATGCGAGGAACCGACTGAGGACCGCGCCACGGCTGGCGCGGGGTCGAGGGATGACAAATATCTGCGTTGGAACATGCGATGCGCTACCTGTCAGCGCACGCGTCACCGGCCTGCTTGGCAGGCCGCGCTCTGCTGAGTTCTGGGATCAAGAACAACCGGTGCGCCGGCACGATCTTCGCCGGCAACTGCGATCCGCACGATGGCGGCTCGCCCGCCGGGTCTCCCCGTGCCGGCCTCGGCGTTGACATCGCTTGCTCGAACGCAACGAGGTCTTCGCACCGCGGCCGATCGTCTGGGAGCTGGACCTGGCAGACGCCGCGGGGGCGTGAGATGCCTCGACGAACGCCATGTGGAAGCTCATGGCGACGACCGACCGCAACTGAAGTCGATGCCAACACGATGGCCGGGCTTGCGCGGTCACCGGTTGCAGGAGGAGAACATGGTCGAGGCGAACGAGATCATTGGACCTGTCACGTGCAGGAGCGCAGTGCATTTTGTCCGGACCACTGGCAGCCCGCCGGGTCTCCACCGAGTCTCACCACCAGCGCGATGACTCCCGGAGCGCCAGGTCTGCCTACCGCAGGTGAAGCTCGTCGTCCGGGCGGTCATGAGGAATCGATCTACCCGCAGGTCGGAATCGCACGTCAGCCGGTACAGGGTTCGAGGCGCGGTCACAACGACGATCCGCGTGCGGCTCTGCGTCAGGTGGCTGCTCTCCTGGATGAGCTGCTGCGAAAAGTGGAGGACGTCAGGGCTTCGCGTCTTCGGCAGCTAGCTGATGCTCGATCTGCTCCACGCGTTCGCGCAGTTCCTGGATCTGGCGCGCGAGGCCGTCGAGCGCTTGCAGGACCGGATCTTTGACCTCGTCCTCGTGCGACTGTGGTTGATCGCCGTTCAGTACCTGCTGGAGGTAGTCGGGGGGCCATCCCAGGACCTGTGAGACCGCGGCGAGGGTCTGGGGGCGGCGGCGGCGCGAGTTGAGGTTGTGCTGCAGCTCCCGGACGGTCGTCAGTGACAGTCGGGCGCGGGACGCGACGTCCAGCTGCGTCATGCGTGTCTCGGCCAGGCGGGTCTGGATCGCCTCTGCGACAGCGTCCCAATCGTCGCCGCTCGGCTGCTCCGCGAGGCTCACGCGAAGAGAGCCTTGCGTCGAAGGGGTGCAACGGCGGCGACCGAGGGGATGTCGCGATCGGGAGGACGTGGCCTGTCGACATGCGCCGACACCGAGGCCGCCGCGTCCCGCCCGTGGCCGGCCTTTTCGAGTCGGAGGAGCGCGGTCGGATCGGCGGTCATCGGCAAGCTGGGGAGTCCGGCGCCGGCGGGCAACGCGTGTGTGAGCGGATCTCCCCGGGGATGCGCGGTTGCCCGCGCTGGTGAGTCACTTCTGCTCACGATCGCTCCCCTCATTTTACGCTGCTAATAGCATCAGTTTACACAATATTGGTGTTGATCAGTGGACGTCATCGTCCGCTGCTGCGTGCCATCGTCGGACTCGGCCGGGCTATGACCTGGACGTTCCAACGGTACTTCTCGCCGGGCCGCAGGCGGGCGCGAACGCCGAGCGTCGCGGCGTCTGCGCCCCCGTCGACCAGGCGTTCCGTCTCAGTCATGCGCAGGAACAAGCGTCGATGCCGATCGGATCAAGCACCAAGGCGCAACTTTGGCCAATAGGCATCAATATTGGCATCAGTTGTAGTAGTCTCGTCGCGAGGAGGGGAAGTGATCATGGGCACCCTCAGTTGCACGAGACACGCGTCGGCGCCGTCAGCACCGCGAAGGCCCGGGCCACGCCCGCGCACCCGGCACCTTCGCGGCACGGCCCAGCACAATGCGCCCGCCATCGAGTCCGAGCGCGCTGGCCGACACCCGGTGGCGACCGCGTCTCGACGTGCAGCCACGCCTCAGCGTCCTGAGCGCCAACTCGCTGCCGCCGGCCCGGTTCGGCGCTCTGACGGGCGAACACGGCCCGCCGCCGGTATCGGTAGATGCGTACCGCGCCGATGATCACATCGCTGTGCTCCTGACTCGAGGTCCACGGTCGGAGGCTGCACACGGCCTCCTGCCTCGGATCGTCCGATTTACGGATAGCTATGGTCCGGCTCCGACAGAGGCAAGTGCGGATCTCGTTCATGAGTTCAGCCCGTTTGTCGCGCCGACCACTCCAATTTCTCGTTCAAGGGGTCCACTAAATGGGAAACTCCCACGGCGTACTGACCGCCGATCCGGCTGACGGTCTGAAGACTCTTGCCGAATGCGAGCGACTCTTTGCGGAGGTGCTGGCCGGTATCGTGCGCGACGAGGACGTGTCGGTCGACGGCCACTTCTTCGATGACCTCGGTGCCGACTCGATGCTGATGGCCCGCTTCTGCGCACGGGTGCGCAAGCGGGGCGACCTGCCGTCGGTGTCGATGCAGGACGTGTACAAGTACCCGACGATTCGGCGTCTTGCAGCGGCTCTCGCCACCTCCGAATCCGACACCGCACCCGCGCCTACCCCGCAGTCGGCAGCCTCGGCGGCTCCCATTCCGGGCACCCTCGCCGAATGCGAGCGACTCTTTGCGGAGGTGCTGGCCGGTATCGTGCGCGACGAGCATATGTCGGTCGACAGCCACTTCTTCGATGACCTCGGTGCCGACTCGATGCTGATGGCCCGCTTCTGCGCGCGGGTGCGCAAGCGGGGCGACCTGCCGTCGGTGTCGATGCAGGACGTCTACAAGTACCCGACGATTCGGCGTCTTGCAGCGGCCCTCGCCACCACCACAACCGACACCGCACCCACGCCTGGCTCGCGGCCGGCAACTCCGGCGGCTCTCATCGAGTCGCCGAGGAAAGCCGGCAATGGTGAGTACGTCCTCTGCGGGGCGTTGCAGCTCCTGTTCCTCCTCGGCTATCCCGCCCTCACCGCGGCCGTCTGGGTGACAGGCTTCGACTGGGTCTCAGCCAGCCCGAACCTGGTCGGCGTCTACCTGCGGTCGGTCGCGTTCGGCGGCGCGATGTTCCTCGGCCTGTGCGCCCTTCCGATCGTCTTCAAGTGGGTGCTCATCGGCCGGTGGAAGCCTCAGGAGATCCGCGTCTGGAGCATGGCGTACTTCCGCTTCTGGCTCGTCAAGACCCTGGTCCAGCGGAACCCGATGGTGCTGTTCGTCGGTTCACCGCTCTACGCGCTCTACCTGAGGGCACTAGGCGCGAAGATCGGGCGCGGCGCCGTCATCCTTTCCAGGAACCTGCCTGTGTGCACCGACCTGCTCAGCATCGGCGACGGCGGGGTGATCCGGAAGGACTCGTTCTTCAACGGCTACCGGGCCCACAACGGCGTCATCCAGACGGGCGTGGTGAGCATCGGCAAGGACGCGCTCGTCGGCGAGGCGACGGTGCTCGACATCTGGACCTCGCTGGGTGACGGGGCCCGGCTCGGGCACTCGTCCGCGTTGCACGCGGGGCAGGCCGTGCCCACCGGGGAGTGCTGGCACGGCTCCCCTGCGCAGCGGACCGAGACGGACCAGCCGGCGGTTGCTGCGCGCAACGCGGGCACAGGACAACGGGCGGTCTTCTCGGCCGTGCAGCTGGTGAACCTGCTCCTGGTGGGTACGCCGCTGGTGTTCGGCATCGCGGTCCTCGCGGTCCCGAACGTCCCGGAGCTCGCCCCCCTGCTGGACTCGGCACCGGTGCCCCTCACGAGCTGGACGCTCTACCGTGACGCGCTGGTCGTCTCCGCCGTGCTCTTCTTCGGCGCCATGCTTGTCGGCCTCGTGCTTGTGGGGACCGTTCCGCGCGTGCTGAACCTCCTCATCAAGCCGGACACGATCTATCCGCTGTACGGATTCCATTACTGGGTCCAGCGCGCGATCGCCCGCACGACCAACATCAGGTTCTACACGACTCTCTTCGGTGGAAGTACCTACATCGTCTACTACCTGCGTTGGTTGGGCTACGACCTACGCGGGGTGCGCCAGACCGGTTCGAACTTCGGCGAAATGGTCAAGCACGACACCCCGTTCCTCAGCGCGGCCGGTAGCGGAACGATGGTCGCGGACGGGCTGTCCATCATCAATGCCGATTTCTCGAACACGTCGTTCCGCCTTTCCCGCGTGTCGATCGGGCCGGACAACTTCCTCGGGAACATGATCGCCTACCCCGCGCAGAGCAAGACGGGCGACAACTGCCTCCTCGCGACGAAGCTCATGGTTCCCCTCGACGGACAGGTGCGTGAAGGCGTAGGCCTGCTCGGCGCGCCCAGCTTCGAGATCCCGCGGTCGGTCAAGCGCGACAGGCAGCTCGACGTGAGCAGCGCGGACGAGCTGCGCCGCGGCCTTATAGCCAAGACCATCTACAACACCAGGACCATGGCGGTGTTCCTGCTGGTGCGCTGGATCTCCTTCT
This sequence comes from Pseudonocardia yunnanensis, assembly GCF_039534065.1. Lineage (NCBI taxonomy): Bacteria > Bacillati > Actinomycetota > Actinomycetes > Pseudonocardiales > Pseudonocardiaceae > Pseudonocardia > Pseudonocardia yunnanensis. The sequence goes on along the minus strand of NZ_BAAAUS010000001.1, from coordinate 793,306 downwards.
TCTCCGTGACCGTGCTCTACCTGGCTGCCATCGACCTCTGGGGCTCCCTGGGTGCGCTCGCGGTCGCACTCGCTACGGCCGGGGTCGTCGTCTTCATCGTCGCCTACAACGTTCTGGTCGACCGGCTGCTCCGGCCGCTGCAGGTCTTGCGGCCGCAGGGCTGCTCGATCTACGACCGCGCCTTCTGGGGGCACGAACGCTTCTGGAAAGTGAGCACCCTCACCTATGTCCTCGCCTTCAACGGCACCCCGCTCAAGAACGTGATCTGGCGGCTGCTGGGTATGCGGGTCGGCCGCCGCGTCTTCGACGACGGTCTCCGCGTGCCCGAGCGGTCGTTCACCACGATCGGGGACCACTGCACCCTCAATGTGGACACCATCATCCAGTGCCACTCGCAGGAGGACGGCGGATTCAAGTCGGACCGCATCGCGATCGGTGCCGGCTGCACCCTTGGTATCGGCGCATTCGTCCACTACGGGGTAACCATGGGCGACGGCGCGGTGCTCGCCACCAGCTCCTTCCTCATGAAGGGCGAGGAAATGCCATCGAACGCAGTGTGGGGCGGAAACCCGGCCATGAAGATGCGCGAGCAGTCGGCTGACCTTCAGGTGCGCGGTATCAACCTCGACAACAATCGCGCTGCCGTGCTCGTCCGCGGCGACTCTGGTCTGAACTGAAGGGAGATCGAGGTGTCGTTCCCGGCCACGGCCTCGTCGCCGGCATTGTCAGACGTAAATCTGCAGCCCGGGAGAGTGCCGATGCTGCGGGTCGCCGCCGGCGACGCGCGGGGCTGGGCGGCCGCGCACCGCGAGGCCTTGCGTGGCGTCGTCGCCCAGCACGGTGCGGTCCTGGTCCGCGGTCTCGGGCTGCGCGACGCGGCCGAGGTCGCTGCCGTGTTCCATGGGCTGGCCACCGCCGGCCTGATGATCGAGCGGGAGGCGTTCGCGGAGCGGCAGACCTACGCCGAGGGCGTGTACTCCTCGTCGAAGTGGCCGCCGAACCAGCCGATGTGCATGCACCACGAACTGAGCTACCGGCTCGAGTTTCCCGGCCTGATGCTGTTCGCCTGCCTGTCCGCACCCAGCGAGGGCGGGGCGACCGGTGTGGCGGACTCGACGGCCGTGCTCGACGCGCTGCCCGGTGACCTCGTCGAACGGCTCGAGCGGGAGGGCTGGATGCTCGTCCGCAACTACAACGAGGAGATCGGCGCGTCGGTCGCCGATGCGTTCGGCACCGAGGACCGTGGCGCGGTCGAGAGCTACTGCCGCGCCAACGCCATCGAGTTCGAGTGGCAGCCCGATGGAGGGCTGTGCACCTGGCAGCGCCGCAGCGCGGTGGTGCGGCACCCGGTCACCGGTCGGCGCTGCTGGTTCAACCAGATCGCCTTCCTCAACGAGTGGACGCTCGACCCCGAGGTGCGCGAGTTCCTCGTCGACACATACGGCGCCGACGGGCTGCCGTTCACCACCCGTTTCGGGGGCGGTGACCCGATAGGCGACGAAGTCGTGCAGCTGATCAACGAGGTGTACGAGGCCGAAACCATGCGGGAGCCCTGGCAGGCGGGAGATCTGATGCTCGTCGACAACATCCGCAGCGCACACAGCAGGGAGCCCTTCACCGGACCGCGCGAAGTCCTGGTCGGAATGGCCGACCCGGTGCGCCTGGCCGACTGCTCCTCGACCGTTTCATGAGGAGGGACACTCGTGCCAGTCATATCCGTTCCAGAGGCCTTCGACGAGGAGGAGCTCTACGTTGACCTCCGGTCGATCTTCGGGCACCCCCTCTTCCTGAAATGCGAGGGCTTCAATTTCGCCGGCTCGATCAAGCTGAAGGCAGCGGCCGAGATGGTGGAGGCCGCCGAACGGGCGGGTATCCTGACGCCCGACTCGGTGCTGATCGAATCGTCGTCCGGCAACCTCGGCGTGGCGCTCAGCGTGCTCGCGGCGAGTAAGGGCTATCGGTTCCTGTGCGTGACCGACTCCCGGTGCAACCTGGCCACCCGGCAACTGATGGTCGCGTTGGGCAGCCAGGTCCACAACATCGTTGAGCCGGATCCCGTCCGTGGCTTTCTTGGCGCACGGCTCGACTATGTGCGGGCGGTGTGTGCCTCCGACGACCGCTACGTATGGCTCAACCAGTACATCAACCCGAGTAACTGGCAGGCGCACTACCACAGGACGGCACCCGCGATCGCGCACCAGTTCCCACGGCTGGATGTGCTGTTCGTCGGCGCGGGCACCACGGGGACCCTGATGGGCTGCGCGCGGTACTTCCGGGAGTGGCATCGGGGGGTGCAGGTCGTCGCCGTGGACAGCGTCGGCTCGGTGGCGTTCGGGGGACCTCCGAGTCGACGGATGCTTCCCGGGCTGGGCACCAGTGTTTATCCGCCGTTGCTCGATATGTCCTACGTCGACGATGTGGTCCGCGTCGAGGAGGCGGACACGGTCCGCGCCTGCCACGTTCTGGCCAGGCGCGGATTCCTGTTCGGCGGATCGACCGGAACGGTGGTCAGCGGCGCGACGAGCTGGCTCACACGCAATGGCGCGCGTGGCGACATTGCGGTGGCGATCGCCCCGGACCTCGGCGAGCGCTATCTCGACACGATCTACCACTCCAACTGGGTGGAGGCCCTCTATGGCCCGGACGTGCTCAACTCCGCTGACCTGATCGCCGCCGCCCGGCCAAGCTGATGCGCAACGAGTTGTCGGCCCCCCGTGTCCAGCGCCCAGGCGATCGCGGCCCTGCCCTCAGAGACGAGCCGGCGCACGGCAGGGGGCTTGGACTCGTCGGGTGCTGGGCGAGAGGAACAGAAAGGAAGCTCCCGAGATGATCACCCGTTTGCCGGACCTCATCGCGAGGTCCGCCCAACGCGCCCCCGGGGCGCCCGCCCTGACCGCGCGAACGACCACGATCTCCTACGGGGATCTGCACGAGCGGACGGAGCGAGCGGCCGCCGGCCTGCGCGACCTCGGGGTCGATGGTGGCGAGCGCGTCGCGGTCTTCCTGGACAAGCGGGTCGAGACCGTCGTGGCGCTGTTCGCCTGCTCGCGGGCCGGTGGCGTGTTCGTTCCGGTGAATCCTGTGCTGCGGGCCAGGCAAGTGAGGCACATCCTCGACGACTGCGCCGTGCGGGTACTGGTGACGTCCACGGATCGGCTGCGGGCCCTGCGCCCCGAACTCGACGCGTGCAAGTCACTCGCCCACGTCCTCGTGCTTGGCAACCCGCCTTATGACGACGAGAAGGCCCTTTACCGCTTGCATCCCTGGTCAGAGGTCGCCGAGTGCGCAAGCCAGGCGCTGTGTCCTCCAACGGGCGGCGTCGACACGGATATGGCCGCGATCCTCTACACGTCGGGGAGCACCGGGGCCCCGAAGGGCGTCGTGCTGTCGCACCGCAACCTGGTCGTCGGCGCGGAGAGTGTCAGCACTTACCTGAACAACAGCGCAGAAGACCGGATCCTGGCCGTTCTCCCGCTGAGCTTCGACGCCGGACTGAGCCAGTTGACAACCGGTTTTTACGTTGGTGCACACGTGGTGCTGGCCGACTACCTGTTGCCGGGAGATGTCGTCCGGCTGTGCGCGGAGCACCGCATCAGCGGGATGGTTGGTGTCCCGCCTCTGTGGATCCAGCTCGCGGCCCAGACGTGGCCATCCGAGGCCGTGGCCGGGATGCGCTACTTCGCGAACACCGGGGGGCGGCTCCCGCGCGTCACCCTGCGACGACTGCGAGCGATCTTCCCGACCGCTGCGCCGTACCTGATGTACGGCCTCACAGAGGCGTTCCGCTCCACCTACCTCGATCCGCGGCAGGTTGATCGGCGGCCGGATTCGATCGGCCAGGCTATCCCGAATGCCGAGATCCTCGTCGTCCGCGAGGACGGCGGCCTGTGTGGTCCGGGTGAGCCGGGTGAGCTGGTACACCGAGGTCCGCTCGTCGCCTTGGGCTATTGGAATGACGCGAAGCGGACGGCCGAGCGCTTCCGGCCGCCGCCGAACCGTCCATTCGAGCTGTGTACGCCTGAGCTGGCGGTCTGGTCCGGCGACGTCGTCGTCCGCGACGAGGAGGGCTTCCTGTACTTCGTCGGACGGCGTGACGACATGATCAAGACATCGGGGTATCGGGTGAGCCCCCAAGAGATCGAGGAAGTGGTCTACGAGACCGGACTGGTCCACGATGCCGTCGCGATCGGTCTCGAGGACGAGGCGCTCGGCCACCGGATCGTCGTCGTCGTGACCCCTTGCGATCCCGCCGGCTTCGATCCGGCCGCGGTGACCAAGCGCCTGCGGCAGGAACTGCCCGGCTACATGGTGCCCGCCGAGGTGATGGTCTGCAGCGCCCTGCCCCGATCGCCGAACGGCAAGTTCGACCGGGCGGTCCTTCGCCACGAGCTCGCCGCCTCCCACCCTCGGAAGGATGACGGCCACTCCCGCAGCGTTCCTCGGCCATTCGACACCGACGGTGCTGTTGATGTGGATCGCAGGCCGCCGAGTTTGCACGACCGATGAGGAGAAGCCATATGACTCGTTCGCCAGAGATCTCGCAGGCGATTCTCGACGACGTCAAGGCCGTCGTGGTGGTCACGCTGGACATCGAGGACCAGGCCGATGACCTCGGGCCGGAGACGGGGCTGTACGGCAATCTTCCTGAGCTCGACTCGCTCACCGTCGTCAAGCTCATCGTCGCCTTGCGGAAACGCTTCCGGATCGAGATCGAGATCGACGAGATCGTCGGTGACATCTTCGACACCCTTGGACGGCTCGCGGCCTTCGTGGAGTCCAAGGTGCGCTGGGACCCGGTTGGCGGAGTCGAGTACTAGAGATGCGCCCCGGGGTGACGGTCGCCGACCTGGCCCCGCGTCCGGGCTCGAGGTCCTGCGACGAACGTAGATCGTCGGCACCGCTCACCTCCCCCTAATCACCGCCGACGACCTGTCTATTCATCCAGTGTGTGCTGCGGAGTCGGTATGTTCATCCATATCCAACGCCATGCACAAGCTGGTCTGATGAAGGCATGGTCGAAGTCGCGGGCGCACGCCGACACGTGGTGCCTCCTGGGGAGGGGCGTGCCGTACGGGTTTCCGCCGGTGCCCACGTTCAAGTGATCGATCTCGACGGGGGACAGGTCGGCGACGTCTTCGCCTTCGTCACGGAGCCTGGTCGACGTGAGCTGACGGAGTACCTGTCGGCGGCTCACACACGAGCATCGACCAGCCGGCTCTTCCCCCGAGTCGGCGAGTCGTTCGTGACTACCAGGCGCCGCGACATCCTGCGTTTGACGGGCGACACGGTGGGAGTGCACGACATGCTCATCGCCGCCTGCGACCCGCCGCGCTATGCGCAGCTCGGTGCGAACAACCATCGATCCTGCGCGGAGAACCTCACCGAGGCATTGTCCGAGCTGGACCTGACCTATTCCGGTGCCACGCCTCAACCTGTGAACGTCTTCATGCGGATCCAGGTCTCGATCGAGGGTGATCTCCAATGGTGGGAAGCCCCGTCGCGCCCAGGCGACTCCGTCACGTTCCAGGCGATGCAGGAGTGTGTCGTGGCCGTTTCTGCCTGCCCTCAGGACATCGTCGGCATCAATCGCTCAGGCCTCTCCGCGCTTGCCATCGACCTGCATCCCCAACCAGCACGGACTGAGGAGTCAACCGACCGTGACCACTAGCACGACAAGCACGCCGACACCTCTATCGCCGGTCCGCCTCGGATCGTTGAGTCTGCGGAACAGGCTCGCGGTCGCCCCGATGACGCGGGTGTCCGCCTCCACCGACGGCACGCCGACTTCCGAGATGGCGAGCTATTACGCCGACTTCGCACGCGGGGGCTTCGGTCTCGTCATCACCGAAGGCGTGCATCCGGATCTGGCCGAGAGCCATGGCTATGAGAATCAGCCCGGACTGGCAGGCGACTCCCACGTCCGGGGCTGGAGCACGGTCACCGCTGCGGTGCACGACGAAGGAGCCCACATCGTCGCGCAGCTGATGCAGTCCGGCGCCCTCTCCCAGGGCAACCCGCACAGCACACGGACCGTCGGACCCTCGGCGGTGGCGCCGCTGGGGCAGATGATGCCCGAGTACGGCGGTCACGGACCATGGCCCACCCCGGACGAGCTCGGGTCCGACGAGATCGCCGCGATCGTCCGCGGGTTCGCCGCCGCGGCACGCCGGGCAGCGGCTGCAGGGTTCGACGGCGTGGAGGTACACGGTGCGAACGGGTACCTGCTCGATCAGTTCCTGACGACGTACACCAACCACCGCCGTGACGCCTATGGCGGTTCGGTAGCGAACCGCGTGCGGTTGACCGCCGAGGTCGTGGCTGCCGTGCGTGACGCGGTTCCTGGCCTGGTCGTCGGCGTCCGACTCTCGCAGACCAAGGTCAACGACTTCCACTACCGCTGGCCAGGCGGTGTCGACGAGGCGCGGACGATCTTCACGGCGGTGGCCGATGCGGGTGCGACCTACATCCACGTCGCGAGTGAGGGACGCAGCTGGCTATCGACGGCACGGCTGGAAGGAGGCGACACCATCACCCGGATCGCCCGGCACGTGACGGGCCTGCCGGTGATCGCCAACGGCGGGATGCACGACATCGACCAGACCCGCGAGGTTCTCGCCGACGAGCACGCCGACCTGGTGTCCATCGGCCACGGCGCGCTTGCCAACCCGGATCTACCGCAGCGGATCGCCGCCGGACGCCCGCTGGAGCTCTTCGACCGGTCCATGCTGACGCCGGACGTGACACTGTCGAACGCACGGCGGTGGCGGGAGGACCGGGCGCGGTGACCGCGCAACCGACCGGCGCCCTTCCGTCCTCGGTGCCGGTCGATGCCACCATCTACCCGGATCGCACGACCTCATCCTGGAACGGACTGCAACGCCAGGAACAGCTCGACCCGGTCCGTCGTCCGACCGACGTCCCTTCCGGTCAGTTCGGCGATCCGGGCCATTCGATTCCTGAGTGTGTTGACGTGGATGTACAGCGACGCTGCCGTGGCGGCCCAGTGACCGTCGTTCTGGAGGAACGCTCGCAGCGTCGCCTCCAGCTCTCCGTCCCGTTGCTGGTCGTGGTCGCGCACGCGGCCGAGAACCGTCTGCGAGAACCCCTGGAACAGCTCCGGATCGACGGAGTCGACAAGCATCCGGAATGTCCCGAGTGACTCGAAGTCGGCCACGACCGGCCGCATGTCGTCCGAGGTGCGACGCCGGAGGATCCGGCACGCCTCGCGGCTACGTTGTAGCGGCGATCTCAGATCGGTTGCATCGGGCGCGATCCTGTCGAGCCCGACGACGACCGGGCGGTCGCCGAAAGCCGCCGCGACGGCCGCTGCCAACCGCCCGGCGAGGTCGTGCAGGTCCGGGTCCGAGCGGCGCCACGAGACGAGGACGACGACGTCCTGGGTCCCACCCGCGACCAGTGCGGGCAGTCCCTCGCGCATCAGGCAGTCCGTGACGATCTCGGACATTCCGGGTTCGGTCGGGGCGTCGTCAGGTCGATCACGCGTCGTGCCGGCGAAGGCCAGGGCACAGACCGCCACTGGTGCGGCCGGCTCGATGCCGAATGCCCGCAGTCGCCCGGCAACATCCGCCGCGCGCTGAGGGCCGGAGAGGATCATGTCCAGCACCTCGGTGGCGAATCGCATCTCGATCGCGTCGACCGCCTGCATGCGAGCCACGTCGAGCCCGAGGTATCGAGCAGCTTGCTCGAGCGCCTCGCGCTCACGCTCGGACAGGGTCGTGGTCGGAGCCAGGCAGAGCAGTGCCGCGTCAGGAGCTCCGAGCCCGCCGACCGGGAACAACGCGGCGGACAGGCCGGGGCCGACTTCGACATCGATCGGCGGAGGTCGGCGGCCGAGCGCCTCGGTGATCTTGCGCCGCCCGGACTCGCTCGGTTCGGGCCCGGTCGTTGCAAGCAGCCGACCCAGGCGGTCGATCACGACCAGCGGACGTTCATATTCCCGACGGAGCACGTCGATGATCCCCGAGATCCCGGCTCCGCGAGACAGAGCATTTGTGAGGGCATCACCTCGCTGGATCGTGCTGCTCAAAACATCGTGTCGCTCGCGCTCGTACACCGCGGCAGCAGCGCGACTCACGGCGGTGAAGGGCACGTCGATCGGGATCTCCGCGAGGGGCAGTTCGGCGTTGCGACATGCGCTCACCAGTTCGGCAGGAGTGGTCGGCTGAGCAACGCGGAGCCCGAAGACGACCCCGCGCGCACCGACACGCCGCACGGAGCCGACGAACTCCGTCGGGGTGACCTCGCTCATCCACAGCCCATTGGTCATGACCAGCTCCCCGCGATGGATGTAGCCGGAGGGATCTGCCAGCTCCGTGCCGTGAACCCAGGTCACCGGGGCGTTCAGTGTCTGCGGGGGCCCCGCCACGAGCAACCGGAGTTGAAGATCCGGGTCGCGGAGCAGCGTCGCGAGGCTGAGCATGATGTGAACTTATCCAGCTGATGGTCGGAAAGGTAGACGATCAGCCAGTCCCTGAGGTGATCGTCGGTCGAGCCGCCGTGGTCGATTCTGTACAGGTGATCGGATTCCTGGGCACGGGGCGGATGGGTCTGCCGATGTGTGCCAACCTGGTTCGTGCTGGACACGACGTTGTAGCGCATGATCTTCGGCCCGAGCTGGAGGCGGAGGTTCTCGCGATCGGGGCAGCGTGGGCGCCCACGGCGTCCGAGGCCGCCGCGGCGGCCGATGTCCTGATCACGATGTTGCCCGGTCCCCACGAGGTGGTCGAGGCGATGACAGGCGCAGGTGGGGCGCTCCGCGCGTTGCCTGCCGGGGCCACGTGGATCGACATGACGAGCAACTCGTCCGCTTCGGCCGAGCCGATCCGGCTGCTGGCCGTGGCCCGGGGTGTGGATGTTCTCGAGGCACCCGTCGGAGGCGGTGTGTCCGCCGCCGAGGCGGGGGCACTGAAACTGTTCGTCGGGGGAGATGCCGAGGTTCTCGGACGGCACCGTGCGTTGCTCGAGGTCTTCGGTGATCCGCACCGCATCATCCATGTCGGTGGCCCCGGCGCTGGATTCACCACGAAGCTGCTGGTCAACCTGTTGTGGTTCGGCCAGGCGGTGGCAACGGCGGAAGCTATGCTGCTCGGCAAGCGTGCCGGGATCGATCTCGGTCTGTTGCGCACCGCGTTGGCTGACAGCGCCGCGGGCGGCGACTTCATCCGGCGAGACCTCGACGCGCTGTTGGCCGGCGATTACATGAGGTCGTTCGGTCTGGACCGTTGCTACGAGGAACTCGCGAATGTGTCTGCGCAGGCTCGCAGCTACGGGTTGCCGTTCGAGCTGTCGGATCTCGTCTGCCGGATCTATGGCCGCGCGCTCACGCGGTACGGGCCGGTCGACGGGGAGTTGCTGGCCGTCGCGCTTCTGGAGGATGAGGCCGGGATCGAGTTGCGATGACGCTCGGAACGACGCCGGGCCCACCTCTGAGTGAGGTGGGCCCGGCGGGTGGAACGCGTGTCAGTGTCGTACGGAGCGACGTCCGTAGAGGTTCGACACGAGGATGACGCCGATTGCGGCGACGACGACCTGCACGATCAGTTCGAGCCAGTCGATGCCGCTGGTGGCGGTGGGGATGCCGATCGCGCGGGCGATGAAGGTGCCGATGAATGCGGCGACGATGCCGACCACGATGGTGAGCCAGATGGGGATGGGCTGGCGCCCGGGAACGACCAGGCGCCCCAGCGCTCCGATGATCGCCCCGATCACGATCGCGGTGATGATGCCGGTGATGGTCACAGTTCCTCCAGCGCATGGTGGGCCGATGCTCGGCCCGGTCTGAGGATCTGTTCCCGTTCGGGGACCAGCGGAACCCAGGATCGCGCTCTGTGACCGATTCGAGACCGAGTTTCAGAGAGCGTGCCGCCCGCTGCGAGGTGTCGACCCCCGTGGCGACCAGCAGATCCTGTCGGTCGGTACCAGGCAGGGCGTCCTTCACAGCACGGTGAGCAGACCCGCTCCGAGAAGGCCGCCGGCAACGACCATGGCCGCCGTCGCGGCAGTGGTCCTCCAGCCAAGTGCTCTGCCGACCATGGCAATCCCCGGCAGGCTCACCGCGGGCAGGGTGATAGCAACGCACCGATCGGTCCGGCGGCAACGCCTGCGATGGCCAGGCCCTGCAGGATAGGAATCTCACCTGCGGTCGGGATGACGAGCAGTCGCTCCCGGTCAAAGGTGCGGCGTCCGAGATCGCGACACCGCGCCGGCCCTCGGTGAGCCAAGCGACGAGAGCAGCCCCTGCGACGACCAGCAGGCCGATGACCAGGCGGGTCACCGTCCATTGCCACGGCGCGACGAGCAGGAGGAACACAAGTCAAGTCGTGCCGAACGGCAGGCCACCCGGACCGAGGTCGAGTGGTGGCGGTTCTTGCCAACTCGACCTCGGGGATCTCAGGCGTCGACTACGGGGAATAACCGGTTCACCGGGCGACGGCGTCGCTCCGACGTGGCAGCACCCAGTCCGGCCGCGGGAAGTGGCAGGTGTATCCGTTGGGGTAACGCTCGAGGTAGTCCTGGTGCTCGGGCTCGGCCTCCCAGAACGGTCCTGCCGGCGTGACTTCGGTGACCACCTTTCCGGGCCACAGGCCTGAGGCCTCGACGTCGGCGATGGTGTCCTCTGCGACGCGGCGCTGCTCGTCGTCGAGGTAGAAGATCGCCGAGCGGTAGGACATACCCACGTCGTTGCCCTGGCGGTTCTTCGTCGTGGGGTCATGGATCTGGAAGAAGAGTTCGAGCAAGTCGCGGTACGAGGTGACGGACGGGTCGAAGATGATCTCGATCGCTTCGGCGTGCGTGCCGTGGTTGCGATAGGTCGCGTTGGGTGTGTCGCCGCCGGTGTAGCCGACGCGGGTCGACAGCACGCCAGGGCGCCTCCGGATGAGGTCCTGCATCCCCCAGAAGCAACCCCCGGCGAGGATGGCCTTCTGCTGCTCAGTCACTGTTCACTCCTGGTGTTCGCTCTGCGGTTCGTGTCGGTTCTGGTGTGCTCCCTACCAGCATCCAGGTGACTCGGATGCGATGCCACATGTCGAGCACCGGGTCACTGGGCCACCTGCCCCGCAGCCCCGCGCCGTCACGGCTGTCTCGACACCCCCTGACGGGATAGACAATTGACGTCAGTCTGTCTACTCTGTCAAGTGTGAGCGGTCCGGAGATCGAGGACGACCCCAAGCGTCGCGCCGTCCTTGCTGCTGCCCTCGGTGTCTTCGGGCGGTACGGGTTCCAGAAGACGTCGATGGAGGCGGTCGCGAAGGCGGCCGGCATCTCCCGGCCGGGGCTGTACCTGCTCTTCCCCAACAAGGAGCAGCTGTACCGCGCCACGATGCAGGGCGTCATGGAACGGGCTCAGCAGGCCATGGAGGACTGCTTCGCCGACGAGACGCTGAGCTTCGAAGAGCGGCTCGTCACCGCGCTGGACGCCCTGATGGGCCAGTACGTCGAGACCCAGGTGGCCCGCGACCTCAACGAGCTTCTGGAGAACAGCGAGCCTCAGCTGGGCTCGATGTTCGGCGACTACCAGGAGAAGGCGCGGGCCACGATCAGTGCCCGGATCGGCTCGCTGGCCCCGCCCGGGATGCTCACCGATGACCTGGGTGCCGACGACGTCACGGACGTCCTCTTCTCCGCCGCGCTGACCTGGAAGGGGAGCTGCGCCACGCGCGCCGAGTTCCGCGACCGGGTGAGGCGCGCTGTGCGGCTGATCCACCGCGCCGCGGACTGACTGACGCCGACCGGCGGCCCCCCGTCCCGGTCGTTGCGCTCAACGCTTTTTCACCCACCTACGGAGTACACCCATGCCCAGAATCACCACCCCTTTCGCTGCGCAATCGACCGCCGCCGACGTGATCGCCGGAGTCGATCTGACCGGCAAGCGTGCCGTCGTCACCGGCGGCTCGTCCGGGATCGGCCAGGAGACCGCCCGCGCGCTGGCGTCTGCCGGCGCCGAGGTGACGCTCGCCGTCCGCAGCGCCGACGCCGGCGAGCGCGCCGCCGCGGACATCCGGGCCACCACGGGACGTGACGACGTTCGTGTTGCCCACGTCGACCTGGCCGACCGCTCCACCGTCGACGCCTTCACCACCGGCTGGACCGGGCCCCTGCACATCCTGGTCAACAACGCGGGGATCATGGCGCTGCCCGAGCTCGCCCGGACCCCGGAGGGCTGGGAGGCGCAGTTCGCCGTCAACCACCTCGGCCACGCCGCCCTGACGCTGGGCATGCACGAGGCGCTCACCACCGCGCAGGGTGCCCGGCTCGTGGTCGTCAGCTCGTCGGCCCACCAACAGTCGCCGGTCGTCTTCGACGACGTCCACTTCGCTTCCCGGCCCTATGAGGCCTGGTCGGCGTACGGCCAGTCCAAGACGGCGACGGTGCTGTTCATGGTCGCCGTTGCCAAGAAGTGGGCGGCTGACGGCGTCACCGCCAATGCCCTGCATCCCGGTGGGATCATGACCAACCTCCAGCGCCACCTCGACGACATGCAGCTGCGCTTCGTCGGCGCGGTGGACGAGCAGGGCAACCGTCTGGAGGTCCCCCCGGGGTGGAAGACCCCGCAGCAGGGTGCGGCCACGTCCGTTCTGCTGGCGGCCTCCCCCCTCGTCGACGGGGTGACCGGACGGTACTTCGAGGACTGCAACGAGGCCGTCGTCATCGCGGAGCGGGCCGACGGCATGAGCGGCGTGCTCCCGTACGCCCTCGACGCGAACGACGCCGACCGCCTCTGGGACGAGACGGCTCGACTGCTTCGATCCTGACTTTCCTGCCGGCGCTCCGTGGCCGAGGAGTTCCCCAGCGAGCCCTCGGCCACGGAGCTTCGTCGGCCGGCTCCCACCTTCTGAAGGGTGGTCCTCGGCCCCGCTTGTGATCGGATCCAGGTCATGCCGACCAGTTCGCGGCGTCCTCACCTGCAGCGGTTACTCAGTTCTGCTCGTGCGGTGTGACGACGGGGAAGTCGTTGTCGGTGTCCGCGAGGATGTTGAAGTAGTTGGTGAGGATGTTGAGCGCGAGATTGCCGACGACCTCGGCGATCTCGGCGTCGGATACTCCGGCGGCCCGGGCGGTCTTGAGCACGGTGTCGTCGACGGCGCCGCGTCCCCTGGCGATGGCGTCGGACAGTGCCAGTAGGGCGGCAACGTGAGGATCGGAGGACTCGGCGTTGCGCGCGTGCTCGATCTCCTCCGGGCTGAGCTTGGCGACCTTCGAACCGATGAAGGTGTGGGCGGACAGGCAGTACTCGCAGCGGTTGTACTCGGCCGTGGCGAGGGCGAGCTGCTCGCGTGCGGGCGCGGGGATCACTCCGCCGCTCAGGGCGGTGGACAACGCGAGGAAGCCCTTCAGTACCGCGGGACTGTTGGCCATGGCCTTGGCCATGTTCGGGACGGACCCGAGTGTCTTCCTGGTCTGGACGAGCACGTCGGCTACGGCGCCGATGGAGTCGGCGGGTTCGAGCTGAGGCAGCGTGGACATGGTGATGTCCTTTCCGTGGCCGTATGACCACTCTCTAGATCTAATGGATACATTGCATCGCATCCATTAGTCACGCTGCCACGCGTGTGGGCCGCTGTCAAATGGGAAACGTGGCATCAAACCATTAGTTTGCGTGGTACGGTGGGCAGATGGGACGCGCAGAGGTGCCCGCGGGTGCCACGTTGCTCGGCGAGCCGCTCGCGGTTGAGCTGATGAACACGGTCCGCATCGACCGGGGTGACGTGCAGGACGCGCTGAGCGACGACGCCGCCGCGGTCGGCTGGCTGTACGCGATCGGCGATCGCCTGGAGGCGGAGTCCGGCGGAAGCGTGGATTCGGCGGAGCTCAGCGGGGGAGCCATCGGCGAGGTCGCCGGGCGGTTGCGCGGGTTGCGCGACGCTCTGCGCCGATTGGCCGCTGAGGCGACTGACGATCCTCGTGTTCCGGTGACGTCCGCGATACCCGCACGGCAGGACGCGATCAACACCCTCAACGCTCTCGCACCGGCCTGGCCGGAGCTGCTGTGGCCGACCGGCGGGGAGCCTGCCCGAGCCTTCCGGACGACCGGCACCCACGGCGAACTCGCGGTCTCCCTGATCGCTCACCAGGCCGTCGAGCTCTTCGCGGGCGCGCAACGCGACCAGCTCCGCGCGTGTCTGGCCCCCGGCTGTCTCCTGTTCTTCGTCAAGCAGCATCCGCGGAGGGAATGGTGCTCCGCCGGGTGCGGCAACCGGGCTCGCGTCGCGCGCCACTACCAGCGCCACCACTCCGAGAGCCGCCCGTCGGCTACGGGCACGGTGCAGTAAGCCCGTCCCTGGGCGGGCGCAGTCCGTCTCCAGGGATGGGACCGTCGTGGTGTCAGAGGGAGGCGGCGCCTGCCTCGGCGACGGTCTGGTCCTGGTCGCCGGTCCCGCCGCTGACGCCGATCGCGCCGACCACCTTGCCGTCGCGGGTGAGCGGGATTCCGCCGGCGAAGATCATCACCTTGCCGTTGTTGGAGGCGAGGATGCCGTAGAAGTCCTGGCCGGGCTGGGAGTTCTCGCCGAGGTGCTTAGTCGTGATGTCGAAGGCGCGGGATGTCCAGGCCTTGTTGATCGAGATGTCGACCGATCCGATCCAGGCACCGTCCATGCGGATGTGGGCGATGAGGTTGCTGCCTGCATCGACTACGGCCACGTTCATGGGTTGGCCGATCTCCTCGGCCTTGGCCTCGGCGGCAGCGATGATCTTGCGCGCGTCGGCGAGCGTCAGTGCGGTCATGGGGTTCCCTCGGTTGTGGTGTGCAGCGCTCTGTCCGCAGTCGAGGTACCCGTCCGGCGTCTCGAACAATGCCGACGAGTTCAACCGCACACAGGGCTCGCCGGTCTGACGGTCCCCCACACGGGAGCTTCGTCCACCTGTGCACCGTGCTGCCCGCCGGGACGCGGCACGACCACAGGCGGGTCGTCGCCCGTGGTCAGAAGGTCGGAGGCGGGGTGAAGCCGCCGAGCTCGCGTTCGAGAAGCTCGGCGAAACGCAGGGGAGTGCGGTCCTCGAACATCGGTCCGACGAGCTGAACCCCGATCGGGAGACCTTCCACCGAGCGGGCGATGGGGGCGGCGGTGGCCGGCAGGCCTGGTGCTGTGGCGAGGCCGGCCCAGACGAGTTGGTCGGCATAGTCGTGTTCGGCACCGTCGATCGAGATCGTGCGCGCCCACTGATCGGGGCTGTGATCGTGGGCGAAGGCCGTCGTCGGCGCGGCCGGTGTCACGACGATGTCGAACTCGGCGAACAGCGCACGCCACTGGGCGCTGTGGCGTGTACGTACCGCGTCGGCGGCGACCCAGTCGCGATAGCTCAGGACCGCGCCCCGCGCCCGCTCGGCGGCGAGGCTCGGATCGTCGGGCGTGACGCGATCCGCAGCCGCTCGGGCGCGTTCGTAGGCCTCGGGCGGGTAGGCGGCGGCGATCGAGGCGAGGAGGAGACGCATGTAGAGCCGGGCCGCTTCGACCAGGTCGGGAAGGAGGTCGTTCTGGCGCTCCACCCGCGCGCCGGCCGCGGTGAGTTCGGATGCGAGGCCGTCGATCGCGGAGCGGATCTCGGCGGACGTCGGGATGAGCGGATGTGTGTCGACGACGAGAATCCGGTGGTCCGCCAGCGTCTTGTGTCGTGCGGGACGCAAGTCGAGCCGGTGGGCGATCCCGATCCCGGTCTCGTCCGGTTCGGCAAGGAGATCGAGCATCAGCGAGAGATCGCCTGCGCTCCGTGCCATCGGGCCGATCACGGTGAGGTCGCGGTCGTACGCGAGAGGTGGCGCAGGCGGAGCCGAGTGGCCGCGTGACGGCAACAGCCGGAACGAGGACTTGTGCGCGTAGACGCCGGTGAAGTGGGCCGGTATACGCAGTGAACCGGCGATGTCGGAGCCGACGGACAGCGCACCGAAGCCCGCCGCGAGGGCTGCGGCCGAGCCACCCGACGATCCACCGGGGGTCCGGGTGAGGTCCCACGGGTTGTTCGTCGTGCCGTGGATGGCGTTGTAGGTCTGCAGGTCACCCAGCGCAAAGGGCACGTTGGTCTTGCCGAGGATCACAGCCCCGGCGGCCCTCAGGCGTGCGACCGCGACGGCGTCCTCTGCGGGGATGAAGTCCTTGAACGGCGGGATACCCCAGGTGGTGGGGAGGCCGGCGACGTTGAAGGAGTCCTTGATCGTGATCGGGACTCCCAGGAGCGGACGATTCTCGCCTCGGGCACGGACGGCGTCCGCCGCGCGGGCCGCGGCCAGCGCACGGTCGAAGTCGCGCACGCTGACGGCGTTGATCGGTGCGTCGTACTGCTCGATCCGCTCGATCGCCGCCTTGATGAGTTCGACGGCGGAGACCTCGCCCGCATCCATGGCGGCAGCGAGCTCCGTCGCGGTCGAGTAGCTGTGGTCGTGCGTACCCACGGGCGGGCTCCTCGAGGTCCGGGGTCGGGAATCCGACCGTAGCACCTCTGAATACAAATTTGAAAGTCAGATTGTTATGGGTGGCCGCGCGGGATGTCTGGATGAGGTTTGCCTTACTTTTCCACCAAATCAGTGGGGCGGGTGGGAATGGTGTTGTCGTCGCCGGTGCCACCTGGCGCAAACCTTGCTGTCCGGGTATCAGGGCTCGTCAGCAGGCTCTCGTTGAGCCGCCATGACCGGTCGATGCCCCAATGGAGGTTCTGCATCGATGACAGATGATCTCTGGTCCAAGCCTGACAAGGGAGATCTCTACAGCACGGCCACGCCGCCCTCGGAGACCGCATCCTCTTCCCCTAAGAGCGATCCCGTACTTCCCTGGTATCAGTCAAGGATCAAGGAGGAACAGAGCCGGCGTGAACGGCGGGATGCTCGTTTCGTCATGCTCGGGGGCCTGGGCGGCCTGGCCCTCGGAGTGATCGCGGCGATTGTCCTGGCGGCAACCGTACCGGAGGTGTTGGGATCCACGTGGATCCAGCTGTTGGTGGTCCTGACCGGTGTAATCGCCGGAATTCTCGGCGGGCTGATCCCTGGTCTCAGGTTCCACGCCGGCAAACTCAGATAGTTCGACAAGCAATTTCGTCAGGCCGCTGGATGGGAATCCATCCAGCGGTCCGACGAATGCTCTCCTGGGTCAGCGCATGGGCGGTTCTTCACCCGCTAGCGCTCGATCAGACAGAGTTGCGCGATGCTGCGGTCGGAGCCCACGCACGGGACGTAGGCCGCATCTTGCAGGTGCCGGGCTGCAGGGTCGGCGGCGAGGTAGTCGACGAAGTTGTTCAACAGGCCCTCGCCTTCGGGAACGCCGTTGGTGTAGACGTACTCCACAGTCCAGAACTTGTATGTGGTCTCCAGGTACTCCCGTGTGGGCTCGGCGCCGTCGAGGCGCAGTCGGATCAGCCTGCCGAACTGCGCGGCCGGCGCGGCGTCGGAGTAGCCGATGGCGCCTTCGACGCGGTCGACCTCGGTCAGCAACTCCGTGGTGGTCGATCGTTCGCAGCGGATCACCGGCGCGTCGGGGACCCGGTCGTTGGAGTAGCACGAGTTCGACGACACAGGCGCTTCGGCACCGCCGAGGACGTGACTCTCGAACGCCTGCCGGCTCCCGGAGTCGGGACCCCGACCGACCAGCCGGATCGGGACGTCGGCGCCGCCCAGCTCGGACCAGTTGCGCACGGTTCCGGCGTTGATCTGGCGGACCTGGTCGGTGGTGAGGCTCTGGATACCGGCGGCGCGATTGACCACCAGTGCGTAGACGAGGACCGCGACCGGGTGCCGATCGAGCTGTCCGGTCGGCCCATTCGCAGGGCCGTCGGAGAAGGCCAGGAGGCGCTGTCGCTCGTCGGGTTTGTCCTGCAGTTCTCGGATGCCCTCGAGGCTCCCGTCCATGTCGTCCAGGCTGAACCGGGCACCCCCGCAGCTGGCCCGATATCCGTCGGAGATGGCCCGCACGGTCGGCTCGATCGCGCTCGAGCCGACGATCCGGAGTTCGCCGTCAGCGCAGAACTCCGGGCTCATCGGCCGCACGAAGAGCGCGAGAACGAGCATCACGGCGAGTACCGCTACGGCCCCGACGAGGAGCTGATTGGCTGAAGGGCGTCGCCGCGGTGCGCCATGATCGATGAGCTTGCCCGAGTGCAGCTCACCATCGAACTCGTAGCCTTTGTCCAGCCGCCTGCCCTCCGGTGGGGCCTTCTCGTCCTCTCGAAGCGCGACCACCAACCGGAACTCGTCTCGTGGCCGCAGCTTGAGCCTGGGTAGCCGCAGTTCGCGGCTGTTGTTCTTGTGTTCTGCATCCGGGCTCAGCAATGATTCGGGAAGTTCCTTCAGCAGGTCTTCTCGACTACGGAACGGGGGTGGAGTGCCCGAGTCGGTCACTACAGCGCTGATCTGCGCATCCTTCTCGACCGGACTCCGAAGGTCGTCGGGCTGCGGTTGGGAGAGCCGAAAATCCAAGATGTAGCGGCCACGGACCACGAAGCGCAGCGCGCGGCGATAGTCGTCCGCCTCGATCGTGGCCCGGCCGGAGTTCCATACCCGGATGACGACGACGCTGACGCTGTTGAAGACGCTTAGGATCGTCGCGGCTGGATCGTTGTTGTGGCCGAACGGCACGATGCCGATCTTGGAGTTGAAGTCCTCTTCGAATGACAGCCGCTTCCGACTGACGTACAAGCGCACTACCAGTGCGATAGCGGCAAGTGTCAACGCAATCGCAATGTAGACCGAGCCGGCACTGAACAGTCCGGCTGCCACCTGTCGGATGAATTCGAGAACGGCGGGCACGCCGCGTGAGCGTAGAGGAGCGTGGAAGTAGCAAGGTGATCAGGCCCAC
This sequence comes from Pseudonocardia yunnanensis, assembly GCF_039534065.1. Lineage (NCBI taxonomy): Bacteria > Bacillati > Actinomycetota > Actinomycetes > Pseudonocardiales > Pseudonocardiaceae > Pseudonocardia > Pseudonocardia yunnanensis. The sequence continues at coordinate 774,506 of NZ_BAAAUS010000001.1, read as the reverse complement.
GCCTTCCGTACCGCGGATATCCCGGTTGACCGACACTCAACCGAAAGATGACGAATTGGCGGCAACTGATGGACTGGACCGTGACACCAACGACCGACGCGGTGCAGCTCGGCGGAACCGCCGTAGGGCTCGGGCGTCGTTCGACCGGGGGCGCACCCCCCTCGCGGTGCACCCCCGGCAAGCCCCGCCTGTTTCGCGCGTCAGCTGACGGACGACGGCTGCGCAGCCGTCGCGACGCGAGGTCATCGTGGGGGATGCTAGGCCCCCGTCTGTCTCGGAACGCCCCACTGGCACGTTGCAGCAACCACCCCGGCACGCTCGGACAAGCCGCCCGCTCAGATCCCTTGGTTCGGCACGTTCCTCAGCAGGTCGAACCCTGGCGACCGACGGATGCCGGCCCTTCGGCGGACATCGCGCGGCGTGGTTCCGTAGCGGTCGCTGAAGGCGCGGGAGAAGTGCGCCGGGCTGCGGTAACCCCAGCGCTGCGCTATATCGGCGACCGGCAGGTGAAGCAGGGCGGGGTCGGTGAGGTCGACATAGCAGTGCCGGAGGCGTTCGTTTCGCAGCCACGTGCCGAACGTCGTGCCGTCCTCCGCGAAAAGGCGATGCAGTTGGCGGACGGACATGTGGCCGGCGGCTGCGACGGTCGCAGGCGACAGGTCCGGATCGGCGAGCCGTCGGCGGGCCTCGCGCTGGAGGCGACAAAGCTCTGAGAGGCGGGGCGCCGTGCCGGAGGCGGACTCCTCCAGCACGGCTGCGAGAAGTGAGAGGCCGGAGTCGAGGAAGCGGCTTGTGAGGACGGTCGCTTTCCAGTCCGGCGCGGTGAGCGTTCTGAAGTACGGCGACAGAAGCCTGCCGGCGTCGCTGGTGGCGGCGAGCCTGGCCCCCGCGATCCCGACCGGCAGCGGGCGTCCCGCGGTGAGTCGTCCACGCGGGACGCGGATTGCGACGTGCTCGAACGGCCCAGGACCGCCCAGCTCGAATGCATAGGGCCGGTCGGAGTCGAGCACGGCGATGTCCCCCGGGCGCAGGACGGTGCGCCGCCCGTCCTGGGCGAAGCGGGCCGCCCCGCTGATATGGAGCGCGACGATGTACTCGTCACGGGGGGCGCGGTCGATGTGGCGGGGCGTGCGATAGGCGGAGACCGGAGTGCTGGTGAAGCGAGCGATGCTGAGGTCATCGAGCTCGTGGGAGGAGAACCTGGCATGGAGGCCGGTGGGTGACGAACCGCAGGTACGAGGCGCGACGTCGAGGCCTACGAATTTGGTGTCGAGCGCCTCGTGCAGTCGCCGAAGCACGTCGGCGGCTGCGGTGCTCGTGGTGCTGAAAGCGACGTCCACCAGGAAAACCTCCGCATCGGACCCTCCGTCAGCAAACTCGCGGAGCGCGCCTCTGCGAACCGCAGGACGAACGGCAGCCGCTCTCCTGACGTCGTGGCAGCCGCGGTCGGCAAGGAGCGTACGTCCGCGCTCCGGCCGTCGAGGATCTTCCGTCGGAGTCGCGTACGGGCAGATCGCAATCGCCGCGCGAAACGGTAGCTTGCCCGGCGGAACCGTCGCCTGTACGTACCCGTTTCACCTGCATGTACAGCCCTGACGTCGCTGCGCAGCTCGCTGCTGAGCGGGAAGAGACCGCGGATCGGATCGCCGGGCTGGAGCGGCAGGTCGGGTCGTTGGCGGAGGAGCAGGCCTTCACCACGCACGACGACGAGCACGACCCCGAGGGGGTGACGATCGCGGTCCAGCGTGCGCAGTTGCAGGGGTTGCTGGCCGGCGCGCGACGCGATCTGGCGGCACTGGATCGGGCGGCGGATCGCCTGGCCGCGGGTGATTATGGCCGGTGCGTGCGGTGTGGGAATGCCATCGGAGAGGCACGGCTGGAGGCATTGCCTGCGGCTGAGACCTGTATCGCCTGCGCGGAGAGTCGATCGGGCCGCGGACTCTGAGGGCACGTGCGCGCCGACGAGCGTCTTGCGAGATGGGGTTACAAGGGGTTATAACCCTTTGTAACCACAGGCTCGGAGGCTGCTGTGCCCAAGATCAACGTGTACCTGCCGGACGACCTGGCCGCCGCTGTGAAGGAAGCCGGGGTGCCGGTGTCCTCGGTGTGCCAACAGGCGCTGGCACAGGCGGTACTCGCAGCCACCGGCGGCACAGTGCCCAGCGGAGGACTCGACATGACCGAAACGGCAAGTTGGAACCGATTCACAGCGCGAGCACGGAGCACGGTCGATCGCGCGCTGCTCACCAAGCCGACCACCACTGTCGAACTCCTGAGTGCCCTGGTCGACGAGGGCGAGAACTTGGCGTTGACCGTTCTCGCCGCACTTGACGTGGAGCCGCCGGATGTCGTCGCGGAGGCCCGGGGACACGGCAACGGGACTGATCTACGCGGCGCCCTGGATCGAGCCGTCAGCGAGGCGGTCGGCCTGCAGCACAACTACGTCGGGTGCGAACACCTGTTGCTGGGGCTCGCCGCCGGGCCCGACGATGACGGCGTGGCGGCTGCCCTCCGAGCTACGGGCGCCGACCTCGCCAGGCTCCGCACGGCGGTCGGTGCCGCGGTCGCCGGTGCGGTGTTCAGCCGAACCCAGCAGGCGACGGCAGGCTTGTCAGCGCCGGTTCGCGCCATTCTGGAGGACATCCGGTCGAGGCTCACCCGGCTGGAGCGCGGGACCGCGACGTAGCTTGTCGCCGCAGCGGACCGAGCGGCCTTTCGTCGTCAGCCGGCGTCGCGAGGAGGGATGTCCTGCACCAACTCGGTGTCCACCCCCACGGGACCGAAGTCCTCGGCGCCACCGGGTTGCCTGCCCTGGCCGGGGAGCGGTTCGGCGAAGAACCGGATGTTGTCCGCGACGTGACGGGCACTCGTCCACACACGAGCGGTCCATGACGTCGACACAGGGCTCCGCAATCACGTATGGCATCGCCGAACTCCTTCCTTGTTCATCGGGCGGCGACAGGCTCGGGTGCCGCGTCCGTGGAATGCCCCGGGAACACGGGTCGGCTCGGGTCGATGAAGTGCGCCGCGTTGTTGACGGCCGTCGCCGCCTCGCCGAAACCGACGGCGATGAGGCGCACCTTGCCCGGGTAGTCGTTGATGTCCCCGGCGGAGAAGACACCGGCGACGTTCGTCTGCATGGCCGAGTCGACGGGGATGTGCCGGCGATTCTTGACGTCGATCCCCCACTCCAGGAGCGGGCCGAGGTTCGCGGTGAAGCCCAGCGCTGCGATGACCTTCTGGCACGGGATCGTCCGCTCGCCGAACTCGCCGCTGCGGATGTCGACCGCCTCCACCCGATCGACTCCGTGCAGGCCGGTCACCTCCGCTTCGACGACGATGTCGATCCCGGCGGTCCGGGCCCGGTCGACCGTTGCGGGATGCGCGCGGAACGCCCGCCGTCGGTGGACGAGCGTGACCGACCGGGCCGAGCCGTGCAGCGTGTCCGCCCAGTCGAACGCGGAGTCGCCACCGCCGACGATCACCACGTCCGTTCCCGCGTACTCCGTGGGATCGCGCACGAAATAGGAGATCCCCCGGCCGCCGAAGTCGCGTGCAGCCGCAAGGGGTCGCGGCTCGAACTTCCCGATCCCACCCGTGATGATCACGGCCTTGGCGTGCACCGACAGACCGGTGTCGTTGCTGACGAGGAACCCGCCACCGGCTCCCGGCGTTCCCACCGTCTCCAGCCGCTGGGCCGGCTGCCCGAGGAGGTAGACAGGGTCGAACGGCGCGGCCTGTGCCACCAGGTTTCCGACGAGCTCGCGGCCTTTGACGGAGGGGAACCCGGCGACGTCGAAGATCATCTTCTCCGGATACATCGCGCTGATCTGACCGCCCGGCTCCGACAGCGAGTCGACCACCGCGACCCGCAGTCCCCGGAAGCCGGCGTAGTAGGCCGCGAACAGTCCGGCCGGGCCCGCTCCCACGACCAGGACGTCGATCTCGACCGAGGTCACGCCGTCAGGACGTCAGCGACGTCGTCCCACGCGATGTCGGAGAGATCGACAGGATCGGCCACCACTCCGCACGTCGAGCAAGTCCGCTGGTCGACCGTCGAGTTGAACGCGACGACCGCGTCCCAGTACGCCCGCTGTGGCACGTCCACGACGAACTCGACCGAGTGCAGGAGCGAGTCGCACGAGGTGCAGAAGAAGGCGGCGGCTTCCTGGAACGGTGCAGTGGTCTTGAGCCGTACGTGGATGGCCTCCGTGGCCGGCAGGACGCGCGACGGCATCCGAGCCGGCAGGTAGATCACGTCGCCGGGCTCGAATTCGAGAGTCTTCGTGCCGCTCGGCGTGCGGAACTCGACGTGACCCGTGCCCGCCATCGTCACCAGTAGCTCGTCCATCGCGGTGACCAGGTGGAAGGGCTGGGCCACGCGGTTGCGGCTGAGGTGTGGAGCGGGGTCGACCCCGGCCGCCGCCAGCGGGAAGTCGTCGTACGACCCCCAGGTCTTCTTCGCCTCCTTGAAGGTGTTGATCGTCTTCTTCCGGACCGGGTGCTCTCTCACTGCGCGACCTCCACGTCGAAACCCTCGGCGGTTGCGGCCTTCTCGATGTCGCCGCGCGCCCGGTTGGCCAGCTCGATGTAGTCGGCGTAGCGGCGCCACCCCGCGATGTCCTGCGGGAACGGTTCGTTCTGGTGCCCGCAGGCGGGACAGATGCGGTCTGTCGCGTTGAACTTGTCGACGGCGTCGGCGTACACGCGGATGTTCGGGAGCTCCTGGTAGAAGCGGTGCGGAGGGCCGACGTGCATGTCCTCGTCGTACCGGAAGATCAATTCGTTGCACTCGGAGCAACGAAACATCTTGGCTTCGTTCTGTGGCGCGAACGGTCTCATCCGGATGGTGATGAGGCAAATCTGATACGACTCCATCCGCGGCGCGTGGGGCTTGGTGAGGAACGTCGTCACGCCGTGGGTGTTGTCCTGGACGTGGATCTGCCCGGTCTTCAGCGGAGCGCCCTCGGACGCCATGCTGATGACGATCTCCTGCTGTTCGTTGTAATGGTAGAAGTGAAACCTCGGCATATCGGGCAACGAATACGAGAACGCGCCGGCCGGAACCAGGTCGTTCGGCCCGAAATAGGGGAACAGTTCGCGCTGCTGCTGCATCCCCTGATGGGTCACCATCGTGGCGAAGACGTTCTCCTTGAGCGGTTCCTTCTCCGGGCCGCCGGCGCCGAACCACCCGAGCGTCTTCTGGGCGGGCGCGTCGATCTGCGCGGTCATGCGGTTGTCTCCTTCCGAGTCAGTGCGTCGATCTTCACGAGAAACTCGCTGGTCACACCGCTAGGTCGTCGTGAAGTCGTGCGGGCGGGTGTGCCCCCTCCCAGCCACCCGGCCGCACGACGAACAGACGCCGCCGGCACATGTCGATCGCTCTTGGTCAATAACGCCGTGTGATGGCGTATGGGTGTGTTGATCCCAACCGTAGAGACAACAACGTCAACGGGCACGGGTAAGAGGACGCCAACCGTGAAACGGGTATACGCGTCGGAGAAAAGTGGGTATGCCTACCCCTTGACGCGCGGTCGCCGTGCGTGGCACCGCCTCGTCAGGCCGACGCCCGGTGCGTGACCACCCACGCTGCGATCTGCACGCGGGAGGAGAAGTTGAGTTTGGCCAGAATGTGCTCGACGTGCCCGTGCACCGTGCGCTGCGAGATGACCAACTTCTCGGCGATGGCGCGGTTGGTCAGTCCTCGGCCGATGAGCGCCGCGACCTCGGACTCCCTCTTAGTCAGCGGGCTGTCCGCCGCGTCGGTCGGCAGGATCGACGCCGTCGGCCCGGGGGCGGGCGGTGTCGTCGACTCCAGCGCCGCCGTCACGTCACCAGAGCTCGCGAGTCCGACGCCCCTCCGGTACGCCGCGGAATACGCACGTACTCCGAGCGTCCGTTGGATGCTCTGCTCGCAGTCGCGGTGGTGGACCAGTAGGGCGGGCAGGAACGTCGTGATGCTCTCGCTGCGACGGCTGAGCGCGTCAGCGGCCCCGAGCAGGACGGCGGCACGCCGGGCATCCCCCTCCTCGGTGGCGATCCACGCGAGGGCGTCGAGGCACGACGCAGCGACGAGGGGATGACCGATGTCGTCCGCGAAACGCAGACCGTCGTGGAACCGGGCCCTGGCGTCCTCCCGGCGGCCGCTGCGCCACAGCGAGACGCCCATCCCCCACAGAATGTAGGACCGGTACACCGACTCGCCGTGAGCACGACTGATCTCCAGGGCGTCCTCGAAGCACCGAATGGCGCGGTGGCCTGCTGACTGCAGTTCATGGGAGAAGGCGAGCATGACGAGGGCCGACAGGTGCGGCTGTTCAGGAGCACCGCCGGCGCGCAGCACGCGGACGGCGTTCTCGAGGTGTGCCTGGGCACGCTCGCACTCGGCGCGGAACAGCGCGACGGTCCCGTCGGCCAACGCGGCGAGCCCTGGCATCGTGGGATCCTCGCTCGACTCCGCGATCTCCCTGGCTCTGGCTACGAGGACGTCGGCTGCGTCGAGATCGCCCTGCGACGCGGTAAGCACGATGTCGGCATGCAGGGCCATGGTGACCTCGGCGGAGACCTCTCCGTCGGCCTGCGCGAGCAGCCGATCGAGCCAGTGGCGCCCCTCACTGAACAGGGCGCGCGAGTTCCAGAACGGGAACAGGGCGGCCGCCATCCGCAGGCCCCGCTGGGGGTTCTCGAGCGCGCAGTAGTCGAGGACGTAGCGGAAGTTCGACTGTTCGCGCTCGAGACGGGCAATCCACTCCAGCTGCCGGGGCCCGATCCACTGTTCCTGCGCCGCGACGGCAAGGTCCTCGTACCAGCGGGAGAGACGCTCGTGCACGTCGTGCTCGTCCCCGCGGGCGCGCGACCTCTCTCGCCCGTACTCCCGGGAGGTCTCCAACATGCGGAACCGGACCGGCGCACTCCCCGAGTCCTCGCGAACGAGGATCGACTTCTCGACCAGCGACGTCACGATGTCGAGCAGCTCGTCCGGACCGCCTGTCTCCCGCCCGCACATCGCCTCGACCGCGTCCTCGCAGACCGCCGCGATGACGTCGATGTCCATGGTTCCGGCGAAATACGACAGGCGCGACCAAACGAGCTGCTCTGCAGGGGTGCAGAGGTCATGGCTCCAGTCCATGCACAGCCGGAGGGTCTGCTGACGGGTCGGGGCTCCGCGGCCGCTCAGCGTGAGCAGCGCGAACCGGTCGGCGAGCCGCTCGAGGATCTGCGTCGGAGACAGTGTCCGAAGACGCGCCGCGGCGAGTTCGATGGCCAACGGCAGCCCGTCCAGCCGCCGGCAGATGTCGGCAACAGTTGCCGCGTTGCCATCGGTGAGCGTGAATCCGGCAACGGCGGCCGTGGCGCGGTCGACGAAGAGAGCGACGGCGTCGGACTGCGACGGGTCTGTGAGCTTCGCATCACCGGCGCCGCCCGGCACCGTCAGCGTCGGCACGCGCAGGACGACCTCGCCATCGGTGCGCAGTTCCTCGCGGCTGGTGCACAGGATGCGCACCCGGCGACACCGCCGCAGTACGCGTTCGGACAGCGCCGCGACCGCCTCGACGATCTGCTCGCAGTTGTCGAGGACGAGCAGGCATCCGGTGTCGGCGAGCACGTCGACGAGCGCGTCCTCGACCGGCCTGCCGACGGGTGCCCGCACCCCGAGCGTCGCGGCGACGACGTCCACCAGCAGGGACGCGTCCGACAGCTCACCCAGCTCGACCAGCCACACACCGTCGGGGAAGCCGCGCCGGACCTTCTCGGCGGCTCGCAGCGCCAACCTGGTCTTGCCGACACCACCGATCCCGGTCAACGTCACCAGACGCGCCGAACCGAGCGATCTCCTGGCTTCGGCCAGCTCGTTGTGCCGGCCGACGAAGCTCGTCAGCTCGATCGGGAGATTGCCCTCGGCGCCGCGACAGCACAGCGCACCGTCGTGCTGCTCGCTCAGCCCGGCTGACAGGTGTTCGGGCACGTCCGCCCCTCGACCGGCTGCGGCAGCGCTCGATTCGCATCGAGGCACACCGACCATTGAACCAGCTGCGGTGACCGTCGAACCCGTATCCGCAGGTCCACGGCCCGGGTAAGCGAAGAAAGGCGTGAATGTTCTTTATGGTCGGCCGGCACGGACGCTAGCTCGTGAGTCTCGCGTCGTGAGTTGTGCGACCACCGACGACGGTGAAACTCGGTCTGAGGTCACGGAGTTCCGCGATCGAGCAGTTTCGCGGATCTGTGGGCCAGACCGTGAGGTCGGCGAGCCTGCCTGGAGTGAGACGGCCGCGCAGGTCGCTCTCGCCCACCAATCGGGCGGCGTCGGTCGTGTGGAGCGCGATCGCCTCGTCCCGGCTGATCGCGTGCTCCCGTCCCTGGACTCCCACCACCGTCTGCCTGGTGACCATGCCCCACACGGATGGCATGGCACCGAACGGGCCGACCGGAAAGTCCGACCCGGCGGTGACGAGGGCACCCTCGTCGATCCACTCGCGGGCCGGGAACAGGTTCGCGACGCGTTCCTGTCCCCAGTGGCTGATCCCGACCTCCGCGGTGTCGTGCATCAGTGGCTGCTGGATCGTCACGGGGATGCCGAGTGCGATCGCTCGTGCGCGCTGCTCAGGGCCGGCCAGGCCGCCGTGTTCGATGACCAGCGAGTGCGGTGGCAGTGCGGGATTGCGTTCGAGGACGTTCTCGTAGATGTCGAGCAGGATGCGCACCGCGCGGTCGCCGAAGGCGTGCGTGCCGACTCGCCACCCTCGCCGCACGACGCGCTCGATAGCTTCTGTCAGCGCGTCCGGTTCCCACAGCAACAGACCGCAGAAATCGTCGTGCCCGACGTACGGCTCCTCGGTCGCGCCGCCCTCGAGCCCGCCGTCCAGCATGAACTTCATGCCCCAGACGCGCAGCCAGGGGTCGTGTCGGTAGCGCCACGGCTCCATTCCGTCGAGGAGGCCGTCGACATCGTCCGGGTCGGCCTTACCCATCGCTGAGACCAGGGCTCGGACTCGGGTGCCGAGTCGGCCGGCGTCGAGCGTGCGTTGGAGGACGTCGAGATCCGGTAGCGGCACGGCGCAGTCCCGGACGGTGCCGATCCCGGTGCGGGCGTAGTCGTGCGAGGCCAGGTCCAGGCCGGAGATACGGCGCTGGTCGTCGGCCGGTGGAAGAAGGTGCTCGACCAGATGGATGGCGGTGTCGACCAGTCGGCCGTTGAGGGTGCCGTCGGTGTTCCGGCCGATGAGACCCCCTGACGGCGCGGGCGTGTCTTCTGTGATGCCGGCCAGTCGCAGTGCGTATGAGTTGACGACGTCGTTGTGGCCGCCGCGCTTGACGAGGATCGGATGCCGGTCCGTCGCGGTGTCCAGCTCTGTCGCGGTGGGCATCCGGCGGTCGGCGAGGTTGAGCTCCTGCCAGTTGGTGGTGGTGCGGATCCACTCGCCGTCCGGGGTGATCGCCGCTCGCTCTCGGATGAGGTGGAGGAACTCGGCGATGTCCTTGGCGCGGTGGACGGGGACGTCGTGCGCGCCGTGCGCAGCGAAGATGAGGTGGGTGTGCGTGTCGTCGAAGCTCGGGAGCACAGTTGCGGCCGGCTCGTCGATGACGGTGGTGTCGGGCGTGATCCAGTCGTCCAGGCCGTCACGGTCCGCCGAGACCGCGACGATCCGGTCGCCGCGGACAGCGACCGCGCGCTGCGCCTCCTGCCCGCTGACGAGCGTGTGCACAGCCCGTGCGCGGATCACCATGTCTGCGCCCGACTTCGGGTAGGCGGCACGATCGGGCGGCTGGTCGGGCATGAGGATCTCCACTCTCGGATCCGTTGGGAGGCTGTCGTGACCGACGACCGGATCACGGCCTCCTGAGTACGGAGACACTATCGCGCCTGCTTTTCGGGCGTCAAATATCCGGCACAAGTGCTCTCGGGGGTGAACCGGACCGGTTGACGGAACGTGAGCCGGCGACGTTGCTGGTCCGGCGTCCGTGATGCTCGAAGTTAGGGTGCTCTCGTGACTGCTGTGGAGAATCCGACAGACGCTGCGGCACTGGTGTCTCCGCCACGCCAGTTGATCGTTTCTCTGTACGGGCTCTACGCCCGGGAGCACGACGGGTGGATGTCGGTGGCGGCGGTCGTACGCCTGATGGCCGACCTCGGCGTCGATCCCCAAGCCGCCCGGTCTTCGATCTCGCGGCTCAAGCGGCGTGGGCTGCTCCAATCCTGCCGTGTCGACGGGGCTGCCGGCTATGCGCTCACATCCGAGGCCAGGCAGATCCTCGCGATCGGCGACGCCCGGATCTTCGGTCGTCGGCGCGCCACACGGGCCGACGGCTGGTTGCTGGTCGTCTTCTCCGTCCCGGAGTCGGAACGCGACAGGCGTTACCAGCTGCGGTCCGAACTGACGCGGCTCGGCTTCGGCACGGTGGCACCGGGGGTGTGGATCGCACCGGGGCAGCTGGAGGCCGAGGCGAACAAGGCACTCAAGCGTCTCGACATCAGCGAGTACACGTCGGTGTTCCGCGCGGAGCATGTTGCGTTCGGTGACCTCCGCGACAACGTTCGTGCCTGGTGGGACCTCGAGTACCTGCAAGCGCTCTACACCGGATTCATCGAGCAGTACCGTCCGGTGCGGGAGCGGTGGACGAGCGGCGCCCGTCCCGACGGAGCTGCCGCCTTCCCCGCGTACGTCGAGATGGTCACCGCGTGGCGCCAACTGCCCTATGCCGATCCCGGACTCCCGCTCGATCTGCTGCCGCCGGACTGGAACGGTGTCGAGGCGGAGGAGTTGTTCGTGATGCTGCGCGAGATGCTTGCCGGCCCTGCAGCAGCGCACGCCCGCGCGGTGCTCCTCCCGCAGACCGTGGGTGCCGCCGGAGCCGTCTAACCGTTCTCCGTCGCGATCGCCTCGCGCACCGCCGGCGCGATCTCGTTGGCCCAGCGGCCGACGGAGACGACGTCCTGCACGCCGCCCTCGCTCGAGAAGAGCATGAAGCCCGACGCGCCGTGCTCCAGCACTGCCCCGGTCAGTTCCTCGACCCACTGGTCGGCGGAACCGCCGATCCAGCGGCCGTCGCTGTCACGTGTGGCGGCTTGCGGCTGGTCGGTGATCCGTCCGGGGAGGTTGAAGACCGTGCGGATTTCGCGCGGGTCGCGCCCGACGGCCGCCGCGGCTTCGTCGATGATCGGCCGCGACGCCCGGTACCGCTCGCTGAGCCAGTCCGCCGCGTGGCCGGGGATCCAGCCGTCGGCGACCCGACCAGTGGCGGCCAGTGATCTCGGGCCGACCGATCCGGTCCACACCGGCGGCGCGGCCACCGGAGCCGGCTCCAGCTGCTCCACCTGGAAGTGGCGGCCCCGGTAGGTGACCGGCTGACCGCCGCCCGACAGCATCTTGACCAGGACGATCGCCTCCTCGAAGGCGTTCACGGCTTCTCCCGGTGAGAGCCGCGGCACCCCCATCCCGGAGATCCGATCCCACAGCCCACCTGCGCCCATGCCGAGCACGATGCGGCCGCCGGAGAGCGCCGACAGCGACGTCACCGTCCGCGCCAGCATGGGAGCGGGCCGGGTCGGCAGGTTGCTGACGTTGGCGAAGCCCGAGAGGCGCTGCGTCCGTCCGAGGATGAATCCGACGGACGCGTACGCGTCCAGGCGCTCGCCGATGTAGGGGTGGTCCGACAGCGAGAAGATGTCGAGCCCGTCACGGTCGGCCTGCTCAGCCATGCGCAGCAGCTCCGGCCCGTCGTCGATGGCGCTGTGCGCGCCGAAGCCGAAGACGACTTCCTGTTCGGACACTGTCCCCGTACGACTCATGTTCCCCACTCCACGGACGAGAAGTTCAGTTCGTGGTACGAACTATATTAGTTCGTACCACGAACTGCAACCGTGACCAGTGGGCCGGCGGCATCCGGTGGGCGGGGATCACGACGCCCTCGTTTCCTCGGCACTACGGCGTGTGAGCCGCGGGGGGACCGTCGTCCGGTTCCATGAAGACCGCCGGAACCTGGTTGTCCGACACGACCTGGCCGAGCAGGCCTGCGAGTGTGTCGCGTTCGGCGGCGCTGAGACCTGCCGACAGCTTCTCGACCCGCCGGCAGGTCTCGGCGTAGAACTCCGCTGCGAGCCTGCTGCCCTGGCGTGTGAGGGCGACCCGTACCGCGCGCATGTCCCGTGGGTCCGGTTCGCGCCTGACCAGGCCGTTGCGCTCGGTGCGGTCCACCAGGCCGGTGAGGCTCGACTTGGCCAGCCCCAGCATCGCGCCCAACTCGCTCATGCCGTAGGGCTGCGACATCAACACGCACAGCAACTGTCCCTGCTGCGGGGTGAGGCCGTACTCCCGACCCGACTCGGCGTACACGGCATTCACCAGGAACGAGGACCGCACCAGTGCGGCCACGACCCCGATTCGGCCATCAGAACGCTCGTCCACTCCGCCAGGGTAACATTCGATCGCCCGACAATTCGTGAGACGAACTACCTGGCATTGCGCGCGGCAGAGTGCGGGAGCCGGCCGCTGCGCCGAACATGGCCGCGGCTAGGCCGGCAGGTTCAGCGGTTCCGGGTACATCTGGGCCGCTTGCTGCCGTAGTAGGAACCGTTGGATCTTGCCCGATGGGTTGCGGGGGAGTTCCGGGATGAACTCGACGAGGCGCGGATACTTGTAGGGCGCCGCCAGGTTCTTGGCGAAGTTCTGCAGTTCCTCGACCTTCTGTTGGTCCGGGCTCACTCCGGCGCGCAGCACGACGTACGCCGCGACGATCGAGCCGCGGTCGGGGTGGGGCGCGGCCACCACCGCGCACTCGGCGACGTCGGGGTGGAGCAGCAGAACCTCCTCGACCTCGGGGCCTGCGATGTTGTAGCCGGAGGAGACGATCATGTCGTCGCTGCGGGCCTGGTAGATGAAGTAACCGTCGGCATCGCGGATGTAGGTGTCACCGGTCAGATTCCAACCGTGACGGACGAAGCTGGTCTGGCGCTCGTCCGCGAGATACCTGCATCCCGTCGGGCCTTTGACCGCCAACAGCCCGGGTGCGCCGTCAGGCACCGGCATGCCGTCCGGGTCGAGCACGGCAGCCCGGAAACCGGGCACCACCTTCCCGGTGGCGCCGGGCCGTGCGTCGTCGTCGGCAGCGGAGATGAAGACGTGCAGCATCTCTGTGCCACCGATGCCGTCGATGAGACGCATGCCGGTGGTCTCGTGGAACCGCTCGGCGATCGCTCGGGGGAGCGCCTCCCCGGCGGAGACCGCGCGCCGCAGACCGCGCAAGTCCGAGGCCCTGTCGGACGACAGGATCGCGCGGTACGCGGTAGGAGCCGTGAACAGGACGGTGACATCGTTCGTGGCGGCCTGCTCGATCAGCTCGAGGGGTGTCGCCCGCTCGAGAAGGAAGGTGGCTGCACCGGCGTGGATCGGGAAGACCACCAGTCCGCCGAGACCGAACGTGAAGGCCAGCGGGGGAGTACCGGCGAACACGTCGTCGGGCTCCGGGCGCAGCACGTGGCGGGAGAAGGTGTCGGCGATCGCCATCACGTCCCGGTGGAAATGCATCGTGGCCTTGGGGCGCCCCGTGGTGCCGGAGGTGAAGGCGAGCAGAGCGACGTCGTCGGCCGCGGTCCGGATGTCGTCGAAGTCGGTCGACGCCGCTGCAGCGCGTGTTGCGAGATCGTCGGGACCGGCCCCGCCGTACTCGATGACCGGCAGGCAGGCGTCGAGAGCCCGCAGATCCGCGGCGTAGCGATGATCGGTCAGCGCGAGCGTGGGGCGGCTCACGTCGACGATCTTCGTGAGCTCGTGCGTCCGCAGCATCGGCATGGTGGCCACGGCGACGGCGCCGGCTTTGAGCACGCCGAACCAGCACGCCACGAGCCACGGGTTGTTCGGCCCGCGCAGGAGCACCCGGTTTCCCGGAACCACCCCGAGGCCGACCAGAACGTTGGCCACCTGGTTGGCCCGGGCGAGCAGGTCCCCGTAGGTCCACGAGGTCCCGGGGGCCACGACGCACGGTCGGTCGGCGCCCCACCGCGCGACAGCGCCGTCGAGCAGGCGGGTTGCGCAGTTCAGGCGCTGCGGGTAGTGCAACTCCGGCAGTTCGAACAGCAGTTCCGGCCACTGGTCGAACGGTGGGAGGCGGTCACGGCAGAACGAATCCTCGTGAGCGCTGGGGGAGAGCTGCATTGCACACCCTCATATTCGTCGAGTCGGGGAGAAATGGTGAGCGGGCGTGATCGAGGCGCTGTTCGTCACTCGTCGTCGCCGGTCGGCGGTGACATCCGGAGGCCCGGAGGGTCGGCATCGACCGGAACGGCAGGGGTCTCATCGGACGGGCCCCGTCGGACGAACGGCCGCTGCGGGGTGGTGTTCATCTCCAGGGTGAAGATGTCGAACCGGTTGTAGTTGCCGATGATGTCGTGCATCTGCTTGGCCTGGATGCTGCGGGACAGGTCGATCTCGCCGTACACGATGCCCTCGCTGTCGATCAGCGGCTCGGAGACCGGACGGCCGTCGGGACCGAAGATGCCGGAAAGGGCGTTGCGCTTCCGCGCGAGCATGTCCCGGACGGACGCGTCGTCACCCGCAATCGCGTCGATCATCTCCGGCGAGATCGTCGAGGTGGAGACAACCGAGAACACCTTGCCCTCGAACGCGTGAGCGGCGGTGCGGATGGCGATCGCATCGGCCATGTCGTAGTTCTCCGGTGCGACCGGCAGTGCGATGTAGGACGCGATGTGCACCTGCTCGCCCTGCGCCAGAAGCGCGAAACGGGCGAGCGTGTTGGTGTTCTCTCCGCACGCCAGCACTCCGAGGCGCCCGACCTCGGTCTCGTGAACCTGTAGCGAGCTCCCGTCTCCCGCGGTCCAGGTGAGTTTCTCGGCCCACGTGGGAACGAGCTTGCGGTGCACGCCGAGCAGCTCGCCGGACGAGGAAATGGTGAGGACCGTGTTGTAGAGGACCCCCAGGCTGAACCTGCCGCGTTCGTTGACTCCGATCACGACGGTGACGCGTTTCCGCCGCGCGGCCGCGCACAGTTCCTCGACCTCAGGGCCCGGTACGTCGATCGCCGAGCGGTACAGCTTCTCGAACCACGGCGAACCCTGTACCGGGTTCATGGTCCAGTTCCAGTAGGGGTAGCCGGGCACGAAGACCTCGGGAAAGGCTATGAGCGATGCCCCATTGCCCGCTGCCTCGTCGATCAGGTTCACGGCCTTGGCCACCGTCGCTGTCGCGTCGAGGAAAACCGGGCTGTGCTGCACCGCAGCTGCGGTGAACGTGGGGAGTGTGAACATTGCAGTCACCTCGTCAGTAGCAGGTCGGAGTTCGCCTCACCGGCGGGTCGCCAGCGCTGGTGAACTGCGGGTACAGGCGTGGTCGAGAGCGAGAGCCTCGGACGGCGGCGGTCGCTGCGTGGCCCGGGCGGGCGGGCGCTCCCCGGCTCGTAGTGAACGGGCCACTGCGCCCCGGCTCCGCGGTAGTCGAGCTCGGCAGCGGCATGCAGCGCCCAGGCGGGGTCGTGCAACGCGGCCCGGCCGACGGCGACGAGGTCGGCGCGCCCCGCGAGCACGATGGAGGTGGCGTCGTCCTGGCTGGAGATCCCGCCGACGGCGATGGTCGGGACGCCGACGTCGTGGCGGATCCGCTCGGCGAACGGAGTCTGGTAGCTGCGCCCGTATGCAGGCTCCTCGTGGGGCACCACCTCGCCGCTGGAGACATCGATCGCGGTGGCGCCGTGCTCGTGCATCGCCCGTGCGATCCCGACCGCATCCGCGATCGTCGTGCCGCCGTCCGCCCAGTCGACGGCGGAGATGCGCACCAGCACCGGTTTGCTCGTCGGCCAGGCGCTGCGAACCGCCGAGAGGACCTCGAGCGGGAAGGCCAGCCGGCCGGCCAGGTCGCCCCCGTATCGATCCGTACGCACGTTGGTCAGCGGGGAGAGGAAGGTCGAGAGCAGGTGCCCGTGTCCGGCCTGAAGCTCGAGGACATCGAACCCTGCCGAGTCGGCGCGCTGGGTCGCGGCGGTGAATTCCTCGACGATCTTGGCGAGCTCCTCCTCGTCGAGCTCGTGAGGTGCGGGGTCGCCCGGCGTGTACGGGATCGGTGAGGGAGCCACGGTCGACGAGGTCGTACCCGCCTTGCGCCCGGCATGGGTGATCTGGACGCCGATGAGCGCGTCCGAGACGCGGTGGATACGCGCCACGATGTCGCGCCACGCCGCGTGCTGTGCATCGTTGTAGAGGCCGGCGCAGCGATGCGTGCTCCGCCCCTCCGCGCTGACTGCGGTCATTCCGGCCAGTACCAGGCCTGATCCGCCGAGGGCCGCGCTCGCGAGCCATAGCTCTTCCTCGTCGCCCGGAACGCCGTCCCGTGAGGAGAAGGTGGCGACCGGCGCCGTGACGATGCGGTTCTTCGTTGTCACGGGGCCCAGGCGGAACGGCTGGAACAGCGGAGGCACCGGGCGGCGGCGTCCGTTGCGATCTCCATCGGGAATGGTGCCGCGTTCTGCATCACTGTTGTGGTGGTCGAACCATGCCGCAACGGATTCGACGTAGTCCGGGTCGCGCATTCGCAGGTTGTCGTAGGTGACCCGGCGACTCCGTGTGAGCAGATTGAACGCGAACTGCGGCGTGTCCTGATCGACGACGTGCGCGATGTCCTCGAACCACTGCAGGCTCGCTTGCGCCGCGCGCTGCGTGCTCTCGACCACGGGGCGGCGTTCGCCCTCGTAGGCGCTGAGTGCTGCGGAAACGTCCTGGTGCTCGTTCAGGCATGCCGCGAGTGAGAGCGCATCCTCCATCGCGAGCTTGGTGCCTGATCCGATCGAGAAGTGCGCGGTATGAGCGGCGTCCCCGAGCAGCACGATGTTGGCGTGCCGCCACATCCGATTCCGGATCGTCGTGAACCGGATCCACTTCGAGTTGTTCGCGATCAGCCGGGCGCCGCCCAGTTCCGTGCGGAAGATCTCGGCGATGCGGGCGATGCCGGCCTCGTCACTGACGCCGGGTGGGAGGGCCGTGGTTTCCGTGGAGTCGAAGCCGGCGGCGCGCCACGTCTGCTCGTTCATCTCGACGATGAACGTGCTCCGATCGGCACTGAACGGGTAGGCGTGCACCTGCATCGGTCCGTGTGCGGTCTCGGCGATCACGAACGTGAAGGCGTCGAAGACCTTGTCGGTGCCCAGCCACATGTAGCGCGCCGATCGAACGTCGAGTTCCGGGCCGAAGACGTCGGCGAACGTCCTCCGAATCGCCGAGTTCGCGCCGTCGGCCGCCACGACGAGGTCGAACTGGTCCGACAGCTCCTCGACCGGTGGAGCGACCGTCCGGAAACGAACATCGACCCCGACGTCCGCGCAACGCTGCTGCAGCAGCTGCAGGAGGACCTTCCGGTTGATCGCCGCGAATCCGTGGCCGCCGGAGGTGGACCTGTGCCCGCGGTGCACCACGTCGATATCGGTCCACCGGGCGAAGCTGCGCTCCGCTGCTGCAAAGAGAGTGGGGTCCGCATCCTCGATGCCGCTGAGCGTCTCGTCGGAGAACACGACGCCGAACCCGAACGTGTCGTCCGCAGCGTTGCGTTCCCAGACCACGACCTCGCGGGCCGGGTCGAGCTGCTTGGTCAAGGCGGCGAGGTAGAGGCCGCCCGGCCCACCCCCTACGACGGCGATCCGCATGGATGCTCCTTTGCTGACGGTCGTCACAGACGCGGACTATAGCCGAGTTTACGTCCGTCAAAAAGGCGCTATAGTCGGAGCTGCGCGCGGAGCCTCGCGAGCGCCGCACTGAGACGGAGGAGAGGCCATGGCCTACAGCGACGACGTCCTCGGCCGGGCGCGTGTCACGGACACTGCTGAGCTCGAGGAGTACTACGAGAAGCTGGCCGGCCTGGAGGCCGGAGCGCTGTGGACGATCGCGAACAAGATCGAGCCGTGGTACCCGCAGCCACAGTCGATCCCGATGAAGTGGAGCTTCCGGGAGCTGCGGCCCCTCGTCCTGGAGGCCCTGAAGCTGGTGAGCGGCGATGACGCGGGCCGTCGGGTGGTCGCGCTCTACAACCCGCAACGCCGGGACATCGCTGCGACTGTCGGGCTGCTCTACACCGGCCTGCAGGTCATGGGTCCCGGCGAGTCCATGACCGCGCATCGCCACCAGGCCGCGGCCCTGCGCTTCGTCATCGAGGGCACCGGCGCCTGGACCATTGTGGACGGGCAGAAGCTCAAGGTCGGGCCGCGCGACTTCGCCATCACGCCGAACTGGACGTGGCACGAGCACGGCAACGAGGGCATCGACTCCGACGGCCCGGTGATCTGGCAGGACGGGCTCGACATTCCGCTGGTCAACGCGCTGGATGCCCCGTTCTACGAGGTGCACCCCGACGTCTATCAGAAGCAACAGGGGCCGGTGAACTCGTCGCTGCTGACCTACGGTGCGGGCCGGCTGCGCCCGTTCGGGGACACCTGGCACAAGAACCACTCGCCACTGCTCGCCTACCCGTGGGAGCCGACGTACGAGGCACTGCTGAACGCGGCCAAAGCCTCCGACGGGTCTCCGTACGACGGCATCATCATGGAGTACAGCAACCCGCTCACGGGTGGCTCCGTGATGCCCACGATGAGCGCCCACATGCAGCTTCTGCGCCCCGGCGAGGCCACTCTGGCCCATCGCCAGGTCGGGTCGAAGATCTACACAGCCGCGAAGGGCAGCGGCACCTCGATCATCGCAGGCAAACGCTTCGACTGGAGCGAGGGCGACATCTTCTGCGTCCCCTCATGGGCATGGCACGAACACGCGAACGCGAGCCGGTCCGACGACGCCTGCCTCTTCTCGTTCAACGACTTCCCTGTCATGCGCTCGCTGGGCTTCTTCCGCGAAGAGGCGTACCCCGAGAACGACGGCCACCAGTCCGTCGACGCGTGACCACCAGATCTCTCACCGACCTGTACGACCTCATGATTCGGAGGCCTTGATGCTCCTTGTGACCTTCTCGGACGGCACCGACGGCGGTCGACGGAGGCCCGGCGCGCTGCGCGATGGCGCAGTGCTGGATCTGGGTGCGCTCTCCTCGGGCGCGCTGCAGGATCTGCTGACTGTCGTACAGGGCGGAGCCGAGGCTCGGCGCGAGCTCGACCGGCTCGTCGACGACGCCTCTGCGCGAGCGCTGGAAGCTGCGACGCTGACGCTGGATTCCGTCACCCTCCACGCGCCGCTGCGCCCCGGCAAGATCATCGGGGTCGGGCTGAACTACGTCGAGCATGTCGAGGAATCCAGCCGCACCCTGGACACGGACAAGAACCTGCCCGAACGGCCCGTGCTGTTCAGCAAGCCGGCCACCGCGGTCGTCGGGCCCGGCGAACCGATCCTGCACGACGGGAACCTGACCGGTCAGCTCGACTGGGAGTGCGAACTCGCCGTGGTCATCGGGCGCACCGCCCGCAAGGTGAGCCGCGACGAGGCGCTCGACCACGTGTTCGGCTACAGCATCGTCAACGACATCTCCGCGCGGGACCAGCGCCGATCCGGCCAGTGGTTCTTCTCCAAGGGCCAGGACTCGTACGCACCGTTCGGCCCCGCGATCCGCACCGCCGACGAGGTACCCGACCCGCAGACGCTCGATCTCGGACTGAAGGTCAACGGCGAGGTGAAGCAGAAGGGCAACAGCGCGAACATGCTCTTCTCGATCGCCGAGCTGATCGCCGACATCTCCGCGGGCGTCACGCTCGAACCGGGCGATGTCATCGCCACCGGTTCGCCGCAGGGCGTCGGTGCGGCACAGAACCCGCCGCAGTTCCTGAAGCCCGGCGATGTCGTCGAAGCGACGATCGAGGGCATCGGCACGCTGCGCAACCCGGTGGTGGACGCACGATGAGCGTTGCCGGCAGGTATCGCATCGGGCAGATCGTGCCCAGCTCGAACGTCACCATGGAGACGGAGGTGCCCGAGCTCTTCCGTCGCCGCGAGCAACTGCATCCCGAACGGTTCACGTTCCACTCCAGCCGTATGCGGATGACCGAGGTGACCGCGGAGAAGCTCGCCGCGATGGACGCCGAGTCGGACCGATGTGCCGTCGAGCTGTCCGACGCACACGTCGACGTCCTCGGCTACGCCTGCCTCGTCGCGATCATGAGCATCGGGCCGGGATACCACCGCACCTCCGAGGCCAGGCTGCGCGAAGCCACGGCCGACAACGGCGCGGATGCACCGGTGGTCACCAGCGCCGGCGCGCTGGTGGACGGGCTGCGGATCCTCGGTGCCAGGAAGGTCGTGGCGATCACGCCCTATCTGCCCGAGCTGGCCCGGACCGTCATGGACTACATCGAGGGCGAGGGCGTACGGGTGCTCGATCACGTCGCGCTCGGCGTCCCCGGCAACCTCGAGGTCGCCGCCCAGGACCAGCGCAACCTCGTCCGGATCGCGCGGGAACTCGACCGCCCCGACGCCGACGTCGTCGTTCTCTCGGCGTGCGTGCAGATGCCCTCGCTGGACGTGGTCCAGGAGGTCGAGGACGAGCTCGGCAAGCCCGTCGTCTCGACGGCGATCTGCACCGCACACCGAATGATGCGAGCGATCGGACTTCCTGCCGAGGCGAGCGGCGCGGGGTCGCTGCTCGGCGGCGACTACGCGCTTGCCGATGCGCCGACGGAGGCCCTGTCATGACGTCCCCTGCACCGTCGACGGCGCAGGCGCCGGCCCAGCCCGAGTCCGACCGGCTGCCGAGCGTGATCATCCATCGTCAGCTCGAGTGGATCGACACCGACGCCGCCGGTCACCACCACCACAGCGTGGTGCTGCGCTGGGTGGAGGCCGCCGAGTCGGTGCTGCTCGACCGGCTCGGCGTGGGCCACCTCTTCGGCCGCATCCCACGTGTGCACTACGAGGTCGACTACCGCAGCCGACTCTGGCACGGCCAGCAGGTGCGGATCGAACTCGCGATCGTGCGGGTGGGCGAGAAGTCGATGAGATACGACTTCGTCGTGACCAGCGAAGGCCGGGTCGCCGCCACAGGAAACCTCGTGATCGCCATGGCCGCGCCGGACTCACCACACGCCGTCCCATGGTCGGATGACGTCCGCCGCGCCCTGACCTCCAACGGGGGCGAATCCGCGCCTGAATAAGCACCGACCGCGTCGGCACCCGGCTTTCCGGTGAATCCCGGTCTGATGCAGCGAGGGGATGCTGTACAGAGGAGTCACAGGGATGCAGGGACGGAGCGAGATGCTCTTTGATGACGTGATCGAGAAGATCGGGATGATCATCGACGCCGCCGGCGTCGCGATCATCGCCGTGGGTGCAGCGATCGCGGCTGTGGTTGCGGTCATACGACTTGCGAAGCACACGGCCGGGGCCGACGTCTACCGCCAGTTTCGGCGAATGCTCGCCCGTACCGTCCTCCTGGGACTGGAACTACTCGTGGCCGCCGACATCGTCCGAACCGTGGCGGTCATGCCCAGCCTCAACAGTGTGGCGGTGCTGGGCGGAATCGTCATCATCCGTACGTTCCTGAGTTTCTCCCTGGAGCTGGAGATCACCGGCCGCTGGCCATGGCAGAAGTCCAACACGCCGGATGTCGACAGCTCGGCATGACGTGATCGGGGGAAGTTCTATCGGTCGATGGGGACGAGGTCGGTGCGGTAGACGTCGGCCGCCCGGAATGTTGCGGGGACGCCGAGTTCCGCGGCGACGGCCGTGATCGCGGCGTCCCCGATCTCGAGGTCGGCCTGGCCGTCGTGGGTGAAGTACGGGATGACGAATCGGTCGAGGTGCGCGCGGATCTCCTCGTCGGTGTGGCGGCCCATGAAGCTCCGTACGTGGTCGACCACGGTGTCGGGCCGGTCCTGGATGGTGTGCAGGGCGCGCCGGTTGGCGCGGACCATCGCGTGCAGCGCCGGGCTGTCGAGCGGGATGTAGGTCGGGTCGACCATCACTCCCACGGTCGGGATCTGGAAGTGGTCGCCCACCCAGGCGAGCACCCGCCATCCCTCCTGCTCGGCCACCTGTTCGGGAGCCATCGTGCTGCCGATCAGTGCGGCGTCGATCTCACCGGCGCGCAGCCTGCGCAGGTGCATCCCGTAGTCACCGGGCATGCGGTACTGACACTCGAGGTCACGATCCGGGTCGAGCCCGGCCCGGCGCAGCACGATCCGGGCGAAACATCCCGGGGCCGTCTCCGGAGCGTGCACGGCCAGCTTGCGACCCTTCAGGTCCTGCAGCGACTCCAGCCCGGCGCGGCCGATGAACCAGAACAGCGGCCGGTGGGTGCTGACACTCAGCCCGGTCCACGGGATGTCGTCGGTGAGCCGCGACAGCATCGACCGACCCAACCCGATCGTCGCGCCGCGACGCAGCCGCTCGGTCGGCCAGGTGACCCCGTCGCGCAGCGCGACGCGCACCCCTTCGTCCTCGAAATAGCCCTCCTGGTCCGCGATGTACGCGACCAACTCCTCATGAATGCCACGTCCGACGTAAGCAAGATCGAGCGTTTCCACTACATCTTTCCCTTTCAGTCCATCGCAAGACCGCCGTTGACCGGCGCGTAGCTTCCCGTGGTGAAATCGGCTTCGTCACCCGCGAAGAAGGCCACCGTGCGGGCGACGTCGGCCGGGCGCGCGAGGCGACCGAGTGGCGTGGCCGCCGCCATCTGTTCCAGCAGCGCCGGGTCGAGCCTCTCCTCCGACCAGGTCTCCTCGACGGTCGCGGGCGCCACGACGTTGGCCGTGATGCCGTGCGGGCCCAACTCCTGCGCCAGATAGCGCGCGAACTGGTTCAGGGCGGCTTTGGCCGTGCCCAGCGCGATCATCCCGGAACGAGGACGGCGCGAGAGGCCCGTGCTCAGATAGACCAGCCGGCCACGGCCGCGCTCGACCATGTCCGGGACCACCGCCTTGGTCACGAGGAACGCCGCACGCATCTCCTGGTCGAGCTTCCCGCCCAGTTCCTCCCAAGTGAGGTCGCGGAAGGAGCCCATCGCGAACGGTGTGGGGGCGTTGTGCACCAGCGCGTCGACCCCGCCCCACCGGTCACGGACCTCGGCGAACATCCGATCCACGTCGGCGGGCAGGGTGACGTCGGCCTGCGCGGCCCACGCCTCTCCGCCGGCCGCGCTGATCTCGGCGACGACGGCGTCGGCCTCCGCACGGCTCGAGCGGTAGTTGACCACGGTCCGCATCCCGCGTTCGGCGAGCAACGTCGCGCACGCCCTCCCGATCCCGCGGCTTGCTCCCGTCACCACGGCAACTTGTGACACTCGTGGCCCTCCTTCCCGATGTCTTCCGTCGTTCCGACCCGGGGTGGTAGTAAACTAAAACCACCTTAGGTGAGTGGGTTGTGATCAGCAGCGGAATGTGAATTTGGACGCCGCGTCCATAGTCGTCCACGCCACTCGGCGATTCATCGCGTCGACGACAGCACCGGCGCCGTCGCGCAGCGTGCGGCGGTGTTCAGGGCTGCTGGTAGAGCGCAGCGAGATCGTCGGCGTGCCGGTGGTGGATCACTGATCGCCGGAGTTTGAACGTGGGGGTCAGTTCGCCCGATTCGACGGTCCACGTCGTTGCGAGCAACCGGAACCGTTTGATCTGTTCAGGTCGGGACAGGTGGCTGTTGGCCTCGTCCACGACGCACTGGGCCCGTGCGAGCACCGCCGGATGATGAACGAGTTCGTGCGGGTCGGCACCGGAAATGTGCTGGCTCCGGGCGAACTCCAGCAGATTTTCCGGCGTGGCGGTGAGCAGTGCGACGACGTACGGCCGTGCGTCACCGAAGGCAAGTACCTGGTCGACGAACGACCGTCCCGCCACCCGGAACTCGATCGCGGTCGGGGCGATGTTCTTGCCGGCCGCGGTGATGATGATGTCCTTCTTGCGGTCCGTGATGTGCAGTCGCCCGGCCTCGTCGATCCGGCCGATGTCGCCCGTGCGCAGCCAACCCCCGGTGGCGAACAGTTCGGCGTCCGCATCGGGCCGGTTGCGGTAGCCGGGGGCGTTGCCGGGTGAGCGCACCAGGATCTCGCCGTCGCCGGCGATGCGGATCTCGGCGCCCGGCAGGGGAAGGCCGACGGAGCCGCGGGAAGCGGTGCCGAGGCGGTCGCAGACGGCAACGCCGCCGGTCTCGGTGAGGCCGTACCCCTGGATGATCTCGATGCCGAGCGAGGCGAAGAAGCTCAGCACGTCGTCCGCGATCGGAGCCGCGGCGCTCGCAGTCATCAGCGCTCTCTCGAGCCCGAGCGCCGCCCGCACGTCTCGCAGTGCTCCTTCGCGGGCCAGAGCGGCCTGCATGCGAAGAGCTGCGGGAACGGGTGCATCGTCGTAGCGCTGCGCCCACTCGCACCGGAGGGTGTCGCGGCCGCGCGTGAGTTCGTCCTCCCGTGAGCTGAACGTGGGCGAGGCGAGGAGCCGTTCGGCGCCCAGGCGCAGCTTCTCCCACACTCGCGGAACAGCCATGAAGAAGCTCGGCCGGAACACGCGGAGATACTCCGCGAGCCGGTCAGGGGCGGGACAGCACAACACATGTCCGCCCGTCTGCAGCAGCAGGTAGACGCTCCACAGCCGTTCGGCGATGTGAGCGAGTGGCAGATAGGAGATCGCCCGGTACTCGCAGTCGGCCAGCCCGGCGCGCACGACGGCGCCGGCCATCCACCGCATGTTGCCGTGGGTCAGCACCACGCCTTTGGACGGACCGGTGGTGCCGGATGTGTAGACGTAGGTGACGGGATCGTCGGCGCGGATGGCGGCCTGGCGGCTCCGCAGCGTCGCGTCCTGCTGCGCGCGGTGCCCCGCGGTCAGCTCCTGCCAGTGGAGCTCGCCCTGCGTGGGTTCGCCGTCGACGTCGAGCGCGACGAGGACCGGTCGGTTCTGCACGACCCACGGAATCTCCGCGACCCTGGCGAGCGACGCAGGTCCGTCGACGACGATGATGCGCGGTTCCGCGTCGGACGCGACGTGGGCCAACTGCTCGGCGGACAGCGTGGGGTAGAGGGTGACCGATACGGCGCCGCAGTGCGCGGTGGCGAGGTCGGCGACCAGATGCTCGACCCGGTTGCCGGCCAGGATGGCCACGGTTTCGCGCGCCTGTAGGCCGAGGTCGAGAAACGCCGACGCGGCGTCGATGACGCATTGGCGGTAGTTCGCCCACGTCATCGTGTGCAGCTCGCCGTCGCGGAGTTCGGAGACGGCCGGCGCCTGCGGACGCAGCCGTGCCTGCTGCTCCAGCAAGGCGCAGATCGACTGCGTCGACGGGGTCTGGAGCATCAGCGGTTCTCGAAGACCAAATGGTCGTGGTTCGCCAGGAACTGCCGGGCGCCCTGCGAGAGAAGCTCACCGACGGCGTGCTGCATGTCGTGGCTCTCGAACAGCGGCGTCGCGGCATCGAGCAGGTAGCGGTCGGCGTCCCGGGGCCCGTGCGCGAGCCCGTACCGGACGAGCCGCTTGGTGACCGCATGCGCGGCCGTCGGTCCCTTGGCCAGGCGCTGTGCCCAGCCGAGTGCGTGATCCCGCAGCTCACCGTCCGGGACGACACGATTGATGATGTTCCAGCGCTCGAACGTGGCGGCGGTGTACTGCTCGGCCCCGAAGGTGATCTCCCGGGCGCGGGCAGGTCCGCAGCGCTCTGCCAGCCGGTAGACCCCGCCGAGGAACGTCGTCGCCCCGATCATGGCTTCGACCTGGGCGAAACGAGCCGACTCTTCGGCGACGACCAGGTCGCAGGCGAGCACGAGTTCCAGCCCGGCGGCCAGGCACAGGCCGTGCACCGCCGCGATGACCGGGAACGGGGCGTCCTCGATCGCGGCGATCAGTGGCATGGACCTGCCGATCAGTTCGCGTGCCTGGCCGATCGTGCGGGCCTGGAACATGGAAACGTCGGCGCCGCCGGAGAATGCGGCGCCATCGGCCTGGAGAATCAGCGCACGCTTGCCCTCGTCGGAGGCGCGCTCGAAGTCGGCCAGGAGGTGTTCGGACAACTCCTCGTCGAACAGGCTCGCTGGTGGGTTGCTCATCGTCACGACCGCCACGGTGTCCACGGCCTGATAGTCGGTGTGGCCCATTTACACCTTTCCTCCGGACATTTGCGCTGATCACGGCCCCGTATTGAGCGCTAGACTAAATCGTCTAGACCAGGTCGTCAAGGAATCGTGGAAGGTTATGGCCGCTTCGACGAACGGTTAGAATGGGCGGAAAGGACCTTTTCCATGGACGCAGAGGACATGAGCACGCAGCAGAGCGAGCCGTTGTCGCACAAGGAGCGGCTGCTTCGGCAAGGCCTGAAGTACTTCTACGACCGTGGCTTCCACGGCACCACGGTCGATGCGATCCTCGAGGCGTCGGCGGTGCCGAAGGGCTCCTTTTATCACCATTTCGGGTCGAAAGAGGAATTTGCGCGAGCTGTCCTGGACCGCTACACGGACTTCCAGCTCGCCCTGCTCGACCGCTGGGCGAACGAGCCGGATCTCTCCGCGACCGATCGGCTCGGCCGATACGTCGACGAACTGGTGGAGCTCTTCGTGCGGTCCGGCTACCGGCGGGCTTGCCTCGCAGGGAAGCTCTCCACCGAGGTCGCCGTCGGCTCCGACGCCTTCCGTGGGCAGATCGGCGCCTCCCTGCTCGCCTGGCGGGAGCACTTGGCCGCCCTCCTGACTCAGGGGCAGGAGGGCGGCGACGTCCGCACCGACCGCACGGCAGAGGAGTTGGCCACCGCGATACTCGCCGTCATCCAGGGCACCTTCGTCCTGTGCATCGCCACGCGCGACGAGGAGGCGCTGAAAGCGGTCCGATCGACCATTCATCTCCTGGTCGCGCCGCCCGCGGACTAGTACTCTTCCAGAGCGAAGGTGCAAAATAGAACACCTTCTGCGCGCTTCCGGAATGCGCACGCTCTGTCCGGCTTCACGCCGGGCCGGCGATCGCGTGTTGTTGCGGCATTCATCGCAGGGGGCTAGCGTGCTGCGGGATACGGCGGAACCCGGAGGGCGCGCAATCCTCGATACATCAGGCATTGGTCGCCGGGAAGAATCTTGCTGTTGTGCGCAGACGGGATGATACGGCGTGTATGACGCAGAGGTGGCTCGTGTGCTCCTCACGGAGCAACAGATTCGCAACAAGATCGACGAGCTGGCCGAGCAGCTCAGCCGGGATTTCCGAGAGCGTTGCCAGGATGGCCCTGATGACCTCCTGATGGTCGGTGTGCTGAAGGGCAGCGTCATGTTCCTGGCGGATCTGGCCCGCGCGTTGTCGATCCCGGCGCAGCTGGATTTTCTGACACTGAGCTCGTACGGGTCGGCCGCCGTGTCCTCGGGCAAGGTGCGTCTGGTCAAGGATCTCGAGGCGGATCTCAGCAGCCGGCACGTACTGATCGTCGAGGACGTCATCGACTCCGGGCTCACCCTGGCCTGGTTGCTGCAGCACCTCGCGGTACGCAAGCCGGCCTCGCTCGAGGTGTGTGCCCTGCTGCGCAAGGAGAGCACGCAGAAAGCCGATGTTCCGGTGCGCTATGTCGGGTTCGACATTCCGAATGAGTTCGTGGTCGGCTACGGAATCGACTTCGCCGAGCGCTACCGCAACCTGCCCTACATCGCGACCTTGGAACCTGCCGCTGAGCCCTGTACGCCTCGCTGAGGGTGTGATGGGCTGGCACGACGTCGCCGGATGACGAGATGCACAGGAGAACCGCGTGGACGAGTCTGATGTGGTCGTCATCGGTGCCGGTCATCACGGCCTGGTCGCTGCCACCGTGCTCGCCGACGCGGGGCTGTCCGTGGTGGTCGTCGAAGCCAACCCCACGGTGGGCGGGGCGGTACGGAGTGGCGAGGTGACGCTGCCCGGGTTCGTCCACGATCTCTTCGCAACGAATATGAACCTGTTCCTCGGATCGCCGTTCTTCGCGAAGTACGGTGCCGAGCTGGGCAACCACGGGTTGCGGTTCGCGAGGTCCGCTCATCCTTACGCATCGGTCTTCCCCGACGGTGCAAATCTTCGCGTCACATGCGACCAGGACGCCACTCTCGCGATGTGGCAGGAACATTCCCCGGCGGATGCGGCAGGGTGGGTTCGCCTTCGTGAACTCTTCGACGCGTTTGCTGCCTCCTACCTACCGATCTACACCAGCCCTCAGCCGTCGTGGGTCGCCATGAAGTCCGTGCGCGAGGCGTGGCGCCATCGCAAGGGCGTCTCACCGGGCGATCTTGCGGCAACGCTCCTCTCCTCCACCCGAGCACTCGGCGACCGATACTTCTCCACGCCCGAGGCGAAGTCGTTGGCGGCTGCCTGGGGCATGCACCTGGACTACGCGCCTGACATCGCCGGTGGCGCCGTCTTTCCCTTGCTGGAGATGTTCGCCGACATGCTGGGGGGCATGTCGCTGGTCGAAGGGGGCGCCGGGCGGCTTCCAGAGGCGATGGCCGCAGTGGTGAGAGCCAGGGGCGGCACCGTTCTCACCGGGGCGCGGGTCGCCCGCGTCGACGTCGACGGGAGCGGTGCGCGCGGTGTGACCCTCGCCGACGGGCAGCGGATCAGTGCGCGGCACGGGGTCGTCTCGACCGTCGTGCTGCCTCTTCTCGTGCAGGATCTCCTCGCCGATGCCGCGGTCCCCAACGGAATGTCGGCCGCCGCGCGAAACTATCGATTCGGGCCGGGCACCTTCATGCTGCACCTGGCTCTCGACGGCCGCATTCCGTGGCAGGATCCGCGGCTGTCCGATTTCGCGTACGTCCATGTCGGCTCCTACGTCGACGACATGGCGCGGACATACCAGCAGGCGGTGGCACACCAGTTGCCCGACGCCCCGTTGCTGGTGGTCGGCCAGACCAGCGTCGTCGATCCCACCAGGGTCGAACGGGCAGGACAGCACGTGGTGTGGATCCAGGTTCGCACGGTGCCGGCACAGATCACGGGCGATGCAGACGGGCAGATCAGTGGAACCCACTGGGCGGACGTGCGCGACGCCTACGCCGATCGCGTCACCGACATTCTCGAGGCGCACGCCCCGGGCCTCACGGGGCAGGTGCGCGCTCGGGCGATTTCCTCTCCCGACGATCTGGAGCAGGCGAACAGCAATCTCGCCGGCGGCGACTCGATCTCCGGCAGCCACCATCTCGATCAGTTCCTGATGTTGCGCCCCAGCCTGCGGCTCAGTCGTTATCGCACGCCGATACCCCGTCTCTTCCTGGCCGGTGCAGGAACCTGGCCGGGCGGAGGTGTCAACGCCATCTCCGGCCAACTGGCCGCCGAGACGCTGCTACGGACGATGCGACGCCGCCGTTTCAGGCCTACCCACACTCGGGCGTCGTGACGAACGCGAAGGCTGACGAAGGGGTGGCTTCATGCCAGTGCGATTGAGACTGCTCTCGGACTGAGGCAGTGACCGACGTCGAGCGACAGAGGAGCAGCCATGCACGAACGCGCAGCTACCGGTTCATTCGATTATGTGATGCACGGAGGTGCCGCACCGATGCACCTGCAGTGGTACTTTCGCGAATCGTCGCAGCTCCCTGTGGCGGTCCAGTTGTGGGGACTGCCTCCTGGCGGCAGTGAGGGAATGCACTCCCACCCGCGTGACAAACCGCTTGAGGAGCTCTATCTGGTTCTCAGCGGTCGCGTGGAGATGATGGTCGACGAGATCAACCATCGCTTGCAGCCGGGAGACGCGATTCTCGCACCTCCCGGATCCCGGCATGATCTCCGTAATACGGGCGAGGAGTCCGCTCAGGTGCTCGTGGTCTGGGGTGCGCCGGGCGCAGGGATTGACTGGTCCGCGTATGCGAGCGGCCGTGCCGCCCGTGCCGCCGCACCAGTCGGCAACGCGGACTGCCATCCGAGCTGCGGAACACCATGAATGGGCGAACTGCCGACTGTTTCGTCCGTCTCTTCGGTCTGAGTGATTAGGGCGCTCCGTGCTCCCGGATCAGCGCCGCGGCGCGCTCGCCGATGGCCAGCACCGTGGCGTTGGGGTTGGCTCCGACCAGGTCCGGCATCACCGATGCGTCGGCGACGCGCAGGTGCGTGATGCCCCGGACGCGGAGCTCGGTGTCGACCACTCCCTGGTCGTCGTCGCCGATCCGGCAGGTGCCTGCGGGATGGGCCCCGCTGTGCACGGACTCCCGCAGGTATTCGCGCAACCGGGATTGATCCTCGATGTCCGGGCCCGGCCGGAGTTCCTCCTCGCTCCAGCCGGCGAGGGCCCGGGTGCCGGCGATCTCACGGGCCATCCGCAGCCCGGCCAGCAACACCGCCACGTCCCTGTCATCGGTGAGGAGGCCGGGATCGATCCGGGGCGCGACGGCGGGGTCGGCCGAGGCCAGCGTCACCGTTCCGCGACTGTGTGGGCGTGCGGCGGCGACGGCAACGGCGTAGCCGTCAACCGGAACGGTTGCGGGATAGAACGGGCGGTCGAAGAAGAAGATCTGGACGTCCGGTGCGTCGAGAGACCGGGTGGTGCGGAGCAGGGCGCCCAGAAGCCGGTGGACCGCCATGCCGGAGGCCGCCGGCCCGGCCGTCGACCGGATCACACGGGCCATCGGATGGTCCTGCAGATTCCGGCCGACCCCGGGGAGATCGGCAACGACGTCGATCCCGTGGCGGCGGAGGTCGTCGGCCGGCCCGATACCCGACACCATCAGCAGGTGCGGAGACCCGATCGCTCCGGCGCACAGCACCACATCCCGCGTGGCTTCGATCCGCCGCCGCGCACCGTCGAGGACGTACTCCACGCCCCGGCACCTGCCGCCGGAGATCACCAGGCCGCGGACCAGGGCGCCGGCCATGACCGTCAGGTTCGGCCGGTGCGCGAGGATGGGGCGGATGTAGGCGTCGGCCGCGGACTGCCGGTGCCCGTCCACGATGTTCTGCTCGATCCAGCCCGCGCCTTCTTGATCGGCGCCGTTGAGGTCGTCCGAGACCGGGAGGCCGAGTTCGGCCAGGGCATCGAAGGCGGCGCTCTCGAACGGCTGGACGTCCTCGGCGCCTGTCACGATCATGGGACCGCCGGTACCCCGGTACCGCTCGTCACGGCCGACTGCGTGCTCGCTTCGGCAGAAATAGGGGAGCAGATCCTCGTATCCCCACCCCGTCGCGCCCGCCGCGGACCAGCCGTCGTAGTTGGCCCGGTGCCCGCGCAGATGCACCATCCCGTTGATGCTGCTCGTCCCGCCCAGCACCCGGCCCCGCGGATAGGTCAGGTCCCTGCCGGTCAGGGCGGTCTGGGGCTCGCTGGTGTACGCCCAGTCGACCGAGGTGCCCAGCAGCGTCGGCCAGGTCGACGGCACGGACATCGCCTCCGGACCGTCGGCCGCTCCTGCTTCCAGGAGCACGACTCTCACGTCCGGGTCCTCGGACAGTCGTGAGGCGACCACACATCCGGCAGTGCCTGCACCCACGACGAGATAGTCAATGGTGTCGGAATCGCTGTAGATGTCCACGATCACCCTTTCGCTCGCCCCGCAGCGAATTCGAGGGTACGGTGACGCGCCCGCTTGCGGAATCAGAGCGGCGAGCTATTTTTGAATTCTCGCTCACCGGAAGAATAAATCCGACTCCCGTCAATCGACCATCTCGAAATATGGAACCTCGTGCGTGAAGTCGGCACGTACCCGGTCGCCGACCGTCAGCGTGGGTGCGCAGCGCCCCATCGCGCGGACCTGCTCGTCGAGCTCGACGAGGCAGATCCCGAACGGTGTGGGTGGGTGATCCCCTCCCCGGGGTGCCCGATGGACGACGGTGATGGCGGTGACGGTGCCGACTCCGTCGCTGGGGAGGCGGTCGATCCTGTCGTGTCCGCAGGTCGGGCACCGGTCCCGGGGCAAGTAGCCGCGTCGGCCGCATCGCCGGCACCGGCTGTAGAGGATCCGGGGGATGCCCTGGGTCCAGTCGGCATCCGATCCGAGCTCGGTGCTCATGGGGCCTCCACCACGATGCTGACGTGCGCCGACATGACTCCGCCGTCGGCGTGTGCGAGCGCGGTCCGGGGCGGGCGGGGTACCTGCCGCGCTCCGGCGGCCCCGCGCAGCTGCGTCACCACCTCGGCCAGGTGCGCCATCCCGCCGCCCACCCCGCAGTGTCCGTAGGACAGCAGGCCGCCGTGTGTGTTGAGGGGAAGACGGCCGGTGCGGTCGAAGCTGCCGCGGGCGGCGTCGGCGCCGCCGGTGCCCGGGGTGGAGAAACCGATCTCTTCGAGGAGCATCGCGAGGGTGATCGTGAAGCTGTCGTAGATGCCTGCGATGTCGACGTCGTCGAGATCGCGGCCCGCCCGTCTCAGAGCCGTGCGTGCGGCGCGGCGGGCTCCCAGGTCGGCGTAGTCGGCTTCGCAGATGTGTTGATGGCGATGCCCCTCTCCGATCCCGGTGATGCGCACTGCCCGTCCGCCTCGGGGCTGCGCGCTGACGAGGAACGCGGCCCCGCCGTCGGAGACGGGACAACAGTCCAGGAGCCGGAGAGGTTCGGCGATCATGCGCGACTGCTCGACGTCGGCGATCGTGACGGGTGTGCGCAGGTGAGCCCCCTCGGTCGGGACGGCGTGGGCCCGCATCTGCACGGCCAGCGGCGCGAGGTCGGCCGGGGTGAGGCTGTGTCGGGCGAGGTGGTGTGACGCCAGGAGCGCGTAGTAGGCGGGAACGGTTGCGCCGAGCGGGACCTCGTACCGGCGGTGCCCGACCTGGGCCAGTGTCCTGGTCGAGACGTCGCCGCTCTGCCCGCTCGCTCGGTCCTCTCCGGCCGCGACGAGCACCGTCGTCGCGTCGCCTGCCCGGATCAGCCGTGCTGCGGCGGCCACCATCGCGAGCCCTGTCGCGCCGCCCGCACTCATTCCGAACGCAGCGCCGGGCCGGGTGCCGATCTGCTCGGCGAGCAGATCGGCAGGCATCAGATGGCCCTGGGTCGTCGCGTAGCCGCAGATCACGGCATCGACCTCGGTCGCGAGAACCTGCGCGTCGTCGAGGGCTGTCAGTGCCGCGCGAGCCTGCCAATCGAGGGCAGTGGGACCGGGCTGCCGGCCGAACGGGGTCAGTCCCACCCCGCTGAGCCACGGGCCACCGTTGCCGGTCATCGGGCCGCGGGTGCTGGACGCACCTTCACCATGACGTCCATCCGACCTTCCTGCGTCACGTCGCCGTGCTGGTTGACCAGCGAGAACCGGCGCCCCACGACACCGGTGTCGCCCCGGCTGGTCAACCGGGTGTCGAGGATCGTGACCCGCGCGTGCACGGTGTCGCCGATCCTCACCGGCGCGCGGAATCGCCAACCGTCGATTCCGAGAAGCGCGACGGCACTTCCCTCGAACGCGCCTGTCCGGGAGATGAGGCCCAGGCAGAGGGACAGGCCGAGTGCGCCGTGCGCGATGCGTTCGCCGAAACGGCCCGTGGCTGCCGCCACGGCGTCGGTGTGGACGGGGTTGTAGTCGCCGGTCCAGGCCGCGAAGGACACGACGTCGGCCTCGGTCACGGTCCGAGCGGGGGACACCAGTTCCTGCCCTGTCGTGAAGTCCTCGAAATACAGGGGCATGTCTCCTCCTGGAGTCAGCTCGCCTCGCGTGGGCGGCCGGTCGAGGGCTGGGGGTGCGCAGCGGCCTCCGCCGTGCACTGCGCGGCGATACGCCTCATGTGCCGGCAGACGTCGCGACGCTCGTCGTCGCCGAGTGCCGCCAGCACGCCGAGCGCCACGAGCACACCGGCCAGTTCGTGGCGGGCGTTCACCACCGGGCAGGACACGGCGTAGATACCGGCGACGTACTCACCCGTGGACTCGAGGATCTCGCCGCGGCGCAGCGCGTCGACCTGTTCGAGGTACCTGGTGGGGTCGGTCGTGGTCGCTGCCGTCATCTGCGCCAGTCCGGGGGCGAGCAGCCGCTCGCGCTCCTCGTCGTCGGCGAAGGCGACGACCCACTTGCCGTAGGAGACCGATGTGATCGGGAACCGATTCCCCACGGAGACGCTCACGCCCGCGGCAGACGGCGGCTCGACCTTGGCCATGTACATCATCCGGTTGTCGCCGGCGCGCTGGACGAACGCTGCGGTGAGGCCGGTGTGCCGCGAGATCGCTGTGAGCAGCGGGCGCACCCGGTGGAGCACATCGAGCCCCTCCTCGGCCCGCACCCCGATCACGACCGCGTACTCGCCGAGCCGGTAGCGGCGGGTCTCGTCGTCGTAGGAGAGCAGGTCGTGCCCCTGCAGGGTGCGCAGGACACGCAGGCAGGTCGTCTTGGAGACGTCCAACTCGGCGGCGATCTCGGAGAGCGTGCTCTCACGGGTGCGGTAGCGGCTGAGCAGCTTGAGCACCCTGGCGGCGAGGTCCGCACCGGGCGAGTGATAGCCGGTTTGTGCCATATATGAAACGCCGTTCCTTTGGCTCACTGTCAGCGGACTATGGCAAGGGGATCTTCGGCCTGTCAAAGGCCGCGTTCGAAGCAGACGAGACCGTTTCACTGGTGGAACGAGCGGTTGACACCGGCAGCGGTGCGGCGAAATCTCGCGACGGCGATCTTGAGCGGCACGACGCCGCGAGCTCACCGACGAGCGGAGCAGCATGACCGATGAACCCGACCCGGCACACCGGGGCGACCGCGGGCCGTGGCTGGAGATCTACGACGGCACGGTTGATCCGCAGCAGCTCGCGCGCTGGCTCGCAGCGTTGAGTGTCCTCGGGTTGGCCGTGTTCCTCGGCGCGAGCGCTCTGTTCGGCGCCATCGCCGACGCCGGGATCGCCCGCGGGTACGCGCTGCTCGCCGGTCTCGCGGCGGTGGTTGCCGGCGCGGCGGTGTCCGCGACGCGGGTGCGGCCCAAACGGATCGTGACCGAGGACGGGCTGGACGCTGCTGCGGTGGAGGCGGCTGCTCGCGACCTCTCGGCGGTCGCGGGCGGATCTCTCGACGCGCGCACCGCGCCCGCCGCCGTCATCGAGGAGATGCGTCGCGCAGGCCTCGAACAACTGCTCCTGGTCGATCAGGCAGGCCGGCAGCCCGTCGCGGTGCCCGGGAAGGCCGGCGGTGACCAGCCTTCTGCCTGACATCGCCTGGGCCATCGGCGCCGGACTGGTCGCAGCCGTCTTCTTCAGCGCCATCGGGGTGATCGGTGGGACCGACGAGACCGGCACGATCGTCCCGCCGACGCTGCTGATCATCCTGCTCGGCGTCCCGCCGTCCGGCGTCATCGCGTTCTTCCTGGCTGCCGTGATGGCCAAGCACATGACACACGCGATCCCGACGACGCTTCTCGGCATTCCCGGCGACACGATGGCCGTCCCGCTGATGGACGAGGCCGCGCAGCTGCGCAGGCTCGGCGTGCCGCACATCGCCCTGCACAAGATCCTTGCGGGCGGGCTCGTCGCGTCCTTCATCGCGGTGCCGGTGGCGGTGGGTGTCGCCGCGTTGATCGCGCCGTTCTCCGACGCCGTTGCGAGCGCGGCGCCGTGGTTGTTCCTGGTGGCGGCGCTGCTGATCGCCTACTTCTCGCCCGCGCGGTGGGCGGGTGTGGCGGCGTTGGCGCCATTCGTCGTGCTGGTTCTCGCCGCCAACGCACTCGCCACGCAGTATCACGGCCACCTGTCCGCCGCGTTCTTCCTGGGCATCGCCACCGGCCCGATGATCTTCGATCTCCTCGCGAGCCTCTCGCCGCCCATGCGTGAGCGCATGCGCCGCACGATCCCGCAGACCGTCCGGCTGGCCCCGGACAGCGCGGAGAGCCGCGGCTGGTTCCCCAACCCGTTCCGGGTGTTGGACGGCACTCAGCTCCGGTGGCTCGTCGGTGCCGCCGCCGTCACCAGCGCCACCTTCGTCTTCAGCCCCGTCGCGACGACGGTCGCCGTCGGCGAGTTCGTGAAGGCCCGGATCCCCAACTCCTATCACCGGCTCACCACTGCGCTGGCGGTGCGCAACGGCGTCACACAGGCCACCTACCTCGGGGAGACGTTGATCCCGCTGGTCGCGTTCGGCCTGCCGCTGAGTCCGCTCGGGGCCAGCGTCGCGGCGCCCCTGTTCAACGCTCCACCGCGGTTCACCGTGGACCAGCAGACGGGCCGGGTCGAGAACCTGCACACCCTGCTCGCCCCCTGGCAGTTCCTGGTGTTCGGTCTGATCGCCATGGCCGTTGCGGCCTCGATCTCCTACCCGTTCGCCATGCGCTACGCCCACTCCGCGGCGAGATGGGTGACGCGGCGCATCAGCCACGAGACGGTCGTCGCGACCTTCACCGCCCTTCTGCTCGTGATCAGCGTGTGGGAGGGGGGTCTGCTCGGGCTCGCCGTGGCGCTCACGATCTCGGTGGTCTCGGGCGCCCTCATCCGGCTGCTCCGCGTGCCCGCCGGCGTGCTGTTCATGGGCTACTACGTGGCCACCCTGTCCGTCC
Organism: Pseudonocardia yunnanensis; assembly: GCF_039534065.1. Lineage (NCBI taxonomy): Bacteria > Bacillati > Actinomycetota > Actinomycetes > Pseudonocardiales > Pseudonocardiaceae > Pseudonocardia > Pseudonocardia yunnanensis. The sequence continues at coordinate 738,228 of NZ_BAAAUS010000001.1, read as the reverse complement.
CCGCGCTGCTCACCCTCGCGTGACGCGGCCCGACCCCAGAAAAGGACCCCGACCGTGCCGATCGCCCGTGACCCGTTGCACGCTGTGCTGGACCCAGGATCCGTGGCGATCATCGGTGCGTCCAGCGATCCCGACAAGGTCGGTGGACGCCCCGTCGATTACCTGCGTCGGTACGGCTTCGGTGGCGTCATCCATCCCGTGAACCCGCGCCGCGACGAGGTGCAGGGCCTGCGTACGGTGCCGAGCCTCGCGGCCCTCGACGAACCGGTCGACGTCGTGCTCGTCGCGGTACCCGGAGCGTCGGCGGTGGAAGCGGTGGAGGCAGCGGCGAAAGCCGGGGCCCTCGCGACGATCGTCATGACGGCGGGGTTCGGCGAGACCGGGAGCCCGGAGGGCGTCGCGCAGCAGCAACGGATGCTCACAGCGGCCCGGGCGGCCGGAATGCGCCTGTTCGGGCCGAACTCGCAAGGGCTGGCCAACTTCGGCACCGGTGCGGTTCTCGGGTTCTCCACGATGTTCGCCGAGCAGCCGCCGCAGGACGGCCCGGTCGCCGTCATCAGCCAGAGCGGCGCGATGTGCTCGGTGCCCTACGGGCTGCTGAGGCGGCGCGGCATCGGCGTCCGGCACGCACACGCCACCGGAAACGACGCCGACGTGACCGTCGGCGAACTGGCCGCAGCGGTCGCGGCCGATCCCCAGGTCCGCTTGATCCTGCTCTACCTGGAGAACCTCTCCGACCCGGAGTCCCTGGCCGCTGCGGCCCGGGTGGCCCGGGAGCGGGACCTGCCGATCGTCGCGCTGATGGGCGGGCGCAGCGCCGCCGGGCAGCGCGCCGCGAAGTCGCACACCGGGGCGCTCGCCGGCGAGCGCCGCGTGATCGACGCCTACTTCGCCGAGCTCGGCATCCGGCGGGCCATGAGCATGCCGGAGCTGGTCGACACGACGGAGTTGTATCTGCAGGACTGGCGCCCGCAGGGTCGCCGGCTGGTCGTCGTCAGCAACTCCGGTGCGGTGTGCGTCCTTGCCGCCGACGCGGCCGAGGACCGCGCCATGCCGCTCGCCGCACTGTCCGCGGAGACCGAAGAGCGTGTCGCCGCGGTCCTGCCCGGCTTCGCCACCTCGTCGAACCCCATCGACGTCACCGCGGCGCTCCTCACCGACAGCGGGCTGTTCGGCAAGGTACTGCCCCTGGTCGCGGAGGACCCGGACGCCGACGCGTTCCTGCTCGGGATTCCCGTGGCGGGCAAGGGCTACGACGTACCGCGGTTCGCCGTCGACGCGGCCGGGTTCGCCGCGCGTACGGGCAAACCTCTGGTTGTCGCCGCGCCGCAGGAGTCGGTTGCGGAGGAGTTCCGTCGCCGCGGCATGACCGTCTACCCGGACGAGTCGACCGCGATCGGCGCGCTCGACCACTACCTGACACACGCACAGTTGCGACGCTCGGCGCGAACGGAACCTCGTTCGTACGGGACCGGAGCGGCGTCGCCCGACCCCGTCACACTCGACGAGGCCGCCGCGCTCGCGAGGCTCGCCGGCGCAGGGATTCCCGTCGTGCGACATCACCTGTGCCGCAGCCGGGACGAGGCGATCGCGGCGTTCGCCGAGCTCGGGCCCGGAGCCGTCGTCGCAAAGGGCTGCTCGATCGATGCGCCGCACAAGTCCGAGCACGGCCTCGTCGAGCTCGGCCTGATCACAGCCGACGCCACCGGCGCTGCATACGACCGGCTCACCACGCGGATTCGGCAGCTCGGGCTCACGTTCGGTGGCGTGATCATCGCCGAGCACGTCCGTGCGTTGCACGAGATGGTGGTCGGGGCTCGCCGCGACCCCACCTTCGGACCTGTCGTCCTCGTCGGGCAGGGCGGGAAGTACGTCGAGTACCTCCCGGACGTTCAGGTCATGCTCGCGCCGCTGGAGCGCGAACGTGCCCTGCAAGCGATCGGGCAGTTGCGGCTCGCCCGCGTGCTCGGCGGGGTCCGTGGAGAACCCGCCGCGGACGTCGACGCCCTCGCCGACCTGGCGGTGCGTGTGGGCGAGATGGTGGCGGCCGACCCCGGCCTCGTCGCGATCGACATCAACCCGGTCATGCTCCGGGCGGCCGGCGAGGGCGCCGTCATCGTCGACGCGCTGGTCCTCACCGGGTGATCAACGAGCGGTAACCGTGGCTAGCCGCCGACCACATCCCGGCCGGTGGGCTCGGGCCCGCCCGACCCCACCGACGTCCCGTGGGAGCGGTGAGGGCAGGGGAGCCCGGGCACGAACAGGGCTCGGCTCAGCGCAGGCCGAGCTTGCTGGAGCACGCCGGCCATGCTCCCCAGCCCTGCGCAGCGAGGACGCGCTGGGCGACAGCGATCTGCTGGTCGCGGCTGGCCTGGTGAGGCATGCCCTGGCCGCCGAATCCTCGCCACGTGCTCATCGTGAATTGCAGACCGCCGTAGAAACCGTTTCCGGTGTTGGTCTGCCAGTTGCCGCTGCTCTCGCACTGAGCGACTCGGTCCCAGACGGTGGCCGGCGCAGCGTTCGCGGTTCCGGCGATGGCGAGGGGGATTCCGAGCGCAACTGCGCCGGCCACGGCCACGCGGAGGAGAGCTCGACTCTTGCGGGGTTTCGGGGTGTTCATTCTGATTTTCTCCATGGCGCACCCCGAGACGAACCTGCTTGGCAGCGGGTTAGAGGCAGCTGGAAAAATGGGGTCCAGGTGCTTCTTCGAGCCACGGGGTCGGCTCGATAAATGGCCGTCTCGGCCCAGTCCCGACGGGGGATCGGCGGACCGGAACCGGGGACTGGGGGCGGTGCGACGGTTCCGGATGTTTTTCCGATCGCTCCTCTCCGGAACGACCGCCACATGAAGCTACGAGTTCCGTCCGCATGATCGCTGGGTGACCCATCTCACCTGATCAAATGATCTGATCACTAATTGTGTAAATTACCTGGTCGCGGCCGGGATGCCTGGAATTGATCACGGTGACGGAACGGCAGATGAAATACATTCATCTTGAAAGTAGTGATCCGGCGCACATGGTGGACCCGGTTTGGATCTTTTCCGGGGTGCCCGGCGGTGCGGTCGCGGCGTGATTCTGTCCGTGCGCTCGGCGGCGCCTACGTCGAGCGAGCGCTACCAGCAGCATTACTGCTGGTAGCGGTGCCGCTCCTGCCTCCGGTCATCGACGGCGGATCGTAGGCTGAGGGCTCCCGCGCTGCTCAGGAGCCCGCAGTCACGGGCGCGGTGGGGGAGGGCCGGTATGGCCGAGGCAGGTCGGGACGACGGTGGACCGGGTGTGATCCGGTCGGCGTTCGAGTTGCTCGAACTGCTGCGCGTCCTCGGTCGGGCCCGGCTGGCCGACCTGACGAGGGAATCCGGGCTGCCGCGCACGACCGTGCATCGCCTGATGGGCCAACTGGCGGACGTCGGGGCGGTCGAACGCATCGACGCGCACTACAGGCTCGGTCCGAACCTGTTGACTCTCGGCCAGCACGTGACACCGCTCGAACGGCTGCGCGCCGTGGCGCAGCGGCCTCTGATCGAGCTCGCTGCGGCCACGCCTGCCCACGTGGGCCTGCTCGCGATGGCGGCCACAGGACCGATCTACCTGGACGTGTTCGTGGGCAGAGGTCGGCTGCCGTTCCGTCGTCAGCCGGGTGAGCCGGCGCCTTCAGGCTCGGCCGGGGCACGCCTGCTGCAGTCCGGCGGGCCGGCCCTCGCCATCGACGACGGCAGTGCGATCGACGGTGTGAGTTGCGCTGCGCATGCGCTCCCGCTGCCCGGCGGCGACGTCGCATGCGTCGGCATGGCCGTCCCGCTGCCGCGGTTGCCGCGCGCTCTTCTCGCTCCGCTGCAGGCAACCACGAGCCGTATCGCGACGCTGCTGGCCGCGCACCCGGCCGAGCCGATGTGAGCGTCGGGGTCAGGTCGCTCGCAGTCCGCCGTCGATCATGAGGTCGATCGCGCAAACGCCGGTGTTGGTGAGCAGGAAGTCCGTGGCATCGACGATCTCGGCGATCGTGACGAGCCGGCCGAGCGGCGTGCGGGCGATGGCCGGGTGCTCGGGCTGATCCCGCCACCGCGAGCTGTCGCCGACCACTCCGGGGTGCAGTGCATTGATCCGAATCGGCGCCAACTCCAGTGCGAGCGTGCGGACCAGTCCGCTGACGCCGGCGTTGAACGTGGTGACCATGGTGGAACCGGGGTAAGGCCGGTTTCGGGCCAATCCGCCGAATACCACCACTGACGCGGATGGCGTGAATCGCTCGCGCACTACCCGGATCGTCTCGGTGAAGCCGACCAGCTTGACCGTGACCGAATCCGCCGCGGCGTCGACGTCGAACGTCGCCAGGGTGTTTCGAGAGGTGTCGTTCGCGGCGGTGGCGAGCACGAGGTGATCGACCGGTCCGATTTCGGACAAAGAGCTCTCGATGCCGTGGGGGTCCGAAAGGTCGAGCGCGAGGCCGTGGGAATCTCCCCCGATGTCGCGGGCCACCTTCTCGGCGCGATCGGCACTGCGCGAAGTGAGTACGACGTGGTCACCGAGCGCGGCCCTGTTGCGGGCGATTCCCGAGCCCAGGCTGCCGGTGCCACCGACAATCAACGTAGAAGTCATGGAGATGACGATAGGAAGACCTGGTGGTGGGACTCCAGGTAGCGTCCACTCAGTGGACCTGTCCTCCTGCGGCCCCTGGGCGATCGGGCACTGAAAGCAGGCGGGTGACTTTGCGGTAGTGATAGCGGCGCCGGCGCCGGTAGTGGCGCTCCCTCCACGCATTCTGATTCGAAATGGATCAGATCGGCATGGCGGAAAGTGAGTGCAAGTCATTGTGCTGCGACGGAGAAGGGAATCTCCTTGAGCCTGCGTGACGAGGCACCGGCCATCGGTGGTGGGCGGGCGCGTGTCAAGTCGGTCGAGCAGTCCATCGCCGACACGGATGAGCCGGGCACAAGGCTCCGCAAGGAGCTCGGAGTGCTGGATCTTGTGGGGTTCGGCGTTGCGGCCGTGGTGGGCGCCGGAATCTTCACGCTCACCGCGAGTACCGCGGGCAACGTGGCCGGACCGTCGGTGTCGCTGGCGTTCGTGATGGCCGCCGTGGCGTGTGGGCTCGCCGCGTTGTGCTACGCGGAGTTCGCCTCCATCGTCCCGGTGGCCGGAAGCGCCTACACGTTCTCCTATGCGACGTTCGGCGAGACGGTGGCCTGGATCGTCGGCTGGGATCTGGTGCTGGAGTTCGCGGTGGCCGGCGCGGTGGTGTCCAAGGGATGGTCGCAGTATCTGGCCCAGTTCCTGGCGCAGGCCGGGGTGCCGATGTCCGCCGCCACGGTGTCGTTGGGCCCGTTCGAGTTCGACTGGGGCGCGCTGCTGATAGTCGTGGCTCTCACCTCGGTGCTCGCGCTCGGGGTGAAGCTGTCCAACAGGGTCAGCCAGGTCATCACCGCGATCAAGGTTCTGGTGGTGTTGCTGGTGGTCGTGGTCGGAGTCGGCTACGTCAAGGCGGCGAACTACAGCCCTTTCATCCCGCCGCCCGCCCACGGGTCCACATCGGACCATGCGGGCTCGTGGCTGCACCAGACACTGCTGGAGAGGATATGGGGCGGCGGGGGCGGCAGTTACGGCGTGGCCGGCCTGCTTGCGGCGGCGTCGCTGGTGTTCTTCGCGTTCCTCGGGTTCGACGCGTTGGCCACCAGTCCGGAGGAGGCCCGCAACCCACAGAAGGACATCCCTCGCGGCATCATCGGCGCGCTGGTGCCGGTGACGATTCTGTACGTGGCGGTCTCGCTCGTGCTCACCGGCATGGTCAACTACACCGAGCTCGCTACTCGGCCAGACGGTACGACGGCCACCTTGGCCACCGCATTCGCGTTGGACGGGATCAACTGGGCCGTGGTGGTCATTTCGTTGGGAGCGCTGGCCGGGCTGACGACCGTTGTGCTGGTGGCGATGTTCGGCCAGATCCGGATTCTGTTCGCGATGGCCCGGGATGGACTGCTGCCGCGCGGGCTGGCGAAGACCGGTTCCCGGGAGGTGCCGGTGCGGCTCACGGTGATCGTGGGCGCGGTGGTGGCCGTCGTCGCGGCGTTGTTCCCCATCGGCGATCTGGCGGAGATGGTCAACATCGGCACATTGTTCGCATTCGTGTTGGTGTCCATCGGGGTAATGGTGCTGCGGCGCCGCCGACCCGACCTGCCGCGCACATTTCACACCCCGTTGATGCCGATCATTCCGATCCTGGCTGTGCTGTCCTGCCTGTGGCTGATGGTCAACCTGAGTATCGAGACCTGGCTCCGGTTCGTGGTGTGGATGGTTGTCGGACTCGCCGTCTACTGCGGCTACGGCCGGAGCCACTCCAGGTTCGCCCGATTGTGAGCACGGCGTGGGCCGCTTTCCGGTTCATGTCCGCAGTCGTGCTGTGGATCACTGGATTCGTCGAACCGCGACGGGCCGTCGGCCCGTGTGAACACGCGACCGGGTCGGAGCGACCGCCTACAGATCGAGGGATTTCCTGATGAAGCTCATCTCCGTTGTCCGGTACGGGGTCATCGCCGCCGCGAGCCTCGCCGCGCTCACCGCGTGCGGCCAAGGTGGCGCCCCCGCCTCCCTGGCGCCGGTGGTGCAGCAGGCCCCCATCGCGCCGACTCCCCTTGCGTTGCCTCCCCAGCAAGGGGACCAGCAGACGCTCGAGCCGCTGGGTCAGGTGCAGATCTTCCAGGAGGCGGCCCCGAGCTATGTGACACCGCCCGCCAGCCATAAGCCGGCCAAGACCATCCAGATGCAGGCGGCTTCCAGTCCCAAGGTCGGCACCTACGTCACCGACAGCGCCGGCATGACGCTCTACAAGTCCGCCTCGGACAGCACGAACCCGCCGCAGTCCACCTGCAACAGCCGCTGTGCGCAGGTCTTCCCGCCGATGACGGTGGACGGCGGCGCGAAGATCTACCTGTCGGGGATCGATGCGTCCAAGGTCGGCGTGATGAAGCGGTCCGACGGCACCGTTCAGGTGACCATCAACGGATCGCCCGTCTACTACTACTCCCAGGACCGGCCCGGCCAGATCAACGGCCAGGGTGTCTCGAACACCTGGTCCGCCGTGACCCCGACGGGCGGCAGCACGGCCGTGCAGGTGTCGAACAACGGGCGGTCGTCGAGCAATGGCCAGTCCTCGAGCAACGGCCAGTCCTCGATCAACGGGCAGTCCGGCAACGGGCAGTCGTCGAGCAGGTCTGGTGGATCCTCGACGGGTTCCGGACAGACAGGTTACGGACAGACGGGTTCCGGACAGACGGGTTCCGGACAGAGGGGCAACCAGGGCTACGGGCAGTCCTCGGGTAGCCAGTCGCAGGGGAGCGAGATCGCTTCTGCTGCCCCGGCGCCGGCATACGGGCGGTCGTCGGGTGGGTACTCGTCGGGCGGGCAGCAGGGTCGTGTCGATGGATCGTCCTACACGCAGAACTGATAGGCAGAACGCCGGCGGCGGGCGACCGCGGTCGGCGTTCTCGCGTGCGTCAGTGAGGACTCAGAAGGTGATCTGCGGTCGTATGCCTGCGACGACGCGACAGGTGGTGCACAGATCGCTGTGCTCGCTCGGGACCTCGGGCGGCACCGTGATCTCGCCCCCCGTGATGTGCTCGGCGACGCACCACAGCGTGTGCAGGTCGTTCTCGGCGAAGAACAGAGCGTCGGCCTCGAACATGGTGAGGCCGAGCAGATCGCGCGCGACGCCGCGGATCTCGCGCCCGTCGGTGAGCCGGCGCGCGGAGTCGGCACCGTGCCACTGGGAGCCCGGGTCGGTGATCGGTTCCCAGTCGAGGGCGAGACCTTCGTGCCGGACGACGGTGCCGGCGAGGCAGTGCGAGGTGCCGCAGCCGGGGCGGCGGAGGGCCCAGAAACGTTGTTCGTGCTCGTCGCGGTGGGCGGTGACGTACTCCAGTCCCTTCCGCAGCCGGGCGACGTCGACGTCGGGAGCAGCGAGCTTCGACAGGCGGTCGGGTCGGGGTTGAGTGCGCATCCGGGTGCTCCTTCGGTTTCGGCCAGGAGTGCGGTCTTCGGCCCCGCTACCGGCGGATCTCCGGTGCGTGCGCGCTGGTCAGTGTTGCGCAGAATCTCCGCAGGGTCATGCGGGAACTTCGATCACGCCGGCGCGCAGAGCTTCCGCGACGGGCCAGGGCTCCTGTCCTCTTCGGGCAGTCCGCTCGATCCGTGCATATCTCGGTGTTCTGCTTAGCGCCAGCAATAGCAGAAGTGCAGTCCTCGGCTGTTCGACCTTCCGAAAGTACGATGCGTATCGGGGGGAGGTAGCTGTCTTCGAGTGTCTACCATCGAGCGAATCGAAAGGAATGCCTGTGACACGATCGCGAGTCAATTGCACGAGGAGGTCGAGTAGTTCTCCGGCCACGTTGCCGGAAACGGCTGCCACGGGCGCCGAGAACGCGTGCCCCTCGACGGCACGCCCGCAGAAGCCGGGACGCGGAGCGTGCCGGGGCTGCCGAGGCGGATCGTCGTCGGCCGCGCGCGATCCAGGACCAGTTTGCAGCTCTGGACGATCCTGAGCGCGGGTTTTGCATCCGGTCGCCGGATCCCCGCGAGACGGGGCACGCTCTGGCAGCTCATTCTCCTGCTCCCCGAGCTGCAGCAGGGTCGGCACAGTCCGTCGCCACTCGTCTCGGGTCGAGAGGTGCTGCGACGGATCGAAGGCTCCGCCCCGGTTGCCCACCTGAGCTGTGCGCCAAGGGCGCCTTCCACTTCGCGTGAGGAACCGGTTCCGTCATCACCATCCACCGTTTCTCTCCGGCAGGACATGCCCGGAGAGGCTCCCGGCCGCCCACCGAGGGGGCCCGATATCGCACTTGGCCGCCGGATGCGCACGTCCGGTCGGGACCGATTGCACATCGTGTCCGTCGGCGGAGCCGTCCGAGGAGACCTATCCGCAACAACCGAGGTCATGGCCCCCTACATGCGTGCGTCGCACGAATCATGAATGCTGATGCGCAACGGCGGCGTCAACTGGGCGAGTTCCTCAGAATCCGGCGGTTGCGGCTTCCCCGCGCCGAACTGGGTCTGCCCCCCATCGGCAGGCGAAGCATTGGGCTTCGCCGCGAGGAGGCTGCCGCCCTGTCCGGCATGAGCATCACCTGGTACAGCTGGCTGGAGCAGGGACGCGATACCCGACCGTCCCGGAACGTGCTCGACTCGCTCGCCCGTACGTTTCGCCTGTCGGTCGCCGAGCATGCCTACATCCTGACGCTGGCCGGGTATGCCGCTCCGCCCCCGACCGAGGACAAGATTCCCCGGCGCACCCCCACGCACGCGCGAAGGCTGCTTGCCGTGCTGGACGACCTTCCGGCATACGTCGCCTCCTCGGACTGGCAGATCGTGGGGTGGACCAGAACGCTCGAGGCGATCTACCCCAACGTCGCGACCGTTCGAGAAGCCGACCGGAACGAGCTGTGGCTCATGTTCACCGATCCGGACGTGCGCGAGTTGATGCACGACTGGGAGGCCGCCGGGCGACATCTCGCAGCCGACTTCAGAACCGAGGTCGGTCCGCGGCTGACCGACCCGCTGGTCTCCCGCCTGATCAGCAGGCTGTCCGCCGAGAGCGATCTCTTCCGCTCCTGCTGGGAGAATCACGAGGTCCGTGGATTCACCCCCAGGAGATCGTTGATCCACCACCCCGTCGCCGGTGATCTCCACCTCTGGCTCCACCGGATGGCCCCCGCAGGGCATCCCGACCTGCACATGGTGATCTGGATACCGGACCTGACCACGGACACCCGCGAACGACTGGCTCGGGTGGTCCAGGGGCGAAGTTGCGTGGGCTAGACGGCCTCGCACCACCCGGCCTGCGACCGGCAGCGGCGCGGTCGCCGCAGGTCGCGGCCTCGGGGTCGAGTGCTCGGGTACGCACATGCCGCTCGTGTGTGCGTCCATCCTGCGCCGGGTTCGTCATGCCCTCGGTCCATGATCGGAAGAGACCGGATCACGACGGGGTTCCCATTGGTCGTGAACGCCACATCCTCGACCGGTCCCGACCAGTTCTCCACGCTCTCGCACCTCGAGTGTTCCCGTGACGGTTCCCGACACGATGCCGACGTGGTGCAGGGGACGTCCCCGCTCGGCGCCCCGCTGCTGGCCCGCTACGACCTCGAACGGGCGGCGGCGACCGTCACCCCGGCCCTGATCGCGACACGCGCACCGGATCTCTGGCGTTACCACGAGCTGCTCCCGGTGCGGGATCCCGCGCACGTCGTCACCCTCGGCGAGGGCATGACCCCGCTGCTGGACCTGCCCCGGCACGGTGCCCGCATCGGTGTCCCGACGCTGCGGATGAAGGACGAGGGGCTCGTCCCGACCGGTGCATTCAAGGCGCGCGGTGCCGCGGTCGGCGTGTCACGTGCCGCTGAGCTGGGCGTCACCGGTGTCGCGATGCCGACCAACGGCAACGCCGGCGCGGCGTGGGCCGCCTATGCGGCGCGGGCCGGGATGCGGGCGCTGGTCGCGATGCCGGTGGATGCTCCGGTGATCACGCGCCGGGAGTGTGTGGTGACCGGCGCGGAGCTGTACCTGGTGGACGGCCTGATCGGGGATGCGGGGGCGTTGATCAAGGCGGCGGTGGCGGAGCGCCCCGGTTACCAGGACACCTCGACGCTGCGTGAGCCCTACCGGCTGGAGGGCAAGAAGACGATGGGCTACGAGATCGTCGAGCAACTGGGCTGGCGGGTGCCCGACGTCATCCTCTATCCCACCGGAGGCGGGGTCGGGATCATCGCGATCTACAAGGCCCTGCTGGAGCTGCGTGAGCTGGGCTGGCTCACCGGTGACCTGCCGCGGTTGGTCGCGGTGCAGGCCGCGGGATGTGCGCCGATCGTCGAGGCCTTCCACGCCGGGCTCGACGAGAGCAGCCCGCCCGCCGACGCGCACACCGTCGCGTTCGGGATCACGGTGCCCAAGGCGCTGGGTGACTTCCTCGTGCTCGACGCGGTGCGTTCGACCGGAGGCACCGCCGTGGCCGTCACCGACGAGGAGCTGCTCGCGGCGCAGGGCGCACTGGCCCGTGACGAGGGCACCTGGGTGTGCCCGGAGGGTGCGGCCTGTTTCGCGGCGGTCGCACAGCTGCGGGAGTCGGGGTGGCTCACCGGCGCCGAGGATGTGGTGGTGCTCAACACCGGTACGGGGCTGATCTATCCGGACACGGTGCCCGTGGACGTCCCGGTGCTGGCGAAGACCGGAGCGATCCCCGCGATGTCGTGAGAGACCGCTCCTCGGCCGGCTCAGCCGCTGAGGAGCGCTCGCACCTGTGTGGCGTAGGCCGCGCGTGTCTCCGCGGTCGTGAGCTGCTGCTCGGACCCGCTGTAGGAGAGCACGAACGGCCCGATCCGCTCGACGCTGTCGCCGAGCCCGTCGGCGAAGTGCACCGCCGTCGCGTCGTCGCGCATCTGGTACACCGACACCGCATCGGTGGTGATGAGCTGCACGCAGCCGGCAGAGGTGCACGACTCCGTGTTGTCCCGCTGACGACCCACCGGGAACTCCGTGTTCAAGTTGTCGACGACTTGCTGAGCGGACGGCCCTGTGGATCCACCTGCATCGCCAATCGCACACCCGGCGATCAGCGCGAGCGCGGCGACCGCGGTCAGCACGGCGTATCCGATCCGGATCATGTCGTGATCACTCTTGATCATCGCCGCACGTGCCACCGTGTTACGCAGAGCGAGCATGCGGATACAAAAAACCCGGTTACGGCGTTCGCTCGGGCACGGTGCTCACCGGTGGCCCGCCGTCACGGTCGGGCGGGCGGCGAGTGACCAGCAGCCGTGCTCCGTACACCAGCGCGGAGGCGGCGAACAGCGCCGCGACCAGCCAGAGCCAGCGGCCCAGGTAGGGCTGCTGGTCGAGGCCGGTGGCGGCCAGGTGGGTCGCCCCGCCCTGGCGGATGATGCCGGGCAGGAACATCAGCAGGGTCAGACCCGCGCCCAGGGCGGGGATCCGGACGTGATTGACGAGCGGCACGCGCGGGCGCGGCAGGCGGGCGAGAGCCGAGGTGAGAAGCCGGTCGGCTCCTGCGTACAGCGGGAACAGCACCAGGTCGTGCACGACCGCGGCGCCGACGAACCACACGAGCACGGTGAGCAGCGTCGGATCGCCGAGCAGGAACGACGCCGCGTAGCCGGCGAGCGCGAAGCAGGCGAGCAGGAGCGCGAGGTGCCCGGGACGCGCGCCGTAGCGACGGCGGAACGGGGCCATCACACGGCCCGGAAGTCGATCGAGCGAACCCACTTCGTGCAGTGCACGCCGGGCAGGGCGGGGACGATGACACGGGCCGGGAAGCCGTGGTCCGCGCTGAGGTCGGCGCCATTGACCCGCAGGGCGAGCAGCGACTCGGGATCGAGGACCTGGCCTGCCGACAGCGTGGCCCGGCCGAACGGGCCCGGGTCGAGCGAGTCGACGAACGCCGAGGCCGGGTTCGGGACTCCGGCGAGCGTGGCGAGGTCGCGCAGTCGCACCCCCGTCCAGGTCTGCACCGTCGACCAGCCTTCGACGCAGGCGATCGGGAGCCGCGCTGTGTGCAGGGGCAGCGGGCCGTTTCCGGAGAGGAGCATCTCCCGGTCCAGCCGCTGCGCGACCCGGCCCCCGCGGAGGTCCAGCCGCCAGGACGGCCCGGTGGCGGCGGAATGGATCGTGGCGGCAGCGGCCGTGCGGTTCACCGGGAACTCGTTGGCTCCGGCATCGGCACCGCCGGGGTTGCGGCTGCGGGGGAGCAGGAGCGCGAGGGGACGCAGCGGGCCGCCGACCGTCTCACCGGCCGTCAGCGCGGCGACGAACAGCGCCCCGCCGCCGACGAGGGCAAGCGCCCCCCGCCGGCTCATCGTGGGTGCCGCGGGTGCGGTCGGGACGAGCCCGATCTCGCCGTCGGGCTCCTCGGGCCGGGTGTCGGCGAGCGGGGTGCGCAGTTCGGCACGCAGGGACCGCGAGCGCAGCGACCGGACCATCGTGGGCAGCTTGAGGGAGACGTGGGTGACGAACGCGGCGACGAACACCCACGCTCCGAGGTAGTGCCCGGTGTAGAAGCTGAAACCGAAGACGTAGTCGTACTGGATGTTGAGCAGTCCGGTGACGATCTCGAAGAGGATGCTGCCGACGAGCAGCAGCAGCGACGCACGCTCGAGCAACTGCGCGGGCGTGCGCACCGGCGGCCAGGTGAACAGCTTCGGGATGACCGACCAGAGCTTCGCCGCCACGACCGGGACGACGACCAGCCCGAGCCCGACGTGCAGCCCTTGAGTCAACCGGAACAGCCACGACGGGCGGGTGGGCCAGTCGAAGAACGGCAGGTGCAGCCAGCCGACGTCGCCGGGGATGCTCTGTCCCGGTCCGTATGCGACGTAGTCGAGCAGGCCGGTGATCACCACCAGGGGCAGCGCTGCGAGCAGCACGGCCCCGAAGACCGAGGTCAGCCACGGGCCGCGCAGCGGGCTGCGGAACCGGATGGGATTTCCGGCGCGCGAACGTGGGCCGCCCTGCAGGAGCGTCATCGGGGGTCCCTTCGAATGGTGTGGACACTCCAAATTACGGTGACGGCTGTGGGAAATCGGTCGGCCCGGCCGATCGGTAAGAGAGCCCTAAGAGCGGGTGCTCGCCGGTCCGTGATCGACTGCGGCTGACGGTTCATACGTCGCATCGCTCGGACTGGAGCGATAGGTCCAAAATGTAGGATCGGCTGCCGTGAGCACAGACGGGGTCGTGTCCGCGGAGCCGCGTCTGACGCGCAAGGGCCGGGCGACCCGGGAGCGGATCGTCACCACGGCGGCAGGGCTGATGTTCGACCACGGTGTCGCCGGGACGAGCATCGAGGACGTGCAGGCCGCAGCCGGGGTGAGCAGCTCACAGATCTACCACTACTTCCGCGACAAGCGGGCGCTCGTCCGCGCCGTGATCGCGTGTCAGACGGATGCGGTACTCGGCGCCCAGCAGCCTCTCCTGGACCGGTTGGACAGCGTGGAGGCCCTGCGGAAGTGGCGCGACCTCCTGGTCGGGCTCCAGCGCGAGCGCCACTACGAAGGGGGCTGTCCGCTGGGCTCGCTGGCCGGCGAGCTCGCCGAGACGGACCCAGCAGCCCGAGCGGCTCTCGCCGCCGGGTTCGGCACGTGGGAATCGGCGATCCGGGCGGGGATCCAGGCGATGCGCGACCGCGGCGAGCTGCCCGCAGACGCCGATCCTGAACGCATGGCGAGGGCGCTGCTTGCGGCGCTGCAGGGAGGCCTGCTGCTCACCCAGGTTCGCCGGGACACCGCCGGGCTGGAGGCTGCCCTGGACACGGTGATCGACCACATCGCCGGGGTCGGCGCCGGCACCTCGCAGCACGTGGGGTGACCTCGCAGCGCCCCGGCGTGCTGCGAGGACGTACGACGGGCTGCGACGTCGCGATTCCGGCGGTCAGCGCCGCTGGAGCTGCCTGCGTGAGGTGATCTCGAGCTTGGCGAAGATCCTGCCCAGGTGCCACTCGACCGTGCGCGGGCTGATGAACAGCCGGGAGGCGATCTCGGCATTCGTGAGGCCGTCGCCTGCGAGGCGGGCGATCTGGACCTCCTGGGCGGTGAGATCGCTGATGGTGCTGACACTGCGCTTTCTGACGTGCTCGCCGGTGGCCAGCAGTTCGCGCTCGGCGCGCTGGGCGAACGCCTCCATCTCCATCGCGGTGAACGCGTTGTAGGCGGTGCGCAACTGCTCGCGCGCGTCGAGCCGGCGACTCGCGCGGCGCAGCCATTCGCCGTAGAGCAGCTGGGCGCGCGCGAGCTCGCCCCGAACGCGGGTGCGCGAGAGGCGGTCGATGGCCTCGCGATAGTCGGCCTCGGCTGCCGGGCCGTCACCCAGCAGTGCGCGGGAGCGCGCTTCGAGGCCCAGCGCCCAGTCGGTGCCGCCGGCGCGCGTCAGTCGAGTGAGCGACTGCAGCGCGTCGGCCGCGCGTCCGAGGTCCCCGGTCCGGGTCGCGGCTTCGACGAGCTCGACGAGCGAGCCCCAGGTGGACACGCCCATCTCGTGCGGATGCTCGGTCACCTGGCCGGCCGCGGCCAGCGCGTCCTCGTACCGGCCGAGGCCCGCGTACAGGACCGCCGCTGTCCAGTGGGCGTAGGCCACACCGATCCCCTCGCCCCGGCGTGCCGCCTCCTCGAGCGTGGCCTCGATGAGCGCGGTGCCCTCGGCTTCGCGGCCCCGCCAGGCGACGAGCGCGAGGGCACCGTAGGGCGCGAGGTGACTCCCGGTCGCCTCGGTGACGGTCTCCAGCTCCTCGATCAGTGACGCTGCGGCGCCCAGCTCGCCAACCCACACGTGCATGCCGATGCGCATGGACAGCGCGAGGGGGAGCGCGGTGAGTGCGCCGGTATCCCGGGCGAGTTCGACAAGGCGGGCGGAGTGCTCGTCCCAGGTCCCGTCCCATATGTCCACGGCGCTGACATGGGCGAGCCAGAGCCAGCGCAGCCCCTCTTCCTCGGGGAGGTCCGTGCCGCGGAAGCCTTGCAACGCCTGCCGCAGCACCGGTATCCCCTCGGCGAACCCGTCGGCATAACGGGTGGCCAGGCCGTCGAGGAGAAGGTCGGCCGCCCGTGGGGGGTGCGGCGCCTGCGGTGCGTCCCGTGCGGCTTCGGCGGCCTTCCGTACACCGCTGCCGGCAGCAAACGGGCCGACGAACATGGCCGCGGAGAGTGCGTCCAGGTAGGTCTCACGAGCCAGTCGGACGTCGATCCCTTCCAGTTGTTCGGCCGCTTTGAGCAGCAGTGGGGCGGCGTCGCCGCCGCGGTTCACGGCGAAGGCGATCTCGGCGCGCAGCAGATCGACGTGGGCATGCGGGACCTCGCCCAGCGGCGTCGCCTCCGCAAGGGACAGCAGGCGCAGGGCTGAGTCGGGAGCACCGGCCTGATGCATGGCCTGTGCCGCGGCCAGCGTGCGCTCCGTCCGGCGCGCCGGGTCACGCGTCAGCGCGGCCGCCCGTTCGAGGAACGCGCCTGCCGCCGCCGGCCCGCCCCGCGCCCGTGCCCGCTCGGCCGAGCGTTCGAGCTCCGAGGCGACGTCCTCGTCCGGGGTGGGGGCGGCCTCGGCGCGGTGCCAGGCGCGGCGATCGGGGTCGGCCTCGGGGTCGGTGACCTGTGCCAGCGCCCGATGCACGCTGCGCCGCTCCTCGGGGGTCGCCGCCCGGTAGATCGCAGACCGCAGCAGCGGATGCCGGAACCGCACGTGGGTGCCGATCTCGAGCATCTCCGCCCCGACCGCGGGCGCCGCCGCGCCGGACGTGATGCCGAGCCGCTGGGCCGCGCGCCACACCAGCACGGGGTCGCCCACCGGTTCGGCGGCTGCGAGCAGCAACAACTGCCGCGTGTCGTCCGGGAGGGGAGCCAGCTGCCGACGGAAGCTGTCCTCGATCTGCTGGGGGAGCGCGGCCGCGCCGGGCATACCGAATCCGCCGGCAAGCTCCGCGGGCAGCAATCCCCGTGGCAGCTCCAGCAACGCAAGCGGGTTGCCCCTGGTCTCGGCGACCATCCGGCCGAGCACCCGCTCGTCCAACGGACCACGAACCACCGAACCCAGCAGCGCCCGCGCGTCAGCGTCGGTCAGCCCGCCGACCACCAGCTCCGGCAGGCGGGCCAGCTCCGCCACCCCGTCGGGCATCCGCACCGCGAAGACCAGCGCCACCGACTCCGCGCCCAGGCGGCGCGCGACGAATGCCAACACCTGTGCCGAGGCCCGGTCGAGCCACTGCGCATCGTCGACCACGCACACGAGCGGGCGGCTACGTGCCGCTTCGGCCAGCAGCCCCAGTACGGCCAGCCCGATCAGGAAGCGATCCGGCGCGGGGCCGCGGCTCAGCCCGAACGCGGTATGGAGCGCTTCACGTTGAGGGGAGGGGATCTGATCGACTCGTTCGAGCATCGGCGCGCACAGCTGGTGCAGGCCGGCGAAAGCCAATTCCATCTCCGACTGGACTCCCGCAGCGTGCACGACCTGGCACCCGGTCGCCCGCTCGGCCAGATCGTCCAGCAGTGCCGTCTTGCCCACACCGGGCTCGCCGCGCATCACCAGCGCCCGGCTCCCGCCTGCCCGAAGAGCCTCGAGCATCTGATCGAGCGCCATACGCTCGCCGTGACGGCCACGCAACATCTGGCAACACCGCCTTCTCAGATCTTCGCCGCGCCCCACCCCCGGGAGTGTCCGAAGCCGCGTGAAAACGGCAGTTCAACATGCTCCGGAACAAGCTACGCGAACTGCGATCGCGAGACGTTCGCTCGTGTTCCGGTCGAGAACACGCCGCCGGGCATCGGTGTGCGGCCCAGCGAGGGGGCGTACGTGAGCGTTCTCGAGGCCCGCGTCAGCCGCACCGGCCGTGCGGTGCGGCTCGGCCGGCGTTCGCACGACTGCGACGAAGTCCTCGGCGCGCGATCATCCCCTTCGTCGGCACTGTGGTGATTCGGCGGCGGCGCATTTCCGACATGTCCAACTTCATTTCAATGATGACATGTCACAAAGGACGGTGTGCCGAAATCCGCGGGGGCATGGCCGAAAGTGTGTGGCAGAATGACCTGGCAGGGGCGAGATTGATGGTGAGTCAATCGTGCGGAGGGTGAAGGAAGGGTCACGGTGTCCACTATCTCGTCCCGTGAACCGGTAAAGGGGAAAGCAATGGGTAGGGCCAGCTCGCTCCACCTAGGGTGGGGGTCGTCGGAGATCGCGATTCGGATGCATCCGCGCTGAGTTGGGATGCCGATCCGAAAATGGCTCGCCATCGCTGCACCACTCGATGCGGCGTAGACCGGCGACGCCACCGGCCCGCTGATCCCGGCAGTCCGTTTTCTGGGCCGCGGTTCTCGCCACGCGTGCCGACCTGCGCGGTCGGTGCTGTCCGGCAACACGGAACGGTCGGACAGATCTGCCGGTCGGCCTTACTGCGATAAATCCTTTCCGGTCCGATGGGAGGTCGGTGGCGGCCGGATCCGGGTGCTTCGGACCCGATCTGGTCCCGGCTCGTTGTGCGCAATCAATTCCGTCCATTGTTTGCGCACGGCTGCAGCCGCCGGTTCAGGAAAAATGCGGCGGAAGTGTACGGCTGACGAAAGGCGCAGCCGTCCATATAGCTCGGGGAGATCTTCAGTGTTCGATTTCGGCATTCGTCCACCGGATGCGCTCGCGGCGAAGTACCGTTCCGCGGGAGTATGGCGGGATTCCGGGCCGCTGAGCGACCTCCGCCGATGGCGTGACGAAACGCCGGAGGGGGTGGCGGTCAGGGCGTACCGGTCGGGCGTGCAGCCGGAACAGGTCAGTTTTGCCGAGTTCGCCGGCCGGGTGGAGCGGTTCGCCGGTGCCTTGTACGAGTTGGAGGTCCGGCCCGGAGACGTGGTTGCGCTGCAGTTGCCGAACTTGTGGCAGACAAGTGCGCTGATGCTGGCGGTGGCGCGGCTGGGCGCGATGCTGGTGTCGATCACCACCGGGATCGTGTCGCGTGAGCTCGAACAAGTGCTGGACCGGGTGGGGGCGAGCGTCTGTGTCACGGTCGACCGATGGTCGGGGTTCGGCCACGCCGGGGCGTTGCGGGAGATGGCTCCGCGGTTGCCGTGGCTGCGGCACCGGGTGGTCCTGGGAGGGCTCGCCAGCGAGGAGGAGATCGAGTTCGGCTCGTTCTTCGAGGACACGCGCTGGGAACAGTGCCATCCGGTGGCTCTGGACGACGCCCACGAGGATCCGGACCGGGTCGCGGTGGTCTCCTTCACCCCTGGCGCATCCGGCGAGCCGGTAGGCGCGCTCCACACCTGGAACACCCTCCACGCCCGTTCGTCCGGATGGGCCGGTGCCGGCCGGCCCGGCGGGCCGGACGTGGTGTTCACGCCGCACGACCTCATGAACGTGACCGGGAATCTCGCTCTCCTCTCCTCCTTGCTGACCGGCGGTTGTGTGGTGCTCCTCGACGCCTGGTCGGGGGAGAACGGTCTGGCTCTGCTCGCCGAGACCGGAGCGACGGTGTTCCTTGCCGCACCCCCTTTCGTCGACGACATGATCACGGCCGCGCGGGGAAGACCCCAGCAGTTGCGGGCGCTGCGCACGGTCCTGTGCGGCGCCACAGCCGTTCCGAGTCGGCTTGTTCGTGAGGTGCGGTGTGTGTTCGGGATCCCGCTAGGACCTGCGTGGTCGATGACCGGGGTGGGGATCGGCGATCCGGTCGTTCCGAGGGGACGTGCGGAACCGGGGTGACGGTGGTCGGGCCCTACCGGTGGTGGGCTCTGTCAACCGGGTCGAGCACGGCGTCGCGCAGCACCATCCGCACGTTGCGCCGCATCCACACCGGGTTCGCCGCGAACCTGGCCGACTTCTCGATGCTGAGCGCCACGACGTGCAGCCATCCGAACAGGACGAGCGCTCGGGGGTGCAGTGGGTCCGCGCCGAGCCGACGTTGCAGGTCGGCGAGCTCGCCTGCGTACGGGCCGCCGTCGGCCGACCAGCGAACGACGACGGCTCCGAGCTCTTCTCGGCCGGACTGCACGGCAGCGATCAGGCGGAACGCCACCGGGTCGAGCATGGTCGGCCCGGCCGGGTCGCCCTGCTCCCAGTCCACCACGCCGCAGATCTCACCGTTGTCGGCGACGATCACGTTGGGCGCGGTGTAGTCGCCATGCGTCCACCCGAGCGCGACCCGGCGGTCCCGGAGCTCCTCGATCAAGAGCTGCTCGATCTGGTCGAGGCGGCCGTGGTCGGCGCGGGGCACGTGCTGCCGCACCACGGCGGCGCGCCGGCTGATCCACCGGGCGAGATGTTCGTCGGTGGCCTCGGTCGTGTATGCCGTGCGCCGGTGCAGCTCGCTGATCGTCGCGACGGCATCCGCCGCGAGCCGGTCCTGGACGGTTGCATCGGCCGTGACGTCGGTGGCGGGTCGGCCAGGGATTCGGGTGTGGCGTGCGTAGCTGATCCCGCCTGCGTCACCGTCGGAGACGAGCTCGGGCACCAGCCTGCGCCAGCTGCCGATGCGTGGGTTCGCGTGCAGGGCGAGCAGCGTGGTGCATTCCCGGGTGAGCGCCTCGCGGCTGAGGGGGGTGGCGGCAACCTTGAGCACGGAGTCCGTGCCGTCCGGGTGCCCGACCGCAACGACCAGGCCCTGCGATCCACCGGACAGCACCCTGGATGTGCCCCAGTCGCCACCGGACAGGACCTGCCCGCCGGCCGCATAGCGGAGACGCGCGAGCAGCCGCGCATGCCGAACCGCGCTCAGCGGCGCATCGAGCTGCGGGGGTAGCCAGGTGGCCCGCAGGACGAGCACCACGGTTGCCACCAGGCTCTGACCCACCAGCCACGCCGTCGCGATTCCGATGAGTCCCCAGCGGGGCACGAGGATGAGTGAGAGCCCGATCGTGATCGTCGCGACCGATGCCGGCACGACGAACAGCACGGCGCCTCGTTTCCGGGCCCTGGCCATGCTGATGGCCGAGGTGGTGACGATGCCGGGGATCGCGGCCCACGCGGCGATACGCAAGGCGGTGCTGCCCAGCTCCGCGTACTCGGGTCCGAAGATCCGGAGGACGAGCGGGGCCGTCACCTCGATCAGGACGACTGCCGGCAGCAGGAGCGTCAGCGCCCGGCGCTCCATGTCGCGCCGAGCCGTGGGTGCTCCTTCCGGCGCCGCGACGGCCTGGGGGGTGAGGGCGTGGCCGATCGTCGACGAGACGAGGTGCAGCGCGAACCCGATCGTCCAGACGATGCCGTACACGGCCGCGTGCACCGGACCGATGACGAGCAGGACGAGCAGGGGCAGCCCGTGCACCGCGGCCGACCAGAGCAGCCGTCCGGCGTGGTCGAGTCCGGACTGCTGCACGGGCGCGGCCTCACGGTCGGGCAGTGCCCGGAGGAAGAGGTAGCCGACGGCGCAGGCCACGACCGCTGCCACGGCCAGCGCCCACGTGAACGTCGATCCGTCCTGCAGCGCCCAGACGACGGCGATGGCCAGCAGCATGATCTTGAGGAGTGCGAGGACGACGTTCCCCACCGGGAGGGATCCGCCCCGGGCGGCGGCCGCCACCACGGAGTCCTGCAGCGCGAAGAAGGACCAGATGATCGTCGCCGGTATGAAGAACTCCAGCAGCGGCACCCGCCCGGCGTAGCCGAGGAGTTCGGGCGCCCAGAAGCTCGCGGCGACGACGACGGCAACTGCCCCGGCCGCCACGAGCACGGCGCTGACGAGGTAGGCCCGTCCGATCCGCCGGTGGCCGTGCTCTCCGGCCGCGCAACGGTGCAGCGCCTTGTTCAGGTTGAGCTGTGCGATGCCGGTGAGCAACTGCATCGTGGACAGGGCGACGACGATGACACCGACCATGGCTGCCGGGTAGAGCCGGGCGGCCACGAGCCAGAACGCAAAACCGGCCACGGCGGTCGACGCGACGCCGACGACCGGCGCGGCGCCGTCCGCGTGGTCGGTCGCCGTCCTGTGGCGCAACCATGTCCCCGTCATGTGATCGGCAGCCCGTATCGAACCGGACACAGATCAGTGCGATGCCCCGTCGACAAATACACGGCCGGGACCGTAGCACCACCAGGAGATGAACAATGAGCAAAATCAGTGAGAATGTAGGACATGCCCGAGTAGGGGACCCTCCGGTGCCTGGCTTTGTAACCGGTTCGAGTGACACACCCCCTTTCGGGGGTGCCACCACGACCGCTTGTCGTCGATCCTCACCCGATGTGATCAAGAAGGTATCATCATCAACGGTGGTGTTCCCGGAAATGATCACAATGTGCCGACGGGCGCGATAGCGTGCGCCGATCCTGGAGCCTGGCGAAGACGCACATTCCACACCACGGGAACGTTCCAGGAGGATTGCTTTGTCCCCAGCACCCCATGGTCCCGTTTCTCGGACAAGGTGCTGCCCAGGCGATCGAGGACGCCGCGGTGCTCGCGCGCTGCCTCGTCGATGGCGGCACGGACGTCCAGAAGGCGTTGCGCGTCTACCGGGACATGCGGATCGAGCGGGCGACGGCGGTGCAACTGGGCAGCCGGGAGCGGGCGGACATCAACCATCTGCCCGACGGGCCGCAACAGCGGGCGAGAGACGCCCGGTTCGCGGGCCAGGACCCCTTGCGTCACAACGAATGGCTGTACGGCTACGACGCGGAGGGGGCGGTCATGGGGGCGTGACTCGGGTGTGCGCATCCATCCGGCACGCGGGATCAGATGTTGGAGGCGAGAGCGGCGATCCGCTCACGGAGCCAGTGGTGCGCGGGGTCGCTGTGCATGACGGGGTGCCAGTACATGTGCTCGACGATCGGATCGATGGGGATGGGCGTGGTCAGTATTCGTAGGTCACGCCTCAGGTGCGTCTGTCGCAGCAGTCGTCTCTGCACGAAGCCGAGGAACTGGGTGCCCGGCAGCAGCAAGGGGACGAGGGCGAAACTCAGCGTGGTCAGCGCGACCCGCGGTTCGATGCCCAGGGCGGCCAACTGTGCGTCGATGAGGGCAGGAGCACTGTTGTCGTCGTGGTATCGGACATACGAGAGCCGTTCGATTGCTTCCCGGTCCAGAACGTCACCGATCTCGCGGTTCTCTTTCCACACCACCGGCACGTACTCCTCGGTGAACAACTCGCGGTGCTGGATGTGCGGCATACGCGAGGTCATGGTCTGCCGGGGAACCACAGCGAGATCGATCTGCGCGCGCTCGATCGCGACGGGGGTGGCCAGGTTGACGGGCACCACGTTCACCCTGATGCCCGGGGCCTTCCGGTAGAGCTCCTCGAGAAGCGGCCGTAGCAGCACGAGTGTGACGTAATCGCTCGCCGCGATCGTGAATGATCGAGTGTCGTTATCCGGGTCGAACGCCGGTGTGATCGTCAGCAGGTGCTCGAGGCCTGCGAGTATGTCGTGCACCGGTTCGAGGAGCGCTTGCCCCATCGGCGTCAGTTCCAGTACCCGGCCGTGCCGGACGAGCAACGGGTCGTCGAACAGCCGCCGTAGCCGCGCCAATGCCGAGCTCATCGCCGGTTGGCCGATCCCGATCGACTCGGCCGCCCTGGTCACGTGTCGCTGATCCAGCAGGGCGGCGAGGGCAGGAATCAGATTGAGGTCGGCGCGACGCAGCACAGTCGAGGCCTCCATGAGCGCAAAGCATGCCAGCCGTCCCTGCGCTCCGGGATTGATCAGATGCACGGCATTGTCGGCGGCTTTGCGCCCGATCATCCGGATCCCGCCGCAGTGGTGCCATTCGACGATCAGTTCGCGGCCGCTCTCGAAACTTCTGACGCCTTCATGCTTCGCAGGCCGGTTGCGCCGAAGCGGTGGGGATGGCGGCGGGTTACGCCGACCGCGGCGTCCGAATCGAGATCGCGAACGGCGCTCGTCTCCATCGGCGGCACCGGGCCGGCTCCGTGACGAGTGTCGCGCTCCCGCGATGTCGAGGTTGCTGAATGATGAACTCTTGATGTCCAGATATTGACCTCTCGATGCGGCCGGTCGCCGCGGGTGGACCGTAGGCCAGTGGCTCGCGAGGAGTTCTTTCACGACCGGTCTGCGCCGCAGGCGAACTCGATCGCGCCCACCGCCTTCGCCGCGGTGCGGGACCGACGAGGTCGCATGCTGCTGGTGCGCCGGATCGACTCGGGCAACTGGGAGTTGCCGGGCGGGCGCGTCGAGTTCGGCGAGTCGGCCATTGCGGCCGTGGAGCGCGAGGTCGCCGAGGAGAGCGGCGTGAGCATCCGCGTGACTCGGCTCGTCGGGGTGTTCACCGACCCCGGGCACGTCATGGTCTACCCGGCCACCGGTGAGGCGCGTCAACAGTTCGCGGTGTGCTTCCATGCGGTACCGCGGTGTGGTGAGCCGCAGCCCGACCACGACGAGACCTGTGACGCCGCGTGGGTCGACCCCGCCGAACTCTCGCGCCTGCCGATCCACCCCAGCATGCGGAAGCGGATCGTGCATGCGATCACCCGGCCGCACACTCCGCACGCCGACTGACCGCGTTCAGGTGACGGCGTCACCGGTTCTGCATGATCATCGGTTCGGGGTCGAGAACCGGGTCATGTCCTGCTGCCGGGCCCGAAGCGTTGATCAAGGAGCCCGGCGGTGGCTGCTTCTCCACGGGCTCGTGATCATTTGCCGGGATCGTGCATCTGTGGCAGCGTTTCTTTCCCGCAGTGGCGGTCGCACCCGCGAAAGTCGCGGTGCGATGCCCCGGGCGGCGCCCCGGGGATGGCCCCGTGTCGCGCGGGCCCGGGGTTGAGTCGGCGTGGGGCACGGCAACCCGCGCTTCCGGAGCATCATTGGAGGTCGCGATCGTTCTCGACCCCCCGTTGGGGATGTACGACCACTGGCATGGCGTACTCAGCGCGGAGTTCTCACTCCTGGAGTACGGCGATTTCGAGTGCCCGTACTGCCGCAAGGCGGCCCCCGTGATCCGAGAGGTGAGGGAGCGTCTCGGCGATCGCCTGGTCTTCGTGTTCCGCCACTTCCCGTTGGCCGGGTTGCACCCCTTCGCCCTGCCGGCCGCCCTCGCGGCGGAGGCCGCGGGCATCAAGGGCCGGTTCTGGGCGATGTACGACCTGCTCATCTCGGGTGACGAGCCGCGGCTGCAGCAGGAGGATCTGCGCCGCTACGCGGAGGAGGTCGGCGTCCCGCCCGAGCACGTGGTGTGGCCCGCCACCCAGTTCGTGGAGGACCGGGTGGAGGCCGATTTCAACTCGGGTGTCCGCAGTGGGGTGCGGGGCACACCCACGCTGTTCCTCAACGGCAAGCGGTACCACGGGACCGTGTCCGTCGGCGACCTGCTGGCGGCGCTCGAGAAGTCCGCCGGGCACGCCGAAAAGTAGCGGAGCTACGCCGGAAAACCGAACCGCACGATTCGAGAAGAAGTACTGTCCGGGATCACTGGTTGTGTCCGGTGGATCACGCGCCATACGCTGTCGATCATGCCTCGGCACATTCTCGTGATGGCTTCCCAGCGCCTTCTCGACCCATGGAAAGAGCTTGTCACGATTCGACATGCCGCTGTTGTGTGCATGGTGGTGGCCGTGATGCTGTGGATTACCGCGGCTGCTGCCGCCACAACACCTACATCGGCCACAACATCATGGGAGACCGACAAGCGCACCGAGCTGTTCTTCGGCGGTACCAGACGGGACGACAGTGCGATCACGCCCGCGGAGTTCGAGATGTTCCTCGACAAGGACGTGACGCCCGCCTTCCCCGAGGGCCTGACCTGGCTGCCCGTCCACGGCCAGTGGATGGGTGGCAAGCAGGACTCGTACCTGCTGATCCTGCTGTACCCGGACAGCAACCGGCGGGCCGACCAGGACATCGAGGAGATCCGGTCCGACTACAAGAGCCAGTTCGGGCAGGAGTCCGTGCTCCGCGCGGACAGCACGGATCGTGTCTCGTTCTAAGCGCCTGGTCACGTCCGGGCGCCCCTATCGGCGGTCCCGCAGGCTGAATTCTTCGAGCCAGCTGAATGCGGCGGGCCGGACAGCGGCGATGACCTCGCCGTACTCGGAGATCCGGCTCATGAGCCGGGACACGTCGGGATTCCGGGGGGAGGCCCACGTGGTGGTGTTGCCGTCGACGAAGCAGACGACGTCGTAGTCGGCGCAGTCGCGATCGGCCCAGTCGGGGTCTGCGTCGCCGGGACCGGATCGGCCCGGGATGCCGAGCGGCTCCAGTCGGGATCCGCGTTGTGGTGTCCCCGGGATCTGCGGTCCCGGGGACCGGTCTCCGATGCGAGTGATGTCCACCGTCCAGCCCTCCGTCGTGAAGACGGACCAGGGATCGTTGCCGTGGTCGTCGTCGGCCGGGGCCGCGGTGAGGACGAGTAGGGCCCGGTGGGGTCTTTGTGAGGTCGTCATGGGTGTCCTTGTGTCAGTGGTCCGGAGGTCGGATCACGTGGTGGCTGTCCGGTGGTCCCGGATCTCCGTCCGTACAAACCACCGACGTGCCGTTTCGCTCGTTCGAGCCTGACCGGGCGATAGGGGAGATCGGACCCGGAGAGCCACTGGTTGCCCTACCTGTCGCACCCGGGGCTCAACCCCGGGTATCCCCGGGGTAGGCATGTTAAT
Organism: Pseudonocardia yunnanensis; assembly: GCF_039534065.1. Lineage (NCBI taxonomy): Bacteria > Bacillati > Actinomycetota > Actinomycetes > Pseudonocardiales > Pseudonocardiaceae > Pseudonocardia > Pseudonocardia yunnanensis. The sequence goes on along the minus strand of NZ_BAAAUS010000001.1, from coordinate 712,181 downwards.
TGAAAATGCCCGATAGAGGGCCTTCGGCACGATCTGGACGAATATCTGTATATGGTGTGGTGGAAGTATCGATGAATTGTCGCCCCGTTCGACGTATGGTGGTAGCAGTAATAGACTCACGATCTGTGTTGCTTTCTCGGCGGTCCGTGGCCTCGCCGCACCGAGCCGGTTCGGTAGGGCGGACCAGCACTGGCGGTTCCGCGGAGCTGTGCCGTGTGTCGAAGAGATATCCGGGCGTCGAGGCGCTCGTCGATTTCGATCTGAGGGTTGCCGAGGGAGAGTTCGTGGCGATCGTCGGGCCGAGTGGGAGTGGCAAGACGACCGCGATGCGTTTACTCGGCGGCTTCGAACGGCCGGATTCCGGAAGCGTCTGGATCGGCGGTCGTGACGTCACGTGGTTGCCCCCGCAGAAGCGTGAGGTCAACACAGTCTTCCAGAACTACGCGCTGTTTCCTCATCTCTCCGTTGCCGAGAACATCGGATACGGCCCGAGGCTGCGCGGGGTGAAGGCCAAGGACAGGCGCGTCCTGGTTGCCGAGCTCCTGCAGCTCGTGCAGCTCGAGGGTGTGCAGGAGCGGCGGCCTGCCGAGCTGTCGGGCGGCCAGCAGCAACGGGTCGCCATCGCACGGGCACTCGCGAACGAGCCGGCGGTGCTCCTCCTCGACGAGCCGCTGGGTGCGCTGGACTCCCGGCTGCGCGGGGATCTGCAGATCGAGCTGCGCAGGATCCACCGGGAGCTGGGCACGAGCTTCGTCTACGTCACCCACGACCAGGACGAAGCCTTCGGGCTCGCCGACCGCGTCGTGGTCGTGCACGCGGGCCGTGTGGAGCAGCAGGGCACCCCCGCCGAGATCTACGACGGCCCGGCGACGCTGTGGGCGGCGCGCTTCATCGGCGCGCAGAACTTCGTGACCGGACGGGTCGACGCGGTCCACGGCTCGCGGTGGAGCATCGCCACGGACGTGGGGCTCCTGCACGCCGAGCACGCACACGGAGCCCTCGCGGTGGGCGAGCCTGTCGTCGTCGCGGTGCGCCAGGAGCGGGTGGGGATCGAGCCGAGCGCGCGTCCCGAGGTGGACAACGCCGTTCCCGTGCGGGTGAGCGAGGTCGTCGAAGTGGGTCCTGAGCTGCGCATCTCGGCGTCGACGGCCGGTGGCACGACCTTTGTCAGTGCAGCCCCGAGGTGGGGCAGCAATCCGAGCCCCGGCGTCGGTGATGACGTGGTGGCTCAATGGCCCGCCGCGTCGGCGCACGTCTATCCCTCATGAACGTCCTGATGAACGGTAGTCCTCGATGACCTTGCACGACCGGAGAGGCGACGGGCCGACCGCCCGTTCCGCCTCCTCGCTTCGGCTCACCCGCCGCAGCTTCCTCGGTGCCGCCGGAGCTCTGTCGGCCACCGCGCTCCTCGCCGCCTGTGGCGGCTCGGGTGGCGGCTCGGCTGGCGGCACTGCCCAGGCCTCGGAGCTCGACATCTACAGCTGGGCCAACTACTTCGCCCAGGACAATCTCACCGGCTTCACGGCGGCGACCGGTATCACGCCGAAGATCAGCACCTACGACTCCAACGACACGCTCTCGGCCAAGCTCAACAGCCCGGCGGGCACGGGGTTCGACCTCGTCATCCCGACGTCCGGATGGATCTCCGAGTACGCCTCCCGCGGCCTGATCCAGAAGATCGATCAGGGTCGGCTCGACCTGTCCGCGCTCGATCCCGCACTGCTGAACCGGGAGTACGACCCACACAACCAGTACTCGATCCCGAAGGACTGGGGCGTGTACGGCGTCATCTACGACCCGCGGGCGGTGGGCGGGGACATCACGACGTGGCAGGACTTCCTCGACGCCGGTGAACGCCCCGGTGTCCAGGGCAAGATCCGGTTGGCCACCTCGGGATGGGAGAACGTGGCGATCGCTCTGTGGGCGAGCGGTGAGGACTGGAACACCACTGATCAGTCGGTGATCCGGGCCGGCGGCGAACGCATGAAGGACTGGGTCACCATGACCAAGCCACAGTTCACGAGCGCCAATGTGGATCCGATCGTCAACGGGTCGATCGTGCTGGCGGTGCACGACCAGTCGGGGGCGCGGCGCGCCATCGAGCAGAACCCCGGCCTGCGCTGGGTGGTTCCCGCTCCGACGAGCGAGCTGTGGGTCGACTGCTACACGATCCCGAAGGGCGCCCCGCACGTCGACGCGATCTACAAGTTCCTCGACTACGAGCTGACGGAGAAGGCACAGGTCACCGACACCCGGTTCATCGGTTACCCCACCGCGCTCGCCGGCCTGCGCGACAAGCTGCCCGCCGGCACCGACAACGTCGATCTCATCTTCGGCGGTCCCGGGGTGGACCTGTCGAAGCTCTCCACTTTTGTCGTGAATCCGGACACCGTGCCGATCTACCAGGACATCCAGACCGAGCTACATGCGCTGTCCTGATCCGGCGCGCCGCCGCACGCGAGGGAGTGGTGGCGCCGTCCTGCCCCATCTTCTGGCCGCCGCGCCCGGGCTGTGGCTCACGGCCGTCTTCGTGGCACCGCTGCTGGTGACCGTCGTGCTGTCCTTCGCCCACGCCGGCTTCGGCGAAGTGACCTTGGGCTTCACACTCGACAACTACCGGATGGCGCTGCGCGGTCTGTACGCGCAGACCTTCGTCCAGACGGTCGTGCTCGCCGTGGGTTGCAGCGCCCTCAGCGTGCTGCTGGGAATGCCGATCGCCTACTTCATCGCCCGGCACGCGGGACGGTTGGCGGGCCCGCTGCTGGCGGCGATCCTGCTGCCGTACTTCTCGAGCTTCCTCATCAGGGTGCTGTCGTGGCAGGTCATCCTCGCAAGCGGGGGCCCGGTCGACGTGGTTCTCCACTCGGTCGGCCTGCTGCACGCGCCGCTGGACCTCCTGGGCACCCGCGCAGCGGTGGTCATCGGCATCGTCTACGGCTACCTCCCGATCGCCGTCCTCCCGCAGTACGTCGTCTTCTCCCGCATCCCGCTGTCGACCACGGACGCGGCGGCCGATCTCGGGGCGGGGTCGTGGCGCCGGTTCACCTCGGTGGTGCTGCCGCTCGCGCGACCGGGGGTGGCCACCGCTGCGCTCCTGACGGCCGTGCCGATGCTGGGCGAACTCGTGGTGCCACAGCTGCTCGGCGGCGGCCGCGGGCTGCTGCTCGGGCAGCTCGTGCAGACGCAGTACGTCCAGTCCCAGAACTACGCGCTGGGTTCGGCGATCGCCGTGCTCATCCTTATCGCGGTCGGTGTGCTGGTCGTCCTCCTGCTGCGCCTGACCCGCGGCTTCGACGACGTGCCGCGATGACGACCGTCCGGTCCACCCGCACGGCCCTGGGTGTCGTCTGTGCCCTCGGGCTCGCCCTGCTGTACCTGCCGCTGCTCGTCTCCGTCCTCTACTCGTTCAACGAGGGCGTCGACGGCAAGCAGACCGCTCGCCTCACGGGCTGGTCGCTCGGGGCCTACGCCGACGCGTGGCAGGACGACTCGCTCCGCACTGCGGCACTCACCGGGTTCCAGGTCGCCCTCGTGGTGGCGGCCGTCTCCGGCCTGCTGGGCTCCGTGTGGGGCTATTCGATGGTGCGCCATCCGTCGGCACAGGTGCGCCGCGTGCTGGCCGGCCTGGCGTACCTGCTGGTCATCATGCCGGAGGTCGTGCTCGCCGTTTCGCTGCTGCAGTTCGCCGGCAGGGTCGGCATCCCGCTCGGCTTCCTGACGCTCGCTGCCGCGCACACCCCGGTGACGATGGTGGTCGTCGCGCTCATCGTCCGGGCACGGGTGCTCACGCTCGATCGCCGGCTCGAGGACGCAGGGCGCGATCTGGGGGCGTCCGAGCTGCGGATCCTCGGTGACATCGTCGCTCCCGCCCTGCTACCGGCGGTGCTGACCGGCACCGTGCTGGCCTTCACCTTCTCCTTCGACGACCTCGTCATCTCGGCCTTCCTGACGACGCCATCCGTGAACACCCTGCCGGTGTACCTCTACAGCAGCCTCAACTACGGAACGACGCCCGCGGTCTACGCAGCGACCACTGCCGTGCTCGCGGTCACGATCGTTGCGCTCGGCATCGCGGGCCTCCTCCACCGGCGATCGGCCCGGCGACGGCCGCCCGAGCCGCCGGCTCCGGAAAGAGATCCGGGAACGGATGAGCGGCAACCCCTGCCGGTGCGCCGCCTGTCCGAATAACGTCTCGGCCATCCGTGACGCCGCCAGAGGAGGAGAGATGACGACTTTCACCTACGAGCGAGCGGCTGATGCTCGGAATTCCGTTGTCGAGCTGAGACGGCGATCATGATGATCGGGCACGCACTCAGCCGCGTCGAGGGCCCGTTGAAGGTCACCGGAAAGGCCACCTACGCCTACGAGCAGTGGGACGAGGACGGCGTTTCTCCCCTCTACGGTTTCATCGTCGGCGCGACGATCGGGAAGGGGCGCGTCACCCGGATCGACACTGCTCGTGCCGAGGCCGCGCCCGGCGTGCAGATGGTGATGACCCATCACGACACACCACTGGAAGGCGTCCCGGACGATTCCGTGGCGATCGAGCTCTACCGTGCGTTTCCGGCGCTGAGCAGTCCCGATGTTCATCATTACGGGGAGCCCGTTGCGCTGGTTGTCGCCGCGACGTTCGAGCAGGCGCGCGCGGCGTCACATCTGGTGGATGTCGAGTACTCCGGTGAGCCGGGCAGGTACGACTTCGCCGCGTTTCAGGACCAGGCGTACGCCCCGGAGAAGATGGTTTTCGGGATCCCCGTCGACACCGCGGCCGGTGATTTCGCTGCCGGGTTCGAGGCCGCCGAGGTCACGCTCGACCAGCGATACACGACGCCGTACGCGTTCTCTCTGCCGTTGGAGCCGCACGCGTGTCTGGTGGTGCCGCGAGGCGAGGATCTGATCGTCTACGTCAGCACCCAGATCGTCGATGCGGCGCGTACGTCGATCGCGGCCACCCTGCAGATGGACGCGGAGCGGATTCGCATCGTCACCCCGTACGTCGGTGGGGGATTCGGGTCCAAGCTGCGGATCCATCACGAGACGATCCTGGCGGCGTTGGCCGCCCGCGCGTTGCGCCGCCCGGTCAAGATCGCGCTGACCAGGCAACAGACGTTCCACCTGGTCAGCCTGCGTCCGACATCGAGCCAGCGGGTGCGCCTGGGCGCGGGACGGGACGGGCGGCTGGTCGCGATCGCCCACGAGGTCAGGATGCACACCAGCCCCGAGGTGGAGTTCGTCGAGGCGACCGCCATAACGACGCGCAGCCTCTACGCCGCACCGGACCGGCTGACCAGCCACCGGATGGTGCCGCTGGATCTGGTGCGGGGTGAGTCGGTCCGGGCGCCGGGTGAGGCGCCGGGCCTGCTGGCGGTGGAGTCGGCGATGGACGAGTTGGCCCATGAGCTCGGGATGGATCCGGTGGAGCTGCGGATCCTCAACGAGCCCTCCGTCGATCCCGAGCACGGTGTGCCCTTCAGCGAGCGGAAGCTGGTGGAATGCTTGCGTGAGGGCGCCCGCCGGTTCGGCTGGGAGCACCGCATCGCAGAGCCCGCGAGCGTGCGGGACGGACAGTGGCTGGTCGGCTACGGCATGGCCACCGCCATTCGCCGGCACTCTCAGACGACGGCGACTGCGCGGGTCCGGCTCGAAGCGGACGGAACCGCCGTCGTCGAGTCGGACATGACCGATATCGGTACCGGTACCTACACGATCCTGACCCAGGTGGCGGCCGACGGGCTCGGATTGGCGCCCGAGCAGGTGCGGGTCGAGCTCGGCTCGTCCGAGTTCCCGGTCAGCATGGGATCGGGTGGCTCGTGGGGGGCCGGCAACTCGAGCACCGCTGTCCACCGTGCCTGTGCGGCTCTGCGCGAGAAGTTGCTGGCCACGGCGTGTGGCGACGCGCGTTCCTCGTTGCACGGCCGGCACGCAGCGGACGCGGTGTTCTCCGGCGGCAGGGTGAGCATCGACGGTGCCTCCGAGGAGCTCCGCGAGATCGTCGAACGCCTCTACCCCGACGGTATCGAGGCAGAGGGATCGGTCCGCTTCATGAGCGAGGAGCCCAACTACCAGAAGTACGGGATCCATACCTACGGGGCGCAGTTCGCCGAAGTGGGAGTCGACGCCGACACCGGGGAGATCCGTCTGCGGCGGATGCTGGGCGTGTTCTCGGCGGGTCGCATCCTCAACGCCAAGACAGCGCGTTCGCAGCTGGTCGGCGGCATGATCTGGGGCGTGAGCGCGGCCCTTCACGAGGAGGGCGTTGTCGACACACGCAGCGGCGCGTTCGTCAACGGGGATTTCGCGCAGTACCTCGTGCCCGTCCACGCCGACGTTCCCGAGGTGGACGCCGTGATGCTCGACGGGTTCGACGACAAGGCCAATGCGATGGGTGCCAAGGGCATCGGGGAGCTGGGAATCTGCGGCGCCGGCGCGGCTGTGGCCAACGCGGTGTTCAACGCCACGGGGGTGCGCGTGCGCGATTTCCCCATCACGATCGAGAAGGTGCTTCCCGGCCTGCCACAGACGGACGTCTGATTCGACGCGGCGCCACGATCGACATGCGATCGTGTCACCCGATGGATCGGTCTGCCGCTTCCCGGGAGACAGTGAGAATGGCGATGTCGTCGTGGACCTGGTCGCGACCGACCAGCTGGGCCATGATCACGGCGCAGAGCCGTTCCGCGCGGTCGGTGGTCATGGCCTCGCAGAGCCGGTCGAATCCGTCGTCCAGCGATTCACCCCGCCGTTCCACGAGCCCATCGGTGTAGAAACAGATCGAGCTGCCGGGCGTGAGGCGGGCGGTGGTGGTGTGCCGCGGCCAACTCGGGTCGACGCCGAGCGGTAGGTCGTGGTGGACCTCGATGAGTTCGGTGTCGCTGTCGGGCCGGGCCAGTGCCGGTGGAGGGTGACCGGCGGTCGAGATCACCAGCGTCTCGCGGTCGGGTGCGAGCGTCGCGCAGAGGACGGTGGCCATCGTCTTCGGTTCGAAGTGCCGGATGTGCTCGTCGACCTTGGCGAGCATGAGCGCGGGATCGTCGAGATCCAGCGCGCAGGCACGCACCACCGTGCGCAGCCGGCCCATCGTCACCGCCGCGGCGAGACCGCTTCCCGCGACGTCGCCCATCACGATGCACAACCGGCCGGACGGGAGCGCGAAGACGTCGTACCAGTCGCCACCCACCGAGCCGTCGCCGGGCACGTAGCGGGCCGCGAACTCCAGACCGGCCATGGACGGCAGGGCGGCGGGCAGCAGACTGCGCTGCATCGCGGCCGCAGCGGTGCGATCGGTGTGCGAGAGGCGAGCCTGGGTGGCCAGAGCGACGCGGTCGCCGACGAGCTGCAGCAGGTGGCAGTCCTCCTCGGTGAAGCGCCGCGGGTGCAGGGTGCCGACGTGCAGGACACCCAGAACCTTGCCCCCGTTCAGCAGCGGCACTCCGAGCAGTGAGCGGATGCCACGGCGGATCAGGAGCGGGTTCTGCACGTTGGACGCATTGACGTCGTCGAGGATGACCGGTTGCTTCTCCGCGGCGATGCGGCCCGCAAAGCCCTTGCCGAGGGGAATGCGCACACCCTGCTGCACCTCCTCCTCGATGCCCTGAGCAGCTGTCGCGACGAGCTGGCTGCCGGAGGGGTCGAGCAGGAGCACGGCCGCTGTGTCGGCGCCGAGGAGCCCGCGTACGCGCTCGAGAAGAGCGGTGAGGAGCTCCTCGACGTCGAGGTGCGCGAGGTCGGCGTCGGTGACGACCTCGATGCGGCGCAACCGCTGCTCCGGTGACTCCACCGGCGCATCCTCCAACGACATCCGTCGATGCTATCGACCGGGCCACAGATGCCATCGGCATCGATGGAGGTCGTCGCTCGGACGGGACTTCCTGCACAAGCGCGATGTGATCGACCCGGAGAGGGGCTGACCGCATCGCGGTGACGATCTAGGGTCCCCGGGAGGAAAGAACGCGGATCGGCCGGACGGAACAGACGGGCAGGAGATCGCCATGCACGAAATCGCCATCCCGCCGGAGATCGTGGCGCGTGTGGTCAAGCGGTGCGGCACCGAGCACCCTTACGAGGACCTGGACCCCGCCCGCACCGCGTTCGTCGTGATCGACATGCAGGTCGGCTTCATCGACCCCGAGATCGGCCACGCGGCCTGCCCGATGGCGGAACGCATCGTGCCCGCGGTGAACCGCCTGGCCGCCGCGGTCCGGGACGCCGGTGGCGGCGTCTTCTGGGTGCAGAACACGTATGACGCAAGCTGCGACACGGAGTGGAGCGTCATGCGGGGCATGGCCACTCCGGAAGCGCGGGCCCGCCGCGGGTCCGCGATGACCGAGGGCAGCGCCGGACATGCGCTGTGGCCGGCGATGGACGTGCGGCCCGAGGACCGGCGCGTGGCCAAGCGTCGCTTCAGCGCCTTCATCCAGGGCTCGTCGGACATCGTGGAGCGGCTCCGGGCGGAGGGCTTCGACACGGTGCTGATCGGCGGCACGGTCACCAACGTCTGCTGTGAGAGCAGCGCGCGCGACGCGATGATGATGAATTTCCGCACCGTGATGGTGGCCGACGCCAATGCGGCGATGTCGGACGCGGAGCACAACGCCTCGCTCGCGGCCTTCTGGCACATGTTCGGGGACGTGATGACCGTTGACCATGTCATCGCCCGTCTGACCGCAGAACGCCTCGCAGGCGTACCGTCCACATGAGCCGATTTCATCCCAGATAATGGGAGAATCGTTGCAGGATGTGGACACTCGGGTTGAGGATCCGGGTGTGCGTGCTGCTCAGGAGACCTATACCCACGGCCATGCGGAGAGCGTTCTGCGCTCGCATCTCACGCGGACCGTCGACAACTCTGCCGCGTATCTCGCCGGCCACCTGCAACCCGGCGCCGAGGTTCTCGACGTCGGTTGTGGGCCGGGGAGCATCACCCTCGACATCGCCTCCCGGGTGGCTCCGGGACATGTCCTCGGGATCGACAGCTCGGCAGGCGTCCTCGACGGGGCCCGCGCGCTAGCCGCGCAGGCCGGCGCCGGCAACGTGACGTTCGAGCTGGGGGACGTCTACGCGCTCGACGCTGCGGACGACTCGTTCGATGTCGTGCACGCCCACCAGGTGCTGCAACACCTCGGCGACCCCGTCGCCGCTCTTCGCGAGATGTTGCGGGTGTGCCGCCCGGGCGGCGTCGTCGCCGCGCGCGACGCGGACTACGCGGCGATGACCTGGTATCCGGCCGACCCCAGGCTCGACCGCTGGCTGGAGATCTACCGTGCTGTCGCGAAGAGCAACGGCGCAGAGCCGGACGCCGCCCGCCACCTGCTGGCGTGGGCACATGCTGCCGGCGCCGGCACTGTGGTCCCCAGCGCTTCCGTCTGGTGCTACGCCACCCCCGAGCAGCGGGCGTGGTGGGGTGGGCTGTGGGCGGATCGGATCCTCAGTTCCTCGATCGGACAGCAGGCTCTCGACGGCGGGTATGCCGGCGCCGAGGAGATAGCCGACATCTCTGCCGCATGGCGGGAATGGGCCGCGCATCCGGACGGCTGGTTCGCCATCGTGAACGGCGAGGTGCTCTGCCGCCCGTGACGGCATGGCGGGTTCCGCCACCGGTCGCTTGTACGATCCGGCGCGTCCGATGAGTGAACAAGCTGCGAAATGCGAGGCTGTGATGGCGTCCCGAGCGGCCGGCACGCAGGCCGTGGAGCTCGAATTGTCGGCCATGATCGGCCACCTGCTCCGCGCCTGCCAGCAGCTCCATGTCGCCATCTGGTCCGAGGCCTTCCCCGCGGGTCTCACGTCCCCGCAGTTCGCCGTGGTCCACGCGCTGGCCGTGGAGGGCGAGCTCAACCAGACGACGCTCCGGTCACGTGCTCGTCTGGACCGTTCCACCGCGGCCGACGTGATCCGGCGGCTGGCGGCGCGGCGACTGATCAGCCACGTGAAGGATCCCAGCGACGCCCGGCGCCGTCTCGTGCGCCTGACCAACGCCGGGCGGGCGGTGCATGCCGAGGCCGTCGAGCGTGCGCTGCAGGTCAACGAGACGATGCTCGACGGGCTCGACGACGCGCGGCGCACGCAGCTGATCTCGCTCCTGAACGCGCTGCTCGACAACCACCGCGGGCTCCTCGGCTACCGCAACGACGACTGAGCTGCGGCTCTCCCCGGCCGAGACCGGCTGTGCGTCTCCGTGCCATGTCGGCTGCGACTGGCGCCATGTCAGGCGGCGGCGTGCTCGCGGACGGCGAACCGGGGCGAGCTTTCAGTATTTGTCAGCATGCGGACGAACCCGGCGCCGTTCGAGAGCGCCAACTGGATGTGCTCCGCCGCACATTTCTGGCTTCGTTGAACGATCATTAATGAATTCGCGGATTCCTGCGAACTTCCAGCTAGATCGCGTGCGCCGGCCTGGACTCTCCACAGCTTTTCGTGATGTGGTCTCGCGCGCCTCGCTTCCGGGCCGCTCTGCATGCCTTGACGGCAACCAGCGTCGATCCTAATTTCATCCGTATGCTGATGGACTTGGCGAGCTCGGCCGGCGTCCGATGACCCGCCCGGAGCGCAGTGAGTTCCTCGTGATCGGTGGGGGTATCGGAGGCCTCACGGCGGCGCTCGCGCTCGCCCGTGCGGGCCGCCCGGTCCGAGTGCTGGAACGGGCGGCCCGCTTCGGTGAGATCGGCGCGGGCCTGCAGGTGGCGCCGAACGCCTCCCGGGTGCTCGACCGCCTCGGCGTCCTGCCCGACGTCACGCGCGACGCGTTCTTCCCCCGCAGGCTCGTCCTGGGTGACGCCATGACCGGCGAGCCGATCACGGTGTTGGAGACGGGCGACGCGTTCCTCGAACGGTTCGGTTATCGCTATTTCGTGACCCACCGGGCCGACCTCCACCGCGCCATCCAGACGGCCTGCGAGGACAGCGGACTCGTCGAGTTGCTGCCGTCGAAGCACGTGGTGCGCGTCGAGCCCCGCGAGGGCGGAGCGCTGGCCGTCTGCGCCGACGGCACCGAGTACGAGACCGCAGCGCTGGTGGCAGCGGACGGCCTGCACTCGACCACCGGCGACATGCTGATCGACGACGGCGGGCCGGTCGACTCCGGCTACGTCGCCTATCGCGGCACGGTGCCGGTCGAGGCCCTGGCTGAGCACGGCGGGCTGCGCGAGCCCGACGGCATGGTGATCTGGGCCGGTCCGAGCCTGCACCTGGTGCAGTACCCGGTGCGCCGCGGCGAGCTGGTCAACCAGGTCGCCACCTTCGACACGCGCCGCTACCCGTCGGAGGAGGACATCGGCTGCCAGATCGAGCGTGTCTTCGAGCGCACGTGCGCCGCGGTCGCCCACGGCGTCGGGCTCATGGACCACTCCCGGCGCTGGCCGATGGTCGACAGGGCACCCGCCGCCGGGTGGACCAGCGGAAGCATCACGCTGATCGGTGACGCGGCGCATCCGATGCTCCAGTACCTGGCACAGGGTGCCTGCCAGGCGATCGAGGACTCGGTCGTGCTCGCGGACAGCGTCACAGCGCACCCCGGGGACGTCCACGCCGCGTTCGCGGCCTACGAGGCTCTCCGCTTCCCGCGCACGTCCCGCGTCCAGACCACCGCCCGGACGTGGGGCGACATCCTTCATGTCGACGGCGTCAGCGCGATGATGCGGTCGGCGCTCCTGTCCCCGCGCGCAGGAGACGACTTCGACATCGTCGACTGGCTCTACGGGTACGACCCGACCAGCCTCGCCCGGGAGCAACAGCTCACGCGATGACCCGCTGAATCGACGGCTATTCCGGCAGGCCTCGGGGCATTCGCTTTCGGCCAGGCTGCCCGCACATACAGACGCACATAGCTCAGCGGAAACGGATGTCGCTCAGGTCGATCCCGACCATCAGTTGGTCCAGGTTCACCGTGCCGTCCGCGTCGGCCCGGTAGGCGCGCCGTCTCGACGGGAGCCGCACGCCGTCGGCCTCCACGATGTCGTGGACGTACTGCACCCCGGCGAAGCCGCCCGCCACATCGACCCGGTAGTCATGGCGGCGCAGCAGATGGTCCGGACCGAAGTAGAACTCCTGCACAGTGCTGTGGCTGGCGATCCGCGCCGGGAACCGCGCCTGCAGCACCGCCCACCGCTCGCCGTCCTCCTCGACCGGGTCGATCTCGGTGACCGAGAACCCCGGCATCGCCAGCAGAAACGGCGTGGTCAGGTACGTCCACAGCGCGTACCCGTTGAAATACGCCCGATGCAGCGGACCCCACGGGGTGTCGATCTCGTGCCCGGCGAACATCTCCCGCGGATCCGCCCGCTCGGCCACGACCTGCCCGTCCAGCTTCTCGATCGCGATGCGATCCCGGGTGAAGTCGGTTTTCTGGTCCGGCGCCCCGAAGGGCTGCACGGACGCCCACTCCTCGTGCAGCGTCACCGTCATCCGCCGCGGATCGGCGTCCTGCACCAGGCCCTTCATCCCCCAGAACTCACCACCGGTGACGATCGTGGTCTCCACCCGGGAGAACCCCCGCCACCGTTCGAGCCCACCGTGCGCGTCCAGCACGGCGTCCAACAACTCGCTCATCCCGATCCCCTCTCAGTGACTCCATCGCATCCCACGCGAACGTTGCGCGCCAATTCGTCGAGTGGGCAGCACCAGGCGTATCAGGTCGGCCTCGGCGAGGCCAGGGGAGAGGAAATGAAATCCTGCCCAGGTGCGGGCCGGCCCGGAAATGCCCGGAAATGCTGCTGAAGCAGGCTCCTCGGGCGAATCAGATATTGCTGCCGAAGCGAGGCGAGTAGATCCCGGCCGGCGGATCAGTCCGGCAGAGCAGTGCTGTCGGGCACCACGATCGCGAACATGTCGGCCAACGCGGCGAGGCTCGCGATCTGCAGGGCCGCGGCGCTGACCACCTCGCCCGTCACCGGGAGCGGTCGGGTCGCGGTGGCAGCGGCGACCACGGCCGGGGTGTACCCGAGGTTGAACGCGCCGCGGGCGGTGGAGTTGATGCACATATGCGTCATGAAGCCGGCGAGCACCAGGTTCTTCGCGCCGCCTGCCTTGAGGCGCTCATCGAGATCGGTGCCGATGAAGGAGTTCGGGTGATTCTTGACGATCACGGTCTCGTCTCCGCGCGGCGCGACCGGGCCGGCGATGGCACCGATCTCGGCGCGGATGTCGTAGGGCGAGCCTTCGCCGCCGTCATGCTGGACGTGTATGACCGGGATCCCGGCCGAACGGGCACGGTCCAGCAGCGTGGCGCCCTCCTCGATGGCACGCGTGACGCCGTCGAGCTCGAGCGGGCCGCGGGTGTACGTGTTCTGGAAGTCGATCATGATCAGCGTGGAATCGGCGAGCTGCGCAGGTGCGCTCGGCAGGCCGCTGAGGGCACGCAGGGTCGTGACGTCGGGCATCAGGGCAACCTCGTGGCGGAAGCGCGGGGGCGGCGCGCCGGACGGTGGAGCTGTGCTTCGCGGCTGCGCACACCTCGGACGAGGCCCATTCTGCGACGTTCAGGACGCGGGCGCGCCGCCAATGTGGTCAGGTACCACTCGGATCGGGCGATGCTGCGCACCGCTGCGCGCGGCCGGCCGGGGCCGGCTGCCACCACGACGTCCACGGTGCCGTCGCCCCCGTGAACCTGTCGGGGGCGACGGCATCGTGCGTCAGACGGTGATCGGAACGACCGTCGTGGGTGCGTCCGCCGTGGTCGTGGTGACGTCCTCGAACTCGGTCATGTTGTCGAGGTTGGTGCCCATCGCGATGTTCGTGACGCGCTCGAGCACGATCTCGACGACAACCGGCACCCGGAACTCCTCGGCCAGCTTCTTGGCCTCTTCGAGCGCGGGCAGGATCTCCTCCGGCTGCAGCACCCGCAACGCCTTGCAACCCAGTCCCTCGGCGACCTTGACGTGGTCGACGCCGTAGCCGTTGACCTCCGGCGAGTTGATGTTCTCGAAGGAGAGCTGGACGGCGTAGTCCATGTCGAACCCGCGCTGCGCCTGGCGGATGAGCCCGAGGTAGGCGTTGTTCACCAGCACGTGGATGAAGGGCAGGTTGAACTGCGCCCCGACGGCCAGCTCCTCGATCATGAACTGGAAGTCGTAGTCGCCGGTGATCGCGACGACCTGGGCGTCCGGGTCGGCCTTCGCGACGCCGAGCGCGGCGGGCACGGTCCAGCCCAGCGGACCGGCCTGGCCTGCGTTGATCCAGTGTCGCGGCTTGTAGACGTGCAGGAACTGGGCCGCGGCGATCTGCGAGAGTCCGATCGTGGAGACGTAGACGGTCTCCGGACCGAAGCTGCGGTTCATCTCCTCGTACACGCGGTGCGGCTTGATCGGCACGGTCTCGAAGTGCGTCTTGCGCAGCAGCGTCCTCTTGCGCTCCTCGCACTCGCCGACCCACTGGCCGCGATCGGGCAGGGTCCCGGCCGCGGCACGCTCGCGGGCCACCGTGACGAACAGTTCCAGCGCGGCCTTCGCGTCGGAGACGATGCCGTAGTCCGGGGCGAAAACGCGCCCGATCTGGGTCGGCTCGATGTCGACGTGGACGAACTTGCGGCCCGCCGTGTAGGTGTCGAGGCCGCCGGTGTGCCGATTGGCCCAGCGGTTGCCGATGCCCAGAACGAAGTCCGAGGCCAGGAAGTTGGCGTTGCCGTAGCGCTGTGAGGTCTGGATGCCCGCCATCCCCGCCATCAGGTGGTGGTCGTCGGGGATCGTGCCCCAGCCCATGAGCGTCGGGACGACAGGGGTGCCCGTCAGCTCCGCGAACTCGACGAGCAGATCAGAGGCGTCGGCGTTGATGATGCCGCCACCGGCCACGATGATCGGGCGCTCCGCCGCCACCAGCATGGTGAGCGCCTTCTCGATCTGGGCGCGGCTGGCGGCCGGCTTGTAGACCGGGAGCGGCTCGTAGGTCTCGATGTCGAACTCGATCTCGGCCAGCTGGACGTCGAGGGGCAGGTCGATCAGGACCGGACCCGGTCGGCCCGAACGCATCAGGTGGAACGCCTGCTGGAACGCGCCGGGAACCTGCGCGGGCTCAAGCACGGTCATCGCCATCTTGGTCAGTGAGCCCGCGACCGTTGCGATGTCGACGGCCTGGAAGTCCTCCTTGTGGAGCTTCGCGACCGGGGCCTGGCCGGTGATGCACAGGATCGGGATCGAGTCGGCGGAGGCGGAGTACAGGCCGGTGATCATGTCGGTGCCGGCGGGGCCGGAGGTCCCGACGCAGACGCCGATGTTGCCGGCCTTCGCGCGGGTGTAGCCCTCGGCCATGTGTGCCGCACCCTCGACGTGCCGGGCGAGCGTGTGGCTGAGCGTGCCGTCAGCGCGGACCGCCGAGTAGAACGGGTTGATCGCGGCACCGGGCAGGCCGAACAGGTCGGTCACGCCCTCCTTGCGCAGGATCGCGACGGCGGCGTCGACTGTCCTCATGCGGGGCATGGGGCTTCCTCTCAGGAGGTGTGGGACTCGCCGGCGCGGCCGGAGAGCTCTTCGACGGACTTGAACAGGGCCGAGTGGTCGAGCCCGCCGTGGCCTTGCGCGTTCAGCGAGGCGATGAGCTGCGCGACCGCGGCACCGAGCGGGATGACCACGCCGGCCTCGCGCGCCGCGTTGGTGACGATGCCCATGTCCTTGTGGTGCAGCGCGATCCGGAAGCCGGGGGCGAAGTTCCGCGAGAGCATGTTGCCGGCCTTGCGCTGCAACACCGTGCTGCCTGCGAGTCCGCCGCCCAGCACCTTGACCGCCGCTTCGGTGTCGACGTGGTGCGCTTCGAGGAAGACGATCGCCTCGGCGAGGAGCTCGATGTTGCCGGCGACGATGAGCTGGTTGGCGGCTTTGACGGTCTGGCCCGAGCCGGACGGCCCGACGTGCACGATGGTGGCTCCGACCGCGTCGAAGACCGGCGCGCCGAGCGCGAAGTCCTCCGCCGTGCCACCCACCATGATCGACAAGCTGCCCTCGATCGCGCCGGCCTCACCACCGGAGACGGGTGCGTCGAGCACGCGCAGGCCGCGTGCGGCACCGACCTCGGCCATCCGGCGCGAGACGTCCGGCAGGATCGTGGAGAAGTCGATCACGAGGGCGCCCTCACGGGCGTTGTCGAAGACGCCGTCCTCGCCGGTGAGCACGAGCTCCACGTCGGGCGAGTCGGGGACCATCACGGCGATGACGTCAGCGCCCTTGACGGCCTCGGCGATGTTGCCGGCACCGCGGCCGCCCGCGGCGGCGACGGCCTCGATCGCCGCAGGCTCGAGGTTGAAGCCGACGACGTCGAAGCCGGCCTTGACGAGGTTGATGGCCATCGGGCGGCCCATGATGCCCAGACCGATGAACGCGATCGTCTGCTTCGTGCTGCTCACGGTGTCCTTCTCCCAAGAGTTGTCGTGGCGTCGACCGGTGCCGGGTGTCAGTGCGCTCCGCGCTGTTCCCTCGGCAGCCAGCCGAGGCTTTCCACCGTGTTGCCGCCGGTGGGCTTGTACTCCAGCGAGACCCAGCCGTCGTAACCCCTGGCACGCAGGTTCTCGAGCCGGGAGAAGAGGTCGAGCTCGCCGGAGCCGGGCTCACCGCGGCCGGGGTTGTCGGCGATCTGTACGTGGGCGATGTCGGCGAAGTGTGCGGTGATGGCCTCGTCGAGGTCGTCGCCGTTGCTCGCCAGGTGGAACAGGTCGCAGAGGAACCCGACGTTGTCCGCGCCGGCGGCGTGGACCCGTTCGAGCACCGTGCGCACGTCCGACGCGGTCCGGAGCGGGTAGGGCTTCGGGCCACTCACCGGCTCGACGAGCACCGTCGCGCCGAACTCGGCCACGGCGTCCGCTGCGAACACCAGGTTCTCGACGGCGAGATCGTCCTGCTCGGCCGGGGTCGCGTCTGTGACGCGGTTGCCGTAGAGGGCGTTCAGGCCCCGAACGCCGAGCCGCGCGCCGATGGCCGCCGCCACCGCGACGTTGTCGCGGAACTCGGTGGAGCGCTTCGGGATCGACAGCACGCCCGCATCGGGACCCGCGAGGTCGCCCGCGAAGAAGTTCAGGCCCACCAGCGCGACCCCGGCGTCCTCGATCGCGGTGACGAAGGCGTCGACCTCGCCGTCCGCGGGCACGGCCTCGGGAAACGGCCACCAGAACTCGATCGCATCGAAGCCCGCCGCCTTCGCGGCCGCGGGGCGTTCCAGCGGCGGCAGCTCCTGGAACAGGAGCGAGCAGTTGGGCAGGTAGCTGAGCTGCGGCGCACCCACGATCCACCAACTTCCGTACAGCGGAATAGAACTTCCTGAATTCTGTATGCAAGGTAGAGCCGGCCTGGTGGGCGTGTCAACCGTGAGCCCATGGGAACGTGCCGTGAGCTGCGGTGATGTGGGGGACCGCGTGATCCACTCCCATTCCGCTTCATGGAAGTCGCAGAGCCGACACCCGTGTTCGGAGATACGCAGGTCACGCGAACCGCCCCGCGCGATGACTACAGGGAGCGGGTGCGGACGATGGACACGGCGACCGGCCGGCCCCAGGCTCCGCCGACGGGGCAGGGTGCGTTGATCAACACTTCGGGCCCCGTAGCGGCACATGACCCGGTTCTCGACCCCGAACCGGTGATCATGCAGAACCGGCACCCCGCGACCCGATCCCGGCCCGACGGTCCACTCTCCGAAATCGGCAGCGCCCCACCGCCCGGCGGCCCGTACCCGCGCGGGCGAGCACCCGACGAATCCGCCGGGCCCGCGCCTGGGCACGCCACCCGGCGTGCTCGCCAACTCGGGCGACTCCGTGACCACCGACCCCATCGGCACGGGCGAGGTGATCGGCGTGGTGTCCACCCTCCGACCGCGCACGTTGTGGAGCCGTAGTGCTGTCGGGACGTGACTGCTGGCAGCGTGAAGGCTCCGAACTGAGGAGAGGCGCGCCCGGGAGGTGCAGGCGCGGCCGCGCGCCTCTTGATCAACCCGTCGGGCTGGGCGGCAGCACGTGGTCCGGCCGCCCGGCCAGAACTGGTGATCTTGTCGAAACTGGCAACCTTGACGCCGACCTGGCGGCCCTGCCTGGGGCGATACCGAGCCGACCATCGCCGTCCGTCGGAACCGGCGCACTCCGCCGGCTCGGTCGCGTGGCCGGGAAGTCATGATCAACTCTTCGGGCCCCGCAGTAGCACATGGCCCGGTTCTCGACCCCGAACCGATGATCATGGGCATGGCCTCGACTGATGTGGCTGCGTGCCCCGGCGCCGGTGCAGGCCGCGACGGCTGGTCCAACGTCCGGGGCCGGGCGTGATCGACGGCGTCGGAGTCGGGTCTGGGCTGCGTGCCGGGGCGTTGCGGGCCTGTCCGGGATGGAACGAGCGCCGCGGCAGATGTCCACCGTCCGGGATCGGCAGGAACTCAGCAACCGGCTCGTAGCACCGGCCCCGGCGTCAGTCGCGTATTGATCGCGAGCCCGCCCGGCGGCCACACCTCGCGGTCGCAGCGGGACTCGGCGGCGAGAGGTGCGGTTACTTCTCGAACTCGCCCGCAAGCTGCTCGGACACCTGCCGCAGCAGCGGCACTGCCCGATGGATCAGGGCGTCGGTCATCCTCGGCGAGGGCCCGGAGATCGAGAATGCCGCGCGTGGCATCCGGCCCGGCACGGCCACGGCCACGCACCGCACGCCGATCTCCTGCTCCTCGTTGTCGACCGCGTAACCCACGGCCCGGACCAGGTCGAGCTCTTCCTGGAAGAGGTCGACCGCGGTGATGGTGTGAATGGTCTGCGCTTGCATCGCGGACCCTTCGACGATCGTGCGGACCTGCTCGACCGGCATCTGGGCGAGCATCGCCTTGCCCACCGCGGTGCAGTGGACCTGCGCGCGCCTGCCCACCTCCGTGAACATGCGCATGGCATGGGTGCCGGGCATTTGTGCGGTGTAGACGATGTGGTCACCGTCCAGCGTCGCCAGGTTGGCGCTCTCACCGATCTTGTCGACGAGCTGTCGGAGGTACGGCAGCGCCCAACTCCCGAGCAGGGTGCCGGCGTGTTCTCCCAGTCGTATGAGGCGGGGTCCGAGCGTGTACTCCCGCGAGGGCTGCTGGCGCACGTACCCGAGTTCCACAAGCGTGCGGATCAGTCGATGGATCGTCGGCGGGGGCGTCTCCAGCCTGGCCGCGAGCTGCATGACCCCTGCCGTACCACCGAGGTCACTCATCGCCTCGAGCAGCTCGAACGTCCTCTCGACCGACTGAATGCGGCCCGCGCCGCGCTCGGTCGATTCGATCTGCCCGGCCACATGTCCCCCTGTTCGCCAGCTGACTGCCGGCAACTTCCGACATGTGGAAGTATAGGCCAGCGCGATTGGGGACTGGTCAGCCGATTCGCCCAGCCTGCACCACGAGAGCCTCACGTGCCCCATGGGCGGCCCCGCCTGAATCGGATCGGACTCTTACTTCCGTGATTCGGAAGTCGAGCGCGGACCTCGCGATCAGCGGCGGGCGAACCGGCGGCGGTAGGCCGGGGTCACGACGAGGACCGCGAGCGTCGCCATCACGATCTGGAAGAGCAGCGCCCAGGTGGGCAGTCCGGCGAGATGGGCGATGGCCGTGCCGCCGAAGGCGCCGACGATCGCGTCGAGGATCGAGCGCCAGGCCGGGATCCCCCGCCTGCGCGATGAGAACTTCTGCCCGATTCCGCCGATGACGAGCCCGATGATGATCGCGGTGAGAATGGGGAAGTAGATCTGGATGGCGGGGATGACGGCCGGGTTGATGGTGGATGTGGTGGACACAATTCCTCCCGGTGTGCCCAGGGGCCCGAGCGTGAAGGCCCGCTGCTGATGGTGGGCAAAGAGATCCACCCCCTACACGGCCCGGCGTCGGCCCGGGTTCGGCGCGTCCGGTCGCACCGTGGCCATCAGCCCGGTGCCTGCTGCGGGCGAAACCACTACGAGCGTCCCGCCCGCCCACACCTATTGGACGAGAGTGCCGCTCGCTCGATACGGGCGGCGGCCGGCCCGACGTCCCACCCGCACGAGCGGCCCGTCCGCCCAGGCCTAACGAACGAGAGTGCCGTTCGCTCAGCTCCCGCGGTCGCCCGCGGACGCGTCCGCCGGTAGCCGGGCGAGTCCGGGTGGGAGCGCCCACGTTCCGAGATCTGGGTTTCCGCCCTCGCGAGGGCGCGTAGCCAGATCTCGTGGCGATCTTGGCGCCGGTGTGAGGGTGCCCCCACCCGCACGAGCGGCCCGTCCGCCCAGTCCTAACGCACGAGAGTGCCGTTCGCTCAGCTCGCGCGGCCGGCCGCGGGCGCGTCCGCCGGTAGCGGGGCGGGTGCGCCCGCGTTCCGAGATCTGGGTTTCCGCCCTTGCAAAGGCGCAGAACCGGATCTCGCGGCGATCTTGGCCCAGCCCCTGACGGTGCCCCACCCGCACGAGCGGCACGTCAGTCCAGACCTATTGGACGACCGTGCCGCTCGTACCGGAGGGGGTCGGGGTCAGGGCGGTGGGGCCAGCTCTTCGTCGAGGCTGTCGTTCACCTGCGTGAGTGTGTCGATGTGGTGGGCGAGCCACACCATGAACTGGGTGTCGGCGGAGCGGATGTCCATGCCGAGCACGCGGGAGACGCGGTCGAGCTTGTAGAGCGTGGTGTTGCGGTGCAGGCCGAGCCGCCGGGCGGCGGCGTTGAGGTTGCCGGACTCGGCGATGTAGGCGAACACCACGCTCTCCAGGCTGCGGGCGTTGCCGTCGGCGCGGCGTAGTGGGGCGAGCATCTCGGCGGCGAAGGAGCGCCCGTTCTCCGAGTCGGCGAGGTCCCGCAGGGCGACGAAGATGCGCAGGTCGTCGTATCCGGCGACGGGAGGGACGTCGATCCGGCGGCCGAGCGCGAGGGCCGTGCGGGCCTCGCGGTAACTGGTCGCCACACCGCCCGCCCCGGTACCCACACGGCCGAACGCCACGCGCGCCTCGGCGTCGAGCCGCTCGCGCAGCACCCGCCGGACGGCACCCGCGACGTCCCGCACCGCCGCGGCGTCGACGCCGTTCGCGACCGGGTGGACGACGACGAGGTTGCCGCCGATCTGGGTGGCGAGGGTCGGCAGCGCCGCTTCGGGGTACAGCCGCTCCACGGCTCGGGCGGCGGCGTTGAAGCGGCGGACGGCGCGCACGTCGTCGGACGCCGGGGGATCGAGCTCGGCCACGTAGACGGCGTACGTGCCGTCCACCGAGAACCCGTGGTGGCGCGCCCTGGCCTGCAGCTGCCCGCCGTCGGCGAACCGGCCGTGCACGAGCTCGACGACGAAGTCTCCACGCGTGCGCTCCTCGGCCTCGGTCATCGACCGGATCCGCAACATCTCGGAGCCGACGAGGACCGCTCCTTCCTCGGCGATGATCCGCCGCTGCGCCCGGTCGTGCGGGTCGCCGTGCGGGGGTTCGAGGACGGCGACGAGCCCGCTGATCTCACCTCCGAACATCACCGCCGCCGCGATCGGAACCACTGCCGACCCTGCGACCGGATCGAGCACGGTCGCGCCGATCGGCAGCTCTCCGCGGACGAGGCCCTCCACGTGCCGGGCCAGCACCGCGGCCACGGGTTCCGGAGCGGGCTTGGTGCCTGCGGCCGTGGTCTCGTAAGCGAGCACGGTGCCGTCGAGATCCACGACCATCACGGGCGACTCGCCCATCCGCGCCATCCCGTACGCGAGCGAGGGGATGCCGGCGCCGCGGGCGTGGATCTCGCCGAGGGAGCGGTGCACGCGGTCGCTGTACTGCAGCACGTGCGTCGCCTGGGCGAGCACCTTCGTCGCGACGAGCTGGCTGACGGCCCGGTAGTCCGCGGTGGGCGGGAGCAGCGCAAGGGGTAGGCCCGCTGCGTCGGCGGCCGCCCTGGCCTCGGGGAACGAGGCGCGCAGCTCGGCGGGGGAGGCGACGTCCGCGCGACCGAGCCGAACCAGCAACGCCACGGCACCGGACGCCACGACACGCTCGACGGTGGCGGGGCCCGCTCCGTCGCGGAGGTTGTCGGCGTGGGCGTGCACCGCCACGCCCTCCTCGGCGGCGTCGGGGTCGCCGGTGATCTCCGAGAGGGGCAGGCACCAGCGCACCGCACGGCCTGCACCGGTCGCTCCGGCCACCAGGGTGTTGCGCAGAAGCGGCTCGGCGAGCAGATCGGAGACGGTGACGGGGTCCGGCGCGGGAGCGTGCCGGTGCGGCGACTCGTGTGGTGATCCCACGTACTCGGCCTGTGCCATGTGCCTAGATCCCGTCCGTGTTCGGGTGCACTTCGTCCAGTGCCAGCCATGGTGACCCGCCCGCACAATCGCCGGAAGCCGTCACACTCCACAATCCGTCGGAGGTTCTTCGTGCACTCCGCACCATCCGTTGCGCCGGCCGGGCTCTCGGTCCACCCCGGTCCGCCGTCGGACCGGTCCGTCGATCCCGCCTCTCCCGGCCGGGTCGTCCACGAGTACCGCACCTCCACCGCCGACGACGTCCGCGCCGCGGTGGCCGCAGCCGAGCAGGCCGCCCGGGAGTGGGCGCAGACCCCGCCGCTGCGCCGGGCCACCGTCCTGACCGGCATCGCCGACGTCCTCGAGCGCCGCGCCGACGAGGTGGCCGCACTGATCACCCGCGAGGAGGGCAAGCCCCTCGGCGCCGCCCGCGGCGAAGTCGGCAAGTCGGCCGAGCAGTTCCGGCTCGCGGCACAGCTCGCGTACCTCGTCGAGGGCAGCACGTACGCGACCGAGACACCCGGCACGTTCGCCTACACCCTGCGCGGGCCCCTCGGCGTCGTCGCGGCGATCACGCCGTGGAACTTCCCTCTCTCGCTCGCCGCCCGCAAGATCGCGCCCGCGCTTGCCGCGGGCAACGCGGTGGTGTTCAAGCCGTCGCCGGTCACGGCGGGGGTGGGTGCGCTGCTCGCCGAGATCGCCGTCGAGGCGGGCTTACCCCCGGCCGCTCTCCCCGTGCTCCAGGGCCACGACACCGGGGCGATGGGTGCGCTCCTCGGTGACGTGCGGGTGCGCGGGATCAGCTTCACCGGCTCGGACGCCGTCGGCGCTCTGGTGCGCGCGCAAGCCCACGGGCACGCCCGGTTGCAGCTCGAACTCGGCGGCCGCAACGCCGCCGTCGTCTGCGCTGATGCCGATCTGAGCAAGGCGGCCGCGGACGTCGCCGCGGGCGCGTTCGGGCTCACCGGGCAGGCGTGCACGTCGACGGACCGGGTGCTGGTCGCGCGTGTCGTCGCCGCCGAGTTCACGGCACTGCTCGCCGCGAAGGTGCGCGCCCTGACGGTCGGCCCGGGGGACCGGACCGGCGTCACGACGGGGCCGGTCGCGACGGCTGCACAGTTCGAACGGCTCCGCGCGCTGAAGGACTCGGCGATCACGGCTGGTGCGCGGGTGGTGGCCGAGGCCCAGCTGCTCGACGACCGTGACCCGGACGGCTTCTGGGTCGTCCCGACTCTCTTCGCCGACGTGCCCGACGCCCATCCGCTGATCGACGGGGAGGTGTTCGGGCCGTATTGCTCCGTGGTCGCGGTCGACGACGCCGACGAGGCGCTGCGGATCGTCAACTCCTCGACGCACGGGCTGGTCACCGCCGTGCACACCCGCGATCTGGCCGTGGCGCACCGGTTCGCGGCCCAGGCAGCCTGCGGCATCGTGAAGATCAACGCCCCCACCACCGGCAACGGGGTCGCGCCGCCGTTCGGCGGCTGGAAGGCCTCCTCCGGTGGAGCCTTCCCGGAGGGCGGCCGGCAGGCGCTGGACTTCGTCACCGACACCAAGACCGTCTACCTCACCCACGGAACCCACGGAGAGAGCTGATGCAGACCATCCACCGCCTGACCCTCGAAGACGCGCTGGTGCTCCTCAAGGCCGCGGAGGCCGAGGCCGAGCGGATCGGCGTGAAGGAGACGATCTGCATCGCCGACGAGGGGGCGCACCCGATCGCTCTGCACCGGATGACCGGGGCGCGGCTCACCGGGGTGGACATCGCGATCGCCAAGGCGTTCACGGCCGCAGGCCACCAGCGCGCCACCCACCTGTTCAACGAGCCGCCGAACGGCCCGGCGCTGCCGGGCAACGAGGCGTTCGGCATCCAGCACATGCACACCGGCAAGTTCACGGTGTTCGTCGGTGGCTTCCCGATCGTCTACCGGGGCCAGGTCATCGGCGCGGTCGGGGTGAGCGGTGGCAACGGTGAGCAGGACAAGGCCGTCGGGGCCGCGGCGCTCGCTGCCTTCGAGGAGCACATCGCGGGCTCCGTCCCCGCGTAGGACCGGCCGCGGAACGGCGCCCTCGCCGGGGAGGGCGCCGTTTTCGCGTGTCAGCGGGGTGAGCGGCCCGCGAACGTGAAGACCATGGCGAACAGGGCCGCGCCCGCGCAGACCAGCAACATCAGCGCGAAGGGGGCGGTGCCGGTCGGGGAGTCGCCGACGACGACCGCGACCACCGCCCCGCCGAGTGCGGCGCCGACGAAGCGCAGCATGTTGAACACCCCGAGGCCGGCGCCGGAGTCGGCTTCCTGTGCCGAGCGGGTGGCGCCCGCGGCGGCCGGTGTCTGTGTGAAGGCCATCCCCGCGCCGATCACCGCCGCCGCACCGACGAGCGTGATCCCGGAGCCCACCCCGGCACCGCCCATCCCGACGACGGCCGCGAGCGCCAGTTCGGCCGCCCCTAGCCCGAGCAGGCCGCACCGCAGCGCCCATCGAGGGCTCCACCGCTCGGTCAGTACCCCGGACACCGGGGCGAGCAGGGTCATCGCCAGCGGCAGCGCGACGATCAGGAGCCCCGCGGTGCGCGTGGCGACTCCGAGGTGGGAGGTCAGGTAGAGCGGGACCGTCAGCAGCGTGGCGGTGAGGCAGAACATCTGGCAGAGCGCCGCGACAGCCGAGCGTGCGAACCGCGGCTCGACGAGCAGGGCAGGCGGCACGAACGGAGCCGAGCGCCTGCGTTCGACCAGCACGAAAGCCATAAGTGCCACCGCGCCGAGCCCGAATCCCAGCCACACCACGGGCGAGGCGAGCCCGGCCGGTGCCACCGCGGAAGCGCCGACCAGAACGAGCGCGACCCCCGCGGCGAGCGACAGCGCGCCGGCGAGGTCGAGCCGGACGGCACGCGGCGGGGTGTGCGCCACCCACAGCCACGCCCCGGCGAACGCGGCGACGGCGAAGGGCACGATCGCGATGAACACCGACCGCCAGCCGAAGGCGTCGGTGAGCAGTCCGCCGACCGTCGGGCCTGCGGCCTGCCCGGCTCCGTTCGCCGCCGCCCACCAGGACACCGCGCGGCCGCGCCGCTGCGGCCCGGCGACCGCGGTGAGCAGCGCGAGGACGGTGGGCAGCACGAGCGCCCCGGACAGGCCCTGCACCGCGCGGAACCCGACGAGCAGCGGCAGCGTCGGGACCATCGCCGCGCCGAGCGCGCCGATCGTCACCCCGATCATCGACAGCAGGAACACCCGGCGCCTGCCGAGCCGGTCGCCGAGCCAGCCGGCGAAGGGCAGCACGACCGCGCAGGTCAGGTTGAACGCGACGACGATCAGCGTGCCGCTGGTGAGCGGCGCCCCGAGGTCGGCGGTCATCACCGCCAGCGGCACGTTGACCAGCGTGTTCGCAATGGTGCTCGCGAAGGTGCCGACGACCAGTGCGGCGGCCACGAGCCCGAGCGGCCCTCCGGTGGCCGAGCTCGCGGGTCGCTGTTCCCGTACCGCTCCGGTCACGCGCCGGCCTTCACGGCAGCCGTCAGTTCCACCTCGACGGGCGCGCCGCCCGGCAGTGCTCGCACCCCGACCGCGGCCCGAACGGGCAGCGCGTGCTCGCCGAGTCGCTCGGCCAGCACGTCCGACGCCCCATCGGCGACGGCGGAGAGCGCGGTGAACCCCTCGGCACAGGCCACGTAGACCGTCATGCGGACGCAGCGCTCGATCCGGTGCAGCCCGCCCGCCGCCTCCGCCACGGCCACCAAGGCGTTGGTCGCGGCGACCCCGGCCGCAGCCGCGGCGGCCGGCACGTCGACGTCCTCGCCCACGAGCCCCACGACGGTCAGCACGCCGTCGCGGCGCGGGGTCATCCCCGCGCTGTAGGCGAGCCCCCCGACCAGGACGGCCGCGGCGTAACGACCCTGCGGAATCGGAGACACGGGAAGATCAGACACCGAGCGCCACCCCCTCCTGGCGAGAGTCGGAGCCGCCCGCCAGGCAGCCCCGTTCATGATCAACAGATATCACCTGGGCGCTGCCGCCCGCGCCCCAGTCACCGACCGGAACCACCACGTGCCCGCGCGCCCGCAGGCCGTCGAGCGTCGTGTTCCCGAGCCGGTCCTCGCAGCGGAGCTCGGCGGCAGAACCGAGATCCTCGGCGTCACTGCCGGGGAAGACAGAGAAGCGCGGCGCGTCGACAGCGGCCTGCGGACCGGCGTCGTGGTCGAGCAGGTGGGAGATCAGCTGGGTGTTCCACTGCACCTGGCCGTCGCCGCCGGGGGTGTTGCCGACGTGCCGGAGCGGGCCGTCGTCGTCGGTCACGAGCCAGGCGTTCAGGGTGTGCAGCGGGCGCCGCCGCGGCCGGATCTCGTTGGGATGCCCCGGCACGAGGTAGGCGCCGCGGCCCAGCCGGTTGTTCAGCATGATGCCGGTGCCGGGGATGGTGATCCCGGCCCCGAACGTGAACGCCAGCGAGTGGATCAGGCTCACCGCGCGGCCGTCGCCGTCGACCGCGACCATCGAGGTCGTGTCGCCCGCCGCATCCGCCCCCGCCGGTGCGGGCAGATCATCGGCCCGGATCCGGTCCCGCGCCCGCGCGATCGCGGCGGGTTCGCCGCCGCGGCGCCAGCCTTCGGTGTCGCTGCCCGCATGGGCGTAGCGGTCGGCGAAAGCGGTCCGGGCGGCCCCGGCGAGCCAGTGCACGGCGTCGGCCGCGAGCGGCGGGCCATCGAGCTCGCCCTCGCAGACCGCGAGCTGGTCGAGAACCATCCAGCCGGGCGTCGGCACCGGGGTCTGGTGCACCCAGTGCCCGCGGTAGCGGCCACGCAGGGCGGGCTCGGGACGGACCTCGCCGCTCGCCGCCCACTCCTCGCCCGAGAATGGCGCACCGATCCCCGCGAGGAAGGCGACCGCCCGTTCGGCCGGCTCACCGGTGTAGAACGCGGCGGGATCGGCCGCCAGCTTCTCGATCGACGCGGCGAGCAACGGTTGCGCGAGTCGGGTCCCCACGGCCGGCGCCTGCCGATCACGCAGCAACGTCGCCGCGGTATCGGGGTCGGCGGCGAGCCGTGCAGCGTGCCGGCCGAGGTCCCCGCTGGTCCGGGCGGTGCAGGGCAAGCCGGCTCGCGCGATCGTCACGGCGGGCGCCCACAGCTCGGGCAACGAGCGGGTCGCGCCTGCGGCGTGCAGGGCGGCCAGAGCGGCGACCGCACCCGGCACCGCGACGGACAACGGGCCGTAGCGCGGGAGCCGGGTCAGTCCGGAGTAGTGCTCCGGCGTTCCGCCGTCGGGGCCGAAGCCGCTGCCGCAGAAGGCGTGGACCGAGCCGTCGGGCTCCCGGACCAGCGCGAACGCATCACCGCCGATGCCGCACTGGCCGGGGAGCGCGAGCCATGCCACGGCGGCCATCGCGAGTGCGGCATCGATCGCGTTGCCGCCGGTCGCGAGCACGTCCGCGCCGGCCCGGCTGATCGCGGGATGGCTCGCGGCGACCATCCCGTCGGCGCCGAGGGCGGCGGGCCGGAGCGCGTCCGGGAACGAGGCAGGGGGTGCCGTGACGGTCATACCTGCACGATGGACGGCCCTCGCAGGGGACCAGTAGGTGAAATGTGCACAGAACCGGGCTGCGCCACCGTGCACTGTGCCTTAACGACAACGTGCACAATCCGAAACCCGCACGCTGTGCACTGTTGTCGTAGATGCGATCACGCTGGTAAGAGGACTGTGTCCCGCCACACACCACATTGACCGCCGACGTCGGCGGGAAGGAGGCCGCGGTGGGACTGACCCCCGCGCACTGGGTCTACCTGGCGGGTGTGCTCCTGATCATCGGAGTCACCGTCGCGCGTAAGAACGTCGTGGTCCCCGCCCTGCTGGCCACCGCCGTCACGGCGTGGGTCATGACGGGAAGCCCGGTCACAGGGATCCAGGCGATCTTCAACGCCAGCCTGATCGCAGCATCCGAACTGTTCAACATCTTCTTGATCATCGCCATGGTCACCGCCTTGCTCGGCGCGCTCCGGGCGATGAAGGCAGACCAGCGCATGGTGACGCCGTTCCAGAAGGTCATGCGGGGCGGCTGGTCCGCCTACGCGGTGCTGGCCGTCGTCACCTACGGGATCAGTTTGTTCTTCTGGCCGACGCCTGCGGTGCCGCTGATCGGCGCGATTCTCGTGCCGGCCGCCATCCGCGCAGGCCTCCCGGCCATGGGTGCCGCGATGGCGATCGCGGTCGCAGGCCAGGGCATGGCCCTCTCCAGCGACTACGTCATGCAGGTCGCGCCCGGACTGTCCGCGACCGCGGCGGGTGTGGAGGGTTCGGCGGTCGCCGACGTCGCGCTCGTCCTGTCGCTGGTCACGGGAATCACCGCGCTGGTGATCGTCGGTGTCATGTTGCGCAAGCACATGCGCACGCCTGCTGAGGTCAACCTGGAGGAGTGGGAGGCCGGGGTCGTCGCCGAGCCCCGCCCGCCGCGCCGGCTCCTGCGTCGCATCTCGGTGTCGCCGACCCGCAAGCTCGTCCCCGCGACCTCCGCCGAGCGGATCGCCGAGCCGATCACCGTGGTCGAGGAGAAGGTGCCGGTCGGTGCGACGGTCGGCGGGCCCTCGTCCGGGTCCGGGGGATCCGCGGACGGACCTCCTCCCTCGGGCGGCTCCGGCCCCGACGGCGGCCCGGCCGACGACGCCGTGCCGGCCGACGACGATATGGCGAGCGCCCGCATCGAGCGGCTGTCGAGGATCTTCTCGATCGTCGTCCCGGTCGCGTTCCTGGCAATGATCGTCTACATGGTGCTCGGCAAGATCACCGATCTCGTCCCCTCACTCGAGGGCGGGTCGGCGGCCGCGCTGGTCGGCGGGCTCGCCGCGATCCTGGTGGTCGTCGCGGCCGCCTCACTGGACGGGCCGAAGAAAGCCCTGCAGTCCACCGGCGAGCACCTGACCGACGGCTTGGTGTT
Source organism: Pseudonocardia yunnanensis (assembly GCF_039534065.1). Taxonomy (NCBI): domain Bacteria; kingdom Bacillati; phylum Actinomycetota; class Actinomycetes; order Pseudonocardiales; family Pseudonocardiaceae; genus Pseudonocardia; species Pseudonocardia yunnanensis. The sequence continues at coordinate 683,117 of NZ_BAAAUS010000001.1, read as the reverse complement.
CGCGTTCCGGGCGATGGGCGTGGTGCTGCCGATCGCCGGGTTCTTCTTCCTGGGCAACGCCGATTTCGCGGGGAAGATCCTCGGTTACGAGGACGGCCAGCAGGCGCCCGGCCTGCTCGTCGACCTCGTCACCGGCGCGGAGCACTTCATCCCGGGCAACCCGATCGTCATGTGTTTCGGTGTGCTGATCATCGGAATGATGTGCGGGCTGGAGGGCTCCGGTTTCTCCGGGCTCCCGCTCACGGGCTCGCTCGCGGGTGCGCTCGGCCCGCACGCCGGCATGGATCCGGCGACGCTGGCCGCCGTCGGTCAGATGGGCTCGGTGTGGGCGGGCGGCGGCGTGCTCGTCGCTTGGTCCTCGCTGCTCGTGGTGGCCGGTGTGACCCGCGTGCCCGTGATCGAGCTGGCCCGGAAATGTTTCCTGCCGGTCGTGGCCGGTCTGGTGTTGTCCACATTGGTCGCAGCACTGTTCTTCTGAGTAATTCCCCCGCACTCCCGCTCGGAAAAGAAATGCAGGTCACCGGCCCCGGCGCTCCCCACCGGGGCCGGTGTCGTGTCCGGAGAGCCGTGTGCACACCCCTGCAAGATGACCCCGGTCCTTGTGCTGAATGACCAGGATCCGCAAGCCCTACCCGATTAGCGTTCTCGGCATCACCCCGTTTCACCACTTCCAGAACTTCCCGAGGAGGGTTCGCCATGACCCTGACCGCAGACAGCGCCGCCGGCACTGCGGACGGAACGCCGGGTCTGTTGTCCCGCGACGACTTCCGTGCCGCGCTCGAGAACGCGATCAAGGGCCGCGAGGCCAAGAACGCGTCGTTCAGCAAGGCCTGGGCCGACGGTGAGCTGACCCGCGAGCACTTCGCCCGCTGGGCCGAGAACCACTTCCACTACGTCGGGCCGTTCGCCGACTATCTCGGCTACATCTACGGAAACACCCCGGACAAGTTCACTGACGCCAAGGACTTCACGCTCCAGAACATGTACGAGGAGGAGCTCGCCGACATCCGGCACACCGACCTCCTCATTCGTTTCGGTGAGGCCTGTGGCACCACGAGGGAACGCATCGAGGACCCGGAGAACATGAACGCGGTGACCCGCGGCCTCCAGTCCTGGTGCTACGCCGTGGCGATGCGGGAGCACTTCGTGGTGGCCACGGCCGCTCTGGTCGTCGGCCTGGAGTCGCAGGTGCCCAGCATCTACAAGAAGCAGATCGTCCCGCTGCGCGAGTCCTACGGCTTCACCGAGGACGAGATCGAGTTCTTCGACCTCCACATCACCTCCGACGAGGTGCACGGCGAGCGCGGCTACCAGATCGTGCTGGACCACGCCGACACGCCGGAGCTGCAGCAGCGCTGCCTCCAGTACGTCCGCTGGGGCGCGGAGATGCGCTTCTCCTACACCCGTGCGCTCTACGACACCTACGTCGCGCCCACCCTCTGACCGCCTCGCCGCGGCGGCCGCACCATCGCGACCGCCGCGGCCCGACGCCCGGGAGTACCTCGTGAGCGACACCGACACCGGGCAGTGGATCGCCACGGTCCCGCTCGCGGACCTGAAGCGCCGCAAGAAGCTCCGCGTCGAGGTGGGGGACCGGGCAGTCGCCCTGTTCCTGGTCGGCGAACGGGTCTTCGCACTCGACGACGTCTGCATCCACAAGGGACGGTCGCTGTCCCGCGGGGTGCTGTGGAAGGGCAAGGTCGTCTGCCCCGCGCACCAGTGGACGTTCGACCCCGAGACGGGAGCGGCCGACGACCAGGACGAGTGCCAGCCCGTCCACGAGGTCCGAGTGATCGACGGCGTGGTGCACGTCAGCGCCCACCCCCGTCCATAGAGGAGACGACATGTCCGACCTACCGCGCAGCCTCGTCACGGTGGGCGCCGGTCAGGCCGCCGTCGCCGCCGTCCGGCTGCTGCGCCGACGCGGTTTCGACGGGCGCGTGACCGTGCTGTCCGACGAGCTGCACGCTCCCTACCAGCGCCCGCCGTTGTCCAAGGAGTTCCTCCGCGGCGAGACCGAGCCGGAGGATCTCACCCTGCTCGACGAGGCCTGGTGCGCGGACAACGACGTCGAGCTGCGCCTGGGCGTCCGCGCGGAGTCCGTGGCCGCCGGAGTCGTCCGGCTCATCGACGGCAGCGAGCTCACCTCCGACGCGATCCTGCTGGCCACCGGCGTCAGCGCCCGGCGGCTGCCGGGCGTCGGGGGCGACCGGGTCGTGTACCTGCGCACCCTCGACGACGCTGCCCGGCTGCGCGGCATGCTGTCGGCCGCCGAGCGGATCGCCGTCGTCGGCGGCGGGCTGATCGGCTCCGAGGTCGCCTCGGCCGCCCGCGAATCGGGCATCGCCGTCACCGTCCTCGAAGCAGGGACGCTGCCGTTGATCTCCCAGCTCGGCCCGGAGATGGCCGGCTTCTATGCAGGCCTGCACCGGCAGTACGGCGTCGACCTGCGCTGCGGGCAGGAGATCGGCGCGGTCGACGAGACCGCAGGCGGCGTGGTCGTCCGCACCGCCGCAGGTGACGTCGAGGCCGACCTCGTCGTCGTCGCGGTCGGTGCGGTGCCGAACGACGAGATCGCCCGCGCCTCCGGGATCCCGGTCGACCCGGTCCGCGGCGGCATCGTCGTCGACGACGGCTGCCGCACGGCGGTCCCGGGCGTGTTCGCCGCGGGTGACGTGGCGAGCCGCGCCGTGGGCGACGGGTTCGTCCGCGTCGAGCACGTCGACAACGCCACGACACAGGGCACCGCGGTCGCGAAGGCGCTCATCGGCAAGCCGGCCGGTCCGGCCGACGAGGTGCCGTGGTTCTGGTCCGACCAGTACGAGCTCGGCCTGCAGTTCGTCGGCAGGCCGCGGCCGGGCGCCGAGATCGCGGTGCGCGGCAGCGTCGACGACCGCGACTTCACGGTCTTCTACCTCGCCGACGGGTGCGTGCACGCCGCGTTCGCCGTCGACCGCGGGGGAGACGTCCCGGCTGCCAAGCAGCTGATCGCGAGCGGCCTGCCCGTGTCACCGGCTGCCCTCGCCGACGACGACACCGACCTGTTCGACCTGCTCGACACCATCAGCGCCTGAGGAGAACGACGGTGGAGTTTCACAAGATCGCCCGCTCCGGCCAGATCCCCGAGGGCGTCGTCCGGCGGTTCTTCGTCGGCGACGTCGAGGTCGCCCTGTCGCGCTCCGAGGGTGAGATCCACGCGACGTCGAACTACTGCAGCCACCTCGACTGCCTGCTCTCGAGCGGCAAGGTGACCGACGAAGGTCTCCTCTGCTCCTGCCACGGCAGCGTGTTCGACCTGGTGAGCGGGGAGCCGCTCTGCCCGCCCGCGACCCGCCCGATCACGGTGTTCCCGGTTCGTGAGGAGGACGGGCACGTCTACGTCGGAATCGACGAGAAGCTCGCCGAGGCGGCCATGAAGCGGCGGGCGGCAGGTTCGCGACGGCTCTCGGCCCCCCGCAGGACCTGACGGAGCGGTCAGCCCGCAGCGACGGCCAGCCCCGCGAGCTGGTCGGCGAAAGCGTCGAGGGCGGATCTGGCGGCGTCGCTGTCGCGGTCGACCAGCCAGGCGAGCGTCACGCCGTCGGTGACCACGACGAGCATCCGGGCGAGCTGGGCGGCCGGGAGCGTCCAGCGCACCGCGCACGCGTCGGCGATCTCCTCGAGCGTCTCCCGGGCGGTGCGGTGGTAGGCGGCGTACTGCTGCTCGGCGACGTCCGCGAGCTCCGGCTCGTGGAGCGCGTGCTGGGTGAGCGCCATCAGCACCGACTCGCGGTTGGGGTCCTTCTCCACGGTCTCCCAGTAGCCCCGCAGCGTCGCCCGCAGCGACTGCGTCACGTCGCCGCTGACGTGCACGTCGGCGCGTGCGGTCACGAGCCCGGCCATGGTCTGTGCGGTGAGCTCGGCAAGCAGCTCCTGCTTTGAGGCGAAGCAGTAGTGGAACGCCGCGAGCGGGGCGCCGGCCTCGGCGCACACCCGGCGGGTGGTGGCCGCGGCGAAGCCCTCGCTCCCGATCACCCGGAACGCGGCGTTGACGAGCTGCCGCCGACGCTCCTGAGCCGGTACCCGCGCCACGGCAACCCCCTCGATTCGGACTTCTAGGTCAATCGTCCCAGACGATTGACACACTCGCTCGCCCGCCGCACTCTGTGATCCACCTGACACCGAAGGGGCTGTCGATGAGCGAGCTTGCGGGCCGAGCGCAGCGAGGGCATGCGATGACCGATTTCGGTTATGCGTCGCAGTTCCCGCGGGTGCTCCGGCGGTTCGCGCTCTTCGCGATCGCGTTCTCGATCGTCTCGATCACCACGGGGATCTTCGTCAACTACGCCTACGGGCTCACGCAGCTCGGCCCGGCGGCGGTCTGGCTGTGGCCGGTGGCCGCGGTCGGCCAGTTCCTCGTGGTGCTCGTGCTGGCCGAGCTGGCGGGGCACTTCCCGCTCGCCGGTGCCAACTACCAGTGGACCGCGCGCCTGGTCGGCCCCCGCTTCGGCTACGTCGTGGGATCCCTCGGTGTGCTCTACGGCGCCGTCGGCCTGCCCGGCATCGCGTTGATCGGCTTGGCCCCGCTGACGGCCACGGTGCTCGGGCTCGACGCCGAGAACGTCCGGCTCCTGCTGTTCATCGCTGTGCTCGCGCTGGTGGTGGCCTACCTCATCAACGTCGTGCGGGTGCAGCTGGCCGCCCGGGTGAACAACGTGGCGGTGTTCGCCGAGATCATCGGAACCGTGGTGCTCAGCGTCGTGGTGTTCCTGGCGTGGGTGCGCGGCGGCGGCGACGGGGGTGGTGGTCACGGTTTCGGCTTCCTGTTCACCACAGCCACGGGGGCGCCGCTCGCCGACGCGATCGTCGGCGGTGCGCTGATCGGGATCTTCACCCTCGTCGGCTTCGAGGCGGCGGCGGACATGGCCGAGGAGGCCGTCGACGCCCGGCGTGCGGTGCCGCGGGCGATGATCCTGTCCGTCGTGGTGTCCGGCGTGCTGGGCATGTTCGCGCTGATCGGGTTCACGCTGGCGATCCCCGACCTGCCCGCGATCCAGGCGTCGCCGGTGCCGCTCGCCGCGATCGCCGAGTACTGGCTCGGGCCCGTCGTCACGAGGATCTTCCTGGCGATCGTCGTGTTCTCGATGTTCGCCCTGATCGTCGTCGCGGCGGCATCGAACTCCCGGCTGATCTTCGCGATGGCCCGCGACGGGATGCTGCCGTTCTCCGCCGCCCTGCGTCGCGTCCACCCTCGTACCGGAACGCCCGTGCCCGCGCTGGTCGCGTCGCTGGTGGTCTGCCTGGTGCTGCTCGTCTACGGGACGGCGGACGGCAACGCGTTCGCGGTGCTGGTGGGGGCCACGGCGCTCGTGCCGTACCTGGTCTACCTGCTCACCCTCGGCGGGTACCTGGCCCGGCGGCGGGCACTCGTCGAGGCGGGTGAGGGCGGCTTCCGGCTCGGCGCCGCCGCGCTGCCCGTCGCGGGGCTGGCGCTGCTCTGGCTCGTCGCCGTGGTGGCGGCCCTGACGCTGCCGGAGGCCTTCCGTTCGGCCGACTACGTTGTGATCGGCGCGCTGGCGCTGGCCGGAATCTGGTACGTCGCCGCGCTGCGCCGGCGGCTCCGCGACGGCACCGCCGGCATCGGATCAGCTCGCCCCGACCCCGTGGAGATCGCATGACCTGGCGCAACTGGGCCGGCAACCAGCGCACGGACCCGCGGCGCACGGTCGTCGCGCGCGACGCGGACGAGGTCGTCGAGGCGGTGAAGAACGCCCAGCGCGACGGCCTGCGGGTCAAGGCGCTCGGCACGGGACACTCCTTCACCGGGATCGCCGTGCCCGAGGACGTGGCGTTGCGCCCGCCGTCGGACCCGACACTGCTGCGCGTCGACGCGGTGACGGGACTGGTCACCGCCCCCGCGGGGATGCCGCTGCGTCGGCTCAACGTGCTGCTGTGGGAGCGCGGGTTCGCGCTGCCCAACCTCGGTGACATCGACGCCCAGACCGTCGCCGGGGCGATCTCCACCGGCACCCACGGCACCGGTGTGGCCCACCAGGGGCTCGCCGCGCAGGTGCAGGGGATCGAGATCGTGCTGGCCGACGGTTCGCTCGTGACGTGCTCGGCGACCGAGCGGCCCGAGATCTTCAGCGCCGCGCGGATCGGGCTGGGCGCACTGGGTGTGATCACGAGCGTGACGCTGCAGGCCGTCCCGGCGTTCCGGCTGCACGCCGTCGAGACCGCGATGCCCCTGGACGCCGTGCTCGCCGGCCTCGACGAGCTTGTCGCGGACAACGAGCATTTCGAGTTCTACTGGTTCCCGCACACCGGGATCGCCGCCACGAAACGCAACAACCGCACCGAGGCGGCCGGCCCCACCCGCGGGCGCATCGCGGAATGGGTGGGCGACGACCTGCTCGGCAACGGCGCGTTCGAGCTCACCTGCCGGCTCGGCGCGGCCCTGCCCACGCTCGTGCCGCGGGTCAACCGGCTGATGGCGAGGCAGATGGCCGCCGCCGAGTACGTCGACCGTTCCCACCGGGTGTTCACCAGCCCGCGGAGGGTGCGGTTCGTGGAGATGGAGTACGGAATCCCGCGGGCCGCGATCCACGAGGCCCTCGCCGGGCTGCGGGCAGCAGCTGAGCGGCACGGCCAGGCCGTGACGTTCCCGGTGGAGGTGCGCTTCGCCGCCGCCGACGACGTGCCGCTCTCGACCGCCACGGGCCGCGAGAGCGCCTACGTCGCCGTGCACGTGTACCGCGGCCAGCCGCACGAGGCCTACTTCGGCGCCGTCGAGGCGGTGATGGCGGGCCTCGACGGGCGACCGCACTGGGGCAAGCTGCACACGCAGACGGCGGCGACGCTGCGCGGGCGCTACCCGGCGTTCGACGACTTCGTGGCGCTGCGCGACCGCCTGGACCCGGAAGGCCGCTTCACCAACGCCTACCTCAACCGGGTGTTGGGCGCACCGGTAGGCGCGTCTGCCTGACCCCGTGCTCGCCGGTCACGTGATGCCGTCGATGTCGACGAGAAGGTGCTGAGGTCCCCGCAGGTTGGGGGTGTGGCGATAAGGCGGCGGGTCGGTGACGAGTCGCGGGTTGACCAGCCGTCGCGCCAGCTCGGTCAGTGCGATCTGCGTTTCCTGCCGGGCGAGCGGAGCGCCGAAGCAGAAGTAGATGCCGCCACCGAAGCCGAGGTGCTGGTTGTCCTTGCGCTCGGGGTCGAAACGATCCGGGTCGGTCAACAAAATTCCGCTTCAGCTTCCACCGGCTCGTGATCGAAAGGGGGATCATCCAGCTACGCCGAATGTACGGCGAGTCCGGCAACCAAGCGGGATTCGAAAAATTGATGTCCCTGGCAGTCGGAACGTGGAGACCGTAGCGCCAGCCGATTGGCCGCTGGGATCACGTCGATACGTTGGGCGCTCCCGGATGGACGAGGCCCAGTGGCGCCCAGTCGCGCACGGTGAAGCCGTCGCCGTCGCGGCTGATCTCGGTCGCGCCGCGGCCGGGGAAGTGAGCGGGGACCACGAGCGTCCGTGTGTCGGCAGCCTCCGCGAGCACCCGCCTGCGGGTGGCTCGAGCCTGCTCGGGGTCCTCGCAGAAGCAGCTGTTGACTTCGGGATCGTGGAGCTGGACGGGGCTGTGCAGCATGTCCCCGACGAACACGGCCCGGTCACTGCCGGAGCGCAGGTGCAGCAGCGACGATCCGGGGGTGTGTCCAGGAGCGGACTCGAGGCTGAGGTTGGCATCGATCCGGTAGTCGTCCTGCCAGAGCAGCGCCCTGTCCTCGCGCAGGATCGGAGCAACGCTGTCCTCGAAGACGAGATGGCTGCCGCGGCGGCGGAGCCGGTCGGCGTCGGTGCGGGGGAACGGTCGGCGGTGCTCGTTCACCGGGTCGAAGTAGTCGCGGTCGATCCGCGGGATCAGGTAGGTCGCGTTCGGGAACGTCGGTTGCCACTCGCCGTCCCACAGCTGGGTGTTCCAGCCGACATGGTCGTAGTGGACGTGGGTGTTGACGACGATGTCCACGGTCTCCGGCTCGACGCCCGCGCCGGCCAAGCTGTCCAGGAAAGGGGTCCTCAGCTGGTGGAATCGGGGGACCTGGGGCCGGTTACGGTCGTTTCCCGCGCCGGTGTCGACGATGAGGGTGATGCCGTCGCTGCGGATCACCCAGGACTGGAGGGCGAGCAGATAGGAATCGTCCCCGGGTTGCCAGAAGTCCGGCACGAGCTCCTCGCGATGCTCGTGCCAGATCTCCGGGGCGCTGTCGGGAAATATCTCGCGTGCGGTGCGGAGCGGTCCGGACCATTCCACGACACGTGTGATGCTCACGTCGCCGAGAATGATTGTGTCATCACGCTCCGCCATGCCAGTCCTCTCGGTTCGAACCCCGGGGTACGCCAGGCTCCATGTAAAACGGCGGATCCGCGCAGGGCAACCGTGGGAGGGAACAGAACTCGCATCGGCGGGGTCGGGTGATCGGGCCCTGATCAGCCCGATCACCCGACCTGCCTCACCGCGTCGGGAGGGCCGTCCTCAGTAACTTTCGTGCACCTGGCCGCGCACCGCGCCGCCGGGGAACTCCTCGGTGTGCAGGTTGAAGTAGAACCGCTCCGGGTGGTCCTCGATCCGCTTCAGGAGCGCCTTGTCCTTCACGGTCACGGTGCCGCTCGTGTAATTGCGCCCGCCCGGGAGCTTCTTGCCGAAGAACGGGATCTTCACGTCACCGTTCTTGCCCGCCACACCCTCGTGGATGTGGCCCATGATCGGCGTGCCGATGCCCGTCCAGCTGAAGTAGTAGTACACCTTGTCGCCCTGGATGCGCATACGAGCGATCGCGATGCCGTCCTTGTCGCCGACCTTCGGGCCACCCTTCACCGGCACCTCGTTCTTGCCCTTCAGCACTCCTGAAAAGGACCACGTCTTGTCGTAGGCGGCGTCGTGGTCGGCGCTCATCGAGGCGGCCGGAACGGCCGCCACGGTGACGGCGCTCGACGCGGCGGCCGAGGGCTGCGCCGCGGCGGCCGTGCCGGCGCCCAGCGCGAGTCCGGCGACAGCCACGGTGGCTGCGACTCCGACAAGGGCGCGGCGGCTCAGTCTGCGGTTCATGTCGATCCTCCTGTTTGCGAGCCGATGCCCTGTGCACCGCCTCACGAGGTTGATCACGCAGCGACCGGCGCGCCGCGTTCAGCATGATCAGGAGGTGAAAATCATGCCGTCCGGCCCCAACCGAAAGCGGCCCGCTTGCGTTCTCTCAGGCGTACCACTGATAACACTAGTAAAGCGATCCCCATGGGATGGTCCAGGTTTGGTATTCGTGTGTCGGCAACCACGCGCCCGCGGAGCTCTGTGGCCAGGTCATCGTCCAGGGCCCTGGCAGAATTCGCCGCGATGAATGGGTGGGCCGAATGGCGGCCGCTATCCCCGATCTTTCGAGAATGCCGGGTTGTTTTCTGGCTCCGCGTCGCCGGGCATTGTCATGTCAGTCGAGTACGCCGTCGGTGACAGCGGCCCAGTCGTCGAGGTCGTCCAGCCGGGCGTTGAGGGCGGTACGCATCGCGTTCGCTCCGCTGCTACCGAGGGCGAGGCGCAACGGCGCACGGTCGCTGTCGACCGCGGTGATGATGCCGGCCGCGATCTGCTCAGCACTGACGAACGCGCCTGGCGGCAGGGAGTCGATCTCGGCTTGTACCTGACGCACCGTCCGGTCGTAGTCGCTGATCGGCGTGGCCATCTCGAGGTTGTCCAGGAAGTTCGTGGCCGTCGGCGCGGGCTGGACGATCGTCACCCGGATACCGAGCGGCTCGAGCTCGCTGACCAGTGCGTCGCTCAGCCCTTCCACCGCGTACTTCGTGGCGGCGAGCAGGCCGACGCCGGGGTGCGCGAACTGGCCGTAGAAGGAGGAGCCCTGCAGCACGTGCCCGGACCGTTGCCTGCGCAGCACGGGTAGCACCGCACGCAGGACGTTGAGCACCCCGAAGACGTTGGTGTCGAAGATGGCCCGCGCCTGCTCGTCGCCGGCTTCCTCGACGGCGCCGAACAGGCCGTAACCCGCATTGTTGGCCACCACGTCGATGCGTCCGAACGACTCGACGGTCGCGTCGACGGCCCGCTGCATGTCGGACTCGCTGCGCACATCGGCGTCGATCGCGAGGACGGTGCCCGCGTACTTCTCCGTGAGGTCGCCGAGGCGTGCGCTGCGGCGGGCGACGGCCGTGACCTGGTCGCCGGCGGCCAGGACCTGCGCGACGAGCTCGCGGCCGATACCGGACGTGGCACCCGTGACCAACCAGGTTCGCCGGCTGTTCGGCCGCGATGTCGAGTCGGTCATCGGTCTCCTCCTGGGCTTGGCTGTCCCCACGTTAGAAGGCGTTCCCCATGATCGGAAATGATTCGCGCTCTCGTGTCGTCGCCTATTCGATCACCGGTTCCCGGCGGTGGCGGTACGACGTTCTGTGGGTCGATGCGTCGTTGGCAGACAGGGCGCCCGGCCGCGATTAGTTTCTGATGTGGCGTCGGCGACCCGTTCGAGTATGGGGGAAATATGTTCGCAGCTGCGATGAATGTCGAGATGCGGCATCTGCGGGCGTTCGCGTCCGTCGCGACGCACCGATCGTTCACGGTGGCATCCCGGGAGCTCATGATCACGCAGCCGGCGCTCACGCGGACCGTGCAGCAGCTCGAGACCGCGCTGCAGGTCCGGTTGATCGCGCGGAACGCGCGGCCGGTGGAGCTGACCGACGTGGGACGGCGTTTCCTGGAACGCGTCCGTCGCGTGCTCGCCGAGTTCGACCGTGCCATGGCCGCGACGTGCGATGAACGGGAGTTGCGGCTGGGGTTCCACTGGGTGCTGCCGCACCCGTGGGCGCAGCTTGCCATCGACCGGTTCGAGCAGGCGACGGCGGCGACGGTGACGGTCTCACGCTGTGCCGACCTTGTGGGCGATCTGGCCCTCGGTGAGGTGGACGTGGTCGTCTTGCGCGGCGCCAGAGCGCTGCCCGGGCTCACCGCCGTTCGCCTGTTCGACGAGGGCCGCGTCGCAGCCGTCTCCGCGCGTTCTCCGTTCGCCGCGCGCCATGAGCTGCACTGGAACGAGCTGGCCGACCGGCCGCTGGTCGTGAACACCGTCTACGGGAGTACCCGGCCGGAGCAGTGGGATCCTCAGCATCGCCCGCAGCGGGTCGTGACCTGCTCGAACTTCGACGAGTGGCTCGAGCTGGTCCGTGCCGACCACGGTGTGGGTGCCGTCCCTACCCCGGTTGCCCGGCCCGGGTTGCACCCTGGTGTCACCCTGATCCCATTGGTCGGCGCGCCATCTGTTCCGGTGCAGCTCGTGTACCGGCCGCATCAGCCGGATCCGCTGCTGCGGCGCTTCCTCGATGCCGCGGTCTGGGCCGCCCACGAGCAGCCGGTTCCGGCGGTCATGCCCTCGGGCCGTAGCTACCAGAGCGCATGACGGCAGCCTGCTGGTCCCGGGTCACGGCGTGGGGGACTGCTCCGCCGCGATCATCCACGCGCGCTTCTCGAGGTCGTCGATGATCGCGTGCAGCAGGTCCGAGGTGGCCGGATCCGCGGCGTCGACCCTGTCGTGCACGCCCCGCATGGTGTCGACGGCAGCGGTGATCCGTGCGGTCATGAGCTCGACCGTCTCCGACTTCTGTCGTGTTCCGCTGGGGTAGGCGGGCAGGCTCGTCGTCGCCGTGACCGTGTCGGACCGCCCGTCGGGAACGGTCTGGAGGGCGCGCATCCGCTCCGCAATGGTGTCGCTCGCCTCTCGGGCGGTGTCGACCAGCTCGTCCAGGCTGAGATGCATCGAGCGGAAACCGGGGCCGATCACGTTCCAGTGCGCCTGCTTGGCCTGCAGGTGCAGCTCCACGAGATCGACAAGGACTGCTTGTAGATCGTCGGCCAGCTCCGAGGGTGCAACGAACGGTCGAAGATCCTCGCTGCGGCGCCTGCTGGAGTTCTGGGTGGAGGTCATGCTGGTGATCGTAGATTCGGAAAGCGACCGCGGAAAATGCCTGTGACCCCGACGGCATGCGTGGCGCGCATCGCAATCAATCGCCGACGCGGGGAAATGGGCATACTGCTTATCGGTGAATTTGCCGCTTTGTAGTGGGCAAACTGGTCTGTGCGCTTCATGTGGAACGCCGCAGGCTCACGGAGTCGCTCGTTCACGCGGCGTGCCGTGGTCAGACGCTCGGCCCGGCCTGACGCCCTCCTCGCAGCGCCGACGCGATGGCAGCCAGCACTGCCAGCCCCGTGGACACGGCGAACACCAGCACCAGGCCGTCGTGGAACGGCGCCGAGAGCAGATGAGGGAAGAACTCGCGGCCGGTGAGGGTCTGCTGGTTCGCCGCCGGCAACGACGTGAGCACGCCGCTGGGTCCGAGCAGCGTCTGGATGGGGTTCACACCCAGGATCGTCGCGAACAGCGACGACACGGGCGGAAGATCGCCGATCTGCTGGGCGACGCCGTGCGGCACGCCCTGCTGCTGCAGGCTCGCCGTCAGCGAGTGCGGGAGGCCGGCGGCCAGTCCGGTGATCAACAGCGAGAAGAACACGCCGATCGACAGCGACGTGCCGGTGTTCTGGAACGTCGAGCGCATTCCGGAGGCCTCGCCGCGAGCTCTGGCGGGCACGCTGCTCATGATCGAGGCGGAGTTGGGGGAGCTGAACATGCCGATGCCGACCCCGTTGGCAGCGATGAGCACCGCGAAGACCCAGTAGCCGAAGTCGATCGGCAGCAGCATCAGCCCGACGAAGCTGCCCGCGAACAGGACCATTCCGCCCGTCGCGAGGCCGCGGGCGCCGATCCGGTCGGAGAGGTACCCCGAGATGGGTCCTGCGACGAGGAAGGCGGCGGTCAGGGGGAGCAGGAAGATCCCGGCCCACAGCGGCGTGTCGCTGTAGTCGTAGCCGTGCAGGGGTAGCCAGATGCCCTGCAGCCAGATGATGAGCATGAACTGCAAACCGCCCTGCGCGAGCCTCGTGGCGAAGCCCGCCAGGTTGCCTGCGGTGAAGGCTTGGATGCGGAACAGAGCCAGTTCGAACATCGGCTCGGCCACCTTGAGTTCGATCACGACGAACGCCGCGAGCGCCACCACCCCGCAGACGAGCGTTCCGAGCACCCAGGGGTCGGTCCAGCCCATGGAATGACCGCCGTACGGACGGATGGCTTCCGTGATGGCGACAAGGATCGCTCCCAGGCCCACGGCGAACGTGATGTTGCCCCACCAGTCGATGCGGACGGTGCCGGCCGGCCGCGTGCTGGTCTCGCGGAGCTTGCGGTAGGCCCAGATCGTCCCGAAGATCCCGACGGGGACGTTCACCCAGAACACCGCCCGCCAGTCGAAGATCGCCAGCACGCCGCCGGCGATCAGGCCGACGAACTGACCCGCCAGGCTGGCGACCTGGTTGATGCCCAGCGCGAAGCCGCGTTGGTCGCTCGGGAAGGCGTCGGTGAGGATCGCGGCCGAGTTGGCGGTGAGCATGGAGCCGCCGATGGCCTGCAGCGTCCGCCAGCCGATCAGCCATATCGCGCCGTGGCCGCCGTCGAACGGGTCGAAGGACAGCAGGATGGACGCGAGCGTGAAGACGGCGAAGCCCGCGTTGTAGATCCGCACCCGGCCGTACATGTCGCCGAGGCGGCCGAGGGTGACGACGAAGATGGCCTGGACGAGGCGGTAGCCCATGATCATCCACAGCAGGTAGCTGACGTTGGCCGGCGCGAGCGGGTCCAGGTGGATGCCGCGGAAGATGGCCGGCAGCGAGATGAGGACGATCGAACCGTCGAGCAGGGACATGAACACGGCGGCGGTCGTGTTCGCGAGCGCCACCCACTTGTAGCGGTCGTCCGGGCCCGCGTCGGCCTGGTGCCCCTCCAGCTCCGTCGGCATCAGAAGCCCTCGGCCGGCAACGGATGGACCGGCGCCGTCCCGACCGGAGACGCCCGGTCGAACCGCTCCGGCGCACCGATCCCGATCGGGCCGATGCTCATCAGGGGCGCACGGAGTACATCCGGGATCCGAGCCACTTGCCAATGCTAACTATGCGGCTCGCGCGCCCGAGCGAGGCGTGACGAGCGGGACACTCGTACGCAACCAAGCCCCCAACAGCCCGGACGAACGGCCTGCCCGTCCAGGCCTATCGGACCAACGCGCCACTCGTAGCAATGGGAGGGACCGGGATCGCCGCGAGCCCGTGCCCGCAAAGCCCTCAGCAGGCTGGACGAGCGGCGCGGCCGTCCAGACCTGATGGACGAACGCGCCTCTCGTACGCAACCTGGAACCCGCCCGCCACGAACCGCCCGCCCTGGCGCCCATCAGGGTGGATGAGCGGCGCGGCCGTCCAGACTTAACGGACGAACGCGCCGCTCGTACGGGAGTTTCTGGCCGGGTGGCGGACTCAGACCGCCGGTGCGAGGGGGATCGCTTCGGGGGAGCGCCAGGGGCGGACCCAGGCCTCTTCCTCGCGGGTGACGTGAACGCCGCAGCGAGGGCAGTCCCCGCCCGGTTCGATGGGCTCGCCGCACGTGCGGTGCACCACCTGCATCGGGGCGGTGGATTCCGCCGGGCCCGTGTGTGTGGCTCCCCAGTCATACATTGCGTGCAGCACCGGGAGGATCGCTGCTCCGGCGTCGGTCAGTCGGTACTCGTTGCGGGTGCGGCCGCCACTGTCGTCCCGGTACGGCCGCTTCGTGAGCAGGCCGTGCTCCACCAGCTTCCTCAGCCGGTCGGAGAGGATGTTGTCGGCGATGCCGAGGTCGGCCTTGAACTCGTCGAACCGTGACATGCCCATGGTGGCGTTGCGTAGCACAAGCAGCGTCCATCGGTCACCGAGCACGTCGATCGCACGGCCGATCGGGCAGGGACCGCGGGCGTCCCCGCGTCGGGGTCCTGCCATTCGTCCTCCTGTTGTACTCCAGCTGGCTTGCTGCTCAACAGCTTACGACGGTCGGGGCCCTCACCGATCCAGCATTCGCTCGCGCACACGCAGGTGCAGGGTGGCCAGGTCGAGCAGCGGGGTCGCAACACCGAGAGCGTGTCCGCGGTCGGCGAGGTCGGCCAGCACGTGTTCCACCTCGGTCCGCCGCCCCGCGACGACGTCGCGGTACATCGACGAGGCCAGCGTCGATCCGGGCTTGGTCACCGCGCTGCAGGTGTTCGCCAACGCGTCGTTGGGGACGGGATGCCCGGCCGCCGCGGCGACCGTGGCGGTCTCGTCGAGCAGGCCGACGGCAAGGTCGGTGCCGCCCGGTGTGGCGACGATCTCGCCGACCGGGGCGCGCATCAGGCACGTGAGCGCCCCGACGGTCGCGATGAACGACCACTTCGCCCACATCTCTCCGAGGATGTCGTCGGAGACCCGCACGTCGATGCCGGCACCGCCCAGGGTCGTCTGCACGGCTTGCGCATGGTCGGGGTGGCAGTCCGTTCGTTCGCCGATGGTGAGTTGTGCGGTCGGGGCCAGGACGACGACATTGCCGTCCTCGTCGAGTGACGTCACGGTCAGCGCGACCCCGCCCAGAACGCGCTTGCGGTCGAAGCGGGCGTCGAGCATGTCCAGGTGGGCCATACCGTTGAGAACGGGCACGATCGCGGTGTCCCCGCCGACCGCCGGCGCCACGTCGTCGAGGGCTGCGGCGAGGGCGGTGGCGCGCAGGCCGAGAAGGATTACGTCCGCCGGGTCCTCGATGGCGTCCGCGGTGGTCACCTGGGGGTGTACGACGTGGTGTTCGCCGCCCTCGACGATGTGCAGCCCGTCCTTGCGGATCTGCTCGGCCCGGTGCGGACGCAGCAGGAAGGTGACGTCGCGACCGGCGTCGGTCAGCCGGGCGCCGAACAGTCCGCCGACCGCGCCCGCCCCGACGACGAGAATTCGGGCGGGGCGGCCTGGGTCCGAGCTGGCACTCATGTCGAGCCCTTCGTCGAGGCTGTGTGAGTTCGACGATGCCACTCTGACTATTTATCTGCAAGCAAGACTAGAAGGTCATGACCCCGCGTTCGGTCAGCCGGGCGACGAGGAGGTCGCCTGCGAGCGCCCCCGGGGTCCACATACCGCCTGCAGCGTCGGGAACGTCGTCGAGCAGGCAGCGGGCGACCTCGGTGACCATTGCCGCGGCGGCCTCGTCGCCGGCGTTGCCCTCACCCGCGACAGTGGTCTTCAGGCGGCGTCCGCCGGTGTCGGTGCCGACCAGCAGAATCCGGTAGGTGGGCGCGGCCCCGGCGACGAGGTCGGCCTGATTGCCGTGCGCGGCGCCTGCCGCACGGGGTGCCACGATCGCCGCCATCACCGCCGTCATCTCCGCGGCGATCTCCCGCCCGAGATCCCCGGGGCCGGCGAGCATCAGCTCGTCGTAGGTGAAGTCCTCACCCCAGGCATGCCCCCGCAAGGCGTTCGAGCGGTGCAGGTTCGCTGCGTTGATCGGGCCCATCACCCACGGTGCCGCCCACATCCCGAGCCGGTCGTCGAACTCGGGTTGGGTGGGCCGGGGCTGTTCCGGGCCGCGGAAGTCGCCGGCCAGCAGGAACGGGTCGTTGGACAGGGCACCGAGCGCCGGGTCGGTTCGTGCCGCTTCGGCCGAGGCCACGAGGCTCGCGATGCTCCCGGCGGTGAAGCCACCGACGTCGGCGAGGGCGATCCGGCTGCTCACCCGCGGCAGCGGCACCCCCCAGCGCGCGAATGCTCTCGTCTCGAGGACGTGCACACCGAGCTCGAAGGGCACGGACTCGAAACCGCAGGAGAAGACGATCCGGGCGCCCGTGCGCCGGGCGTCGGCCGCGAAGCGATCGATCATGCTCCGCATCCAGAGGGGCTCGCCGTTGATGTCGACGTAGTCCGTGCCGTTCGTCGCGCACAGCTCGACCAGCAAGGATCCGACGTGCTGGAACGGGCCGACCGTGCTGAGCACCATCCGGGTGCGGGTCACGAGCGCGTGCAGCGACGGTGCGTCGTGGGCATCGGCGACGATCAACGGCGTGTCCGGTGGGGCGCCGATCTCCTTGCGCAGCCGCTGCAACGCCATCTCGTCGCGGGCGGCCAATCCCCACCGCAGGCCGTGGCCGTGGCTCACGAGGCGCTCGGCGACGAACCTGCCGGTGAATCCGGTGGCTCCCCAGACCACGAGGTCGAGCTCGGCGGGTGCGCGGCCGTCAGCAGAAATCACGCCAGCGGACCCTACAGATGCACCCGGTGGACGGGACTTCCGTCGGAAGGGCGAGGGCGCTGCCCATCGGCGCGTCAGTCCGCGAGGAACGTCGCCAGCAGCTCGGCCACTTGCTTGTCGGCTTCGATGACGAGCATGTGGCTGCCGCCGTCGGCGCCGTCCACGATCTCCAGACGTGCGTCGGGCACGTTGGCGGCGACCCACTGTTGCGCGGCCAACGGCACCAGGCTCGCCCCGCCCGCGATGACGAGGGTGGGTTGCTCGATCTGCAGGACCTGGCGACGCCAGTCCTGGTGCGCGAAGTCGTTGAACAGTGCCGAGGAGAAGGCACCGTCGACGCGGAGGGCTCCGGCGATGACCTCGCGCTTGCGGTCCTCGGGGAAATCGGGGTGGAACAGTCCCGAAAGGAACTCGGCAAGCATGTGCTCGCGCGTCGCCGGGTTGGCGATGCCCTGCACGATCCCCGAGATCTGCTCCTCGGACAGCGCCGAAATCCTGCCGGCCGAGGAGTCCTCGTCCGCGCCGGTCTCGTGGATCATCAGCGGGGTGTGGTCGACCAACGCCAGCTTGTGCACTCTGGCGGGGCCGAAGAGCTCGAGATACGCCCAGATCACCGAGCAGCCCATCGAGTGGCCGATGAGCGTCACGTCGTCGAGGGCCAGGTGGTCGAGGAGCTCGTGCAGGTCGAACGCCAGCCGGTGCAGGTGCCAGCCAGCCACCGGGTCGTCGGACGCGCCGTGGCCGCGCTGGTCGTAGAGCACCCGCCGGTACCCGGCAAGTTGCTCGGCGACCGGGCCCCACAAGAGGGAATTGCCCTGCCAGGAGTGCACGAACACCACGGGTGCTCCGGTCCCGTGGTCGGTGTAACTGAGGCGCACGCCGTCATTCGTCATGAAGGTCGCGTTCACGCGATCTCCTTCCGAGGCTGGTGGCTGGCTGGTTGCCCTCGATCCTCGGACGTGACGACGGGAAAAGAGCAGCAAATCCAGCCGATGTAGGGAGACGTACCTCACACCAAAAAAGACGAATGGAATTGTGGAGCCCTAAAGCTGTCGGAAGCGCGCGCCCGGCCGCATTACGGCTCCATAACGCGAAGGATGCACCGGCCACGGGGCGTGGATTTTTGAGTCCACGGCCCGTGGCCGGCACGTAGGGAAGCGGACGTCCTTCTGGGCACGCACAGC
Organism: Pseudonocardia yunnanensis; assembly: GCF_039534065.1. Lineage (NCBI taxonomy): Bacteria > Bacillati > Actinomycetota > Actinomycetes > Pseudonocardiales > Pseudonocardiaceae > Pseudonocardia > Pseudonocardia yunnanensis. The sequence continues at coordinate 664,788 of NZ_BAAAUS010000001.1, read as the reverse complement.
TCCGTCAGTTCGAGGTGGGGAAGCTGTAGCTGGCACCCCCGCCCGTCTCGGAGTGCGGCCAGCGGGAGGTGACGACCTTGGCCCGGGTGTAGAAGCGGACGCCCTCGGGACCGTGCACGTGCGTGTCGCCGAACAGCGAGTCCTTCCAACCGCCGAACGAGTAGTACGCCATGGGCACCGGGATCGGAACGTTGATTCCGATCATGCCGACGTGGACCTCGCGCTGGAACCGGCGCGCAGCCTCCCCGCTGCCCGTGAAAACGGACGTGCCGTTGCCGTACGGATTGGCGTTGATCAGCGCGATCGCGTCGTCGAGCGTCTCGGCGCGCAGGACCACCAGCACGGGGCCGAAGACCTCGTTGCGGTAGACGTCCATCTCGGCCGTCACGTGGTCGATCACGGTCGGCCCGACGAAGTACCCGTCCTGCAGGGCGTCGGCCTGGATCGTGCGGCCGTCGGCCACGAGGGTGGCGCCCTGGCCCTCTGCCGAGGTGACGTACCCGATGATCCGGTCCTTGGACTGCTGGGTGATCACCGGCCCCATCTCGCTGGTGGAGTCGGCGCCGGGACCGACCTGGACGGCTGCCGCCTTCGCGCGCAGCGTCTCGACGAGCCTGTCGGCGGCGTCGCCCACGGCGACCGCGGCGGAGATCGCCATGCAGCGCTGGCCCGCGGAGCCGAAGGCGGCAGCGGTCAGGTGGTCGGCAGCGAAGTCGATGTCGGCGTCGGGGAGCACCACGGCGTGGTTCTTCGCCCCGCCCAGCGCCTGGACGCGCTTGCCTGCCTGCGTCGCGCGTTCGTGCACGTAGCGGGCGATGGGGGTGGAACCGACGAAGGACACCGCAGCGACGTCCGGGTGGTCGAGCAGCGCGTCGACCGCCACCTTGTCGCCGTTCACGACGTTGAAGACGCCGTCGGGCAGGCCCGCCTCCGCCCACAGCTCGGCGAGCAGTACGGACGCCGACGGCACCCGCTCGCTCGGCTTGAGGACGAAGGTGTTGCCGCAGGCGATGGCGATGGGGTTCATCCACATCGGGACCATCACCGGGAAGTTGAACGGGGTGATCCCGGCGACCACCCCGAGCGGCTGCCGGAACGAGAAGCTGTCGATGCCGGTGGAGACCTGATCGGAGAACTCGCCCTTGAGCAACTGCGGGATCCCGCACGCGAACTCGACGACCTCGAGACCCCGTTGGACCTCGCCCCGGGCGTCGGCGAGCACCTTGCCGTGCTCGGACGTGATCAGCTCGGCGAGCTCGTCGGTGTGGGCCCGCACCAGCTCGCGGAAGGCGAACAGGATGCCCGTCCGCTTGCTCAGCGAGGTCTGCGACCACGAGACGAACGCCTCGGACGCGGCCTGGACGGCGAGGTCGACGTCACTGGCGTCGGCCAGGGCCACCTCGGCCTGTTGCCGGCCGGTGGCCGGGTCGTACACCGGGCCGACCCGGTGGGCTGTGCCTGCGGTCGGCTTGCCGCCGATCCAGTGGTCGATGGTTCTCATGGTCGTATTCCTTCGCTGATGATGCCCCCGGCGACGAGCCCGTCGACCGAAGTCGCGGGGTTGTCGTCGAAGAGGAACTCCCCGTGGGTCTCCGGGGTGAATGCCAAGCCGATGAACGCGATCACGATCAGTGCAGAGACCGCGGTCGTGGCCAGGGCCAGGCTGCCGCCGAACCACTGCGTCGCAATGGCGCCGGCGAGAAGTGGGCCTGCGGCGGTGAAGAGCCGACCGATGCTGTTGGTCACCGCGAGAGCCGAGGCCCGTACCGAGGCGCCGAACAGTTCGGGGAAGAACACGGCGTTGCCCGAGAGAACGCCGAAGACGCCGAACCCGACGAAGGGCAGCAGCCACATGTAGGCCGCGAAGCTCGTGCCGAACGGGTAGAGCACGCAGACCGCGATGATGCCGATCACCAGGCTCATCACGAAGGTGGGCTTGCGACCGATCTTGTCGGCGATGAACCCCCAGCTGGCGTACCCGATCAGGCCACCGAGGTTGAGCATGGCCGTGGCCCACGACACGTAGCCGACCGCGGCGTTCCCACTGACGCCGTGCTCCCCGACGATCTCCCGGACGATCTGCGGGGTCCAGGTCGTGACCCCCCAGAACGCGAACAGCGCGCCGATGCAGATGACCGTGCAGGGCACGGTCCGGCGGAGCATCGGAGGCGTGAACAGCTGCGTGAGGACGAAGCGATCGGCCGCGATCTTGCGGGCTCCCGCCGCCCGCTCCTGCTTGCGCACCGCACGTGCGGCCTTGACCGTCGCCGTCGACTCGGGCTCGTGCACGTGCTGGCGGATGAACAGCACGAGCAGGGCCGGAATGAGGCCGAAGGCGAGAGTGAGCCGCCACCCGAAGCCGCCGACGAAGTTGTAGACGATCGCCGAGAGGAACGAGCCGATCGCCAGGCCGGACATCATGATGCCGCTGGCCTTGGCGCGGTGGCGGTTGTTCCACGCCTCGGCCACCAGCGCCGCGCCGATCGGAAGCTCCACACCGGAGCCGATCCCGGCGATGAAGCGCAGAACCGCGAAGTGCCAGAACTCGCCGGACAGCGTGGCCAGCGCGGTGAACACGGAGTACGTCAGCACCCCGATGATCAGGACCCGGACCCGTCCGACGTAGTCCGCCAGCGCGCCGAACGCGATTGCGCCCACCGCCCAGCCGAACAGGAAGACCGTGACGGCGAGGCCGCTGTAGAACGAGGACGGGTGACCGAGCAGGTCGGTGGTCGCCGGGCCGGCGACCTGGGTGAACAGGCTGGAATCGAAGCCGTCCAGCGCCCACCCCATTGTGGTGGCGACCAGGACGGCCCATTGGTAACGGCTGATCTCATGACGCCAGGAGTGCGCGCCGGGGCGTGCGACTGCCATCGTCGGCTCCTTTGCCAGGCCGTTGCGGGGATCAGGAATTCGTGGCGTCGCCGAGTCGGCGCAGGCGGCGCAAGCCCCCGACGACGAGGCGGTCGATGCTCAGCTCGAGGGCTTGGTCCTCGTCGAGAGAGCGGCCGGCCTGCAACATCTCCCGGATCTCGGTGTGGATGCGGGGGTCGTGCTTGCGCAACGCGGTGATGCGCTCGTCGATGTCCTTGGTCAGCTCGTCCGGTCCGGAGACCACGGCGTTGAGCAGGCCGAGCTCCACCGCGCGTGCTGCGGTGATCTTCTCGCCGGTGGCGGTGAGCCAGAACGCCTGCCGCTCACCTACCACCCTGGGCAGCCAGGCCAGCACGACTGCCGGTGCCAGGCCAATGCCGATCTCGGGGAACCAGAACTTCGCGGTCGAGACAGCGACCGCCACGTCGCACGCCGCCAGGACGCCGACGCCGAACCCGGCTGCGTCGCCCTGCACCTCCGCGACGGTCACCAGCTTCGTCCGACGCAGCGCGCGCTGGAGACCGACCAGCACCTCCGTCTCGTCGTGCAGATCCTCCGGAGTGGTGCCGGCCCGCTCACGGCCGAGGCAGAACGCCGGACCGTTGGCCCACAGCCGGAGGACGTGTGCGCCGGCCGGCGGGTGCAGCAGCAGCTCGGTGAACTGCTCGACCATCGCGATGCTGAGAAGGTTGTCGGGCTCGTTGTCCAGCTCGACCTCGACGACGCCCTCGGCCGGCGTGGAGACGGTCAGGCCGCCCATCAGTTGAGCCGTTCCGTCGCGACGCCGCCGTACCAGTCGACGTCGTCCGGCGCCGTGCGGACGGTGATCGCGCGGACGTGGGTGAAGTCGTTGAACGACTCCCAGCCGCCTTCACGGCCGACGCCGCTCTCACGCAGGCCACCCCACGGCGACGACGGGTCGAGCCGGTGGTGGTCGTTGATCCAGACCATGCCCATCTCGAGCTGTCCGGCCACCCGGTGCGCACGGGCGACGTCCCGCGTCCAGACCGACGAGCCCAGCCCGTACGGCGAGTCGTTGGCCAAGGTGATGGCCTCCTGCTCGTCGTCGAAGGGAACGGCCACGACGAGCGGCCCGAAGATCTCCTCGCGGGCGATCCGCATGTCGTTGGTGACGTCGGCGAGGACGGTGGGCTCGATGAAGAACCCGCCGGGGAGGCCGGGAACCTCAGCGGCGTGCCCGCCGGTGGCGACCCGCGCGCCTTCACTGCGGCCGAGCTCGACGTACCCGAGGATGCGTTCCTGGGCCCGCTTCGAGATGACCGGGCCGAGCTGGGTGGTCTCCAGCGCAGGGTCGCCGATGCGGATCGACCTGGCGACCTTCGACAGCGCCTCGATGACGTCGTCGTAGATGCTGCGCTGGATCAGCAGCCTGCTCCCGGCGATGCACGTCTGACCTGCGCCGATGAAGCCACCGAAGGCGGCACCCCTGGCGGCTACGTCGATGGGGGTGTCGTCGAAGATCAGGACGGGGGACTTGCCGCCGAGCTCCAGCGTCGCCTTGGCGAACCGCTTGGCCGTCGCCACCGCGATCGCCCGGCCCGGCTCCGTGCCTCCGGTGAAGACGGCCTTCTTGACCAGTGGGTGCTCGGTCAGGGCGGCTCCCGCGGTCGGGCCCAGACCGGGCACGACGTTGAGTACGCCGTCGGGGATGCCGGCATCCTGCGCGATCTGCCCGAGGAGCAGCGCGGTGAGCGGGGTCTGCTCGGACGGCTTGAGCACCACGGTGTTGCCGGTGGCCAGCGCGGGAGCGAGGCTCTTCGACGCGATCATCATCGGGTGGTTGAACGAGGACAGGATTCCGACCACGCCGATGGGGAAACGGCTGGTGTAGGCGTGGTAGTCGCCCCGCAGCGGGACGACCGACCCGCGGTCGGCCAGCAGCAGGGCCGCGTTGTAGCGGTACCACTCGGCGAGCCGGGTGATCTGGGCCCTGGTCTCCGTGATCGGCCTGCCGTTGTTCAGGGTCTCGAGCCGGTAGAGGTCGGTCATCCGGGCCTCGATGCCGTCGGCGAACCGGTTGATCGCCCGGGCGCGGTCGTGGATCGGCAGGTCGCGCCACACCCCGGAGCGGAATGTCTCGTCGGCGACCCGGACGGCCTCGTCGACGTCCTCCTCGCTTGCTCCCGCGACGTCCGTGAAGACCTCGCCGGTGGCGGGGTTCGTGACGGGGATCCGCGGGGCGCGGCCCTCCACGACACGCCCTCCGATGCGGAGCCCGGTCGGCAGGCCCTCGATCGGGTCGGCGTCCCGGGCCGACGGAGCGGTGATGGACATCGTTGGTCTCCTTGCTCGGTATACGACTTGCCATAATCGGTATACCGCTTGACGTTAGGCAGCGACAGGCGGAGTGGCAAGGGCTACGAGGTTGGGGCACCTTGTGAGTTCATGACCGAAGTGCATACTTGCCGGGGCGAAGGGCAGGAGGGCACATGGCGGCGGCCGAGTCGGCTGCGGGACGGGTCACGCGCGATCTGCGACGGCGGGTGCTCAGCGGCGATCTCAAGCCGGGCACGGTGCTGTCCCAGGCGCGCATCGCAGCGGAGTACGACGTGAGCCGGATGCCCGCGCGGGATGCGTTGCAGGTGCTGGCCAACGAGGGCCTGGTGGACCTGGGGCCTGCCACCTCCGTCGTGCGCGAGCTGTCGATCGCCGAGCTGCAGGAGCTCTACGAGCTGCGCGAGGCCGTCGAGCCGTTGCTCACCCGGCTGGCCGTGCCGAACGTCGGCCGCGCCCAGATGACGCAGATGGCTGCGCTGGTCGAGGCGATGGAGTCGGAGGCCTCACCGGCCGAGTGGCTGGAGGCCAATGCGCGGTTCCACGCGCACATCTTCACCTGCGCCGACCGCCCGCGGATGATCGAACTGACCCAGCACCTCCGGCGCCTGACCGACCGGTACCTGTACCTGCACATCGGGGTGATCGAGAACCTCGAGCACCTGCACACCGAGCACCGGGAGATTCTCGACGCGGTTCGGGCGGGCGACGCGGCTGCGGCCGCGGAGTTCACGCGTATTCACCTCGTCACGTCACACGAGCTCATCCTGCGTCACCTACTGGAGAACGAGCTGCTCGCACCGCTCTCCCAGGGCAGCTGAGCCGAGTTCTTCCCGCTCGATCCGCCGCACACGGCGTACGAGCCGCCACGACCGCCAGATCCGGCGCGGACGGCTTGCCGCGCCGAGGCAGGTGGCGGGCGTTGGAGTTGCCACCCCGGTGGGTGGCTGCCGCGCAGAACGTCGCAATCGCCAGCACGGTAGGCACCAACTTGCTGGGCACGGCCGAGTTTGTGAAGTCGCTCGGGGAGTTCACGCAAGCGTGTACCTGTAGTGGCTGGACGGCCGTCGGGCTCTACGAACCCACGAGGAAAGTAACCGCAGAAAGACAAGCACGTCCTGACAAAGCTATTACGAGCACCAGCTCTGGGCGGACGGCCGGAACTAGCTTTGGGCGCGTGCAGGTCCACGAATTCTCCGGTGAGGCGTTGGAAGACGTCGCCCGCGAGCGCTTCCTACCGATGATCACCCGGACAGGTCCCGACTTCCGCGGGCGTGTGGCGGCCCAGGAGCTGGGCGAGGCCATCACGCTCAGTCAGTCGCACTGGGGAGCATCGATGTCGATGGTCCGGACGGACCGGATGGCAGCGATGGCGTCGACCGACAACCTGTTCTTCGGCGTACAGACGGCCGGTCAGACCAGCCACTGCCAGCACGACCGCTTCGCCGAGCTGGTGCCCGGTAGCGGAGTGCTGACCGAAACGCGAAGTCCCTTCGAGCGGGTCTCGTCGATCGAGAGCAGGCGCATGACCTTGCGTTTCTCTCGCGAGTTGCTCCCGCTCCGTACCGCCGAGATCACCGAGGCGTGTGCGCGCAGCGTGGACCCCGCCGCCCCGGCCATGCAGGTGCTGTCCGGCTACCTCGGTCGGTTGTTCGAGATTGCCGAGGACCTCACGGCGTCGCAGCAGCTGGACGCCGGGCGGGCCGCGATCGATTTGCTGGCGATGGTGTTGCGGGCCATCACACCCTCCGTGCCGGGCGGGGACGGCCCCGTTGGGGTGTTGCTGGACATGATGCTGGTTTACGTCCGCGAACACCTGTCCGACCCTGAGCTGCGGGTGGAGGAGTTGGCGCGGCGGCATTATGTGTCTGTCCGCCGGACGTACACCTTGTTCGAACGGATCGGGACCACGCCCGGTGCGTACATGCGCGAGCAGCGGCTGCTCGCGGCACGGGTGCTGCTGTCCGACCCGAGGCACGCCCGGTTCGGGATGTCGGACATTGCCGCTGCGGTCGGGTTCCTCGACCTCAGCACGTTCGAGCGGGCGTTCCGGCGGCAGTACGGGACGACACCGGCCGGTTGGCGGCGTGAGCACCTCCACCACTCTGGATCGCTCCCGTGACCGTGCTGCGCCGCGTCGGCGAGCCGCTGGTTCCGGCGTCGCCGATCGGCCCGGCGGCCGTTCAGGAAGAGCGAGGAACGCCTGAGTCTCCCGTTCCTGTCGTAATCGCCCCGCTCCGTCAGGTGCCGCTACGCCACGGTTCGCACGGGGTGGGTGGTCGCGCGCCCCGCGACCGCCGCCTCCGCGACCCCAGCTGTCCGCCGGAACCGGCTACTCGGCCGGGCGGACGTTCTGGTTGACGTGGAACGTGTTGTCCGGGTCGTAGCGCTTCTTGACCTGGGCCAGCCGCTCGTAGTTGCCGCGGTAGGACGCCTTGACCCGGTCCTGTCCCTCGTCCATGAGGAAGTTGACGTAGGCGCCACCGGCCGAGGTCGGGTGCAGCTCCTCCCAGTAGTCGCGGGCCCAGCGCGAGATCGCCTCCGCGTTCGCCGGGTCCGGGTCGACGCCCACGATGACCCCCGCCCAGCCCCCGTCGCGGTAGGGGAAGGCCGTGGCGCCCTCCGGCACCCGGGACGCGGCGCCGTCGATCGGATACAGGTGCATGGTGGAGTGACCCGACGGCAGTTGCGCGCCGTACTTGCGGTGCACGTCGATGGCGGCGTCGGAGATCGAGGTGAAGACGTCCGCCCGCCAGTACCACTGCAGGCCGGCCGGGTACAGGGCGTCGAAAGCGCTCTGCAGCACGGGGAACGGCATGTCGTGCAGGCCGACCACGAGCGGCGAGCCGAACGTGGTGATCGGCTCCAGCACCTCGTCGGCCCGGTCGTGCGGGCCGGTGTAGCACCAGACGATCGCGCAGGACTTGCGGCCCCAGAGCTCTTCGGGGAACGGCGGGGCGGGTGGGATGGTGATCAGTCCGATCCAGCCGTTGAGCTCCTCGGGCAGTGACGGGATCAGCTCCCGGTACCAGCGCATCACGGCGTCGGTGTCGGCGAAGTCGTAGAGCACCGGACCGCCGATGATCGTGCCGTTCTCCCCGATGTCGTGGCAGCGGAACGTGAAGGACGTGACCACGCCGAAGTTCCCGCCGCCACCACGCAGGGCCCAGTACAGGTCGCTGTGGGAGCTCTCGTTCGCCGTCAGGAACGTGCCGTCGGCGAGTACGACATCGGCGGAGAGGAGGTTGTCGGACGTGAGCCCGAAGCGTCGGGTGAGGTAGCCGATCCCACCGCCGAGCGTCAGGCCGGCCACGCCGGTGGACGCGATGAAGCCCGACGGGGTGGCCATGCCGAACGCGGCGGTGGCGTGGTCGACGTCGCCCCACGTGCATCCGGCATCGGCGCGCACCGTGCGGTTCACGGGGTCGACGGTGGTGCTGCGCAGCAGTGAGAGGTCGATGACCAGCGCGTCGTCCCACACACCGAGCCCGGCGGCGTTGTGTCCGCCACCCCGGACGGCGATCTCGAGGCCGTGGTCACGGCCGAAACGGACACAGGCGATGACGTCGGCGACGTCCCGGCAGCGGGCGACGGCCGCTGGCCTCTTGTCGATCATGGCGTTGTAGACGGAGCGCGCCTCGTCATAGCCCGGGTCTTGCGGCGTGATCAGGTCGCCGCGCAGGGCGGCGGCCAACTCGTCGTACGGAGTCACGGTGGTAGTGGTCATGACGTCTCCTAGGCTGCGGCGCTCGACGTCCGAGCGACCCGGTTGCCGACGCTAGGAATCCGGCGTTCGCGCAGCGTTCGTGGTGGCGTTCGCGGGAGGACGGACACCGCGTTCGGCGAGGTCGTGATCGCAGCGCCGGAGCAGCGCGACGCTGCCGTGGGCACGCGCCATCTGCGCCGCCAACAGCAACCGGGCGACGGCGGCGTCAGGGTCGTCGTAGGCCGCCCGCATCCGCATCACCTGCGGCATCCACCACAGGTCGTCCCTGGCCTGTCCGGCGACGAGCGCCGCGTCGAGGGTCGCCCGGGCTGCACCGGCCCCGTCGTCACGGGCCGCGGACTCGGCGAGCAGCGAGAGCCAGTACGGCATGCGGGCGAATGCGCCCTCCGACCTGAGGTTCTCGATTCCGCGCCGGGCGAGGTCCGCGCCCGACCCGTCCGTGCGGGCCCAGCCGTCGAGGATCAACCCCCACTCGCGGTAGTACGCGAAGTCGTACCGGTCGCAGAGCTCGCGCAGCTCGGCGACGGTGTCGGCCAGTTCGGGCAGGTCGTGCCGCATCTGGTGGGTGATGGAGCCGTAGGCCAGGGCGACGGCCAGGTTGTACGGGTGCCCGATCGACCGGGCCAGCGCGATCGCGTCACGGCAGCTCGCGACGGCCTCGGCGTCGTGGTCGACGAGCCAGTGGGCGTGCGCCGACCAGGCCTTGCCGTGCACGACGGGACGCGTCCCGACGCTCAGCGAGGCACCTGTGTGCAGTTCGGCGGCGATCCCGAAGTGGCGCAGCGCCTCCTCCGGCATGCCGAGGCTCACCGCGGAACCCCCGAAGGCGAAGTGGGCCGAGCCGCTCAGCTCGGAGCCGGGTTCGACCGCGGTGAGCAGGCGCTCCGCGGTGCGGTGAGCATCGGCGATCCGTCCCTGGACGAACCGGGACGCCCAGAGCCCGATGAGCCCGTCCACAACCGAGTTCTTGCGACCGAGCCTCTCGGCGAGGGTGACGGTGCGTTCGAGCGTGTCCTGCAGCCTGGGGGAGGAGTAGCCGTACCGGGCGTTGAGCGGCGCCGCCAGGGCTTCGAGGACGCCCAGCTCCTGTCCGTCCCGGTCCCTGCTCGCCGGGAGGGTGCGCAGGATCGACAGCGCCTCCTGATGCAGGCGGATCGCTTCGTCATGGGCGAACCTGCCCGCCGCGACGTCGGCCGCGCGCCGGTAGTAGGTCACGGCCCGCTCCGCTCGTCCACCGCGGGCGTACTGCTCCGCGAGCTGCGCCGAGACGCCGTCGGTGTCGTCGGGGTGGAGCAGTTCGAGTCCCTGGGCGAGACGCCGGTGCAGCAACCACCGATTCGGCGGGCTGATCTGCGCGTAGGCGGTGTCACGAAGCAGGTCGTGGGAGAAGTCGTAGCCGTCGGCGAACTCGCGGATGATCCGGCGCCGCCACAGTTCGTCGACGGCGTGGACCACGTCGCCCGCGTCGAGGTCGCTCGCCTCGCTGAGCAGGTCGAGGGTGAAGTTCCGGCCCACCGCGGCCGCCAGGCCCGCAACCTCACGAGCCGTGGGCGTCACCTGGTCGAGGCGGTTGCGCAGCACCGCGGTGAGGTCGCTGACCGGGAGTGGCGCCCCCGCCGGGTCGGTGCTGCCGAGATCGACCGTCGCCCGTGCCGCCTCGACGACGTACAGCGGGAAGCCGCCCGTGGCCGCCTGCAGCAGGCTCGCGTCGTCGTCGAGGAGGGGTTGCCCCGAGATCTCCTCGGCGAGACGGGCGGTGTCGGTGACCTCCAGCGGGCTGATCGGGAGCTCGGTGAGCATTCCGGTGGCCCGCATCCGGACAGCCCAGTCTGCCGATCCGGGTTCGTCGTCGAGGGTCTCGTCCCGCCGGGTGGCCGCCACCATGACGGGTCGGTCGGAGGCACGCCCGAGGGCGAACGTGAGGAACTCGAGGGTCTCCTTGTCGCACCACTGCACGTTGTCGAGGACCAGCAGCATCGGACGGCCGACGCCGAGCAGGGCCCGTGCCAGGCCTTCGTAGAAGCGGTGGCGCTGCCAGGCGTCCACCATGGCCCGCAGGCTGGCCCCCGGCTCACCGTGACCCTCGGCCGAGGGCACCAGTCTGTCGACCTCGACGCGCCACACCGGTTCGAGCGCCGTCATGGACGACCGGATCGCCGGGTTGCGCAGCCAGTCGGCCACCGGCGCCAGCGCCAGCCGTCCGGAGGCTCCGAAGCACTGGGTGCTCGCCACCACCGCGCCCTGGCGCCGGGCCAGCTCGGCGACCTCCGCGACGAGGCGGGTCTTCCCGACGCCGGGATCGCCGCGGACGAGCGCGATGACCGGGCGCCCCGCGGCTGCGCCTGCCCACAGCGTGCGGAGGACCTGCATCTCCCGGGAACGTCCGACGAGCTTCGCTGCGGCGGGTCCCGTACGGGCCGGGGGGACGTCGATCGTCGACGGCGGTGGCGTCACCGGGTCGGCGCGGGCCATCACGCGCTGGAGAGCCGCGAGCGTCGTGCGGTCCGGGGCGAGGCCGAGCTCTCGCTCCAGGACCGAAGCGCAGTGGTGGTAGGTGCTCACGGCGCCGGCCCGGTCACCCAGGTCGGCCTGCAGCGTCATCAGGGCCCGGTATCCGGCCTCCTCCAACGGCCGGAGCTGGATACGCCGGCGTGCAGCCTCGGCCGCCCCCACGAGGTCACAGGTGCGGGTCCGCGTATCGCGGCTCAGATCGCACAGCTCCACACACTGGCTCTCGATCTCGGAGCGGGCGTCGAGGAGCCAGTCGTCGTACACGCCGGGCAGCAGTTCACCGCGATAGCAGGTGATGGCCGCGCCCGCGTGCGTGACCAGAGCGTCGGTGTCGTCGGCCGCCGCGGCGGCCAGTGCGGCGCGGCGTTCGGTGTCGAAGGTGCGCACGTCGACGCGACAGGTAGGGGTGTCCTCCCAGCACAGGTCCCTGGACGTGACGACGAGCGGAGGTGGGTCGCCCAGGAGCTGCCTCAGGTGGTGGAGCTCGCGACGCAGGTTGGTCAGTGCCTGCGCGTCGGTGGACTCGGGCCAGAAGAGCCCGGCGATGCGCTGCCGGGACTGGGGAGACCCGGCGTGGATGACCAGGAACGCCACCAGCGCGAGGGAGCGCGACGACCGCGTCCGGACGATGCCGGTCGTGTCATCGGAGATCGACTGCTCGCCGAGGAGAGAGATGTGCAGCATCTCGCGCGCCTCCCGAACCGTCAGAGTAACCGGCGAGCCGCCGTCCGGGCCTATGCTCACCCGCGCCGGGACTCCGCCGGAATCCTCACGTCCGGTTGTGCCGGACGCCTGCGTTCGGGACCAGGTTCCGTTCCAGGAGTGCGTACGCCTCGGCGAGGTCACGAACTCCGGCTGGGCTGTTTCCGACGGACGGAGCGGTCTTGATGATCGCCTTGAGCACGGCCTCACGGGCCTGCTCACTCAGACTCTGATCAGCCATGCCGGATGACGCTACCCGTGCGCGGTGGGTCCGGAGTCGAGAATGTGAATAGAGGACCGCCACCGCGCACGCGGCCGGGCGTGCACGGTGGCGGAGTTCAGTAGTTCTGTGGTCAGTTCCCGATGGCCGTTGATCCGTTTGTGATCACTGCCCGGCCTTGACCCCCGGCTCGCCGAACTCGTACTGGATCAGGTTGCTCGGCACATCGTCGGGAAGGCGCACCGTGTGGCGCTTGCCGACCGGCAGAACGGGGTGCTTGAACGTGGCCTCGAGCATCATCGCGCTGCCGAGGTACCAGGCGAGAACGGCGGAGACGAGCAGTACGTAGGCCGCGATCGTCTGGACCACCGGCACACCGCCCATCAGGGCGATGGCGAGGAGGGTGGATCCGGCGGCCAGGGTGCCCAGCACTGCGGTCAGCGCGTTGTTCTCGCGGGTGGCGGCGATTGCGCCCACCCACGTGATCGCGGCGAGTACCACGAACCAGAAGCCGAAGGCGACCGACGCCGTGCCGCTGGTGGCGGCGGCGGGCAGCACACCCAGGGCGATGAGCAGGTTGTACAGGCCGTAGCCGATCCAGAACGAACCCCAGATGCCGTGCATCGCTGTGGCCACCGCGTCGCGGGCCCGGTAGGCCCACATGCCGGCGAGCAACTGTGCGATGCCGCCTGCCGCCAGCGCGAAGGGGAACAGGATCAGTGGTGTCTGCGAATCTCCGTACCAGCCGGCCAGGTTGGCGGCGACCATGAACGTGGCCGCGGCGAAGCCGAACAGTCCGAGGATGGACGGTGCGGCAACCGGTGACAGCGCGATCGTGGTGTGCTCGCGCCAGAAGTTGTAGTCGGGTGCGCCGGCGATTGCCGAACGCCCATTCGTACCGGTGTTCATTTCTTGCCTCCCAGGTTTCACGCCGGGTTCCGGCCCACCCGGCGGCCGTCCGGGATGCGATTCCCGAGGCGACTCGGCGAGCTTCTCCGTCTGCTCGGAGAAGCTCGCACCTGGAATAACGCCGGAGCTGCTGGTGGAAAGCCCGCTCCGGCTGTCTACAACCTCACACGGCCCCGGTGAGCGACCGATCCGCTGCGGCGATCGGGGACGTGCGCAGACGTGTCAGGAGGCGCGTCCGGACAGCGACGGACTGCGGCTCGTCGTCTTGCCCGGCCGGCGGAGGAGCCTGCGCAGCCGTTTGGGCTTGAGGTCGCGCATCGCACGTTCGAGCGCGTCCTGGCGCTTCGTGAGCTTCTTGAGCTGCTTCTTCACTGACGCCATCGGACGCCTCCTCTCATCGGTTCCGGGCCCACGCTCCCGCTTGTGTGCCCGTCCAGCCTCGGTCGAAACGGCCTTACGCGACGGATTCGGCCGGCTGGTCGGCTCCGGCGACGGCCGCGAGCAGCTGGGCCCGGGTGGGACCCGCGGGCGGGTAGCCGGGACCGTCGGCCTCCTGCGCCTCGATCCTGGCGCGCAGCGCGGGCGGAATCGCCGCCACGTCGATGGCCTCGACCTGCAGCGCGGACCGCATGAAGATGCGCAGCGCGTCGGGCTCTTGCATCATCATCTGCCGGACCCCCCGCTGCAGCGTCCAGGCCTCGCTCGCCTGCGGGTGGGGCGTGCCTGCGATGTCCGCCTGGATCTCGGCCATCCGGTTCTGGTCCTGCTCGAGCGTCAGCCGGTACATCTTCCCGACGACGGCGTCGATCACCTCGGCGAAGCGGCGTGCCAGCTCGGCCGGCCGGTCCGGTCCGACCTCACGGAGCACATCGCGCAGCACACAGGCCTGTGCCATGCCGATCGACGAGCCCCGGCCGAGCGAGGGGTTGGTGCGCACAACGGAGTCACCGACCGCGACCACACCGGTGGCCACCGGCTCGCCGTCGACGACGAAGGACCGATGCCGGTCCGGACCACCGGACATCACCTGGACGTCGGTGATCGGTGTCGACATGGCCAGTAGCGGCACGAGGTCGGGGATCAGGGCCGCGACGCGGTCCCACGCCTGCACGTCCCGCAGCCCGCGCAGCTCGCGGTCGTTGGACGCCGCGACGAACGCCAGGCCGAACGTGTTCTCGTCGGCAGGCACCCAGAGCAGGGACATTCCCTCGTAGAAGATGATGGCGCTCGGCACCGGCCGCGGGGTCTCGTTGCGGAAGTGCCGGCAGTAGTAGACGAACCCGAGGTCCTCGCTCTGCTCCTGGGGACGCTGGGCGCCGATCCCGGCGAGCATCCGGTCGATCGTGGTGTTGCGCCCCATCGCGTCGACCACCAGGTCGGCGGGCACCGTCTCACCGCCCTCGATGACGACGCCGTTGACATGCGGGACGCCGCTCGCGTCCGCGGCGGCCACCAGCGCCTCGGCCTTCGCTCCACGCCGGACCGTGACGCCGGGCGTACGCGCCGCCACGGTCGCCAACGCCCCTTCGACGACCGGCCTGCGGGCCAGCATCAGCCGCAGGTCCTCGTCGCCGGGGCGCGATCCGCCGGTCACCGCGGGCGGCAGTGTGTCGAGCGGGCTAAAGCGGATGCCGCCCAGCCGCTCCAGCTCGTCGATGACCTCGGGCAGCTCCTGTTCCATCAGCCGACGCCACAGCGCCTGCATGATGTGGGGCAGCCGGAACTGGCTGACGCCGGGCCGCTCCCAGTTCTGCCACTGCCCGTCCGCGTCACCTTCCGGCTGCCCGGCGTCTCGCTCCAGCACCGTGATGCTGTGGCCGTCGCGTGCGAGCAGCAGCGCCGTGGCGAGGCCGTTCAGGCCTGCGCCGATGACGGTGATTCGTGCCATCTCGTTTCCCCCCCACATTCGTTCCCGACTTCCACCGTGTCCCGACTAGGACGGCGGGCGGTACGTGAGTCGTGACACGCGGACGGAGGGTTCCAGCGCTTTTGTGCGGTCCGCCCAAGATGTGGCGGCTTGTGGCGCCACGATTTGTGCGCTCAGCTCAGGCTGTGCGGGGTTGGAGCACCAGGGCGCCGTCCACCACGTCCACCACGACCCGCTGCCCGGAGCCGACGTCGCCGGCGATGATCATCCGGGAGAGCTTGCGGTCGAGCTCACGGGCGATGGTGCGGCGCAGCGGGCGGGCCCCGAGCTCCGGCTGGTGACCGCGTTCGGCGAGCCAGTCGATCGCGCTCTCGGTGACGTCCAGCGTGATGCCCTGGGCGCGTAGGCGCTCCCCGGTCTCGCCGAGCATCAAGTGGGTGATCCGCCGGAGCTCGGCGCGGTCGAGGGCGTGGAACAGCACGATGTCGTCGATCCGGTTGAGGAACTCCGGACGGAAGTGGGCCCGCATCGCGGCGAGCACGGGGTCGCGGACATCCTCGGCGGGGCGCCCGGCCTGCGCCGCGGCGAGAAGCTGGTGCGCCCCGAGGTTGCTGGTCATGATCACGACCGTGCTCGTGAAGTCGACGGTGCGCCCGTGGGCGTCGGTGAGACGCCCCGCGTCGAGCACCTGCAGCAGCGTGGCGGTGACATCGGCGTGGGCCTTCTCGATCTCGTCGAGCAGCAGCACCGCGTACCGGGTGCGTCGCACTGCTTCGGTGAGCTGACCGGCGTCCTCGTACCCGATGTGTCCCGGCGGCGCACCGACCAGCCGCATCGCGCTGCTGCGGTCGGCGTACTCGCTCATGTCGAAGCGCAGCAGCGCGTCGGTCGAGCCGAACAGGGCCTCGGCCAGTGCCCTGGCCAGCTCTGTCTTGCCGACGCCGGTGGGGCCGAGGAATAGGAACGACCCGATCGGCCGATCGGGGTGCGCCAGCCCGGCCCGGCCGGCGCGCACCGCGTCGGCCACGGCCTCGACGGCGTCGTCCTGCCCGACGACACGGCGGTGCAGCAGCGCCTCCAGGTCGAGCAGCCGGGTGCGTTCGGTGGCGGTGATGCGAGCGAGCGGGATGCCGGTGATCTGCGCGAGCACGGCGGCCACGTCGTCGGCCGTGATCTCGACGGTCCCGGCCGGGGCGGCTGCCGTGGCCGCCTCCGCCATGTCGATCTCACGGGTGAGCATGTGTGCGCGCTCGAAGTCCTCCGCGTCGACGGCGACGTCACGAGCACGGCGCAGTTGCTCCAGGCGCTCGTCGGCCGCAGGGTCGGTGTGTTCGCGACCGGCGTGGATCCGGGCCCGTGCGCTCGCGCGGTCCACGAGGTCGATCGCCTTGTCCGGCAGGAACCGGTCGGTGAGGTAGCGGTCCGACAGTTCGGCGGCTGCCACCAGCGCGGCGTCGCCGATGTGGACGTCGTGGTGCTGCTCGTAGCGCTTGCGCAGCCCGAGCAGGATCGTGATCGTCGCCGCGACCGTGGGTTCGGCGATGCGGACCGGTTCGAAGCGCCGCTCCAGGGCGGCGTCCTTCTCGATGTGCTTGCGGTACTCGTGCAGGGTCGTCGCGCCGATGAGCTGCAACTCGCCGCGCGCGAGAGCCGGCTTGAGCAGGGTGGCGGCGTCCATCGCCCCGCCTTCGGCCGAACCGGCGCCG
Source organism: Pseudonocardia yunnanensis (assembly GCF_039534065.1). Lineage (NCBI taxonomy): Bacteria > Bacillati > Actinomycetota > Actinomycetes > Pseudonocardiales > Pseudonocardiaceae > Pseudonocardia > Pseudonocardia yunnanensis. Next base: position 647,977 of record NZ_BAAAUS010000001.1, on the reverse strand, counting down.
ACCACGGCGTGCAGCTCGTCGACGAACAGCACGATCGAGCGTTCCGCGGCCACGACCTCGTCGATGACGCCGGTGAGCCGTTGCTCGAAGTCGCCGCGGTACCGGGTGCCCGCGACCATGCCCGCGAGGTCCAGCGAGACCACGCGCACGTCCTTGAGCTGGTCGGGCACCTCGCCGTCGGCCACGCGCTGGGCGATGCCCTCGACGATCGCCGTCTTGCCGACGCCGGGGTCGCCGACCAGCACCGGGTTGTTCTTGGTGCGGCGGGCGAGCACCTCGAGGACCTGCTCGATCTCCGCGTCGCGCCCGATGACGGGGTCGAGCCTGCCTTGCAGCGCCGCCGCTGTCAGGTCGCGCCCGAACCGGTCCAGCCGCGGGGTGCGTGCGTGGGTGCCCGGCGTCCTCGGTGTGGCGTCCGGACGGGGCATGGCGCCGCCCAGCGTGGTCTCCAGGTTCCCGATCAGACGCTCGAACAGCTCGTCGAAGGGTCCGGATCCAGGGCGGTCCTGCGGCACGTCCACCTCCACGAGGGTGCATCCGACCTCGATGGTCCTCCCTTGGCGGCCGGTCCGCCCAGGTTGGTGGCTGCGAGTGCCGGCGCTTTTACGCGATGCGCATCAGCAGTTGCAACGACCGCCCCACAACGCCGAGCGTGGTGCGGGCCCGCGCTGCCGGCGGCAGAAGAGGGCCAGGGGCGCCGCGCTGCGGGTCGGCGGTGTCGAGGACGATCTCCCACGCGGCGCCGTAGGCGGGGCCGGGCAGCGTGAACGCCACGACGTCCGGGCTCGGGTTGACCAGCAGCAGGAACGAGTCGTCGCGCAGCTTGCGGCCGCGGCGATCCGGCTCGGGGATCCCGTCGCCGTTGTAGAAGATGGCCAGGGCGCGGGTGCTGCCGTCGGTCCAGTGCGCGTCGCTCATCGGCACGCCTGCCGGGGTGAGCCAGGCGAGGTCCTCGAGGCTGGTGCCCCGCACGGGGCGGCCCTGGAAGAACCGGCGGCGCCGGAAGACCGGATGGTCGCGGCGGAGCCTGACGAGCCGGGCGGTGAAGTCGTTTAGCGAGTGGAACCCCTCGGCCCGCTTCCAGTCCACCCAGGAGATCGCATTGTCCTGGCAGTAGGCGTTGTTGTTGCCGCCCTGGGTGCGGCCCAGCTCGTCGCCGTGCAGGAACATCGGAACGCCCTGCGATAGGAACAGCGTGGTCAGGAGATTGCGCTTTTGCCGTTCGCGCAGCTCCTGGATCGACGGGTCGTCCGTGGGGCCTTCGGCGCCGCAGTTCCACGAGCGGTTGTCGTCGGAGCCGTCGCGGTTGTCCTCGCCGTTGGCGGCGTTGTGCTTGTGGTTGTACGAGACGAGGTCGTGCAGCGTGAACCCGTCGTGGGCCGTGACGAAGTTGATCGAGGAGTACGGACGGCGCCCGCTGGACTCGTACAGGTCCGACGATCCCGTGAGCCGGGACGCGAAGTCGCCGACCGTGCCCGGCACGCCCCGCCAGAAGTCGCGCACAGCGTCGCGGTAGCGGCCGTTCCACTCCGTCCACAGCGGAGGGAAGTTGCCCACCTGGTAGCCGCCGGGACCGACGTCCCACGGCTCGGCGATGAGCTTGACCTGGGACACCACCGGGTCCTGTTGCACCAGCTCGAAGAAGGTGGCGAGCCGGTCGACCTCGTAGAGCCCGCGGGCCAGCGCGGAGGCCAGGTCGAACCGGAACCCGTCGACGTGCATCTCCAGCACCCAGTACCGGAGCGAGTCCATGATCAGCTGCAGGGTGTGCGGATGGCGCACGTTGAGCGTGTTTCCGGTGCCGGTGTAGTCGGTGTAGTAGCGAGGATCGTCGGCCAGCCGGTAGTAGGCGGGGTTGTCGATGCCCCGGAACGACAGCGTGGGGCCGAGGTGGTTGCCCTCCGCCGTGTGGTTGTAGACGACGTCGAGGATCACCTCGATGCCCGCATCGTGCAGCGTGCGCACCATCGCCTTGAACTCGGTGACCTGCTGCCCTCGCCCGCCCCGGGCGGCGTAGCGGTGGTGCGGGGCGAAGTAGCCGACGGTGTTGTAGCCCCAGTAGTTGGCCAGTCCGCGGTCCACGAGGACGTGGTCGTCGAGGAACTGGTGCACGGGCATCAGCTCCACCGCGGTGACGCCGAGCTTCTTGAGGTGCTCGACGACAGCCGGGTGTGCCAGCCCGGCGTAGGTGCCACGCAGGGCAGGCGGCACTTCGGGGTGGAGCACCGTGAGGCCACGCACGTGGGCCTCGTAGATCACCGATTCGCTGTAGCGGGTGCGCGGCGGCCGGTCGTTGCCCCAGTCGAAGAACGGGCTGATGACGACGGCTCTGGTCTGGTGGGGTGCGGAGTCGTCGTCGTTGCGGTGCCCGATCTGGCCCCACCGGTAATCGAAGAGCGACTCGTCCCAGTCCACGGGCCCGTCGAACGACTTGCCATAGGGATCCAGCAGGAGCTTCGCCGGGTTGCAGCGCAGCCCTCGCGCCGGGTCGTGGGGGCCGTGCACGCGGAAGCCGTACCGCTGCCCGGGCCCCACGCCCGGCAGGTAGCAGTGCCAGATGAAGCCGTCGACCTCCGAGAGCTCCACCCGCTGCTCGATGTCCTCGTCGTCGAAGAGGCACAGCTCGACGCGGGTGGCCAGCTCGGAGAAGAAGCCGAAGTTGGTGCCCAGACCGTCGTAGGTGGCACCCAGGGGATACGCGTCCCCTGGCCAGACTTCCACCCGATCATCCTGCCTCGGGAGATGCCTGCCACGCTGCCGTCAATCCGGTGATCGTCGGCTCAGATCAGCGCAAGGTGGCTTGTGCCTGTTGTGCGCGGACGGCGATGGGAGCGCCTGCCAGGTCCTCCTCGTTGCACAGCAGCTTGACGTCGTAGTAGGGCCCGGCGTCGCTGTCGTCGTAGTCGAGGTGAACGGCGATGACGTCGAGCGGCTCGCCCAGCCACTCCTGTGCCTGGCGCAGCCAGGCCGCCGACCGTTCCAGCGCGGTCGGAAGGTCGTCGTCGCGGAACTGCACGGGCCGATAGGGCACTTGCTGGACCTCATCGCGTACGTGTGAAGGTCGCGGAAGGTCCGTTGCCACGCCGGTCTCGTCGAGATCGAGTTCGATCGCCTGCTCGGTCACGCTGACCAGGGTGGCCCGGTGAGTCCGCACGGGCAAGCGGACGCCCGCGACACGCCCACCACGACCGGACGAATCGCGGTCGAAGACGCCGGTAGGCGAACCGCGGCGCGTGCAGACCGTGTCCAGCGGCGTCACCGGTTGGTGCGGTCCCGCGATCACCTCCGGGTGAAGCCTGCCGCCGTGTGGTGTCCGCGGTGCACAGGGCGTGATCCGATCCCCATCCGCGATCGCTGATCACGCCACTGGAGGTCCGGATGCGGGCACGGGGAGCCGGCCGCGGACATGCGCTGCTTGCGTTGCTCGTGACGGCACTGCTGGCGTTCGCTCCGTCTGCCGCGGCAGAGCCGGCACCCCCCACACCGACACCCGAGGGTTCGCCCGATCGTGTCGTCGGCGAGGTCGGGCCCGAACAGCCGGTCGCGGTCGGCGTGGTCCACCAGGGTTTCACCACGACCGCCTCGGCCGGCCAGGTGATGGGTGACGTCGTGGTGGTCGATCTGATCTCGCCCGGAATCCGCACGGACCTGCTCACCCCCGGCACGATCGCCGCGCGCGCCTCGGTCGCGGCGATGGCCAACCACACCGGTGCGGTCGCAGGCATCAACGGCGACTTCTTCGACATCGGCCGCACGAACGCCCCTGCCGGACCGGCCGTCGCCGGTGGTCGCCCGCTGAAGGCCGCGGTGCCCCACGGCAGGCGGATGGGACCGGCCGTTCCCAGAGCCGAGATCGAGCACGTCTTCGCGGTGGGGGTCGACCGCGTGGGCCGGATCGACCGCCTACGGCTGACGGGCACGGCGACCAGCACGCGAGGGACGTTCCCGATCACGGCGCTGAACCAGTACGCCGTGCCGGTCGGCGGGATCGGCGTGTTCACCCCGGACTGGGGCGTGGCCGACCGGGCCACGACGCTGTGCGGCACCGACGTCGACCGTGACGCGCCCTGTGCGGCTGACCAGGCCGAGGTGCTGGTCCACGAGGGGGTCGTGGTGCTCGCCGGTCCGCCGGTCGGCGGGCAGATTCCGCAAGGCGACGTCGTGCTCACCGGTCGGGACAAGGGCGCAGCCATGGTGCGCTCGCTGGAGATCGGCGACCGCGTGCAGATCGACTACTCGCTGGTGCCGACCAGCGGTGTGCAGCCGCAGTTCGCCATCGGGGGCAGCCCGATCCTGATCGACAGACTTCCGGTTCCCGGGCTCGACGACCGCGAGCGAGCGCCCCGAAGTGCCGTGGGCACGAGCCCGGACGGGCACTACATGTTCCTCCTCACGCTCGACGGCCGGCAGACCGACAGCGTGGGCGCGACGCTCGCGGAGCTGGCCACGGTTCTGCGGGCGATGGGCGTCGACGACGCGATCAACCTCGACGGCGGCGGCTCGTCGACGCAGGTCTTCCGGGCGCCCGGCGCGTCCGAGGTGACGATCGTCAACGATCCGTCCGGCTCGTCGCCGCGCCTCGTGCCGAACGGCATCGGCATCTACGCCGGCTGATCGGTCCTCCGCCCGGAGGGGGTGAGATCGGGAGTTGAACGAATGGCCCATTCGCGCGGTAGATCTGGACGAGCGGGCCGCTCGTTCATCCTCGGCCCGACCCCGGCCGTGCGCCGGATCGGTCGTGCGGGCAACGTGGGGGTCCCACGACGACGTTGCGAGGAGTGAACCGTGACGAGTGCCGAGCTGCTGACCGACGCCTATGGCCGGATCCGTGAGGAGGTCCGGAGTGCTGTCGATGGTCTGGCCCCTGAGCAGTTGGCCTACCGCGTCGATGGCACAGCCAACTCGATCGCTTGGCTGGTCTGGCATCTGACGCGCGTGCAGGACGACCACATCGCCGACGTGGCCGGGTTCGAACAGGTCTACACCGCGCAGGGCTGGGCCGAGCGCTTCGGCTTCCCGTTCCCCCCGTCCGCGATCGGCTACGGGCACAGCTCGGCCGACGTCGACGCCGTGCGCGTCGACTCCCCGGACCTGCTGATCGACTACCACGAGGCGGTGCACGCACAGACCCTCCGGTTCCTCGAGGGCCTGAAGGAGGAGGAGCTCGGGCGCGTGGTCGACGAGCGGTGGGACCCTCCGGTGACGCTCGGCGTGCGGCTGGTCAGCGTGGTGAACGACGACCTTCAGCACGTCGGGCAAGCCGCCTTCCTGCGAGGGGTGCTGGAGCGGCGGTGATCCGCTGAGGTCGGGTCGGCTTCAGGCGGCCCGGCCCGGCGCGAGGCGGGCGAACGGGGCCGGCACGATCTCCAGGCCGCGCCTCTCGGAACCGGCCGGCTCCGGCGCCGCCGCGACGTCGTCGTCCAGGGCGTCCGGCCCGCCGGCCGGTCGGACGCCGTCAACCAGGCGATCCTCCAGGTGCGCGAGCCAGAGGGGCGCGGCCAGCAACACGAGTGGGACAACGATGGCGGCGATCCACATGCTGCCTGCGTACCCCGCTCTGCCCGACCGACCCAACTGGTCCCACTCCATCGTGCCGGACCGTGCCGGATGGGATGGGGACATCTCGGCGACGGTTGCCCATCGTGACGAGAGTGCCGTGGTGCCCATCACGGACGGGCGAGCCCTAGATTAGTTGACGTGACACGAACTTCCTGACTAGCTTGTTGATGCGTCATCAAGAGCCCTTTACGGGGCTGGAGCTCGCATCAGGAGTACTGACCAGTCATGACCAAGATCGCGATCATCCTCGGCAGCACGCGCCCCGGCCGTAATGGCGAGGCAGTCGCCAAGTGGGTTCTCGACATCGCCAAGCAGCGCAGCGACGCCGACTACGAGCTCGTGGACCTGCTGGACTACAACCTGCCGCACCTCGACGAGGCGGTGCCCCCGGCGATGGGCCAGTACAGCCAGCCGCACACGAAGAAGTGGGCGGAGAAGATCGGCTCGTTCGACGGTTTCGTGTTCGTCACCCCCGAGTACAACCACTCCACGTCGGGTGCACTGAAGAACGCCATCGACTACCTCTTCGCCGAGTGGAACAACAAGGCGGCGGGCTTCGTGAGCTACGGCTCGGTCGGCGGAGCCCGCGCGGTGGAGCACCTGCGCCTGGTGATGGGCGAGCTGCAGGTGGCCGACGTGCGCAGCCAGGTCGCGCTGTCGCTGTTCACCGACTTCACGAACTTCAGCGAGTTCACCCCGGCCGCGCACCAGGTCGACACGGTCGGCACGATGCTCGACCAGGTCGTGGCCTGGAGCACCGCGCTCGCGCCGCTGCGGAGCGCCTGACCGCAGCGTTTCCGGCTCCCCTTCGACCGGGGGGCGAGGAGGGAGCAACGTCCCGCACCCGTACACCGGGTGCGGGACGTTTCCGTGTCAGGAGAACTTGCGCGGTGCGAGCTGATCGGCCGGGATGACGCCGAGCCTGCCGGCCTGGAAGTCCTCGAGCGCCTGGACGACCTCCTGGCGCGTGTTCATCACGAACGGGCCGTGGTGCACCACCGGTTCGCGGATCGGCAGGCCGCCGAGCAGCAGCACGTCGAACTGCTCGCTCGGGCGGTCCGTCGCCCGTAGCACGAGGTGGTCGCCGGGCCCGAACACGACGAGCTGATCCGCCTCCACGGGCCTGCCCTCCGCCCCGGCGGTTCCGCGGCCGGTCAGCACGTAGACGAACGCGCTGAACAGGGGGCTCCAGGGCATGGCGAGCTCCGCGCCCGGGGCGAGCGTCGCGTGCGCGTAGGTGATGGGGGTGTGGGTCGAGCCGGGCCCGCTGAAGCCGGCGATGTCGCCCGCGATCAACCGGACCAGCGCACCGCCGTCGTCGGAGGTGAGCAGGCGCAGGGTGTCGCGCGTGACCGACTGATACCGCGCACTGGTCATCTTGAGTGACGCCGGCAAGTTGACCCACAGCTGCACGATGTGCATCGGCCCGCCCGCCCGGTACATCCGCTCGGTGGGGAGCTCGTCGTGCAGGATGCCGCTCCCTGCCGTCATCCATTGAGTGTCGCCCTCGCCGATCACCCCGCCTCCGCCGTTGGTGTCGTGGTGGGAGATCTCCCCGTCCAGGACGTACGTGACGGTCTCGAAGCCCCGGTGCGGATGCCACGGTGCACCTGACGTCTCCTCGGGTGCGTTCACCGTGGGGCCGGCGTGGTCGAGCAGCAGGAACGGGTCCGCATCGACCATCGACATCGGCCCGGGGAACGGTCGGTGGATCGCGATCCCTGCGCCCTCGAACTGGCGGTGCGCGGTGATCACCCGAGCCACCGGCCGGGCGATGGACGTGCCGGGGAGCGGGCGCGGGATGCGGGGGAGGACGAGCAGGTCATCGACGGTGATCGCGGGCAACGGAACAGCCTCCTCAGGTATGTACGTGCACCGTACGCACGCTTGATGATGTGTCAACATATTCGTCCGGCTGCCGGTTGAGCTGAGGTTTGAACGGACGGGGCGCTGGTCCGGGCCTATCGGGTGAACGGGCCGTCCGGTCACGGCGCGTGCCCTGCCGGGAGGTACCGGCGGCGCGTTCGTCCAGGCCTATCGCACGGATGTGCCGCTCGTTCAGCCTGGGCCGGCTCCCGGCTCCCGGCTCCCGGCTGCCTGCTCCCGGGCTCCCCCGCTCCCCGGCTGCGCATGGGCGTTCCGTGGCGCGGGCTCATGATCAACGTTTGGGGACGGGTGGCCGTGTTTGATGCGGCTGTGGGGTCCGAACTGGTAATCATGGGGTCGCGGGCGGGCAGTAGGCCTGACGACTGGCCCGTTCGTCCGGACCTGTTGCGAACGTGCCCCTCGTTCAACTCCCGAGTCGGCCGCGCGGCGGGTTCCTGTTGAGTGTTTGGGTAAGAGCCCGGGCGTGCCAGGGGGCCGCCCATTCGGACCTATCGCATGAACGTGCCGTTCGTTCACCTGGGGTTGCTGGGCGCGTGCCCTGCCGGGACGTACCGGCGGCGCGTTCGTCCAGGCCTATCGCGCGGATGTGCCGTTCGTTCAGCCTGATCGGCTCCCGGCTCCCGGCTCCCGGCTCCCGGCTGCCGGCTCCCGGGCTCCCCGCCCCTCGGCCGCGCATGGGGGTTCCGTGGCAGGGCTCATGATCAACGTTTGGGGGCGGGTGGCCGTGTCCTCCGCGGCTGTGGGGTCCGAACTGGTGATCATGGGGTCGCGGGCGGGGGCGGCTGGACCGTTCGCTCGATCCTGGTGTCCGGATGGGCCGTTCGTTCAACGTCGTGCCGAGCCGTCGGCTGGCACCCGCTCGGAAGCGGCGCCCGTCCGTCAGGATGGTGGTTCCTTCGTCGGGATCCCGACTCGGCGCGCGGTGTCACGGCGCGCTGCCGAGCCCGTGTGAAAAGCTGAGATGTCCGACTTTGCGAAATGGTGCCTAGCTCGTGGCGCTATGATGATGTATCAACAAACAGGTAGGCTGAGGCTGTGAGTGAACCGCGGTGGCTCGATGAGCGAGAGGCGCGCGTCTGGCGTAGCTACGTCGGCCTGAAGCTGCATCTCGAGGCCGAGCTGGAGCGTCGGCTGGTGCGTGACGGTGGGCTCTCCAGTGCCGAGTTCACTCTGCTGGTGCCGCTGTCCGAGTCGCCGGACGGACTGCTGAGGGCGCGCGACCTCGGGCGGATGGTCGGCTGGGAGCGCAGTCGCATCTCTCATCAGGTCGCTCGTATGGAGAAGCGCGGGCTCGTCGTGCGTGAGGAGTGCCCCGAGGACGCCCGCGGATCGATGGTGCGCCTCACCGAGGCCGGCAGGAAGGCCATCGTGGCGGCCGCACCCTCGCACGTCGAGGCCGTCCGGAGCCTCTTCTTCGACGCGATCGCCGACGACGAGCTGGACGTCATCGCGGGGGCGTTCGAGCGCGTGCTCGACCGGCTGCCGTGCGACGTGGGATAGCTGCGGAATACCACTCAGGGGTATCCGGTTGGGAAAACCGGAGGTGATTCCGTTGCAAGAGATCGACAGGTACCGGTTGGCCGGGCTTCACCTCGACATGGGCGACCCGCTCGAGGCGTTGAAGCTTCTCGAACCGATGGCCGACGGGCTGCGTGAGCACGCGGCAGGGCAGTTGCTGCTGGGGCGTGCGTACTACCACTCGGCCCAGCTCGGCAAGGCGCAGGAGGTGTTGGAGCGGGCGGCTTCGCTGGCTCCGACCGACGCCTACGTGCGCTTCATCCTCGGGCGCACGCTGCAGCGGCGCAGCAGGCACGAGGAGGCCGGCGTGCAGTTCCGGATCGCTGCGGCCCTGGACGACCGTCCGGAGTACAGCGAGCACCGCGACGCCCACGCGCGCGACACCGCGGCCTGACGCGCTAGCGGTCCCGGAGGTCCCGAAGACGCTGGAGCTTGCCGACGGAGCGCTCCAGCGTCTCAGGGTCGACGACGTCGCAGCCCACGGTGACGCCGACGGTCTCCTTGACCGCGGTGATGAGCTCGCGCGCCGCGTCGAGCCTGCGCTCGGCCGGTGTCTCCTGGCGCGCCTCGACGCGCACGGTCAGCGCATCCATCCGGCCCTCCGTGCTCAGCACGAGCTGGAAGTGCGGGGAGAGCCCCGCGGTGCGCAGCACGATCTCCTCGACCTGGGTCGGAAAGAGGTTCACCCCGCGCAGGATGATCATGTCGTCGCTGCGGCCGGTGATCTTCTGCATCCGTCGCATTCCCGGCCGTGCGGTGCCGGGCAGCAGCCGGGTGAGGTCACGCGTGCGGTAGCGGATGATCGGCAACGCCTGCTTGGTGAGCGAGGTGAAGAGCAGCTCGCCCTCCTCGCCGTCCGGCAGTGGTGAGCCCGGGTCGTCGCCGAACGGGTCGACGACCTCCGGGTAGAAGTGGTCCTCCCAGATGTGCAGGCCGTCCTTCGTCTCCACGCATTCCTGCGAGACGCCAGGCCCCATCACCTCCGAGAGCCCGTAGATGTCCACGGCGTGCATGTCCATCCGCTCCTCGATCTCGAGGCGCATCTGCTCGGTCCACGGCTCGGCCCCGAAGATCCCGACCTGCAACGAGGAGGAGCGCGGGTCGATCCCCTGCTTCTCGAACTCGTCGACGATCGTGAGCATGTAGCTCGGCGTGAGCATGATGATCTCGGGCCGGAAGTCCTGGATGAGCTGGACCTGCCGCGGGGTCATCCCGCCCGAGACCGGGATGGCCGTGGCTCCGAGCTTCTCGATCCCGTAGTGCGCGCCGAGACCGCCGGTGAACAGGCCGTACCCGTAGGCGTTGTGCACCTTGTGCCCCGGCCGCCCGCCTGCTGCCCGGATCGAGCGGGCCATCACGGTGGCCCAGGTGTCGATGTCGCGTTCGGTGTAGCCGACGACGGTGGGCCGCCCGGTGGTGCCCGACGAGGCGTGCACCCGCCGCACCTGCTCCTGCGGCACCGCGAACATCCCGAACGGGTAGTTGTCGCGCAGGTCGGCCTTGGACGTGGTGGGGAACTTCGCGAGGTCGGAGAGCTCGCGGCAGTCCTGGGGGTGCACGCCGGCCGCGTCGAAGCTCGCGCGGTAGTGCGGGACGTTCTCGTAGGCATGGCGCAGCGTCCATTGCAGACGCTCCAGCTGCAGCGCACGTAGCTCGTCGACCGACATGCGCTCCGCAGGATCGAGCAGCTCGGGAGGCGGGGCGTCTCCGAGCCTGCGCGTGACCGGCGCTGTCATCACACCTCCTTCTTGGCCACGAGCGTGAGGACGTCGTAGCGGGCCACCGACTCGCCGTCCTGGCGCGTCACGTCCGCGTCCCAGCGCACCTCGCCGTAGCCGGCGGTGTCGCGCGGGGTCACCTGCTTGCAGGTCAGTGTGACCGTCAGGGCATCGCCGAACTTGACCGGCGTCAGGAAGCGCAGCCGGTCGACGCCGAAGTTGGCGAGGACGGGGCCCGGGTCGGGGTCGACGAACAGGCCGGCGGCCAGCGAGACGACGAGGTACCCGTGTGCCACGCGCTCGCCGAACAGCGGGTTCGCCGCGGCCGCCTCGGCGTCCATGTGGGCATAGAAGGTGTCGCCGGTGAACTCGGCGAAGTGCTCCACGTCCTCCTGCGTGACGGTGCGCGGGCCGCCGACGATCGTGTCGCCGACCCGCAGCTCCTCGAGGTGCTTGCGGAACGGGTGGACGTCGGTCTCCGTGCGTCGCGAGCCCGCCACCCAGCGGCCGGTGATCGCCGTGAGCGTGTCGGGGTCGGCCTGCACGGCGGTGCGCTGCATGTGGTGCAGCACCCCGCGGATGCCGCCCATCTCCTCCCCGCCGCCTGCCCGGCCCGGGCCACCGTGGACGAGCTGCGGCATCGGCGAGCCGTGGCCCGTCGACTCCTTCGCGTCGGCCTGGGTGAGCACGAGCAGCCGGCCGTGCCACGGGGCGACGCCGAGCACGACGTCACGTGCGAACGCCGCGTCGCCCGTGACCACCGAGCCCACGAGGCTGCCCTGGCCGCGTGCGGCGTAGTCGATCAGCTGCTCGGTGGAGGAGTAGGGAAGCACGCTCGAGACCGGCCCGAATGCCTCCACCTCGTGGGGTTCGGCGCGGTCCGGGTCGCCGGTGAGCAGGATCGGGGAGATGAAGGCGCCGCGCTCGGCGTCGGCGTCGACCACGTCGACCTTCTCCGGGTCGCCGAAGACGATGCGGCCGGAGTCGGCGAGGGCCTTGACGCTGCGGCGCACCTCCTCGCGCTGTTCGAGGCTCGCGAGGGCGCCCATCCGCACACCCTCGGCGGCCGGATTGCCGACCACAGTGGACGCCAGCCGGGCCGACACCGCCTGGACCACGGCGTCCACATGCTCGGCCGGCACGAACGCGCGGCGGATCGCCGTGCACTTCTGGCCCGCCTTGACCGTCATCTCCTGCAGCAACTGCTTCACGTAGAGGTCGAACTCCGGCGTGCCCGGCCCCGCGTCCGGTCCGAGGACCGAGAGGTTCAGGGAGTCGGCCTCCGCCGAGAAGCGCACGCTGCGTCCGACGATGCCCGGATGGGTGCGCAGCTTCGCGGCGGTGGACGCCGAGCCGGTGAAAGCGACGAGGTCCTGTTCGGTGAGGTGGTCGAACATGTCGCCGACCGAACCGGCGACGAACTGCAGCGTGCCCTCGGGCAGCAGTCCGGAGTCGACGATCAGCTCGACGAGCGCGGCCGTCAGGAAGGCGGTGGGGCTCGCCGGCTTGACCACCGACGGGACGCCGGCGAGGAACGCGGGGGCGAACTTCTCCAGCGGCCCCCACACCGGGAAGTTGAAGGCGTTGACCTGCACCGCGACGCCGCGGAGCGAGGTTGCGATGTGCTGGCCGGCGAACGTGCCGCCGCGGGAGAGCGGCTCGACGTCGCCCTCGACGTAGATCGTGTCGTTCGGCAGTTCGCGGCGGCCCTTGCTCGCGTAGGCCTGCAGCACGCCGATGCCGCCGTCGATGTCGAACTTCGCGTCGAACGGAGTGCCGCCGGTGCGGGCGGACACCGCGTAGAGCTCGTCGCGATGCTCGCGCAGGTGCCCGGCCAAGGCCTTCAGCAGTCCCGCGCGCTGGTGGAAGGTCAGCTCCCGCAGTGCCGGGCCGCCCACCCGCCTGCCGTGGTGGAGCACCGCGGCCATGTCGATCCCCGCCGAGGAGATCCGGGCGACCTCCTCGCCGGTGACGGCGTCGAAGAGCGGTCGGCCCTCGTCGGCGGGGGAATGCCAGTCACCTCGGACGTAGCTGCGCAGAACAGGTGACATCAGGGGAGCCCTCCCGGGATGTTCGACCGACCGTTCGTTCGAACGCTAGCACTCGGAGTGCGTGCCGAACAGAGTCGATCCTCGCCCGTGCGTGTCTCGACCGGTCGTTCGTTCGGCTTTACGATGGCGGCCGTGACCGATGACCCAGCCGTGCTGATCACGCGTGACGACGCCGACCCGGCCGTCGCCGTGCTCACCCTCAACCGGCCGGCGCGGTACAACGCGCTCACCACGGAGCTGAAGACCGAGCTGCTGGCCGCCGTGGAGGATCTCGGCAAGGCCGAGGACGTCCGTGCGCTCGTGCTCACCGGCGCGGGCAAGGCGTTCTGTGTCGGGCAGGACCTGGGGGAACACGCCGAGGCGCTGCGCGCCGACCCGTCCACGGCCTTCGACACCGTCACCGAGCACTACAACCCCGTCATCGCCGAGCTCGCCGCTATGGACTTCCCCGTCGTCGCCGCGATCAACGGCCCGTGCGTCGGCGCCGGACTCGGGTTCGCCCTCGCGTGCGACCTGCGGATCGCTGCCGCGGGGCTGAAGTTCTCCACCGCGTTCACCGGGATCGGGCTCACCGCCGACTCCGGGCTCTCGGCGAGCCTCGCCCACGCCCTTGGTGTCTCCCGGGCCACGGAGCTGCTGCTGCTCGGGGAACCGTTCACCGCGGAGGATGCGCAGGCCTGGGGCCTGGTGCGGGCGGTCGTGCCACCCGAGGAGGTGGTGCCCGCGGCGCTGGAGTTGGCCCGCCGCCTCGCCTCCGGCCCGACGAAGGCGTACGCCGAGGTCAGGCGTGGGGTCCGGTTCGGAGCCGTGTCCGCTCTGCCGGACGTGCTGGCCGCGGAGGGTGCCGCGCAGGCCCGGTTGGCCGCCACCTCCGACCACGCCGACGCCGTGGAGGCTTTCCTGGCCAAGCGCCGCCCGACGTTCCGGGGGCGGTGATGACCACCGAGGCGGCGGGACGCCGGGTCCGCAGGCCCAGCGGCGGAGCCGCCTCGTTGCTCGAGGTGGCGGTGGCGGAGTTCAACACCCGCGGCTACGACGCCACGAGCATGGAAGATCTCTCCCGCGCCGCGGGGATCACGAAGTCGTCCTTCTACCACCACTTCACGGGCAAGGAGGCCCTGCTGCGGGCCGCGTTGGAGCGTGCGCTGAGCGGCCTCTTCGGGGTCCTCGACGAGCCCGCCGCCACCACCGGCACACCACTGGCCCGGCTGCGCCACATCGTCCGTGGGCAGGTGGCGGTGCTGCAGCGCGATCTGCCCTACGTCACGCTGCTGCTGCGGGTGCGCGGCAACACCGAGAGCGAGCGGTGGGCGCTGGCGCGCCGCCGCGCGTTCGACGCACAGATCGCGGCACTGGTGAAAGAGGCGGTGGCCGCCGGGGAGATCCGGCCCGGTGTCGAACCCGCCCTGGCTGCGCGGCTGCTCTCCGGCCTGGTCAACTCGGTGGTGGAGTGGTATCGGCCCGGGCGTCCGGGCACGGCGAACCTTCCGGACGACGTGGCCCGCGCGGTGTTCGAGGGGATCCTGCCGGCAGCCGGCTGAGACCCCGCACCCGAACGTCGCGCGGGCCCGGAACGAACGACGGTGATCAGGTCACTCAGTTGTCGTCGTCATCGTCGTCCTTCGCTCCCGGTGGCGGTGCGGGGAACACGTGGTGCTGCGGCGCGGGCATCACGGACCCGGCGCCCTTCACGCTGTGCCAGATCGCCTCGTTGAACGTCTGCTCGTCGATCTGGTCCTCCTTCGAGAGCGGCTGGGCGTTGGAGATCGCCGCATCGGGTGCGTTCGCCGGGTTCTTCTCCTTCATGTTCTGCCTCGGTTTCACCGCCGTGTACGGGGTGAGGTTCGGGGTGGAGGTGAAGGCGGCCAGCATCGGCGTGGCGTACGCGTCGAACTGGGTGAGCGGCTGCAGCCCGAGGATCAACTCCATCGTCCGCAGCATCGACGCGGTGCTGTAGAAGGTGGAGTCGACCTTGCCGGTCTGGCTGTAGGGGCTGATCACCTCGGCCACCGTGCGGTGGGCGTCGACGTGGTCGGGTCCGTCCTGCGCGTCGTCCTCGGTCACGAAGATCGCGGTGGATCCCCAGTACTTGGAATGCGAGACCGTGTCGACGACCTGGCCCACCGCCCAGTCGTTGTCGGCGACGTAGGCCCTCGGCGTCGGGGAGCCGGTCTTCGTCCCGGCATTGTGGTCGTTACCCAGGCGGAGCAGCTCGACGGTCGGCAGGTCGTTGTTCGAGACGTACCTGTCGTACTCCTTCTTCCACTCGGCGTAGCGGGGGCTGAGGCAATGCGCCGAGGGCACCGGCTTGAAGGTCCCGGGAGAGTCGGGGCAGCTGAGGTCCCACCCCCGGTAGTTCGGGTCGGTGTGCGCGGCGAGCACGGAGTCGGTCGCCTTCGACCTCCCGTCCTTCAGCGTGTCGACGTAGTAGCCGTAGTTGCGGAACGACACGTGGTTCTCGGCCAGCCGGTCCCAGATGTAGGCCTTCGCCGGGTCACGGTTCGGTGCGATGGCCGGGTCGGAGCTCTCCGACGGGTAGGGCGCGTTCCGATCGGAGTAGTTGCCCGGCCAGACCTGCTCGGAGTAGGGGTTGGAGTTCGCCGCCACCGTCCAGTTCCAGCCCTGGGCGCTGACCTCGGCGTCGGCGTAGAAGTTGTCGAAGTCGCCGAACGTCTTCTCCAGGTTGCGGGAGTTGGGGGCGGACTCGTCGCCGAAGAGGTCGAGCGAGGGGTCGCCGTTGCCCTTGCCCAGGTTGCCGAACTCCTGGTCGTAGGTCCGGTTCTCCCGAACGATGAAGATCACGTGCTTGATCGGGGTCTGCTCGCCCGGGTGCCGCGGGATGATGCTCATCCCCTGGTCACCACCGCGCACCGCGGCTCCGTCGGCGAACCCGTCGTTGGTCCGCACCTGTTGCGTCCAGGTCTGCAGCTGCGCCGGGTCCGGCGTGGGGATGGCGGAGAGCGTGCCCACCATCATCGAGCCGCTGTACTGGTCCGCCGGAAGAAAGGTGGAGTAGGGGTTCGGGTGCCCAGGCCCGTTGTTCGGTCCCGCTCCCAGTCCTTTCGCGTTGGTGACGAGCATCTGGTTCCCGTGCATCACGATCGACGTGGGGTACCAGCCGGTCGGGATCAGCCCGTTGACCGCGCCGGTACCGGTGTCGACCGCGGCCACGTCGTTGTTGCCCGCGTTGGCGACGTAGAGCGTGTGGCCGTCCTGCGAGAGCGCGAGCGCGTCGGGGTTGCTGCCGACGGGCGCGTCGGGGTAGGGCGCCAGGTTGATCGTGCGGGTCACCTTGTCCGAGGCGGTGTCGATGACACTGACCTCGTCGGAGTCGCCGTTCGCCACGTAGAGGGTGGAGCCGTCGGCCGAGGCGATGATCTTGTTGGGATGGGTCCCGACCCGGATGCTCCGCTGCGCCACCGGCGTCGCGCCCGACACGTCCACCACGGCCACGTCGTTGCCGCCCTGGCTGGTGACGTAGGCGGTGCGGCCGTCCTTGGAGAGTGCCACGCCGTAGGGCCGGTGCCCGGCCGCGATCGTGTGCACGGCGCTCGTGCCCACATCGATCACGCTGACGGCGTCGGCCTGCTGATCGGCGACGACGAGCCGGCCCCCGTCGGGCGTGACGGCGATGCCGGCGGGGAAGGGGTTGACCTTCGCGCCCTTCGGGGTGCTGGTGGGCAGCGCGAACGACCCGTTGGCGGCGAGGCCGTGGTCGCCGACGCCGTAGCTGCGCACGACGTTGTTGCCACCGCCGCTCGCGTAGAGCGTGTGGCCGTCGGGGCTGAACGCGAGGCCCGTGTACAGGGCCGCGGGGTCGGGGTAGTCCACGGTCTGGCTGACATCACCGGTGCTCGTGTCGATCAGTTGCAGCGACTGGACACCCTGGCCGTCGTTGCTGACGACGAGATGGCTGCCGTCCGGGGACAGGGCCTCGCCCAGTGGTAGGTCGCCGAGGTCCGTCTGCTGTCCCGCCGGTGTGACGGTGAAACCGATGGGCGTGAGCGTCGGCCCGTTCGGATCGGGGCCGGGCTGCGGCGGAGTGGCTGCAGCAGCCGTGCCGCCGATGGTCAGCGTGACCGCAAGGACGGCCGCCGCAGTGATCGATCGATGTCCGCACCGCATAACCATGTGCCTCCTTCTCGGCCGGAGGTCGGCCGTACTCCGAGCCGGACGCTAGGAGCGGGCGATGGCCTGCTCCGCCCGTTGCGGTGAACGAGACGTGGATGGGGCGACACCGCACGATCGGGCTCGGGCATGGGGGACGTGGCACCCACCGGTGACCTTGTGCACGCCCTTCCCATGAGCCGTTTCCACAGCTCAAACAGTGCACGTGATCCGGGTCTGCCCGCATCCCTCACCGAAAAATTTTCTTGTCTTGACAGTGAGAGTTGTCGGTGAGAAGGTTTCCGCATGTTCGACATCGCAGTGATCGAGGACCCGGCTGCGGCCGAGGCGTCGCTGGACCCGATGCGGTCCCGGCTCCTCGCCGCGCTCGCCGAGCCGGCCTCGGCGACGATGCTCGCGGCCCGGGTCGGCCTGGCCCGGCAGAAGGTCAACTACCACCTCCGGGCACTCGAACAGCACGGCCTGATCGAGCTGGTCGAGGAGCGCCGCAAGGGCAACGTCACCGAGCGGGTCATGCGGGCCACCGCGGCGTCGTACGTGATCTCGCCGGTCGCTCTCGCCGCCGTCAGCCCGGATCCGGCCGGTACGCCGGACCGGTTGTCGGCGCGGTGGCTACTGGCGGTCGCCGCCCGGCTCGTCCAGGACGTCGGTGAGCTGATCACCGGCGCGGACCGGGCCAGGAAGCGGGTGGCGACGTTCGCCGTCGACGTCAACGTCCGCTTCGCCTCGGCGAGTGACCGGGCCGCCTTTGCCGAGGAGTTGGCGGCCACCGTCAACGGCCTGGTCGGCAAGTACCACGACGAGCAGGCTCCCGGCGGTCGTGACCACCGGGTGGTGCTCGCCCTGCACCCCAGCGTCATCAACGCCCATACCGGCACCACCGAATCCGAGGAGTCCTGACATGAGCATCACGACCGGCCCCGCCCTCGACCAGGCGTCTCCGATCACGGAGACCGGAACCAGCACGGCCCCGCGCATCCGGCGCCGGCAGCGCGCCAAGGCGGTGGGTGTTGCGGTGGCGGCGAGCGGCGTGCTCTACCTCGGCGCTCGGGCGGTCGGCACGGATTTCGTGCTCACCGACCCCGGGGCGACCGCGTCGCACCCGCTGATCCTGCCGGAGATCGTCGTCTTCGCTCTCGTCTTCGCGCTTCTCGGCTGGGGCACCCTCGCGCTGCTCGAGCGCGTCACCCGCCACGCGAAGATCATCTGGAGCGTGCTCGCCGGAACGGTGCTGGCGGCCTCTTTCATCCCGGTCTTCCTCGAGCAGGCCACAGTGGACACCCGGGTCATGCTCTGCCTCATCCACATCGCGGTCGCGGTCGCGCTGCTGCCGATGCTCCGGCACCGCCGCGCCCGCTGACCCCCGCTCGACACCTCGGCTCAAGAACACAGCTCGACCCGCTCGATCACCCCGTCCGGATCACCACCCCGAGAGAGGTTCACCATGGGACACAAGTTTGAGCTCACCAAGGAAATCGAGATGTCGGCAAGCCCGGAGCAGATCTGGGACGCCATCGCCACCGGACCGGGTATCGACTCCTGGTTCATGGGCCGCAGCGAGGTCGAGCCGGGCGAAGGTGGGCGCACCCGGTTCGCCATGGCCGGCTACGTCGAGGAGTCGACGGTGACGGCATGGGAGCCGGGGAAGCGGTTCGCGCACCGGAGCGAACCCGGGCCGGACGGCACCTTCATGGCCCTGGAGTACCTCATCGAGGGGCGCGACCAGGGCGCCACCGTGCTGCGGATGGTGCAGAGCGGCGTCCTCGGGGACGACTGGGAGACCGAGTACGAGGCCATGGGCCTCGGCTGGGACATGTACCTGGCAACGCTGGCGGCGTACGTCACGCACTTCCCCGGCCGTACCGGCAGTCCCGTCTCGGCGTTCCGGCCGGGAGCAGGCGACCCGGACCAGGTCTGGGCGGCCGTGGCCGGTGCGTTCGGCCTCACCGGCCCCGTCGCCGAGGGCGAGCGGGCCCGGCTCGAGCTACCCGGGCTGCCGCCGATCGAGGGCGTGGTGGACCTCGTCGGCCCGCCGACGTACTTCGGTGTGCGCACGCCAGACGCTCTCTACCGGTTCCTGCACTCCGGCACGGACCGCGGCAACGCACTGGTCGTCGGGCACCACATCTTCGCCTCCGACTCGGATCCCGCCCGGACCGATCAGGCCTGGCAGGAGTGGCTCACCCGCCTGCCGATCGCCTGACCAGGCGGCCTCGCGCCGACGAGCGAACGGCCCACCCAGCCCTGCGGGCGGGTGGGCCGTTCGCTCTCACCTAGCCGACGACCAACGAGCCGTGCCGGGCCCGGCGGGTGGACAGGAGCGCGCCTGCGAGCCCTGCCGCCGCGCACAGCCAGACCAGGGCGAGGTACAGCGGGAGCGAGTAGCCGAAGCACGGGGAACCAGTGCCGGCCAGACTCACGGCGCCGAGCGAGACGACCGCGATCAGCGTGCCGGCCAGGGCGCCGGAGCATGTGGCGATCAAGGACTCCCAGCACAGAGCCCTGGTCAGTTGGCGGGGCGTGATCCCGGTCGAGCGCAGTAGCCGCAGCTCCGCTGCCCTGGTGCTCATCGACATGGCCGTGGAGTTCAGCACCGAGATCATCGTGTAGCTCACCGCCGTGCCGACGAGCAGGACGATGGCCCAGAGCATCACGCCGTCGCGCTCCCTGCCGTCGGAGGTGTCGGCGATCGCGACCGCGAACACGAACGTGCAGGCGAGCGCCACCGTCAGCATGACGGGGGATGCCACCGAGGCCGCCCGCTGGGGTTGCACGGTGATCGAAGCACGGGCCAGCGCGCCTGGGCCGGGGTCGAGCGCGGCGATCGGCGCCGCGAGCAGCCCGCCCACCACGCGCATCAGCACGGGGCCGAACGCCGAGCCCGCGACGCACAGAGCCATCGTGACGACGACGCCCAGGGGCACCGCGTCCGTCAGCGAAGCGGTGGAGGTGACACGCAGGAGCACGCCACCACCAGCCAACGCCGCGGTTCCGACCGCCGCGCGCTGCCAGGTCATCACGTGGGCCTGCGCGGCGGTGTCGCGCAGCACCTCCAGCGGCGCCACCCGGGCAGCCGTCCTCGAAGCGGTCAGTGCCGCCAGCAACGTGACGACGATGCCGACCGCCGTGCCCACGATGAACGGTGTCCTGTCGAGCACGATCTCGAACCCCGCGGGCGCGAGCCCCACCCGCGTGAGGAAGGCTGCCGTGAGGCCGGCCTGTGGTACGGCGAGCGCACTCCCGGCGATACAAGCCGCCACCGCGACGGTCAGTGCCTCGGCCACGACCAGCCGTCGCACCTGGCCCGGGGTCATCCCCACCGTGCGCAGCAGCCCCCAGGTGCGGCGTTGCTGCAGGACGTGCAGGCTCAGCGTCCCGGCCACCACGAAGATCGACACGAAGCCGGACAGGCCCGCGGTCACCGCGAACAGCGACATCAGGTTGCGCAGCCGACCGTCGCCGTGCGCGCTGGTCAGGAGCAGCCCTGCCCCGACGACGAGCATGACGGCAAGCGTGATCGCGGTGAAGGCCGCGATGAACGAGGTGCGGTTGGAGCGCACGTTGTTCCAGACGATTCCCGTCGGCATCACGGCTGCCCGACCGCCCCGCCGAGCCGTTCGGTCACCTGCCGCGCGGACGGCCGATCCAGCTCGTCGACCACCCGTCCGTCGGTCAGGAACAGCACGCGATCCGCCCAGGTCGCGGCTTCCGGATCATGGGTCACCATCACCACGGTCTGCCCGTGCTGGTCGACGGCCTCGCGGAGCAGCGCCAGCACCTCCTTGCCCGTACGCCGGTCCAGCGCCCCGGTCGGCTCGTCCGCGAAGATCACCTCCGGGCGGCTGAGCAGGGCGCGGGCGATGGCCACCCGCTGCTGCTGGCCACCCGACAGCTCCGCCGGGCGACGCCGCTCACGACCGGTCAGCCCGACCTGCTCGAAGATCTCCCGCACGCGGGTCCGCTCGGTGCGGCGACGCCCCAGCCGTGCAGGCAGGAGCACGTTCTGCTCTGCGGTGAGCGACGGCACCAGGTTGAACGACTGGAACACCACACCGACCCGGTCCCGCCGCAGCACGGCGAGCTGTGCCTGCGACATCCCGGCGAGGTCGGCACCTCCGACCCACACCGAACCCGAGGTGGGCCGGTCGAGTCCGGCACCGCAGTGCAGCAGCGTGCTCTTGCCCGACCCGGAGGGACCCATCACGGCGGTGAAGCTGCCGCGGCGGAACTCCGGGCTCACCTCGCGCAGTGCCGCCACCTCCATGGGACCCCTGCCGTACGTCCTGCTCACCCGGTCGAACCGCACCGCTGTCGCATGATCGGCGTTCACCTGCTCACCCTCGCGGGCCCGGGGTGCGATCCCATCCGGGATGACCCTGTGCCCACCCTGGGCCGGGCCCCGGTTTCGAGGAAGCGATCGCCGTCGGCCGGCGGATCGACCGGAGCGGACGGCGCATCCACCCTTGCGGGCGGGTGAGCCGTCCGCCGTTCCGCTCCTAGGGGTGGTTCATCTCCTGCATGCTCTGCGACGGCTTCACCGCGGTGTACGGGGTGAGGTCCGGCTTCGAGGTGAAGGCGTTGACCATCGGCGTCGTCGCGGCGTCGTACTGGGTGAGCGGCGGCAGCCCGAGGATGAGCTCCATCGTCCGCAGCATCGAGACGGTGCTGTAGAAGGTGGAGTCGACCTTGCCCGTGTGGCTGTACGGGCTGATCACCTGGGCTACCGTGCGATGGCCGTCGACGTGGTCGCCGCCGCTGTTGGAGTCCACCTCGGTCACGAGGATCGCGGTGGAGGACCAGTAGTCGGAGTGCGACACGGCATCGACGATCTGGCCCAGCGCCCAGTCGTTGTCGGCGACGTAGGCCGCCGGCGTCGGCGAGCCCGGCTTCGGCCCGGCGTTGCGGTCGTTGGGCAGCCTGATCAGCTCCGCTGCCGGCAGGTTGTTGGCGGCGACGTAGCCGTCGAACTCCTTCTTCCACTCCGCGAAGCGCGCGTTGCCGCAGTTCACGCCCGCCGCCGGGGCGAAGCTCCCGGGGGAGTCGGGGCAGGCGAGGTCGAACCCGCGGTAGTTGTGGTCGGTGTTCGCGTCGAGCACCGGATCGGCGGCCTTCGACGATCCGTCCGGCTGGACGTTGGTGAACACGCCGTAGTTGCGGAACGGCACGTGATGGTCGGCCATCTGGTCCCAGATGTAGGCGTGCGCGGGGTCGCGGTTCGGCGCCGTGGCGGGGTCCGTTCCCTCCTCGGGAAGTGGTCCGTTGCGCCCGGAGCTCGCGGCCGGCCAGATCTGCTCGGAGTAGTCGTTGGAGTTCCCTGCAACGGCCCAGTTCCACCCCTGCGCGCCGACCTCGCCGGGCGAGTAGAAGTTGTCGAAGTCGCCGAACGTCCGGGCCAGCCTGCGTGAGTTCGGCGTGGACTCGTTGCCGAACACGTTGAGCGCCGCGTCGCCGTTGCCCCTGCCCAGGCTGCCGAGCTCCTCGTCGTAGCTCTGGCCCTCACGCACCACATAGATCACGTGCTTGATCGGGCTCGCCGCGCCCGGCTGCATCGGGACGACACCCGAATCCCGGACCTTCGCGCCCTTGTTCGTGCCCTCGGACGGAGTGCTCGTGCTCTCGGGCCGGGGATTCGGGTCGGGGAACCCGTCGTTGTCCCGCACCTGCTGGGTGAAGTCCTGCAGATGCCCGGTCGGCACGGGGACACGCGTGAGCGTGCCCACCATCATCGAGGTGACGTCCTGGCTGAGCACCTCCATGTCGGGGCGGTTCGGGTTCGGGTGGCCGGCCAGGTCGTTGGGTCCGGCACCGAGGCCCTTGGCGTTCGTGATGAACAGCTGGGTTCCGGTCCACGCGAGCGAGGTGGGGTGCCACGAGGTGGGGACCATGCCGTTGAAGTGACCCGACCTGACGTCGATGAAGGCGACGGCGTTGTTGCCCGAGTTGGCGACGTAGAGCGTGCGACCGTCCTCGGAGAGCGCGATGGCGTCCGGGTTACTGCCGATCGGGGCGTTCGGGTAGGGGGAGACGCTGATCGAGCGGGTCGTCTTCTCCGTGGTGGTGTCCACCACGCTGAGCTCGTCGGAGTCGCCGTTGGCCACGTAGAGCGTGGAGCCGTCGGCCCGCGCGACGAGCCTGTTCGGGTGGGTGCCGACGGGGATCGACCCGCGCTGCACGGGTTCCGGCCGGCTCAGATCCACCACCGACAGTTCGTTCCCGCCCTGGTCGGTGATGTAGGCGGTGTGACCGTCGTGCGAGACCACCACGTCGTAGGGGCGGTGGCCGATCGGGGCCGTGTGCACTGCGCCGGTGGCGAGATCGACCACGCTGACGGCGTCGGCCTGCTGGTCGGCGACCACGAGCCGGGAGCCGTCCGGGGTGACGGCCATGCCTGCGGGGAACGGGTTGATCGGCTGGCCCGTCGGCCCGGTGGTCGGAAGGGGAATCGATCTCCTCTCGGTCAGGCCGGTCGCGCGAACGCTGTACGCGCGGATCAGGTTGTTGCCGCCACCGCTCGCGTAGAGCGTGAGGCCGTCCGGGCTGAACGTGAGTCCCGCGTAGAGGGACGCAGGTGCCGGGTATTGCAGTGTCTGTGTGACGTCCCCCGTGCTCGTGTCGATCACCTGGAGCGACTGCACGCCCGCCCCGGCATTGCTGACGACCAGTCGGCTGCCGTCAGGAGCCATCGCCGAGTCGATCGGCATGCCGGCCAGGTTCGTCTGCTTGCCCGCCGGGCCGATCCCCTGACCGATCGGCGAAAATGAGTTTGCGTCGTTGACCTGTCCACCTTGGCCGGGCCCTGCCTGTGGTGGAGGAGTCTGTTGTGGCTGCGCAGCGGCGGTGCTAGCGAAGCCCAACATGGCGACAAGGGCCACTCCGGTCACGATCCATCGTCTACCCCCCTGGTTCATATGCCTCTCCTTCTCGGCCGGATGGGCCGGCCGCGTCCACGTCGGACGCTAAGAGGGGGTGGTGGATGTGCTTGCTTATTCAGGTGAACAAAAGGTTGACAGCAAGGAACCAGGCGATCGGTCTCGGGCATCGAGGACGTAAACAGCTGGCACCTTGCGTGCCGCGAGCAGCTGGTGCACCATTAACCGAACGAACATTCGGTTGGAGGGAAGTCGGATGGACGCGCTCGAGGCCCGGTTCGAGGAGACGATCGCCGCCGACCAGCGGATCGAGCCACGTGACTGGATGCCGGAGGCGTACCGCCGCACGCTGATCCGGCAAATCGCACAGCATGCGCACTCGGAGATCATCGGCATGCAGCCGGAGGGCAACTGGATCCTGCGTGCCCCCTCCCTCCGCCGTAAGGCGATCCTTCTCGCGAAGGTGCAGGACGAGGCCGGGCACGGCATGTACCTCTACGCGGCGGCGGAAACTCTCGGCGTCGACCGCGAGGAGCTCACCGAGAAGCTGATCGAGTCGAAGCAGAGATACTCCTCGATCTTCAACTACCCCGCGCTGAGCTTCGCCGACATCGGCGTGATCGGCTGGCTCGTCGACGGCGCCGCGATCTGCAACCAGGTGCCGCTGTGCCGCTGCTCCTACGGCCCCTACGCGCGGGCGATGATCCGGATCTGCAAGGAGGAGTCGTTCCACCAGCGGCAGGGCTACGAGCTGCTGCTCGCGATGGTGCACGGCACCGACACCCAGCGCGAGATGGTGCAGGAATCGACCAACCGCTGGTGGTGGCCCTCCCTGATGATGTTCGGGCCCCCCGACGGCGACTCGCCGAACACACAGCAGTCGATGGAGTGGGGGATCAAACGCCACACCAACGACGAGCTGCGCCAGCGGTTCGTCGACATGACGGTGCCGCAGGCCGCCGCCCTCGGCATCACGCTGCCCGACCCCGATCTCCGGTGGAACGAGGAGCGTCAGGCGCACGACTACACCCAGCCGGACTGGGACGAGTTCAAGGCCGTTCTGTCCGGCTCCGGGCCGTGCAACGCGCAGCGGCTGGCGCATCGGCGCCGGGCCCACGAGAACGGCGCCTGGGTGCGCGAGGCCGCCGGGGCCTACGCCGAGAAGCAGGCGGCACGGGCCGCGCGGACGGAGGCTGTGGCATGAGCGAGCGTGCGAGCGAATCATCAGCGCAGCGTGAGCGTGCGAGCGAATCAGGGACGCCGCGCGATTTCACGGCAGAGGGTGGCCACGGTGCCGTTCCGACGAGCGGCGTCGAGACCGGGTCGGGCGAGCGGAAGCGGCGCAGCTGGCCGCTATACGAGGTGTTCGTGCGCGGCAAGCGCGGGCTCAACCACGTGCACGTCGGCTCCCTGCACGCGCCCGACAGCGAGATGGCCCTGCGCAACGCCCGCGACCTCTACACCCGTCGCAACGAGGGCGTGAGCATCTGGGTGGTGCGAGCCGAGGACATCGCCGCGTCCAGCCCTGATGAGAAGGACCCGTTCTTCGCCCCGGCGGGAGACAAGATCTACCGGCACCCCACCTTCTACGCGATCCCCGAGGAGGTGCCGCACCTGTGACCACGCACTCGCACACCGAGGAAGCGGACGCGACCAACGCCTACCAATCGCTCGCCGAGACCGTGGGCCACGACGACCCGCGCTGGGCGTTCGGGTCGGGCGTCGAGGACGTGCAAGGCGAGATCGACTCGCCCGTGCCCGACGACGTCGACGCCGGTGACCTCGCGCAGTACTGCCTCATGCTCGGTGACGACGCCCTGATCTGCAGCCACCGTCTCTCCGAGTGGGTCAGCAACGCGCCGGAGCTGGAGGAGGATGTGGCGCTCGCCAACATCGCGCTCGACCTGCTCGGTCAGGCCCGCGTCCTGCTCGCCAGGGCCGGACTCGTCGAAGGCGGCCGGCGCGACGAGGACGCCCTCGCCTACCTGCGAACCGAGGCGGAGTTCCGCAACGTCGCTCTGGCGGAGCTGGGCGACGAGCTGGACTTCGCACGGGCGATCGCGCGGCTCCTGCTGTTCTCCACCTGGCGGCTCGCGTTGCTGCAGCGGCTGCTCGACTCGCGCGACCCCGTGCTCGCGGCCGTGGCGGGCAAGGGCGTCAAAGAAGTGGCCTACCACCGTGACCACGCCGCCCGCTGGACGGTGCGCCTCGGCGACGGCACCGCGGAGTCGCACCGGCGGATGCAGGACGCCCTGGACGTCGTGTGGCCGCACGTGGAGGAGCTCTTCCGCACGTCCGATGTCGAACGGCGGCTGGCCGAGGCCGGCGTCGCGGCCGACCCGGAGCAGTTGCGATCCGAGTTCGACGCCGTGCTCGACGAGGTGCTCGCGGCCGCCACGCTGACGCGCCCCCAGCGCCCCGCGATCGGCACCATCGGCGGCCGTGGCGGTCGCCAGGGACTGCACACCGAACAGCTCGGGCACGTGATCGCGCAGATGCAGAGCCTCGCGCGTCAGCACCCGGGGGCGACATGGTGACGGAGACAGTGCGCGGGAGTGAGAGCGCCGATGTCCGCGCACGGGCGGCCGCCGCCACCGTGACGGACCCGGAGATGCCGATGCTCACGCTGGACGACCTCGGCGTGATCCGGCGCATGGACGTCGAGGGCGACGCGGTCACGGTGACGATCACGCCGACGTACTCCGGGTGCCCAGCGCTGGAGATCATGAGCGACGACCTGCGCACCGCTCTCGTCGGGGCGGGGTTCGCCCGTGTCGAGGTGCGCACCGCGCTCGCCCCGCCGTGGAGCACGGACTGGATCTCCGACGAGGGGCGGCGCAAGCTCGCCGAGCACGGCATCGCACCGCCGGGCCGGGTCGGTCCGCGCAGGTCCGGGCCGGTGCCGCTCATGCTCACCGCACCGGCGCAGCTGGTCCGCTGCCCGCGCTGCGGGGCGCCGGCCACCGAGGAGATCTCCCGGTTCGGCCCCACGGCGTGCACATCCCTTCGCCGGTGCCCCGTCTGTCGGGAGCCGTTCGAGCACATGAAGGAGCTCTGAGCCGTGTCGGCCACCGAGATCGCGATCCCGGATCACGCCGACGACGTCGTGGCGCCCGCCGCGGGGGGCTTCCGGCGCCTGCGCGTGGCCGCCGTCGAGCGGCTGTGCTCCGACGCCGTGGCCGTGACGTTCGAGGTGCCCGACGATCTGCGCGACACCTACGCGTTCCGCCCGGGCCAGTACCTGACGCTGCGCACCTTCGTCGACCAACCCGGGGGGCGGCGGGAGGAACGCCGGTCCTACTCGATCTGTGCCCCGGCCGGTGGTCCGCCGCGGGTCGGGGTGCGGCGGGTGGCCAGCGGGCTCTTCTCCGAGTGGCTGGTCGACCGGGTGCAACCCGGCGACGAGGTCGAGGTCGCCCCGCCCGCCGGCTCGTTCACACCCGACCTGGAGCCGGGCACCCACCACGGCCTGATCGCCGCAGGCTCGGGCATCACCCCGGTGTTGTCGATCGCGGCGTCCGTACTGCGCGCCCACGCCGACACCCGCGTCTCGCTGCTCTACGGCAACCGCCGCACCGACACGGTGATGTTCACCGAGGAGCTCGCCGACCTCAAGAACGCCTACGGCCCCCGGTTGCAACTCGTGCACGTGCTCTCCCGCGAGCCGATGGCGGCCGAGATCTTCTCCGGACGTCTCGACGCCGCGCGGCTGCGCCTGCTCCTGAGCGCGCTCATCGACACCGAGGACGTCGACCAGTGGTGGCTCTGCGGCCCGCTCGGGATGACGAGCGACGCGCAGCAGGTGCTCGTCGAGCTGGGGGTGGCGAAGCAGCGGGTGCACCGCGAGCTGTTCTACGTCGACGAGCCGCCGCCGGAGCCGGTGCGGGACGAGCCGGTGGAGACCGGGGCGACCAGCGACGTCACCGTCGTCCTCGACGGACGCTCGACCACCCTGACCCTTCCGCGGCGCGAGTCCATCCTGGACGCGGCGCAGAGTGTGCGCGGTGACCTGCCGTTCGCGTGCAAGGGCGGGGTCTGCGGCACCTGCCGGGCCCGGGTCACCGAGGGCGAGGTGACCATGCGGCGCAACTTCGCCCTGGAGGACGACGAGGTGGCGGCGGGTTTCGTCCTCACCTGCCAGTCCCGTCCGGCCACCCCCACGGTGACCGTCGACTACGACAGCTGACCCCGTCCCCAGTACGGCCCGCTAGCACTCCTCGCCGAGGAACTCGCAGGCGACCACCGCGGGCCGCTCCACGGGCCGGCCGGCGTCGATGGACCACGCCAGCCGCACGAGCTGGGCGTGCGACCACGTCAACGGAGTGGCCGAATAGGTGCCCTGACCCGTCGGGAAGCCGGCCTGGCCACTCGGCGCGTTCTCGTCCCACACCTGCTCGGCGATCATCAGCCCGTCGTTCGCCGACTCGGCCATGGCCTGCAGCCGCGCCGCCGGATCGCCCGTGCCTGCCAACAGCTCGTACTCACCGCGCTCGCCCGCGAAGATCGGCCAGGCCCGTCCGGTCGTCTGCCGGCTTCCCGGGTCGGTGATCCGCCACTGGCCGCCCACGGCGTCCTCGCCGTAGCCGTCATCGGTGAACCGGTGCCAGAACTGCCCGCTCGGCGTGTCCACCCCGAGCTCGCGGTCGACGACCTCCACGGTGTTGCGCACGACCGGGTCGTCGGCAGGCCGGATCCCCAGCCGGACGAGCTCGAGGAAGCTCGGGTCGACCACCGCACGCTGATCGAGGTCGGCGCCGCCGTCCCCGACGTTGTAGACGGTGGCGGCGTTCGGGTCGCCGTCCTTCGTCAGCCGCAGGTAGTAGGGCTGCGGGGACAGCGGCCCGCTGGTGGTGACCGTCCAGGCCTCGATGCGGCCGGCCCAGTCGCGAGCCGTCGCGAGCCAGCGGTCGGCGGATGCCGTGTCCCCGGCCCGGCGCGCGAGGTCGGCGGCGCACACCAGGCCTGCCACCTGCGCCGCGATCGTGCCCGCCGAGTACCCGCTCTGGTTCTCCCAGCGCTCCTGCGGCGACCACGGTGCCGGTCGCTCGCCGACGTAGCCGATCAGGAACTCGGCCGACCGCCGCACCCGCTCGTAGGTCTGCGGGTCGGTGCGATCGAGCTGCCATGCGAGTACGAGCGGCAGCGCCACCTCGTCGAGCTGCAGGCTCTCCCACACCGTCGTGCCTCGGACGTCGGAGTTCTGTGGGAAGGACCCGTCCGGGCGCTGCTGGCGCTGCAGCAGGAAGTCCAGCGCACGCTCGGCCGCGGCGCGGTCGCCGGCAGCCAGCAGCGCGGTGGCGTGCTGGTAGAGATCCCGCGACCAGACCAGGTGATAGGCCCCTGACGGTGACGACAGGCCGTCCACCTCCTGGCCCCACACCCACGGCATGCTCGGTGACGCCACGAACGCGCCGGGGTTGCGCTTGTCCTCGGACGCGGCGTTCACGACGACCGAGGCCCAGTAGGCGTCGGTGATCCCGGCGGCGCTGTTCGGCACGTCGTGAAGCTCGTCGATGTAGCGATGCCAACCGTCGGCGTAGGCGGCGGCTACGGTGTCGAACCCGTCGGCGAGGCTGCCGGTCGCCTCGGCGCTCGCGGTGGCCGCGTCGGGGCCGAACCCCAGCGCGACCACGGCCTGCTGGGCGTCGCCGATCCCGGTGACGCCGGTGAGCCTGCCCGCGAGCACGACGTTGCCGGGACCCGCGGCGCTGTAGCGCGCGTCGAGGTCACCGTCGGCGAGCAGGTCGGTGCGGGCGTCACTGGTGCCGAGGTGACCGACGGTCCGGTCGTCGAACCCGGTGTCGGCCG
The DNA here is from genome assembly GCF_039534065.1 of Pseudonocardia yunnanensis. Classification (NCBI taxonomy): domain Bacteria; kingdom Bacillati; phylum Actinomycetota; class Actinomycetes; order Pseudonocardiales; family Pseudonocardiaceae; genus Pseudonocardia; species Pseudonocardia yunnanensis. The sequence goes on along the minus strand of NZ_BAAAUS010000001.1, from coordinate 618,439 downwards.
CGAGCGAGAGCGCCGCCGCGCCGTCCGAGGCGACCAGGTCCGCCCCGCCGGCGGTGGCCCGGTCGTCGTCGCCCTCGTTGGACAGTGCCGGGTCGGCGACGGCGTACACGGAGTACGGGCGCTCGTCGAGCGAGGTGAACCGGACGTCGACCAGGACCACATCGCGCCCCGGGTCGGTGACGTACGTGCGGACCATCCGCCACCGGCCGCTCGGGGACTCGTCCACCTGCTCGTACGCCGGTACGCGCGCGTCCGGGGCGCTCGTGGAGCCCTGTACGTCGGAGGTGCGCTCCACGAGGCCGGCGCCGTCGGTGACGACGAACTCGAGGTTGCGCAGCGCGGGCGTACCGAGGTCGGGGTAGAACACCTCGCTCAGCTCGCCCGGCCGCAGCGTGAACCACACCTCGCTCTCCGGGGTGCGTGACGTGCCGAACCCGTGCTTGTCGGCGGGCGTCCAGACCGACTTCTCGCCGGGGGCGCCCGGAGCCACCGGCTCCGCGGCTGCCGCAGGCGGGACGATCAGCAGGGCGGCCACCGCGATGGCGCCGGAGAGGAGCGTGGGGATCCGGGCAGCGGTCATCGTCGTCCTTCGCTCGGGTGATCACATCCCGTACCCGGCGCGGACCTCGGTCGAAACGACGATCAGCGCAGATTGCCGACGGCAGTACTTGCGGCGCGGATCGCTCACGAGGCCTTCCGCCCCTTCGCCGGGGTCGTTCCCGCCGCCTTCGCCACGGCCCGCTCCAGCTCGGCGCGGTTCATCGACGAGCGGCCCTGGACGTCGAGGTCGCGCGCCATCGCCGTGAGATCGGCCTTGCTGAGCTGGGAGAGGTCGCCGTCCGGCTCGGCCTTGCCTGCCTTCTTGCGGGTCGTCGCTGCCGCCTTCTTCCGGCGGCCGCCGCTGCGCTCGTCCTTCCGGCCACCGCGCGCCTCGGCCACGCTGGCTTCCAGCGCGGCGATCAGGTCGGACATCGCCGTCGGCTCGGGTGGCTCCGACTCGGTGACGATCTCGTGCCCGCGGCGCTTGTCCTCGATCAGCTTCTCCACGCGCTCGGTGTAGGTGTCGCGGAAGTCCTCGGGGCGCCACGGCCCGCTCATCGACTCGATCAGCGATGTGGCCATCTCCAGCTCCTTGCCCTTCGCCTGCGACTTGCCGGGCAGGTCGTCCAGGTCGGCCGGGTCGCGGATCTCGTCGGCGAAGAACAGGGTCTCCAGGGCCAGCACGCCCTCGTCGGCCCGGACGGCCGTGAGGTACTCCTTGCCGCGCATGACGAACGTGGCGATCCCCGCCCGGTTGGTGCGGGCCATGGCGTCGCGCAGCAGGGCGTAGGGGCGGCCGTACTGCTCGTCGGTCGGGGCGAGCCAGTAGGTCTTCTGGAAGAAGATGGGGTCGATCTCGTCCAGGTCGACGAACGTGACGATGTCGAGCGTGCGGGAGCGGCCCGGAGCTATCTCGGCCAGCTCATCGGGCTCGACGATCACGTGGTCGCCGCCGCCGACCTCCTTGCCCTTGACGATGTCGGAGTACTCCACCTCCTTGCCGGTCCGCTCGTTGATCCGTTGATTGCGGACGCGGTCGGCGGTGCCGCGCTCGAACTGGTGGAAGTGGATCGTGTGGTCCTCCGTTGCGCTGAACAGACCGACCGGTATCGACACCAGCCCGAAGTTGATGGACCCCGTCCAGATCGCTCGTGCCATCCCTGGCCTCTCGTCGTCCCCGGCCGTGTACCCGATCAGCAGCGCCTCAGTGCTGGTCGAGCCTGCGTTCCAGGTCAAGCACCCGCCGCTGTGCCTCGCGTGCCGCGCGGTCGGCCGCATCGACCTCCCGCTCGGCCGAGCGGGCCCGCGTGCGTGTGTCGTGCTCGGCCTGCTCCACGGCCTCGATGTGGCTGCGCAGCTCGCGCAGCGTCGCGGCCGCGTCGTCCGCGGCGCTTTCGGCGTCGGTGAGCTCGCGCTCCGCCTTGTCGCGGGCGGCGTCGGCGTCGGCGGCCGTGGACCGCGCCTGCTCCAGGTCGCGGCGCAGCCGCTCTTCCCGTTTCGGGCCGTCGTCACCGTGCTGCTTCGCCGGCGGGGGCGTGGTCGTCGTTCCCAGGAGGCCACCGGCCTCAGCGGGATCGAGCGCGGAGGTGAGCCTGCCACCCGCGACGGCTTCCGCGGCTGTGCTGCTGTTCACCGCTGCGGTGAACGTGTTCTCCAGTTCGCGGGTGACTGCGTCACTCGGCGGGTTTCCCGTCGACCGTGCCAGCGCCCTCGCCTGCTCGACGAGCCCGTGCACCACCTCGTGGCGTTGCTGCGACAGCCTGCGCAGCGCCTCGCCCTCCAGCTGGTCCTGCGCCGCGCGAAGCCCGTCCCCGAGGTCCACCACCAGAGCCCTGACCTCGTCGGGATGCTCGCGGGACAGCAGGTTGGCCAACCACGCCGCGGTCGACGGGCGGCGGAGTGCCTGGATCTGCTCGGCGAGCGTCTTGTCGCCGTTCTGCCGGGCACGCTTCGCGGCCGCGTTTCGCGCAGCCGTGAACTCGTCGCGGGGCAGCGCGTAGAGCTCGTCGGCCACCGGGTCGAGGTCCGCAGCCATGCCCGGGAATGCCCCGCTTGCCCGCGGGCGAATCCGCGGAACCGTCAGCTCGGCACTCGGACCAGGCCTGCGGCGCCGTCCACCGTCACCTGCTGGCCGGTCCTGATCCGGGTGGTCGCATCGGCGACCCCCACGACGGCGGGGATGCCGTACTCGCGTGCGACGACGGCCCCGTGCGAGTTCGGCCCGCCCATCTCCATCACGAGGCCACCAGCCGTGAGGAAGAGCGGTGTCCAGCCCGGGTCGGTCGATGGCACGACGAGGATCTCGCCGGGCTCCAGGTGGGCGCCTACCGGGTCGAGCACCACTCGCGCAGGGGCGGTCACGGTGCCGGCGGAGGCAGGGGTGCCGGTCAGGGCGCCCTCGACGTCGACGGGCCGGGAGAGCGTCTCGGGCTCGGTTCCGTCGGACAGGAGGACTCGCGGTACGTGCCGACGGCGCAGCTCCCGGTCGTACTCCTCCCGGCGCTCTGCGACGGTGGAGCGGTGGTCGGCCCCCGCGAGCGCGGAGCGCGCCTCGACGAGGTCGAGGAAGAACACGTCGGCCGAGTTGCCGAGCAGCCCGCGTGCGGCGAGCAGTTCGCCCACGACCTGTAGCTCCACCCGCGCAAGCGCCAGAAGCCGGATCACGAAGTCCTTGTGCGTCTCGCGCATCCCGGCCAGCTCGCGCACCCGCCGCAGCGCGACCTTTACCGCGAGCGCTCGGATACGGGAGCGGCGGCGGACCCGCTCGACCGTCGCGGCAACCGCGGCATCGGCGGCCAGCGCGCCCCGGGCGAACACGGCGTCCGGGGCGAGCTCCGGGTCGTCGAGACGCAGGTAGTTGGCCAGCACACCCAGAACGTGGGACGGGTCGTCGGACCAGCGGGGCATGCCGAGATCGATCTCGGCGACGGCGCGGTGCCCGTGCCGGGCCAGGAACGCCTTGAGGCCCTGCTGCAGCACGGGTGGTAGCGCGCCGTCGTGGTAGCGGATCGCCAACTCCGCAGCCGGTGTGCCGCGCAGGGCCTCGGCGGAGCCGGCGTCGCCGCGCAGCCGCGTGGCCAGGGCCCAGAGCTCGAGGTCCATCTCCGTGGTGGTGTTGTGGGGTAGCGACCGCAGCACCTCGTGCGAGGCCGCATCGTCGAGGTCGTCGCCGGCGAGCTTCCGCGCCACCGCGAGCATCGCCAAGCCGACGGCGAACAACGGCGCGACCCTCGGCATGATCGGGAAGAACTTGGCCAGCACCCGCTGCACGTTGTCCAGCCGCTGGTCCGGGGCGGCGTCCGCCGGCAGTGCAGTGAGCGTGCGGAGCCGGTGGCCGATCCGGTCGACGCGCTGCCGTGCCGCGGCCGGACGCAGCAGGGACAGGGCGAGGAGCGCCGGCACCCGGTGGTGCACCAGCACCCTCGCCACCCGCCGGACGAACGGCCACCGCGACGTCGTGCGCACGGCGAGCGCGGGCTCGTCGAACAGCGCCCGGAGCACCACGGCCGAACGCGCCTCCATGATGTCGAGCACCCGGGGGAGAATCGCCCGGCCCATCGCGCTGCGGACGCCCGGCGTGATGTCGGCGAACGCCCGCCCGCCGGCCGTCACGAACGCAGGGGGCCCGGCGACCGGGTCGGCGATCGGCACGCCGAACGCCGCCGCGGGTACGGACGTGATCACCCGGAACGCCGACAGACCCATCGGGGTGATCGGCCGCGTCAGCCCCTGAGCGAGGCTGGCACAGAAGTACACGCGCAAGCCGTGGCCGGTCGGCTGGGGGAGCGGGTGCAGCGTGGTGATCGGCCGCGACTGGGTGAGCCACAGGGCGCCGTCACTGTCGATGGCCCACTCGATGTCCTGCGGGGCGCGGTAGTAGGCCTCGACGCGCCGCCCGAGCGTGACGAGAGATGCGATCTGCGCATCCGTCAGGCTCGACCGGGCCGCTCCGTCGGCCCTGATGACCTGCTCGGTGCCGCCGCCTGCGAGCGGTCGCACCTCGACGGCCTTGTCGCCGAGCCGGTGCTCGACGATCCGCCCGTCGTCCTCGACGACGATGTGGTCGGGGTTCACGGCACCCGACACCACAGCCTCGCCGAGACCGGGGCTCGCGTCGATCACGGTGCGGGTTCGCGTGCCCGTCACGGGGTCGGCCGTGAAGAGCACACCGGCGACCTGCGCGTCGACCATCCGCTGTACGACGACGGCGAGCCGCACCACACGGTGATCGATCCCCGCGTCGGCGCGGTAGCTCACCGCCCGGTCGGTCCACAGCGAGGCCCAGCAGCGGTGAACGGCATCGAGCACGGCGTCGACCCCGACGACGTTGAGGAAGGTGTCCTGCTGCCCGGCGAAGCTCGCGGACGGCAGGTCCTCCGCGGTGGCCGATGACCGGACCGCGACCGGGACCTTCTCGCCGAGGGCCAGGTAGGCGCGGCACACGGCATCGGCGACAGGTGCCGGTACGGGCATCGCCAGCAGTGCGGTGCGGGCGCGCTCGCCCAGCCGCGCGTCTCCGTCGAGCTCGCTCTCGAGGCCAGCAGCCGCCGCCACCTGCGAATACGCCTCGGTGGTGACGACGAACCCCGGCGGCACCGGGAACCCCGTGCCGATCAGCTCGCCCAGGTTCGCGGCCTTGCCTCCCGCCGTGGAGAGCGTTCGCGACCCGAGTTGGTGCAAGTCGACGACGAGTTCGTTCACGGCCATGCCGGACGATAACGCCGAAATCCCCCTAACTCAACAGTTGTTGAATACTGCGCTACTGATCGTGATCATTGATCGATTCGCTATGAGCGGAGCGTGATCGGATCTGATGCACGAGTGGCCGCTGGCGCAGGCTGTGAGGTGGGTGTCAGATTGCGCGATGCCCGAACGAGTGCGTCACGAGCGCAACCGATCCGAACGCGTCAACCACGACCCGTCATCCACCGATCCCGCCCCCGTCGTCGTCGGAACCGGCCCGGTCAGCCCGGCCGAGATCCTCGCCGTGGCCCGGGAGGGGGCCGGTGTCGTTCTCTCGGCGGATGCCGAGCGCACGATCGCTGCGAGCCGCGAGGTCGTCGAGGCGCTCGCAAGCGATGTGCGGCCGCACTACGGGGTGTCCACGGGGTTCGGCGCCTTGGCCACCCGGCACATTCCGGTGCAGCTCCGGGGGCAGTTGCAGCGCAGTCTCGTGCGGTCGCACGCGGCCGGCTCGGGCCCCGAGGTCGAGCGGGAGGTTGTGCGCGCGTTGATGTTGCTGCGCCTCTCGACGCTCGCGACGGGCCGGACCGGGGTACGGCCTGAGACCGCGCGCGTGTACGCGGCGATGCTGTCGGCGGGGATCACGCCGGTGGTGCGGGAGTTCGGGTCGTTGGGGTGTTCGGGCGACCTCGCGCCGCTGGCGCATTGCGCGTTGGCGGCGATGGGGGAGGGCGAGGTCCGTGACGCGGCGGGGGATTTGCAGCCGGCCGAGCGGGCGTTGGCGGCGGCGGGGATCACGCCGGTGGTGCTGGAGGAGAAGGAAGGGCTGGCGCTGATCAACGGCACCGACGGGATGCTGGGGATGCTGGTGCTGGCATGCGCGGACCTGCGGCGGTTGTTGCGCACGGCGGATGTGGTGGCGGGGATGAGTGTGGAGGCGCTGCTGGGTACGGATGCGGTGTTCGCACCGGACCTGCAGGCGTTGCGTCCGCATCCGGGGCAGGCGGCGTCGGCGGCGAACATGCGGGTGGTGCTCGCCGGGTCGGCGGTGATGGCGAGTCATCGGACCCCGGACTGCACGCGGGTGCAGGACGCGTACTCCTTGCGCTGCGCCCCCCAGGTGCACGGCGCGGCCCGCGACACCCTTGCTCACGCCGAGTCGGTGGCCGGCCGGGAGCTCTCGGCGGCCATCGACAACCCGGTGGTCACGGAGGATCGGCGGGTGGAGAGCAACGGCAACTTCCACGGTGCCCCGCTGGGCTACGTACTGGACTTCCTGGCGATCGCGGTGGCGGATGTGGCGTCGATGAGTGAGCGGCGCACCGACCGGTTCCTGGACGTTGCCCGCAACCAGGGCCTACCCGCGTTCCTCGCGGACGACCCGGGCGTCGACTCCGGGCACATGATCGCCCAGTACGCCCAGGCGTCGATCGTGGCGGAGCTGAAGCGGCTCGCCGTACCGGCCTCGGTCGACTCGATCCCGACCAGTGCGATGCAGGAGGACCACGTCTCGATGGGGTGGGCGGCCGCGCGGAAGCTGCGCCGCGCGCTCGACGGGCTGACGCGGGTGCTCGGGGTCGAACTGCTCACCGCCGCCCGTGCCCTGGACCTGCGGGCTCCGTTGGATCCTGCTCCGGCCACCGCCGCCGTGCGTGACCGGCTGCGGGCCGAGGTATCGGGTCCCGGACCGGACCGCTGGCTGGCCCCGGAGATGGACGCGGCCGCGGATCTCGTGAGTACGGGGAGCGCCCTCGGCGCCGCGGAAGCGGTGACCGGCCCGTTGCGCTGACGCGCGGCCGAAAGCGCCGCAGGCAGGGCAGACTCTCTGCGGTGGCGGACGAGGTGCACGGCGAGGGCGGGAACCCTCCGCATGTGATGCAACCGGCGTGGAAGCGACGGACGCGCGGGGAGCACCGGTGGCCTGCAGCGGCAGCGGTGGTGGTGGCGATCGTGCTGCAACTGATGCTGCCCAACCCGGTGGTGCCGCAGGCCCGCTACGTCCTCCCGGTGCTCGAGGTCGTGCTGCTCGTCGGACTGGTCGCGGGCAATCCCTTCCGCATCGACGGCGAGTCGGCCGCGCTGCGAATCGGCGGCCTCATCCTGACCGGGCTCGTCGTGCTCGCGAATGCGTGGTCGGTGGTGCTGCTGGTCGGGGAACTGGTGGCCGGCCGCCCCGAGACGCCGGCGCAGCTGCTCATCGGGGGCGGCGGGATCTGGCTGATCAACGTACTGGCGTTCGCGCTCGTCTACTGGGAGCTCGACCGGGGTGGTCCGGCGGCGCGGGCGAACGCCGTACGCGATCTCCCCGACTTCCTGTTCGTACAGATGCAGAACCCCGACTTCGCGCCGCGCGACTGGGAGCCTGCGTTCGTCGACTACCTGTACCTGTCCTTCACCAACGCCACGGCCTTCAGCCCCACCGACGTGATGCCGCTCTCGCGGTGGGCGAAGATGACGATGACGGTGCAGGCGGCCGTCGCTCTGCTCGTGGTGGTGCTCGTCGTCGCCCGGGCGATCAATGCCCTGTCCTGACCTCGCGGCGTAGCAGCAGGTACTCGCGGACCACCATGATGATGATCAGTATGTCCACGGCGGCCAGCACCGGCAGCACCACGGAGCCCGTGCGCACGGCCCGGTAGAGCTCGTAGGCCACGAACACGCTGAGCACGACCGCCGCCACCGGGTAGGCCGGCATCCAGCGTCGCAGCAGCGCCACCACCAGAGCGAGCTTCACCACGCCGTGCAGCCCGAGATAGAGGATCACGAACGTGCGGTTGCCGGAGGCGAACTCCGCCGTGCCCGCAACGAGGTGGCGGGCGAGGAAGCCGTCGGGCGAGCCCACCAGGTCGCGGCTGATCACGTCGGCCACCAGCTGGTTCACCAGGGCGGCGGGCACGAGGAGCAGCGCGATCGCGCCGATCAGCTCGATCGCGCCGTCCAGGCCCTTGACGAACATTGCGAGGCGGAACAGCCGCTCGGTGCGCCGCGCCGACGGGGCGTCAGCCATGGCGTCGCACCGGCGTACCCGTGATCACCTGCTCGAAGATCCGCATGGTTCGCCTCGCTCGATCGTGGTCGACGCGGACAGCGCCGGTTCCAGCGTAGGTCGCGCTCGTGCAGGCGCTCGGGTACACGCTGGTCACTACCGATATGCGGCCCGGTCGTTGCCCCGGCGGCTCGCCGCCGTCGGTCAGAGCGACTTCGCGACCTCGACCAGCTGGTCCAGCGCCATTCCCCAGCCGTCGATGAACCCCATGTCCTCGTGGGACTTCTTCGCCGCGGCGTCGGCATGGATCGCCGTGGCGGTGTACTTCGTGCCGGTGCCATCGGGCTCGATGCTGATGACCGCGGTGAACGGGAAGCCGCCCTCGACGATCACCGGACGGAACCCGGGGCCCAGGCCCGAGGTGAAGACCAGCCTGGAACCCTCCTCGACGACGAGGATGCAGCCGCTGCTGGGGTAAACGTCGCCCTCCGGGGAGCGCATGGTGGTGTCGAACCTTCCGCCCGGCTGTAGGTCGATCTCGCAGGCGGTGGTTGTCCAGGGCCTGGGCGCGAACCACTGCTTGAGCAGCTCGGGAGTGGTCCAGGCCTTCCAGACCAGCTCCGGCGCGACGTCAACGGTGCGCTCCAGCACGAGGTCGAGCTCCGGGTTCGGGGTGTAGGTGGTCATGTCTGCTGCTCCTTGAGGTCGTAGAGAAACGAATCGAGCTGGTCGAGGCGCTGGGTCCATAGGGCGCGCTGCGCAGCGAGCCAGGTGCCGATGTCCTCGAGCGGCTGGGGCGCGAGCCGATAGGTCCGCACGCGTCCCTGCTTGTCCGACGTCACCAGGCCGGAGCGCTCGAGGACGCTCAAGTGCTGGGTGAACGACGGCAGTGCCATGTCGAAGGGACGAGCCAGATCGCTGGTCGTCGCGGGCCCCCGGCTGAGGCGCTCGATGACCTGGCGACGTGTGGGGTCCGACAACGCGTGGAAGACGCCGTTGAGATCTGTGTCGGCCACGCCCTCCCCACCGTCTCGTCGCTTAGGCATGTACCTAAGTATGCGCACGCACGTCACTTAGGTCAACCCCTAAGTGACGTCGAGGCTCGGTGGTCAGGTCACGCCGGTGGGACGGACATTCCGATGTCGCGCAGCGGTTCCTGCAACGTCGTGAGGACGCTGGGGTCAGCTACCTGTAGCTCCGTGAGGAAGGCTTCCGTGGCTGCTCGAAGGGCCCGGGCGAGCTCGCCTGTGTCGAGGCTCCGGACGAACGCCTCGCCGATCGGAGCGGTGACCTCCGGCGGCAATGCGTCCGCACCCTTGGCGTACGAGGTCGGAAGTCCCAAGCGGTGGCAGGCAAGGGTGATGGTGTGGTCGCGGACGGCACTGATCCAGTGCTCGGCCTGCCAGGGGGCGCCGCGTTCGATGGCGATCCGGGCGTGGAGGACGTGATGCCAGGTCAGGCCGATGAGATGCTCTGGATCAACGGACGGCAGTGCTCGCCGCCCACCCGGAGTGCCGAAAACGACCTGGAAGCCACCGTCGCCGACCGGACGGAAATCAGCGCTCGGGGTGAATCCCAGATCGATCTCGAGCGGCCCGTCGAGGAGGAACGCGCGATAGACCTGCGTGCCGGGGCGGAGGTCGAAGTGGTGGAGAGCGCCGAGTTCGCGATAGACGAACGAACTCCAGTCGGCGAGCACCTCCTCCACCTCGATGCCGACCGCAACCCCGAGGAACAGGTCGATGTCGGACCAGCGGTCTTCCCTGCCGCTCGCCGCTGAGCCGGTGATCGCGGCACCGACGATCCGCTCGTCGTCACGGGCCCGATCCAGAAGCTGCGTCCGTACCCGCTCGCGCCGATCCACCTCGAACATGGGCGATGATCGTAAGGGGATGGTCGGAGCCACCCGGAGAGTCAGGGCTCGTCTGTCGGCGGCCGGCTCCGCGCCGGAACGTAGGTTTCGTCGTAGCGATGCAGCGCCAGCGACCGCGCGTAGCGGCGGGCGATGTCCGGCATCGGCGACTCGCCCAGGGCCCGGCTGACGCCGAAGACCGTGCCCGGATAGTCCAGCCGACCCAGCACTGCCCGGATGCGGGCCCAGTCGTCGGGCGGCACCAGCTCCACGGGATCGCCCCCCGCGAACCAGCCCATCGGCACTGCCATCCCAGGGGGCACGACAGTGTTCACGTGCACGACCGCGCTGAACTCGACCTCGGCGCCCGCCCCGATCCGCGCTCCGTTGAACAGCATCGCGCCGGTGGCGATCCGCGCGTCGCCCTCGATCACACACCCGGTGAGGTGGGCGTGCGGACCGACCAGCACGTGGTCGCCGAGGCGGACCGGGTTGTGCGGAACGCCGCGCACCACGGCGTTCTCCATGACAATGCAGTTCGCACCGATCTCCACCGGGCCGCCCTCAGCTGTGAGCACGGCCCCGAAGAGCACACGGCTGTGGGCGCCCACGGTGACGTCGCCACAGAGCACCGCGGTCGGCGCAATGTAGGCGGACTCGTCGACGCGTGGGCCGGCGTTCCGATGTTTGACGAAGACGGCGCCGCGTCCCACCGGGTGCTGGTAATGCTCGCGAACGGTCCTCATCCCCGACGCCTCCGTTCCGTCGAGTAACCCTCCGGGGCTCCTCGCGGCTCGACGCGTCACGCGCGCAGTCGCGCGATCCCGGGTCCGGCGCGACCAACGCTACGCGCGGTCGCTCCAGCATGGCAGGGTGTTCGGGCCCTTCTCGGCGGCGCGGTCGGCGGGCTGGTCGTGGCACGCGCCGTGACCTCCGCCGTCAGGCCGCCTGCGGCTCGACCCGGGTGGCATCGGCCACGGAGGCGGTGAACCGGACTACCGGTCCGTCCTCGGCGACCTCCGTGATCGGGAACACCGAGGCGATCACCACCTGCGCGGCGACATTCTCAGCGAGGACGTCGGCCTCGACGGTGCGGATTCCGGCCCGAGCGCCGAGCGCGGCCACAGCCTGGAGCAGACGAGTGCCGATCCCACGCCGCTGCCAGGCATCAACCACCTCCACGGCCAGCTCCGCGCAACAGTCGCCGACGCGGAACAGCCGGGCGATGCCGACCGGCGTCGTGCCGGCGAACGCGGCGACGGCGAGGTGGGTCCGCCCGTCCACGGCCGCGAGGCGCTCGCGCGCCTGCGGGGTCAGCTGCGGGATGCCTGCGTGGAAGCGTTGGTAGCGGCTGGTGGGCGACAGGCCGGCGAAGACGGCGTCGAGGACGTCGAACTCGCCGGGTCTCAGTTCACGCACCCGAACTGGGCCGGTCACGGGAGCGCCCACGCCGTGAGCAGGGACAGGCCGAGCGCGCTGAGCAGGGCCACGGGCAGACTTCGCGTCCGTCGCCACAGCAGCCATGCGGTGGCGGCGGCCAGCAGCGCCGGCAGGGTGTCGCCAACCGATATCGCACCGCGCGGGGCCAGCAGGGCCGGCACGGTGATCGCGGCCAGCACCGCGGGCCCGACGTGTGGCAGCAGTCTGGTCAGGGCGGCGGGCGGGGCGGGGCGGGCCCGCACGAGGAACGCGGCGCGCAGGACGTAGGTCCCCAGTCCGATGACCACCAGAATCAACAGGTCACGCATGACGTCCTCCCAAGAACGCGCCGGTGGCGATCCCCGCGCCGGCGCCGACCAGAAGTCCCAGGCCCAGCGGCAGGTCGGCCGCGGCGACTGCGACCGCCCCGCCCACTGCCGCAGCACCCCAGGCGGGCCGACTCGTGAGCATCGGCAGCAGTAGGAGCAGGAACGTCAGCGGCGCGGCGAGATCGAGCCGCAGGCCCACCGGCAGCACGCCTGCAAGCAGCACTCCGAGGCCGGTGAGGACCTGCCACGCAGCCCAGAGCGTGGCTCCGACGATGAAGTAATAGGCCATCCGCTCCCGCGGCGGCCCGCCCCCGCCCGGACCGGCGAACCGGGCTGTGGCCAGGGCATACACCGGATCCGCGAGGAGATAGGCCCCCGCCCACTTCCAGCGGCGCGGCCACGTCGCGGCGTGCTCGGCCAGCGAAGCGCTGTAGAGCAGGAACCGTGCATTCACCACCAGCGCGGCGAGGACGACGACAGCCGCGTTCGCACCCGCGCCGAGCATCTGGACCGCCAGCAGCTGCCCGGCACCCCCGAACAACAGCGGGGACGACGACCAGGCGACCAGCGGCGAGACACCGGTCGCCGCCATCGAGGCGCCCAACGTCAGGCCGAAGGGGATGTAGGCGACGATCACCGCGACCGAGTCGGTCACCCCGCGGCGCCCTGGGGACGGCCGTGCGCGTTTGTCGTGGCGGTCGGGGTCGTCAACGGCGATCACCATTCGGTCGGGCTGACCCGCCTCGACGGCCTCCGGCACCGGACTCGTCCCGGTATCCATGCTGTTCCCTCCGACGTGGCGCCGGTCGATCCGGCGCAGTGCCCACGACGCTAGGAGCGGCCCGTTCCCGCCGCGTTCGTCTCGGTCGCGACCGCTCGCGGAAGCGCCGAACGCCGAACGCCGGTCAGAACGCCGGCTCGGATGGAGAGCACGCCAAGATCGGAGAGTTGGGGACGAGACCCGGTCGGCCGGCGCCACCCAGCCACTTGTCGCCAGTTGGCCGTTGACCCCAAGTCACGGCATCGTCACGGTGTGATCAGGACACGCTGTTCCGCTGGTCAGAGGGAGCTTCAATGCAGGTCGCCGTGGTCACCTTCGACGGGTTCAACGAGCTCGACAGTTTCATCGCATCGGCGGTGATCAACCGGGCTCGGCCGGCCGGGCTCACCGCGTACATCACCACGCCGACGTCGGTCGTCACGTCGATGAACGGCGTCGAGGTGGTCGGGCAGCGTCCCCTCAGCTTCGTTGCCGAGGCCGATGTCGTGCTGATCGGGAGCGGTATCCGCACGCGTGACGTCGTCGCCGACAACGCCCTGCTCGCGGCGCTACAGCTCGACCCGAGCCGCCAGTTCATCGGCTCCCAGTGCTCCGGCGCGCTGGTGCTGGCACGACTGGGCCTGCTCGGCTCGATGCCGGTGTCCACCGACACCACAAGCCGCCCCTTCGTCGAGGACTGCGGCGTCACGGTGCTCGACGAGCCGTTCCACACAGAGGGCACCATCGCCACCGCCGGTGGCTGCCTCGCATCGCTCTACCTGGGTGCGTGGGCGATCAGTCGCACGGTCGGAGAGGACGTCGCACGCGCCGCAGTCGACTACGTCGCGCCCGTCGGCGAGAAGCAGGCGACCGTCGACCGCGTATTCGCTGCCATCCACGCCCCCGCGAACCTGTTGAGCTGAGACGCCCGCATCACGGCGACCGATTCCATCAAGATTTCGGATCTATCGCAGGTCACGACCCTCACACGACACGCCCTACGTGGCCGAGCCGCGCTTCGTCCGGTCCGCCGGGATGAGCGACAGCGCGAGGGCGACGAGGATGAGCGCGGCCTCGCTGACGAACGCGGTCGAGAACTCGATCTCACCCTGCGTGCCCGCGGCTCCGATCGCGATGTCGGCCAGGGTCGCGAGCCCGACCGCACCACCCACCTGCTGCGCGGCATTGACCAGGCCGCTGAGCAGTCCCGATTCGCCTTCCCCGCTGTCGCGCACCGCCATTGCGATGGCGTTGACGAGGCCGAGGCTGAAGCCGCCACCGATCAGTACGAAGGCGCCCATGAGGTGCACGAAGCCGTCGGTCGCCGGGTTCAGCGTCAGCCAGAGGAAACCGGCGAGCAGCAGGGCGAGGCCGGCTGACAGTGCACGGGAGAGCCCGATGGCTCGCGCGACGAGCGGTGCGGTGGCGCTACCCACGATGATCATGAGCGCGAGCGGGATCTGCGCCAGTCCGCTCGTCAACGCGTCCATGCCCAGCACCTCCTGCTCGTACAGGGGCAGGAAGAAGAACATGCTCGAGAGCGTGGCGCCCAGCAGCACCACGATGACGCTCGCCCTGACGACCGGACCCCTGCGGAAGACGACCAGCGGGACCAGGGGGTGTGTGGAGCGGTGCTCGGCGATCACGAACGCCACGAGGAAGGCCAGACCGGCCGCGATGGCGATGAAGGCGCCGGGCTCGCTCCACCGTGATTCAGCGGCGTAGACCATGCCGAACGCGACGGCGCAGATCCCGGAGGTGATGGTGATGGCGCCGAGCGCGTCGAACCGGCCGGACCGGCCTCGGAGCGCCGGCACCGACCGCAACACGATGAGCGCGCTGACGATGCCGAACGGCACCGGGGCCCAGAACACCGACTGCCAGTCCCACACCTGGGTGAGCGTGCCTCCGAGGGAGACGCCGAGCAGACTGCCGCCACCCGCGACAGCGCCCCAGATGCCCACGACACGTGCGCGTTCGGCGGGGGACCGGTGGAGGGCGAGCGCGAGCGCGAGTGCGGACGGCACCACGATCGCGGCGCCGGCCCCCTGTCCGATCCGCCCGGCGATCAACATCGGGCCGCTGACGGCGAGCGCGCAGAAAGCCGATGCCGCGAGGTAGACGGCCATCCCGGCCAGGAACACCCGCCGTCCCCCGAGCACGTCGGCGAGCCGGCCGCCGAGCAGCAGCAGACCGGCGAACGCCACGAGGTAGCTGCTCGCGACGACCGTGAGCTCGGTGGCCGTGAGCTCGAGGCCTTCGCGGATCGCGCGTCCGGCGAGATTCACCATCGCGGCGTCGAGGATGATCAGGAACATGGAGGTCGCGAGACCTGCCGTCGCGACGCCGCGTGGCACCTGTGGTCGGGCCGGCGTGGTGGTGAGTGAGGTTTCCGTGCTCATCGTCTCGTCCTGGGTCGGTGGTTGGTTGCGTCTGGGGAGCGGCAGCGGTGAAAGCCGCACCGGCAGTCGTGGCGCCGAATACCGGCGGGAGGCGCCGCGCGTTGTCCGGTTCAGGCGCTGGGCAACGTGACCTTGGTCAGTTCTTCGGAGACGCGCCAGATGCGCTCGGCGTCCTGGGTGCTGCGAAGTCGGCTGTAGAGGTTCTGTTCGGCGGGGGCGCCGCTGAGGTGTGCGAATCCGCTCGGCCCGTAGAACCGGCCGTCATGAGCTTCCGGGGATGTCGCGGCGTAGAGGGCGGGAAGCAGCGCGGTCTCGACCGTCCCGACGAGGACGCCCCGCTCGGACAGTGCGCGGATGAGGCGCCCGCCGGTGGTGTCCTGGCCGCGGCCGAGGTCGGGGCGAGCGGCGAGCAGGCTCGTCGGAGCGACCCCTGGGTGGGAGAGGTTGCTGGTGATGCCCCAGCCGTCGGCCCGGCTGCGGCGGCCGAGTTCGAGACCGAAGAGCCCGAACGCGATCTTCGACTGGCTGTAGGCGCGCCCGCCGTCGTAGGAACGCTCCCAGTTCAGGTCGTCCCAGTTGATGCCACCCCGGTTCGCCGAGATGCTGACCTGCGAGGTCACCCGTGCACGGCCGGCTCGTAGCAGGGGCAACAGGTGCGCGACGAGAGCGAAGTGGCCCAGATGGTTGGTGCCGAACTGCAACTCGAACCCGTCGGCGGTGATCTGGCGGTCCGGCGGGGTCATGACACCGGCATTGTTGATCAGGATGTGGATCGGCCGATCCTCCTGCAGCAGGGTCCCGCCCAGCGCTGCCACGGAATCGAGCGAGGACAGATCGAGCGCACGCAGCGACACCTTCGCGCCGGGGACCCGCGCGTGGATCCTGGCGAGGGCCGCCTCGCCCTTGCCGGGATTCCGCACGGGCAACAACACCTCGGCCCCAGCGGCGGCGAGCCTCGTGGCGAGGCCGAGACCGACACCGTCGCTCGCGCCAGTGACGACGGCGCGTTTCCCGGACAGGTCGGGAACGGCGATGTCGGGACGTGTGCGTGGCATCTGTTCGCTCCAAAGGTCGGGTCGGTAGGTTCGACCGTCGCCGAGCCGGCCGCTGATGAACAGGGCTCGACGATCCACTGATCCGCCGAGCACGGCTCCCACCGAACCCACCGCCAAAGGGGGGACCGACGATCCGTGGCTGAGCGCGCCCACCGCCGGTAGGAACAACCCAGTTCAGAAAAGAAGGAGACAAGACGTGATCGACCGGGCCGGACTGGCGGCATTCCTGCGGCACCGCCGAGAGTCGCTACAACCCGAGGACACCGGCCTCCCGCGTGGACAACGCCGCAGAACCAACGGGCTGCGACGCGAGGAAGTCGCCGCCCTCTGCCACATGTCCACCGACTACTACGCCCGACTCGAGCGAGAGCGCGGGCCCCAGCCTTCCGAGCAGATGATCGCCTCGATCGCGCAGGGCCTGCACCTCTCGCTCGACGAGCGCGACCACCTGTTCCGGCTCGCCGGGCACCACCCGCCCGCCCGGGGCGCACACAGCGAACACATCAGCCCCGGCCTGCTGCGCGTGCTCGATCGCCTCGGCGACACCCCAGCGGAGATCATCACCGAACTGGGCGAGACGCTGCGACAGACCCCGCTGGGCGTCGCCCTCACCGGCGACACGACCGGATACACCGGCCCAGCCCGCAGCATCGGCTACCGCTGGTTCACCAATCCCGCCACCCGGCAGCTGTACACGCCCGAGGACCACCCGCTTCACTCACGGGTGTTCGCCTCCAGCCTGCGCGAGATCGTCACGCTACGCGGACCCGAATCCCGAGCAGCACACCTCGCCGAGCTCACCCTCACTCAAAGCGAGGAATTTCGAACCGTGTGGGACAACCACGAGATCGGCATCCGCTTCGGCGAGATCAAACGTTTCGTCCACCCCGAACTCGGCGCACTGGAACTCAACTGCCAGACGCTGCTCGACCCGCAGCAGTCACACGCTCTGCTCGTCTACACCGCAGTACCGGGCAGCGAAAGCTACGACAAACTACAGCTGCTCTCCGTCATCGGGACCCAGACAGACCCCTCGGATCTGCAGCACCGGACGTCTCCCCGGCAAGCATGAGGTCGCGACCCGTCAGCCGTAACTCAGGCAAGAGCGCACAGATCGTCGGATCCGAGTTTCGACAAAACACCACACGCTCGACTCAGGTGCTGGACCGCTCCTACTTCCGCACGCGGAAACGGAGCATCGTCACGGGACCTGACTGCGTGTTGCTGAACGGTTCCAGGTCGATTCTGCCGAGGCCCGAGGTCGAGAAGCGCACGCCGTCGCCGAGCAGTACTGGCACGACATACACCAGAACCTCGTCGACGAGCCCTCGCTGCAGGCACTGACTGGCCACGTCGGCTCCGAGGATCTCCAGGTCCTTCCCGCCCGCGGCGGCGCGCGCCGTGGCGACGGCCTCCGCGAGGTCGCAGGTGAGGAACGTGACGCCTTGCTCCGGCTCGTCCGGCGGCCGGTGTGTCAGGACGAACACCGGCCCCCCGTCGTAGTCGGGGCCGGCGATGAAGCCGTCCAGCGACATCGCCCTGTTCACAACGACCTTGCCAAGGCCGGCGTCCGTATCGCTCACACCGGTGGCGAACCGGCGCGAGCCACGAACTCATCGGTGTCGGCGGAAAATCCGCGTGTCATCCCTCCGACAGCAGGAGGTTGAGCGCGGCGCGGGTCGCTGCCGCGTCGAGCCGTGGGGCGATGTCCGCCATGGCGGTGAACGCAGTGCGCGC
Organism: Pseudonocardia yunnanensis; assembly: GCF_039534065.1. NCBI lineage: Bacteria > Bacillati > Actinomycetota > Actinomycetes > Pseudonocardiales > Pseudonocardiaceae > Pseudonocardia > Pseudonocardia yunnanensis. Next base: position 600,676 of record NZ_BAAAUS010000001.1, on the reverse strand, counting down.
AAGATGCTGTGCGATGGTCCGCACCGCCAGGTCGTGGTCCCGGTTACGGAACGCCTCGATGAGCTTCTCATGATCTTCATCCCACCGGGCCCACGCCATGGGGTGGCCGAGCTGGGCGAGCCGCAGGAAGCGTTCGGCGCGCTCTCTGAGGCCGCAGATCGAGTCGTGCAGCATGGGAGCGTCCTCGGTCGTGAGGTCATGGAACTCGCGGTGGGCGTGCCGCCAGCGGTTGATGTCCTCGTCGGCGACATGGCGTCGCATCTGCAGCTGCGCCTTCTCGAGTCGCTCCACGAGCTCCGGGGTCGAGGTGCGCACGGAGATGCTCACCGCGACTGACTCCAGCATCACCCGCGAGGTGTAGACAGCGTCGATCTCGCCGGGATCGATCCGGCGGACGACGGCCCGCTGGTCCGGCTTGTTCTCGATCAGGCCTTCCTCCTGCAACAGGCGGAAGGCCTCCCGCATCGGAGTGCGGCTCACGTTGAGTGACCGGGCGAGCGCGGCTTGCAGGATCGGGGTTCCGGGAGGGAGCTCACCGTTGAGGATCATCGCCCGGACGGCGGCGTGGACGTCGAGCGCGAGGTGGCGGCCGGGCCTATCGGTCGCCGGCGTCGACAGATCGGCAAGATCCTCGCTCATGGCCGCAGTGTATCCAGATTGTCGCGGTGTGGGTGAATCTCCGAATCGAGACTTCTCTCGCGAGCTGACAGAAAGCCACCACATGCCCGCCCCTCAATGCAGTCCCGCCTTCCCCAGCAGTGTTTGAAGTGAGTACAGTTTGGCGTTGGAAGGGGGCTGGCGACATGCGATCAAGCGTGAAGATGCTGATACACCCCGGTTAGTCGTACTGCACGGACGAATCGCACCACGCCGCGATGGCCAAGGAGGATCCAGATGTCCAAAACGCTCGCCGGTGCGCAACGTCCCTGGCCCTCCGGCGGACAGCACGTGGACGGCCTGCCGTCACGGATGAGGGCGGTGACGTTCGAACGTTTTGGTGGACCCGAAGTGCTCTCGATCCACGAAGTGGATACTCCTGAGCTGGGTCCTGGTGAGGTGGCCATCCGTGTGGCGGCCGTGAGCGTCGGACGGCTTCTCGACGTCAGGGCGCGTTCCGGGACCCATCCCTACGCAAAGATCGAGCTGCCGCACGTCCTCGGAGCCGAGCACGCCGGAACGGTTGCCGCCGTTGGCGCCGGAGTGGAGTCGGTCCGTGTCGGCGACCACGTCGCGGTGTTCCCCAACCTCAGTTGCGGTGCCTGCGAGACGTGCCTTGCCGGCTCGACGGAGGCGTGCGGTACGGCACGGGTGATGGGCGTCCACACGTGGGGCGCCTACGCCGACTACACGGTGGTTCCGCAGCAGAACGTTTTCGCCGTTCCGGACGGCATCGGCCCCGAGGAGGCCGCCGCTCTCGCGCTCTCAGGGCCGGTCGCGCAGAACCAGTTCGACGAGTCCGGGCTCGTGCCCGGCGAGTGGGTGCTGGTCTACGGTGCCTCGTCCGCCCTGGGGTCGTTGACCGCCGCCCTCGCGGTGCACTGCGGCGCACGGGTCATCGCCGCCTCACGATCGGCCGCGAAACGAGGGCGGCTGCTGGCGCTGCGGGCCGACGCGGTCATCGATCCGACGAACCCGGATTTCGCCGAACAGGTGCGGGAAGAGACGGGCGGGAAGGGTGTCGATCTCGTGGTCGACAACCTCGGTGATCCGGCGATCTGGCTCCGGACCGCCGAGATCCTCGGGGTGCGCGGGCGAGTGGTCACCTCCGGAGCATTCCTCGGCGGGCGGGTCGAGTTGGACCTTCTGACGCTGTACTCACGCTCGCAACGGATCATCGGCGTCAGGAGCGGAAACCTCCGCAGCGCCCGCCGGCTCTGGGATGCGGTAGCAGACGGATTCAGACCGGTGATGGATCGCGCCTATCCCATTTCGCAGGCCGTCGATGCCCACCATTACCTCGAGGGATACGCGAACACCGGCCGGGTCGTGCTCACGACGGCCGACGACGACTGGACTGCGGCCGCGACAGCCTAGAAGGAACTGCCATGGCCTGGTCACTCGTCGTTTTCGTCACCGCCTGCGCCGACGGCGCCGTGCTGCCGGTCGACAGCGGATACCTCGCCGGCTGATCTGCCGGCTCACCGGAAGGTGCTTCATGTCCACAGAATCGAACGAAGCGACCTCAGCGTCGGCGACCCGCGGTGGCTGGCAGGACGCGGCAGCGAGGGTCTCGAAGCTCGGCTACGTCGAGTTCACCACGCCGGACCCGGACCGTCTGGTGGAGTACTACGCGTCCTGCCTCGGCTTCCACGTGGTGGAGCGCTCCCCCGAGGAGGCGTACCTCACCACCGGCTTCGACCACCACAGCGTGGTGATCCGGAGAGGGGACGCCGCAGCCCGCACGGCCGTCGGGTACCAGGTCGTCGGTTCCCTCGATGACGCAGCGAGGCGCATCATCGACGCCGGGTACGAGGGGTCCCGGCGCCGCGACATCGCGCCGAGCACGCCAGACGTTCTGGTGCTGGCCGAGCCGGGCACGGACGTCCCCCTGCACCTCTACGGGTCACAGGAACCGAGCGGCAAGGGCGCCGGTCCCGCCCACCAACCCACCAAGCTCGGTCACGTTGCCGCGTTCAGCCCCAGCCTCGCGCAGATTCAGGGCTTCTACCAGGACCTGCTGGGCTTCCGGTGGTCAGACACCATCGGGGACTTCTTCGTTTTCCTGCGGTGCAACGCCGACCACCACGCGGCGAACTTCCTCGAGAGTTCGAAGTTCTCCGGGATGCACCACGTCGCCTACGAAATGCGCGACCTCAACCACCTGCAGACCACGCTCGACCACCTGGCACGCAACAACTACCGGCTGCACTGGGGTCCCGGGCGACACGGCCCGGGACACAACATCTTCACTTATCACCGGGATCCGGACGGCAACACCATTGAGCTTTTCACCCAGCTCGACCAGATGATCGACGAGGCGAACGGCTACTTCGAGCCGCGCCCCTGGCACGAGGACGTCCCACAGGTTCCCAAGACCTGGGAGGTCGACATCGCCACCGCCAATGCCTGGGGTCCGGTCCTCCCCGAGATCCTCGACCACTGACCCGACGATTCACGTGCACTGCGAGATGGAGGAGTAATTGATCTGCAGTGAGATGAAGCTGCGCGCCAACCCGCCGGGAGCGTCACGTCTCGACCGCGCGCAGATCTGGCAGGGACTCGAGCAGAAGGCGTTGGACGCCGTGCCGTACGTCGAGGCGATCAGTGCCTGCCGTGAGATCGCACGGATGAGCGAGACGCTCTTCGATCGCGAGATCGAGCTTGCCGGCGCCCGCTACGTCGAGCGGGTCTGGCTCGACGAGCCCAACCGGGTCGTCTTCACCCGGCTCGACGGTCCGGTCCTGGGCACCATCACCAACGAGATCCTCGAAGAGAACGGCGAGCTCACGCTTCGGTTCCAGTTCGCCCTGGCGATCCGGCCGGGTGACGAACTGCCGGTCACGGAGCAGGAATTGTCTCTCCAGATGGTCACGGCCTACCAAGCCGCCGTCGAGACGACGCTGGCGGCCGTCCGCGCCCGGATCGCGGGGCCGGCCCGATGACCGGCGCGATGGCGCCGCGGCCGGTTGACGCCCCGGCCTGGTTGACCGACCTCTACACCAAGGTCGACTCCTTGGACACCGAGGCTGTGCTCGCCGGGTTCGCCCCCGAGGGAACCATGCGGTACGGCTCCGCCGCTCCGATGTACGGACACGACGCGATCAGGGCGGGACTGACCTGGCTGTTCACCAGCTACCGCCGGATCGGCCACGAGTTCCTCAACGTCTGGGCCGCCGGGTCGACCCTGCTGGTCGAAGCGACGGTCACGTATGGATGCCTCGACGGCTGCGACGTCGCCGTGCCGGCTCTGACGATCATTGAGCGCCGCAACGGCCTCATCGACGATCTGCACATCTTCATCGATCCGACGCCGGTGCACGTCGGCTGATCGATGATGAAACATTTCGCGCATGAGGAGCAGGACACGGTGAGTACGCGCTCATTGGCGGCGATCCGCGGCGCTGGTGCTCTGGCTGTTTGGAACGACATCCCTGACGAGCTCGAGGATGAGTACAACAATTGGTACACCAACCAGCATCTCCCGGAGCGAGTCGGCATCGAGGGATTCCTGCGCGGACGACGTTTTGTGCGCCTTCCGGCTGCCACAGAGGGCTGCAAGTACTTCACTCTTTACGAGACGGAGTCGATAGCAACGCTCAGCTCGCCGCTGTACATCGACCGGCTCAACGATCCGACCGACTGGACCAAGAGAATGGGGGCAGCCTGTCTCAACGTCATCCGGACCGCATGCACAGTGACAGCGAGCGCCGGGCGCGGCATTGGTGGGATCGTCACCACGGTCGAGTTCGGAGCGCGTCACGATGAAGAGATCGCGCTGCGGACGTGGTTATCCGACAACCTGCTTCCGAAGCTGGTCCAGGAGGCCGACATCGTCGGGGCACACCTGTTCGAGTCCGACCTAGGAGTTACCTCGGCGAAGGACGCGACCGCCGAACAGTGCGCGATGTCGTCGCGCCGGAGTCCTACCGTCCGCTGGTTCGTCCTCATAGAGTCGACGACCGAGGGTGGAGCCCGAACAGCGCTTCAGGCACTGGCCGGAAAAGAACTGTCCCGGCACGGTGCCGAGGAGAACATCGCACCAGGCATTTTCCGACTTCTTACAGCTCTGGATCACCGATAAGCGGCGTGCGAGCCGGTGTGCACGGAGAATGATCATTAAATGCGCTGTATATTAATTGAGGAGACAGTCAATGACGCACGGGCGCTTTGTAGGCAAGGTTGTGGTCGTCACGGGCGCCGGGTCCGGGATCGGGGCGGCGACGGCACACCGGTTCGCCGCCGAGGGAGCGACGGTGGTCGCCGTCGGGCGTACCGCGGAGAAGCTGCAGAAAACCGCCGCGGACGCCGAGGGGACGGTCGAGACGGCTGTCGCAGACATTTCCAACCAGGCCGGTATCACGGCGGTCATCGACGGAACCGCGGCGCGGCACGGCCGGGTGGACGTGCTGGTCAACAACGCGGCGACGGCGGCGATCGGCACGGTCGAGCAGCTGGATCCGGCGGAATGGCGCGAGGTCATGGCGGTCGACGTCGACGGGGTTTTCTTCACCTCTCGTGCGGCGCTTCCTCATCTGCGTGCCGTCGGTGGGTGCATCGTCAACGTCGGTTCGGTGTCCGGGCTCGGCGGCGATTGGCGCCTGGTCGCCTACAACACGGCCAAAGGCGCATTGGTGAATCTGACCAACGCGATGGCGCTCGATCACGCCGCCGACGGCGTGCGTGTAAATGCGGTGCACCCCAGTCTCACCGTCACCGAAATGGCGGCACCCAACCTGGAGAACGAGCAGGTGTTGGAGGCGTTCAAGCAGCGGATTGCGTTGGGCCGACCCGCGCAGCCGTCCGAGGTCGCCGCGGTGATCGCCTTCCTGGCCAGTGACGATGCCTCGTTCGTCACCGGTGCCCAGATCCCGGTCGACGGGGGACTACGTGCCTCCAGCGGCCAGCCTCGCATGTTCTGACGCGTCCCACGGCGCGCCGACACCGACCCCACTGCTCTGCGCCGAACCCGACGTCACCCTGCAGCGCCGTCGCGTCGAGTCGCGTTCCCCCTCGGGCTTCGGCACCCTGTCGTTTGGTCCGGCCGGATCGACCGCGGCACTGGGAAGATGGCGGGCCGCGCCGCAGGCAGCCCGCACGAGGAGGTCGTGATGTCGGACGTTCCCAACGTGGCCGGCCGTGCGCCGCTCGTACTGGACGAGGACGAGGCCCTCGAGCTGCTGGCCTACCTCGTCACAGCAGCGCGCACACAGATCGACGAGGCGGCCGAGTACGGCCCGCTTCGCCTGCTGACGGCCGCCCGGCGCCTAGGGGCGGCGATCGCTCCGCGCGCGTCGGCGTCGACCGCGCAGTTCGTCACGGGGCCGCTGGTCGCGGCACCCGAGCTGGCCGTGCCGCGCGACGGACGGGACGAGTACGCCACCCGGCTCGACGAGCTGTGCCGCGCCCTCGGGGCGCACCTCACCGGCCACTTCACCGGGCAGCCGGGAGCCGCCCCGTGACCGGGCAGGAGGAAGCCGTGCTGGCCGTCATCCGCAGCCGCCGGGTGGTGCGGGCGATGAGCGACGAACCGGTTGCCCGCACGGCGATCGAGACGGTCCTGGACGCCGGCCGCTGGGCGCCGACCGCGGGCAACCGGCACCTGCAGCGCTTCGTGGCCACCGACGACCCCGCGACCCTGCGCGTGCTGCGCATGGTGTCGCCGGGCATGATCCAGCGCCCCGCGGCCGCGATCACGATCTGCACCGACCGTCGGCTGGCCGCGGAGTACGGCTTCCCGCCGGACGCAGCGGGCCTGCACGTCGACGTCGGGACCGCCATGGCGACGCTCCTGCTCGCCGCCCACGCGATCGGCCTCGGCGCAGGCCCGGTGAGCTCCTTCAGCCGAGCCGCGGTGGGCGAAGTGTTGCAGCTACCGGAGGGCTGGGTGCCCGAGGTCATCGTCTGCCTCGGCCATCCCGCGCCCGGGGCGCCGCCGCCGATGCACCCGCGACCCCGCCTGACCTGGCGTGACCTGACCACCTGGGTTCCGCACGAGGCCGGAGCGTGACCAGGCCCGTCGCTAGAACGTGATCATTCCTCGCATGATCCTGCCGTTCAGCAGATCGTCGTAGCCCTTGTTGATCTGGTCGAGCGCATAGGTCGTGGTGACCAGCTCCTCGAGCTTCAGCTCTCCCCGCTTGTACAGCGACAGTAATCGGGGCAGGTCGGCGTGCGGATTGCAGACGCCGAAGACGTTGCCCACGATCTCCTTCTGGCCGAAGATCACGTCGACCAGCACCACCTCGACGTTTGTCACCCGAGGATTGGCTGTGGAAGTCAGGCAGGCGCGGCCGCCCTTTCGGGTCAGCAGCATGAGCGGCATCAACATGTCACCGGTCATCAGGCCGGCCGCCGTGATGGTTCTGTCGGCCATGACTCCCCGGGTGATCTCGGTGACGAGGGGCATGGCCTCGTGAACCACCGCGTACGGGCTGAACGTGCCCAGCAGAGCCATCCGCTTCAGGCCCTGGCCGCGGGCGTGCGTGCGGGCTTGCCGTCGGCGATGGGTATGCCGGCCATGGTCAGCGCGCCGTAGTCGCACAACACCGAGTGCCCGCCGGAGCACCAGCGACAGTGCCCGCAGGCAGGCATGAAGACCAGCGCAACATGGTCACCGGGCTCGAGGCGCGAGACCCCCGGTCCCACCTCGTCGACCACGCCCGCACCCTCGTGCCCACCGACGATCGGCAGTCCGACCAGAATGTCCTGCTTGACCGCGTGGTCGTCGGAATGGCAGAGGCCGCTGGACGCCAGCCTGGCCCGGACCTCGCCCCGCTGAGGGTCGTCGAGCTCCACCTCTTCGACGCTCCACGGCCTGCCGGCCTCCCACAGGATCGCCGCTTCGGTCTTCATGTTTCCCTCCGCGTGCTATGTGGTCGATAGGGAAATCTTCAGTCGGCATCGCATGATCCAGTCGAAGCCGGTGCATCTTTTTGCGGGGCTCGTTGAAAGAGGCGTTCCGATTATTGGACCACGCAGAGGTGGCGACCAGGTAGTGGCCAGCCGCGTCGGCAAACTAGCGGTCCGCCGCAAAACAGGCTCTCGGAGCTTCGTCCGATATCGCGCGAATAGTCCGTGATCGGCCGCCCGGAAAAGCATTTCTGGCTGGAGATCGTCCGGAGGTGTAGTTGGGCTCAGCGCTTGGCCAGGGATCGGGCGATCACCAGGCGCTGGATCTGGTTGGTCCCCTCGAAGATCTGCATGATCTTGAGGCCGGTTCCCCCACGCCTAGGTCGAAGACGACCGGATGCACTCTGACCTGTGCATCAGTAGGTCGAGGTCGGTCATCGCTTGGGAGCCCTGGGCGGCCTCCCACGGCCTGGACGCGGCCTGATCATGGAGCTAGCCCACTGCTAGGTGCGTCAACATGGATCACAGGACCGTCATGACGCTGATCCACCTCCAGCACGTTGGGAACGCCTTGGCCGGAGGCAGAAGCGTTGCTGACGCACGTAGCTGTCGTGGGCTCAGCCCGCCTGGCCGACACTGTGCGACAGGATGCTGCAGGGCGACCCAATGGGTGCCGTAGGTTCCCACCATGAGCCAAGTCCGGTCGCGTGATCGATCCGCGACAGTGGAGCAGGACCGAGGGCCAGCACTGCCAGCAGCAGGACATATTCGAACAGCAGGCCGGACGACGCTTAGGCAGATTCGTCGAATTCCTCGCTTAATCATCCGTCTTGCCATCTCCGTGCTCGGGATAGCCCTCGCTTTTTTGCTCATCTACTTTGCGCTTGGACCGTTATCCCAAGCCGTGCTTGGACCGCTCGGTTCAGAGCTCCGGGGGAAGGAGCTTGCGGACGCACTGGCGAGCACGAGGCAAGCAGTGATAGCGTCGGCCGCCGGGATCGTCGCGGCGATAGGACTGCTTGTCACCGCCCAGACATACCGGGCGTCGAAACGCTCGCAAGAGGTAGACCGATTTGCGAGAGCAGTGACTATGCTTGGATCTGAGAAGCAGTCAGAGCGAATCGGCGGGTTGCTCACAATCGAACATATTATCGACGAACGGCGGCCTGAAGCTCGGGCGGGGACTGAGGCAATCATCGCGTTCATCACCGAGCGGGCCGTATCAGATCCAGATGAACTCAGAGAAAGCAAGTTGAGCCCTAACCCGCAATGGGGCGATCCGGGTAACGAAGTACCGAGCGATGTTAAGACTGCGCTATGGATTCTCGGGCATAACTACCCGCTGCCAAAGCGATTTATGATGGACTTATCGGAAACTGATCTCAGAGGAGCCGGCCTCGCGGGATCGAAGTTCCCGGGAACGAAATTCTTTTACTGCCAACTTCAAGGCGCATCTTTCGTGGGCGGAGATCTCAAGCACTGTCGCCTAGACGGATCTTCGCTCGTGGGAGCCTGGCTTGAGAGAGTGGACCTTCGGCGGGCGACGCTACGCAATGTTGATCTAAGAGGAGCCAACCTCAGGGGCGCAGAAATCGATGCCCGACAGTTGGCATCTGCGATTATCGACGATAGTACAATTCTTGATGACGAGCTAGTTGCTAAGTTAAGAGAACTGCGAGAGAGTCAATCGTGAGGACTGGTGGAGTATTAAGCATATGGCGCACTACAGGGAGATGTCAAGAGATGATGCAGGGTTCACCAGATCAGGATTAGAGGCTGCCGCCACCCTGACGTCTATCTGAATATCGTCAACAGTTGCTTCCACCCGCCACACTCGTCGACCATACTTGCCAGGCAGCAAAACTACGCCAAGCGGCTGAGCTGAATCGCCGTGCGCAAGTGCGAGCAACATGATTACATCATCGGACATGTCGCCCAGAACAACCCACTTATCGGCGACCCGCTTGCGTGATATAACTCGAAGCGTTGGCGAACCATCTGCGCCCGTTGTCGCGCTCATTGGGTAGACTTCAGAAGTCAATAGCGAGAACACTGATTCACAGAACTCTACAAAAACACGGCTCTTGTTATGCTTCTCGATAGAGTACTGAAGTCTTCCCTGCAGGGGATATCCGCCGTTTTGCCTCGGCAAAACGGTCCCCCTGAGGTCGCGCATGGCCTTTTCGATCGACTCTTCCGTGGTCGCACTTCTAGTGGTCACATTCTGAAAGGGTCCGTGCGTCTTGCTCGCCTTCCCGGATGCCCATTCGAGTTGGCGCATCCAACCGGGCCGCTGCATGTTTTCTGAGATTAAAATAGCAAGCGCCAATTCACGGTCGACCCTCTGTTGGGCGGCCAGCCTGACCGTAATTGCGATATGCTCTCTCGGGATCGATTTTAACAGATCTCCGGCTGGCGGCATTGCGCCTTGAGAGCTGGTCGTCCACTTGTTGATATAAGAGTAAGCCAGGGCGGCTACGACGCCAGTCAAAAGCACTTCTACATACTTATCAAACCCTGGAATGTACTGCCGGAACCCGGTGCTCAGAATTCCGCCTGCAACCGCAACGGCTATCGACATTAGGAAGATAACAGTGTCGACTAACGCCTGACGCAGGGTTAGCTGCGAGCGGAACGCGGCACTTGCGAGGCTACGGATAGATGTCGATGCGGCGTGCAAGATTCCGAGCAATAAAGCCGCCAACATGTACACGTCCGGCTGATTGGCGGAGACCGCAGCCACCAACATGCCGGCGACGAGAACGGGGCCAAAGCGAAAGAGGACGTACCGATACCACTTCTGTGAGAGTTTCCCTGAAAGCGGATCTGATGACGAATAGTAATTCGAAGGCCATTTGGTGCTCACCAGCGAATAAAATAGTATGAGCAGGACAGCTGCTGTCGCCGCTTGAGGTAGAACGGCTAGTACTGCGGACACTTTACTCCAGCTTCAATGGCACTCTATTGGTCCGGGCACTGCCGGTGTGAGCGCGTGCACCGTACTGGGTGGGGGCAAGCAGACGCCTCCATCCCCCGCGATCCTGGCCTGCACTTGGCGGGGCTGGGCGGTGTAAGCCCGGAACCCCCGATCCCGCTCCCCGACCATCGCCCTGCTCGCGCGTGTCCTGCTCACCTGGACCACTGGCGGGATCGGGGCGCGCAGCGGGGTTGACGCCGTTCGGGCTCGCTAAGACGATCTGCGGCCAGCGGGGATGACCCTCGCTCGCGTCGACCAGCTTCCTCTTGCCGGCGCATGGCCGGCGGCCCTCAGGCGCGCGGCCGCCTGGAGTCGCCAGGTGGAGGGACGGACGCGCATGCCGTCCGGCGCAGTCCGGCCCGTCCCCGGCAGGGGACGGCTTGACTACCGCAAACGGGCCGACGGTATGCACGCCCTCCGACACTTCTACGCCTCCGTCCTGCTCTCGCCGGGCGTGTCAATCAAGGAACTTGCCGACTACCTCGGGCACGCCGATCCCGGCTTCACCCTGCGCACCTACACCCACCTCGTGCCGTCCAGCTACCAGCACGCCCGGGCGGCCATCGACGGTGTCTTCGGCCCGACGACCGGCGAGAGCCCAGACGGCCTGACGGCGGCCTGATCATGGAACCAGTGGGGGAGGGCCAGAGTGGCAGGATCGATGATCTAGCCCTTGGCCAGGGATCGGGCGATCACCAGGCGTTGGATCTGGTTGGTCCCCTCGAAGATCTGCATGATCTTCGCCTCGCGCATGTAGCGCTCCACGGGGAAGTCGCGGGTGTAGCCGTAGCCGCCGAGCACCTGCACCGCGTCGGTGGTGACCTTCATGGCCGCGTCGGTGGCGACGAGCTTGGCGACGCTCGCCTGCCGGCTGTAGTCGCGGCCGGCGTCGCGACGGCGGGCGGCGTCGAGGTAGGTGGCGCGGGCGGAGTCGACGGCGGCTGCCATGTCGGCGAGCAGGAAGCCGAGGCCCTGGTGGTCGATGATCTTCTTTCCGAACGTGGTGCGCTCGTGGGCGTAGGCCACGGCGGTTTCGAGAGCTGCGCGGGCGAGGCCCGTGGCAACGGCGGCGATGCCGAGGCGTCCCGAGTCGAGGGCGGCGAAGGCGATCTGCAGGCCCTGGCCCTCCTTCCCCACGAGTCGGTCCGGCTCGAGCACAGCGCCGTCCCAGTGCGCTGTCGTGGTGGGGATGGCGTGCAGGCCCATCTTCTCCTCGGGCTTGCCGAAGGAGAGACCCTCGGCCGCTCCCGGCGCGAGGAAGCACGACACGCCGCGTGAGCCCTCCGACGTGCGAGCGAAGAGCGCGTAGAAGTCGGCCTTGCCGCCGTGGGTGATCCACGCCTTGGTGCCGGTGATCCGGTAGCCGTTCTCCACCTTCTCGGCACGGCAGGTGAGGGCGGCGGCATCGGAACCCGCTTGCGGCTCCGACAGGCTGTAGCCGCCGATCAGCTCACCGGCGAGCATCCGCGGCAACCAGCGTTCCTGCTGTTCCAGCGAACCGAAGGTGGCGAGCGGGAAGCACGAGAGCCCGTGCACGCTCACTGCGATGGCGACCGCTGCCCACCGCGCGCCGAGCTCCTCGAGGACCTGGAGGTAGACCTCGTAGGGCTGGCCGCCGCCGCCCATCTCCTCGGGGTAGGGCAGTCCGAGGAGTCCGGCCTGGCCCAGCGTCGCGAAGAGGCCGTCCGGATAGGTCTCGGCGCGCTCGTGCTGCTCGACGCGGGTGGCGAGCTCCTTGTCGGCGAGCTCGCAGGTCAGTGCGAGCAGGTCCTCGGCCTCCTGGGTGGGAAGCAGCCGATCGACGGCCATCGGGACTCCTAACGGTACTGAGATAGATACGTCAGTACCGTTTAGGATAGCCGCCATGTCGACCCCCGTCAGGCGTGGTGCGGCCCGCCGTGAGCAACTTTTCGACGCACTCGAAGAGCTGTTGCTGGCCGAGGGCTTTGCGCACTTCACCCTCGACGACCTCGCCGCGCGACTGCACTGCTCGAAGCGCACCCTGTACGCGCTCGCGGGCAGCAAGGAGCAGCTGGTCCGTGCCGCGGTCGTGCACTTCTTCCGGGGCGCCACGGAGCGCGTCGAGGCAGCCCTGGCCGCGCAGGCCGACCCGCGCCGGCGAGTGGGTACCTACCTCGGCGCCGTCGCCACCGAACTGGCGCCGGCATCGCCCCGGTTCGTCGAGGACGTCGCTGCTTTCCCGCCCGCCGCGGAGGTGTACGCGCGCAACACCCGGGCCGCGGCCCGGCGTGTGCAGCAACTGGTCGACGAGGGGGTGGAGGCGGGGGTCTTCCGTGACGTGCACACCGGGTTCGTGGCGGACGTCGTGACGTCGGTGATGGTGCGCATCCAGCAGCGGCAGGTGGCCGCGGCGACCGGACTGGACGACGCGGAGGCTTACGCGCGCCTCGCCGAACTCCTGCTGCACGGCCTCGGCGTCCCCTGACGAGCGGCACGTCCGCCCAGTCCTACCGAGCGACAGTGCCGCTCGTCAGGGAGCTCAGGAGCGGACGAGCCGGGCGATCGCGTCGGACGCCTCGCGCACCTTCTGGTCGGCCTCCTCGCCGCCCGTGGCCGCGGCCTGGACGACGCAGGTGGCGAGATGCTCGTCGAGCAGTTCGAGCGAGAATGCCTGAAGCGCCTTTGTGGCGGCGGCGACCTGGGTGAGGACGTCGATGCAGTACTTGTCCTCCTCGACCATCCTCTGCAGGCCGCGGATCTGCCCCTCGATGCGGCGTAGCCGCTTGAGGTAGGCGTCCTTGTCGCTGCTGTAGCTGGCCATGCCGCCGAGGCTACACCCCCAGGGGGTACTGGGACCAGGAGTCGCGGTGGCGAGCCCGAGGCCGCGGAGCCCCCCTCGGTTCCGCGGCCGTCGAGCCTGCCCGATACAGTTCGTACCGCAATTGACCCCACCGCGTCACGGTTGTCCGGGGTCGCAAGATGAGACAGTCCCTCGGGTGGGGGAGTCGCGGATCAGGGGTCAGACGAGGAATCTGTACGCCGTGGTGCCCGGCGCCACCAGCTGAATCTTCAGCGGGCTCGCCTCCATCCGCTTCCACAGCGGCTCGTACCCGTCGCGGTCGGACAGCTCGATTCCGCACAGCGCTGCGCCGGTCTCGCGGTTGTCGCGCTTGACGTACTCGAACAGCACGATGTCGTCGTCGGGACCGAGTACCTCGTCGAGGAAGCGGCGCAGCGCGCCCGGCTCCTGCGGGAACTCGACGAGGAAGTAGTGCTTGAGCCCGCGGTGCACCAGCGAGCGTTCCACCACCTCGGCGTAGCGGCTCACGTCGTTGTTTCCACCCGACAGCAGACAGACCACCGTGTCGTCGTGGTGGATGTCGAGCCCGTCGAGCGCGGCCGTGGCCAGCGCGCCTGCCGGTTCGGCGATGATGCCGTCGACCTGGTAGAGGTCGAGCATCTCGGTGCAGACGCGGCCCTCGGGGACGCTCCTGAGCTCGGCTCCGCAGTCGCGCACCAGCGGGAAGCTCACGTCGCCGACCCGGCGCACCGCGGCGCCGTCGACGAACGAGTCCAGCTCGGGCAGCACGGTGGGGGCGCCGGCAGCCAGCGCGGCGGCCATGCTCGCGGCGCCTGCCGGCTCCACACCCACGATCCGGACGTCCGAGTGGTGCGCCGCGAACCAGCCGCCCACTCCGGCGAGCAGCCCGCCGCCGCCGACCGGCACCACGACGACGTCGGGTGCGCGGCCCAGCTGGGCCACGATCTCGATGCCCACCGTGCCCTGACCGGCGATGGTGCGTGGGTCGTCGAAGGCGGGTACGACGGTGGCGCCGGTGCGGACGGCGTAGTCGGAGGCGGCGGCGGCCGCCTCGTCGTAGGTGTCGCCGCCGACGACGAGCTCGACCGCGTCGCCGCCGAGCGCAGCGATCCGTTCGCGCTTCTGCCGCGGTGTGGTGCTCGGAACGTGCACCCGGCCGTGAATCCCGAGCTGCCGGCAGGCGTACGCCACGCCCTGGCCGTGGTTGCCCGCGCTGGCGCAGACCGCGCCGGCAGCGCGCTCGTCGGCATCGAGCTGGGCCAGGAGGTTGTACGCACCGCGCAGCTTGTACGAGCGTCCGACCTGGAGGTCTTCGCGCTTCAGCCACACCTGGGCGCCAATGGCGGTGGTCAGGCGTTCGTTGTGCAGCAGCGGGGTCTGGCGGGCGACGCCGGTGAGCCTGGTGGCCGCGGCGTCGACGTCGGCGGCGGAGAACACCTGGTCAATCCTCCCCCTGTGGCGCGTCACACGTGCCACGAGGGTCGGCTCGCCGCTCTCAGAGGCGAGTACGGGGCCGTGGCGGGAGCCCTGCCGCGCTGTAGCAGGCGTCGATGAGCTCCGCCGTGGCCACGGCGTCGTCGGCATCGGTGGGCACCGGATCGCCCCCGCGCAGGTGACCCGCGAAGGCCTCCAGCTGGTAGGCGTAGGACGGTCGGCGACCCAGTTCCTCGACGCGTTCGGCGCCGTCGGCCGTCACCGTCACGCGGTCGTCGCGGTGGGGCAACACGAAGTTGGCGGCGCTCACCTCGCCGCGGCTGCCGATGATCCGGGCGGTCATGCGGTTCTCCGGGGCCGTCATCGAGCAGCGGACGGTGCCCGTGGCTCCGCCGGGGAAGTCCAGATCCGCATCGAGCCACTCGTCCACGCCGGTGTTTCCGGCGCGCTCGCCGGCCCGGGCGGCCACCACCCGGGGCTCGCCGCCCGCCAACGGCGCCAGCGCCCGGTGCATGTGCAGTCCGTAGCAGCCGACGTCCATCGTCGCGCCGCCTGCGAGCGGGAACGACCACCGCAGGTTGCCCACAGGGGGCGGCGGGATCATCATGTCGATCTCGACGCGGCGCAGCTCACCGATCTCGCCGGACGCGAGTACGTCGAGCAGTCGGCGTGCCACCGGGTGGTACAGGTAGTGGAAGCCCTCCATGACGACCACTCCCGCGCGGGCGGCGGCGTCGCGGACCTCGCGGGCCTCCGCCGCGTCACTGGCCGAGGGCTTCTCGGTGAGCACGTGCTTGCCCGCCGCGATCGCCGCGAGGTTCCACGGCCCGTGCAGTCCGTTGGCCAGCGGGTTGTAGATCACCTCGACCTCGGGGTCGGCGACCACGTCGGCATACGAGTCGAGCACCCGCTCGACGTCGTGCTCGGTCGCGAAGGCCTTCGCCCTGGTCTGGTCGCGCGCGGCGACCGCCACGAGTCGGGCGCCGGTGAGACGGGCGGGTTCGACGATCGCGGCGGCTGCGATGCGTGCGGCGCCGAGGACGCCGATCCGGAGAGGTTCCACGTCCTTGATCCTGCCTCGACGTCGGGTTCACCTCGCCAGAGGCCCGCGGATGACCATATTCGTCCTGATTGAGTTTCATCTGGCCGATAATTGCCGTTATCTCGAAACATCGAGGACTGTTTTCTCGGCGACGCGCAGCGTTATGGTTGCTGCTGCAATTCCGGGCGGGGGAAAGAATGCGGGTTCTGCTGACGAGTCTTCCGGTCTACTCCCATCTGGTCCCGATGATGGTTCCGGTGGCCCAGGCCCTTCGGACGGCGGGCCACGAGGTGGCGGTCGCCACCGGTGCCGCGATGGCCCCGCACCTCGACCGGGCCGGGTTGCCGCACCTGGTGCTACCGCGGATGCGCACGATGGAGGAGATGCGTCGCATCTCGTTGCAGCCCGATGGCACACCGACGCCCGAGGCCGCCACGCTGGGACCTGGCGAGGCGGCCGGTCGGATCTTCGCCGGCGCCACCGCGGTGCGTGCAGTGCGCGACATGCTGGAGGTGGCACCGGCATTCGGGCCGGATCTCGTGGTGCGGGAGTGCGCGGAGTTCGGGGGGCACCTGCTCGCCGAGGCGCTCGGACTGCCCTGCGCAACCCTGGACATCGGGCCGCTGGGGCCGATTGCCGATCCTGGTCTGCTCCCCGCGCTGAACGAGGCGCGGGCCGGCGTCGGATTGCCTCCGCTCGACGACGTGTCCGCCCTGACCCGCGAGTCCTGGTTCAGCTGGATGCCCGAGTCGTGGTACCCGGACACGTCGCACGGCACCCCCCGCTGCTATCGCGCGCCCGCCCCGCGAACGGATGAGGTGCTCGATCCGGCGATCGTGAGTCTCCCATCGGACCGCCCGCTCGTGCTGGCCGGCCCGGGTTCCGTGAGCTCCGCGACGCTGACGCCCGAGGCGTCGCCGCTGCCCCGCATCGTCGATGCCCTCGCCACCCTGACCTGCACGGCAGTGGTCGTTCTGGGACCGGGAGTGGATCCGTCCGAGTGGTCCGGGTCGCGGCCCCACAACGTGCACCTGACGTCGTTCGTGCAGCAGTCGTTGCTCCTGCCCGCCTGTGATCTCTTCCTGAGCCACGTCGGCGCCAACGGCGTCCGCGAGTCGTTGGCCGCTGGGGTTCCGATGGTGGCGATGCCGCTGTTCGCGGAGCAGCCGCTCAACGCACAGCGGTTGGCGGACCTGGGCCTCGGTGTATCCGTCGACAGGGACTCCGATGCGACGACGGTGGCTTCGGCCTGCCGGAAGGTTCTGGAGGATCCCTCGTTCCGGCTGAACGTCCGTGGCTTTCAGCGGAAGATTCTCGGGCTCCCCGGCATCGACCGGATGGTGGCGGATCTGGCCGCCATGGTCGCCTGACAGCCCCGTGCGCAACCGGAACCGGGCGCCGCCCCTGGGCAATGCGATGGGGGCGGCTCCCCGGGTCTGCCTGTGGCCTAGTGGATGTGGTTGCGCCAGTCCGCGGGTACGCGATCGGCCGGACCGGGCACGGTCTGCTCGACCGGACGGTGCTCGGGGTCGGCGAGCTCGGGGCCGTCGAGCATCTCGTTGCTGCGGTAGTCCCAGTACCAGGACTCGCCGGGCTCGAAGCTGCGGACGTACGGGTGCCCGGTGGCGCGGAAGTGCGCGGTGGCGTGCTGGGCGGGCGAGGTGTCGCAGCACCCGACGTGGCCGCACTGGGCGCATCGCCGCAGGTGTACCCACCAGCCCCCGACCTCGTTGCACTCGGCGCAGCCCGTGCCACTCGGTGCGACGGCGGTATCGATTCCGTTCGGTGCGGACATGCGCATCTCCTTCTAATGGCTGACATGCCCATCATGGCCGGGTGGAGGGTTCCGGTGAGGACCCGACCCGGGTACCGTCCCAATTGATCAAAGCTTTGATCGAAAGGGAGGCGTCAATGGCAACGAAGCCATTCGCATCGTCCACGGACCTGTCGGCGAAGGAGCAGACCCTCGAGGTGCTCGCCGACGGCGTCTACGCGCTGACCGCCGAGGGCGACCCCAATATCGGCGCCATCGAGGGGGAGGACTTCCTCGTCTGTTTCGAGGCGCTCGCCACCCCCGTCGCGGCGCGGAAATGGCTGGCCCGGCTACGCGAGCACACCGACAAGCCGGTGCGCTACCTCGTGCTGAGCCATTATCACGCCGTGCGCGTGCTCGGTGCGTCCGCCTTCGACGCCGAGATCATCGTGTCCCATGAGAAGACCAGGGCGCTGGTGGCGGAGCGGGGCAAGGAGGACTGGGAGAGCGAGTTCGCGCGGATGCCGCGCCTCGCCGACGGCGCCGACTCCGTTCCTGGGCTCACCTGGCCCACCCTGACGTTCGCCGACCGGATGACCATCGACCTCGGCGGGGAGCGGGGCGACCTGGTGCTGCAGTACTGCGGTCTCGGGCACACCGAGGGCGACATCGTGGCCTGGCTGCCGCGGCACCGGATCCTGTTCGCCGGCGACCTCGTGGAGGCCCAGGCGGCCCTCTACACCGGCGACGCGTTCCACCGCGAGTGGGCGACCACCACCCTCGACCGGGTCGCGGCGCTCGGAGCGGAGATGCTGGTCGGCGGGCGCGGAGGCGTGAGCCGCGGGACGTCGGCCGTCGGATCGGCCATCGACCAGACGCGGTATTTCCTGCAGGTGCTGATCCGCGAGGTCACCGGCGTGCAGCGGCGCGGCGGCACTCTCAAGGATGCGTTCGAGCGCAGCCACAACGCGCTCGTCGACCAGTACGGGCACTGGCCGATCTTCGAGCACTGCCTTCCCTTCGACGTCGCCCGCGTGTGGGACGAGCTGTCCGGCGTGGAGCGCCCGATCATCTGGACGGCCGAGCGGGACCGAGAGGTCTGGGACCAGCTCCAGTCATGAAGCCGGTCGCGGTCGTCGGGAACGGGCCGGTCGGCCAGACCGCCGCGCTGCTGCTCGCCCGCTGGGGCGTGCGAACGGTGGTGCTGGACCAGCGAGCCGCCCGCGACCACGTCGGCTCGAAGTCGATCTGCCAGCAGCGCGACGTCCTCGACATCTGGGACGCCGTCGGCGCCGGGGCGCGGATCGCGGCCGAGGGTGTCACGTGGACCACCGCGCGGACCTACCACCGTGGCGCCGAGCTGTTCAGCCACACCTTCGTCGACGCGGGCCGCTCGCCGTTCCCGCCGTTCGTGAACATCTCGCAGTCGCGCACCGAGGAGATCCTCGACGAGTGCGTCGCCGCGCAGCCGCTGGTCGAGGTGCGGTGGGGGCAGCGGGTCGTCGCGCTCAGGCAGGATTCCGACGGGGTGGAGCTGACCTGCGACGACGGCACACGCGTGGACGCGTCGTTCGCCGTGCTGGCGGCCGGGGCGCGCTGCGACGAGCTGCGTGCGCTGCTCGGCGTCACGTTCGACGGGCATTCCTTCGACGACCGTTTCCTCATCTGCGACATCCGCACCGACCTGCCCGAGCGGGCGAGCGAGCGGCACTTCCACTTCGACCCGCATTGGAACCCCGGTCGTCAGGTGCTCGTGCATCCCTGCCCGGACTCGACGTTCCGCATCGACTGGCAGGTGCCCGCGGAGTTCGACCTCGACGCCGAGGTGAGCTCCGGAGCCCTGGACCGGCGGATCCGCGCAGTGATCGGGGACCGTCCGTACGAGGTGGTGTGGCAGTCGGTGTACCGCTTCCACTCCCGCTGCGTCGACCGGATGCGCGTCGGGCGAGTGCTGCTCGCCGGGGACGCCGCGCATCTCGTGGCCCCGTTCGGTGCCCGGGGACTCAACTCCGGGGTGCCCGACGCCGAGAACGCCGCCTGGAAGATCGCGTTCGTCCTGCGGGGCTGGGCGCCGGAGCAACTGCTCGAGAGCTACCACCACGAGCGCCACGCCGCCGCGCGGGAGAACCTCGCGGTCACCACTGCGACGATGGACTTCCTCGTGCCGCGCACCCCCGAGCAGGCCGCGCACCGCCGCGACGTGCTCTCCCGCTCCGCTGCGGATCCGGCCGCTCACGCGCTCGTCGACTCCGGACGGCTCGCGGAGGCGTTCTGGTACGCCGACTCACCGCTGACCACGCCCAGTTCCGCCCGTCCGTTCGCGGGGCGGCCGGCGCGCGGGACCGCACCGGCCCCCGGGCCCGGGATCCTGGTCCCCGACGGCGTGTGGGACGGCTCGCACCGCTTCCGGACGCTCGCCCGCGACGGGTTCCTGCTGCTCACGATGCCCGGCGCCGACGTGGCGGCGGCGCGTGAGGCCGCGCAGAGTGTGCAGGCGCCGGTGCGTGTGCTGGAGCTCGCGGCAGGGGATCCGACGGGTCTGCTGACCGGGGCACTGGATGCGCGGCCCGGGGAGGTCTGGGTGGTGCGGCCCGACGCACACGTCGCCGCCGTGCTGGAGCGACCGTCGTCGGCCACCATCGTGGGTGCACTGCACCGCGCGCTGGCGATTGTCATGGACCGGGAGGAGAGCGAGCATGGCGTACTACCGACGGTCCGGTGAGGTGCCGCCCAAGCGGCACACGCAGTTCCGGACGCCTGATGGCGGGCTCTACTACGAGGAGCTGATGGGGGAGGAAGGCTTCTCGTCGGACTCCGCATTGCTCTACCACCGCAGCATTCCCTCGGCGATCGTCGACGCGAGCCCCTGGGAGCTCCTGGGCGTCGACACCACGCCGAACCACCCGCTGGTTCCACGGCACCTGAAGCTGCACGACCTGTTCCCTGGTGAGGACTGGAAGGCCGTGGACGCCGTGATCGGGCGGCGTCTCGTGTTGGGCAACGCCGACGTGCGGATCTCCTACGTCGTCGCGGGGGAGTCGTCGCCGCTGTACCGCAACGCGCTCGGCGACGAGTGCGTGTACGTCGAGTCCGGGTCGGCCACCGTCGAGACGGTGTTCGGAGTCCTGGACGTGCGGCAGGGCGACTACGTGATCCTTCCCCGGTCCACCACCCACCGCTGGGTGCCCGTCGGCTCCGGACCGCTGCGGCTCTACGTCATCGAGGCGAACTCGCACATCGCCCCGCCCAAGCGCTACCTGACGCGCTTCGGGCAGCTGCTGGAGACCGCGCCGTACTGCGAGCGTGACCTGCACGGCCCGGGCGAGCCGCTGATCGTCGAGGGCACGGACGTGGAGGTGCTGGTGAAGCACCGGGGCAGCCGGGGGATCACGGGCACTCGGTACGTCTACCCGGCCCACCCCTTCGACGTGGTCGGCTGGGACGGCTGCCTGTACCCGTACACGTTCAACGTCTCCGACTTCGAGCCGATCACGGGCCGGGTGCATCAGCCGCCGCCGGTGCACCAGGTGTTCGAGGGCGACGGGTTCGTGATCTGCAACTTCGTGCCGCGAAAGGTGGACTACCACCCGTTGTCGATACCCGTGCCCTACTACCACTCCAATGTGGACTCCGACGAGGTCATGTTCTACTGCGGCGGGAGCTACGAGGCGCGCAGGGGTTCGGGCATCGGGCAGGGTTCGATCTCGCTGCACCCCGGCGGCCACAGCCACGGCCCGCAGCCCGGTGCGTACGAGCGCAGCATCGGCGTGCAGGAGGTCGACGAGCTCGCGGTCATGGTCGACACGTTCCGGCCGTTCGAGCTCGGCGAGGGCGGATGGGCCTCCGAGGACCCGGGCTATCCCTGGACGTGGTCGGGACGGGGACCCGGCGCGTGATCGAGCTTCCCGGGAGCACACTGTTCGGCGCGGCGAACCTCCCCTACTGCGTGTTCTCCGTGCCCAGAGACCCCCGCAGGCGCGTCGGCGTCGCGATCGGCGACCACGTGCTCGACGTCGTCCCCTTGGCGGAGTCGGGCGGGGCTACCGAGCTGGTGTCGCTGCTCGCCACCCCCACGCTCAACCCCTTGCTGGCCGCTGGACGTCGCACGTGGACTGAGCTGCGCGAGCGTCTCGTGGAGTGGGTTCACGGGCCCGCTGACGCGCTGCGGCCTCATCTTCTGGCGGCCGACGATGTGCGGCTGCACCTGCCCGTCGAGGTCGGGGACTACGTCGACTTCTACTCCAGCGAGCACCACGCCAGGAACGTCGGACGGATCTTCCGGCCCGGCTCCGAGCCGCTCTCGCCGAACTGGAAGCACCTCCCCATCGGCTACCACGGGCGCACCGGGACGATCGTGGTGTCCGGCACCGACATCGTCAGGCCCAAGGGACAGCGCCGGGGCGAGGGCGGACCGGAGTTCGGGCCCTCGACGCGGCTGGACATCGAGGCCGAGGTCGGGTTCGTCGTCGGCACGAGCACGCGGGTCGGCGAGTCGGTCGCGGTGGGTGAGTTCGCCGAGCACGTGTTCGGGATGTTTCTGCTCAACGACTGGTCCGCGCGAGACATCCAGTCGTGGGAGTCCACGCCGCTCGGACCGTTCCTCGGCAAGTCGTTCGCCACCTCCGTCTCGCCGTGGGTGGTGCCGCTGGACGCGCTGGAGGCCGCCCGCGTCGCCCCGCCGCCGCGTGACCCGCCGTTGCTGCCCTACCTGTGCGACGTCGACGAGCGGGGGCTGGACCTGGAGCTGGAGGTGGCGCTCAACGGCCACGTGGTGTCCCGCCCGCCGTTCGCCACCATGTACTGGACGGCTGCCCAACAGCTCGCGCACCTGACCGTCAACGGGGCGTCGCTGCGTCCCGGGGACGTCTTCGCGAGCGGCACGGTGTCCGGCCCGGAGAAGGACCAGCGGGGCTCGCTGCTGGAACTGAGCTGGGGCGGGTCCGAGCCGATCACGCTGGCCGACGAGAGCACCCGCACGTTCCTCGAGGACGGCGACGAGGTCGCGATCACCGGCACCGCCCCCGGCACGGCCGGCACCCGCATCGGCCTGGGCGAGGTCCGCGGCCGCATCCTCCCCTCCCGCTGAAGCTGTCAGGTCAGGAGGGTTCGGGCTGTCTGTTTCCAGAGGGGGAGATGGGGGTCGGTGCTCGGGTCGCGGTGTTCCAGCGCGTAGGCGAGCCCGACCCCACGCATGCTGGTGAACAGCAGGTCGCGGACCTCCGGATAGCGCGGGTGCGCGACGAGCTCCGGTCCGTAGAACCGGTCGAGTCCGGCCTTGATGGCCGCGCCGATCTCCCGTTCGTGGACCAGCAGCGCGGCGCGCAGTTCCTTGTTGGTGCGCGCCGCCGTCCACAGTTCCACGGCCGCCCAGAAATGCGGTTCGGAGAAGGCCTCCCACATCAGTTCGATGGCACGGTCCAGGCGCTCGGCGCCCGTCAGTCCGCCCGCGAGGCTCTTGATGCGTTCGCCGTTCCGGCGGAGCCGCTGGGTGGACAGGTGCTGGGACGCCGCGACGAGCAACTGCTCGCGTGACGGGAAGTGGTGAAGCAGCCGGCCGCGGGACACTCCGGCCCGGGCCTGGATCTGCAGGGTCGTCGCACCGGCATATCCGGATTCGACGAGGCAGGCGACCGCCGCGTCGAGGATCTGGGCGCGGCTGGCCGCCGTGCGCTCGTCGCGACGCCCGCGCGGAGCGGGGGAGGACGCATCGGCGGAGGCACGCATGATCCGGGAGGATATGTCTCGCGCCGGATGACGTGTGCGCGAGCACCGTATTCGGTATACGTCGGACGGTCGGGCGCGCGGCGCCGGCGGGAACCGGGCGACTCGCGGGTGGTGGGTCAGGCGGGGGGTGGGCCGCTTGTCGTGCCTATTCGCAGCGACACCGGCAGCGTCAGGTCAGGCGGCCGTCGCCCCTCGACGAGCTCCATCGCGGCCTCGGCGGCGGCGCGGCCCTTCTCGTCGGTCGGCTGTACCACCGTGGTGAGGCGGGTGGCGCCCAGCCAGGGCAGGTCGGCACCGTCGAACCCCGCGACGCTGACGTCCTCCGGCACCCGCAGTCCCAGCTCCTTGGCCGCCTGCAGCACGCCGGCGGCGAGCACGTCGCTCTGTGCGATCACGGCGGTGGGGCGCCGGTGTGCCGGAACGTCCAGCAGCACGCGCGCTGCCGCGGCGCCCTCGTCGACGGCGTTGCTGGCCGTCTCGAACGCGGGCACAGGACCGAACACGTCCTCCACGCCTTCCAGCCGGTGCCGTACGTCGCGGTAGTGGGCCCGGGCCCGGCGGGCGGCGTCGACGGGGCCACAACGGCCGTCGAGGCGCAGGGGCATCGAGAGAATCTCGACCCGGCGGTGGCCGAGCTCGTGCAGGTGCCGGGCGAGGTCACGGGTGCCGCGCCGGTCGTCGATGTCGATGAGCACGACCCCCTCCAGCGCCGGGCCCTCGACGACGACGAGGGGTACGCCGCGGGCTCGCAGCCGGTCGAGCGCGGGATCGTCCTCGAGCCCGCAGGTGGCGAAGATCGCGGCGTCGAGCGGGATGCGGCCGATCTGCTCGGTGGAGGGGCGCCCTGCGTCGCCGGCGAGCAGTAGCAGCCCGACGCCGTGCGAGCCGAGCACGCCGGTGATCCCGTCCAGCAGTTGGACGGCCACGGGGTCGCGGAAGGCGTAGAGCAGTCGCTCGCCGACGAACGCGCCGATGACCCCGCTGCGGCCGCGGCGCAGCGAGGCGGCCAGCGGGTCGGGCCCGGCGTAGCCGAGTTCGGCCGCTGCGGTCAGCACCCGCTCCCGGGTGCCGGGCGTGACGCGCGGGCTGCCGGAGAACGCCAGCGACGCGGTGGAGGGCGAGACGCCGGCGCGCGCCGCGACGGATGCGAGCGTCGGGCGGGTGGACACCCTCGAACGGTAGCGGGGCTACGTGATTACAGGTTGAACCCGGCCGGGTCGACCGCGTACGGTGTCGTCGATCGAATCGATTCGACAAGGAGTGCATGTGACGACGACCGGGGCCCCGCCCGCCGCCGCCGAGGTCCTTCGTGCCCGTACCGCCGTCGTCGTCGCGTTCGCCGCGAACGGGCTCGCGTTCGCGTCGTTCATCTCCCGCACTCCCGCGATCCGCGACGTGCTGGGGCTGTCGGCGGGGCAGTTGGGCCTGCTCCTGCTGTGCCTGTCCACCGGCGCCGTCGCCGGGCTGCCGCTCTCGGGGCCGATCGTCCACCGGCTCGGTCCTGGCCGCGCGGTGCTCGCGGGAGCCTTGTCGGAGTGCGTCGGACTGGCGTTGCTGGTCATCGGACTGTTCACCGGGTCGGTCGCTCCAGCGGCGATCGGGCTCGTGTTCGCCGGGCTGGGCACGGGGGTCTGGGACGTCGCGATGAATGTCGAGGGTGCCGACGTCGAGCGCAGGCTCGGTCGCTCGCTCATGCCCCGGCTGCACGCCGCGTTCAGCCTCGGCACCGTCACCGGCGCCGGTCTGGGAGCCGCGTCGGCCGCGATGGGTGTGCCCGTCGCGGTGCAGATCTTGGTGGTCGCCGCGCTGCTGCCGGCGGTGGTCACCGTCGCCACCCGGCGGTTCCTGCCCGTCCAGGTGGCCACCGCGGAGGAGAAGGCCGCGGGTGCTGGTGTCCTTGCCGCGTGGCGTGAGCCGCGCACGCTCCTCGTCGGGCTGCTGGTGCTCGGGTTCGCCTTCACGGAGGGCTCGGCCAACGACTGGATCGCCATCGCGATCGTCGACGGCTACGGCTCCGGCGAAGCGGTCGGGGCCGTCGCCTTCGGGTTCTTCGTCAGCGCGATGACGATCGGGCGGCTGGTCGGCGGCTCCGCGCTCGAACGATTCGGGCGGGTCGCCGTGCTTCGCGCGACCGCTGTGATCGCCCTCGCCGGCCTTCTCCTCGTGGCGCTGGGCGGCTCCACGCCCGTCGCCCTCTGCGGGGCTCTGCTCTGGGGGCTCGGCGCCTCGCTCGGCTTCCCCGTCGGGATGAGCGCGGCCGCGGACGATCCCGCCCGTGCGGCCGCGCGGGTCTCGGTGGTGAGCTCGATCGGCTACACGGCGTTCCTGGCGGGGCCGCCGTTGATCGGCCTGCTGGCCGAGCACGCGGGCATCCTGCGCGCCCTGTTCGTGGTGCTGGGCGCTCTGGTTCTGGGGTTGCTGGCCTCGGGCGCCAGCCGCCCGCTGCCGTTAACAGAGTCCACCGGCGCCCGCTGACCGAGAACCTGACCGAATCGCCAGGTTACGGTCATTTTTCACAGGCCTTTGGCCCTTGACGTTGCCGGTTTGGCAGCGAACTCTGTTGCGCGTCGTGCACCACGTTTCGCACAGCGCTTCGGGAGACTCCCCATGATCCACGTCTGCCCGCTCACCGATCTTCCTCGCGGAAGTGCCCGCCGCCTCCCGCTCGACCCGCCGGTCTCGGTGTTCCACACCAGCGACGGCGAGCTCTACGCGATCGACGACACCTGCACCCACCAGGATGCCTCGCTCGCCGACGGTTGGCTCGAGGGTTGCGAAGTCGAGTGCCCGTTACATGCGGCGATATTCGACCTGCGCACCGGAGAACCGGACGGTCTCCTCGCTCGCGAACCGGTCCGCACCCACCGGGTCGTCATCGAGAACAACGCCGTCTACGTCGTCCTCGCCGGGGCCGATGAGCTAGAAGCCGCGTCGTGAGCGGCTCCCCCCGGGTGGTCGTCATCGGGGCAGGCGTCGTCGGCGCCGCGGTAGCCGATGAGCTCACCGCGCGCGGCTGGACCGACGTCACCGTGCTCGACCAGGGCGCACTCCCGCTGCCCGGCGGGTCCTCCTCCCACGCTCCGGGCCTGGTGTTCCAGACCAACCCGTCGAAAACGATGGCCGGCTTCGCCCGCTACACCGTCGAGAAGCTCTCCGCGCTGGCAGGGCCGGACGGGTCGTGGTGCTTCAACCCCGTAGGGGGCCTCGAGGTCGCCACCACGCCCGAGCGGCTCGCCGAGCTGCGCCGCCGGCACGGTTTCGCCACGAGCTGGGGCATCGAGTCGCGCCTCGTCGGCCCGGACGAGTGCGCGGCCATGCACCCGCTCGTCGACGCCGCCCGGGTGCTCGGCGGGTTCCACACCCCCACGGACGGTCTGGCGAAGGCACCGCGGGCCGTCGCTGCTCAGCTCGCTCGCGCCACCGACCGCGGAGCCCGGGTGCTCGGCAACCACCGCGTGCTCGATGTGCTGTCGGGGTCCGGTCGCGTCACCGGCGTGCGCACCGACCGTGGCGACGTCCCCGCCGATCTCGTTGTCTCCGCCACCGGGTTCTGGGGTCCGAAGACCGGTGCGCTGGTGGACCTGACGATCCCGCTGCTGCCGATGGCCCACCAGTACGTGACGACCACGCCGGTGGCCGCGCTGGCCGGGCGGAACACGGAAGCCGCCGAGGCGAGCGCGCCGATCCTGCGTCACCAGGATCGTGATCTGTACTTCCGAGAGCACGTCGACCGGGTCGGCATCGGCTCCTACGCCCACCGCCCGATGCCGGTGGACCTCGACGCGCTGCCTGCGGAAGGCATGCCGAGCGTCCTGGGCTTCACGCCCGAGGACTTCGCGCCGTCCTGGGCCGACGCACGCGAGCTGTTGCCCGCGCTGCGTGACGCCGAGATCGACACCGGCTTCAACGGCATCTTCTCCTTCACGCCCGATGGGACGCCGCTCATAGGGGAGCACCCGGGACTGGCCGGCTTCTGGGTGGCCGAGGCGGTCTGGGTGACCCACTCCTGCGGCGTCGGGCAGGCGCTCGCGCGCTGGCTGGTGGACGGGGAGCCGGGCGTCGACCTGCACGAATGCGACCTCAACCGGTTCGAGGAGGCACAGCTCGCGCCGTCCTACGTCAGCACCCGCAGTGCGCAGAACTTCGTGGAGGTCTACGACATCCTGCATCCGCTGGAGCCGCCTGCGCAGCCGCGTCCGTTGCGGGTGAGCCCGTTCCACGCCAGGCAGGTGGAGCTCGGGGCCGTGTTCCTGGAGGCCGCGGGCTGGGAGCGTCCGCACTGGTTCGAGGCCAACGCAGGCCTGCCGGAGGTCTCCCGCATCCCGGAGCGCGGGGAGTGGGCGTCGCGGTTCTGGTCGCCGATCGCGGGGGCCGAAGCGCTGGTCACGCGCGACCGCGTGGCGATGTACGACATGACCCCGCTCAAGCGGCTGGAGGTCAGCGGCCCCGGTGCGCTGGATCTGCTGCAGCGGCTCACCACCAACAACCTCGACAAGAAACCCGGCGCAGTGACGTACACGCTGCTGCTGGAATCGTCCGGCGGCGTGCGCAGCGACCTCACCGTCGCGCGGCTGGGGGAGCAGCGGTTCCAGGTCGGCGCCAACGGCAACCTGGATCTCGACCGGCTCACCCGCGAGGCGGGCGACGACGTCGTCATCCGCGACATCACGGGCGCCACCTGCTGCATCGGGCTGTGGGGACCGCGAGCCCGCGATGTGCTGGCGTCGGTCACCTCCGATGACGTCTCGCACGCCGGGTTCGGCTACTTCCGGGCCCGCAGCATCCACGTGGACGCCGTGCCCGTCACCGCGATGCGACTGTCGTACGTCGGCGAGCTGGGCTGGGAGCTCTACACGAGCGCCGAGCTCGGGCTGCGGCTGTGGGATGTGCTCTGGGAGGCCGGGCAACGCCACGGCGTGATCGCGGCGGGCCGCAGCGCGTTCAACTCGCTGCGGCTGGAGAAGGGCTACCGCAGCGCAGGCACCGACATGACCACCGAACACGACCCGTACGAGGCCGGGCTGGGTTTCGCGGTGCGCCCCGGCGACTACGTCGGGAGCTCCGCGATCGCGGGGCGAGAGACGCCCGCCCGGCGGCTCGTCCCCCTCCTGCTCGACGACCCTGCGCACGTCGTCATGGGCAAGGAGCCGGTATGGCATGACGGCACTCCCGCTGGGTACGTCACCAGCGCGGCCTACGGCTACACGATCGACGCGAGCATCGCCTACGCGTGGCTGCCGGCGGCAGCCGCCGAGCCCGGCACCCCGGTGCACGTGGAGTACTTCGGCGAGCGACTACCGGCGGTGGTGGCCGCCGAGCCCCTCTTCGACCCCGAGATGAAACGGATTCGCTCGTGAGTAGCTACGAGGTGATCGTGGTGGGGCTCGGCGGGATGGGCTCGGCCGCGGCCCGGCACCTCGCCGCCCGGGGCAAGCGCGTGCTCGGGCTGGAGCGGTTCACCCCCGCCCACGACCGCGGCTCGAGCCACGGAGGCTCGCGGATCATCCGGCAGTCCTACTTCGAGGACCCCGCGTACGTCCCGCTGCTGCTGCGGGCCTACGAGCTGTGGGCCGAGGCGGAGAAGGAGGCCGACGCCGACCTGCTCACCCTCACCGGCGGCCTCTACCTGGGGCCGCCGGACAGCACGACGTTCGCCGGAAGCCTCCGGGCGGCGCAGGAGTGGGACCTGCCGCACGAGGTGCTGGAGCCCGACGCCGTGCGGGCCCGCTTCCCGACGTTCGCCCCGGCCGCCGACGAGCTCGCCGTGTTCGAGGAGCGCGCGGGCTTCGTCCGTCCCGAGGCGGCCGTGGCCGCACACCTCGAGCTCGCCGCCCGCGACGGGGCCGACCTGCGGTTCGGCCAGCAGGTGCTGTCCTGGGACGCGACGGGCGACGGCGTGTGCGTCCGCACCGCCGAGGGCGAGCACCGCGCGGAACGGCTCGTGATCTCACCAGGAGCGTGGGCGCCCACGGTGCTCGCCGACCTCGGCCTGCCGCTGCGCGTCGAACGCCAGGTGCAGTACTGGTTCGCCCCGCCCGGAGGTGTCGAGCCGTTCTCGGCCAATCCCGTCTACGTGGCAGAACAAGCGGGGGGCGCGCAGATCTACGGCTTCCCCGCGATGGACGGCCCGGACGGCGGGGTGAAGGTCGCGTTCTTCCGCCGCGGCCGTGACGCGGACCCGGACGCACTCGACCGCGTGGTCACCGACGCCGAGGTACAGGAGATGCGTGCCCGCGTCGGCGACACCCTGCCCGGGCTCGTCGGTCCGGTACTGCGGACCGTGCCCTGCATGTACACCACCACGCCCGACGAGCACTTCGTGATCGCCACCCACCCCGAGCACGCCAACGTCACCGTGGCCTGCGGGTTCTCGGGGCACGGGTTCAAGTTCGTGCCGGTCGTCGGGGAGATCCTCGCCGACCTCGCCACCACCGGGGCCACGGCCCACCCGATCGCCCTCTTCGACCCGCGGAGGTTCCCATGACCGTCTCCACGACTCACGGTCCGCCGCCCGCCACGCAGCCGTCGCTCATCCGTACGCTTCCCGGCTCGGCCTACACCGACCCGTCGGTCTTCGCCGCCGAGCAGGAGCGGATCTTCGAACGCCGCTGGACGTGCGTCGCGTACGCGGCCGACCTCGCCACGCCCGGCGCGTTCCGCGCCGTGACGGTGGGCCGGGAGAGCGTCGTGCTCGTCCGGGGCCGCGACGGTGCGGTGCGAGCGTTCCTCAACGTCTGCCGCCACCGCGGTGCCCGGCTGTGCACGGAGGAGTCCGGGCAGCTGCGCCGCAACCTGCAGTGCCCGTATCACGCGTGGACCTACGACCTCGCCGGCAAGCTCATCGCGGCGCCGAACCTGACGTCCATGCCCGACGTCGACCGCGACGAGTACGGGCTGCTGGCAGTGCACCTGCGGGAGTGGCTGGGCTACGTGTGGATCTGTCTCGACCCCGATCCGCCCTCCTTCGAGACCGACGTGCTGGGCGAGGTCGTCACGCGGCTCGGCGACCTCACGGCGATCGACAGCTACGGCGTCGAGCACCTGGCGCTGGGCAGGCGGATCACCTATGACGTCGCGGCCAACTGGAAGCTGATCGTCGAGAACTTCATGGAGTGCTACCACTGCGCGACGATCCATCCGGAGCTCACGGAGGTGCTGCCGGAGTTCGCCGACGGGTACGCGGCGCAGTACTACGTGGGCCACGGCGCCGAGTTCGGGTCGGAGATCTCCGGGTTCACGGTCGACGGGAGCGCGGGCGCGGAGCGGCTCCCCGGCGTCACCCCCGACCAGGACCGCCGCTACTACGCGATCACGATCAAGCCTCAGGTCTTCGTCAACCTGGTGCCCGACCACGTGATCGTGCTCCGGATGACCCCGCTCGCCGCCGACCGCACGGTGGTGGAGTGCGACTGGCTCTTCGCACCGGAGGTGGTGGCGAGCGGGCGTGACCTCGGTCCGTCCGTAGAGCTGTTCCACCGCGTCAACACCCAGGACTTCGACGCGTGCGAGCGCACCCAGCCCGGGATGAGCAGCCGCGCCTACCGGGACGGGGGTGTGCTCGTTCCCAGCGAGCACCACATCGGACAGTTCCACACCTGGGTCGCCGACCAGCTGGCGTGAGCCCGGATGGTTCGAGGTCTCGCGGCACAGAGGGGGTAACCGCGTGCGACACGAGGAACGGCTACTTCACAGCTCGTCGTTCGGCGCGGCGGCTGTCGCATACGCCGAGCACCGCCCGGACTACGCGCACGCCGCGGTGCGTTGGGCGCTCGATCCCGCGCCGGGCCTGCGGGTGCTCGACCTCGGCGCCGGGACCGGCAAGCTCACCGCCGCGCTGGTCGCGCTGGGCGCCGAGGTCATCGCGGTCGAGCCCGACCCGGCGATGCTGACCGAGCTGCGCCACGGGCTGCCGGCTGTCCGTGCCCTGCCGGGCAGCGCCGAGGCGATACCGCTGCCGGACGCGTCCGTCGATGCCGTGCTGGCCGGCCACGCCCTGCACTGGTTCGACATGGCCGTCGCGGGACCTGAGATAGCCAGGGTCCTCGTCCCTGGCGGCATCCTGGCCGGTCTGTGGAACGTCGTCGACAACCGGGTCGACTGGGTTTCCGGACTCGAGCGGGTGAGCGGGAGCGCGGCCATCGGCCCGCGGGACACGCTCAGCAGCTGGCGCGCCGAGACGGCGGACGCGCACCTTCCGGGCACTGGCGTGATCGCCCGGTTCGGCTCGGCGGAGCAGGCCGAGTTCCCGCACGGGCAGCGCCGCACCGCCGACTCCCTCGTCGCGGCCCTCGCGACGAGGGCGGGGGTGCTGGTCATGCCGGAACAGGAACGAGAGGCCACGCTCGGCCGGATCCGCGCTTACCTCGCGAGCCGACCGGAGACCGCCCGCGGCGAGTTCACCCTCCCGATGCTGACCGGCGTGCTGCGCGTCCGGCCACTGTGAAGCCGTCGACCGCCTGATCGTCGTCAGGAGCTGACGCCGCTGCCCCCGCTACCCGAGACGGCTAGCGCTTCGGGAGCTCGGCGGTCATCGAGTAGAGCCGGGTGATCTGCGTGCTGCCCTCGTTGTCGTCGCTGACCAGCAGCAACCGCAGGCGTCCGCCGCCCTCGTGCCGGGTGACGGCGATCCCCTCGATGTTGTCCAGCAGCGGGTTGGGTTGCGGCTGCTTGGCGGTGGCGCCGAGGGTCGGGCACTTCCCGATGTCGGCCAGGAGCGTCTTGTCGATCAGGTGGGTGTCCGTCTGCGGGGTGAGGTTCTCCACCTTGCTGACGTCCGTGGCGCCGCGCGGGTCGGCGAGGTAGAGGCGGACCGTGTTGCCGACGCCCTCGGTGAAGCCCCGCTCGAGCACGAGCAGCCGGCCGTCGCCGGTCGCGGCGATGTCGGAGATGCCGAGGCCGGGGTCGCCCCGGTAGCCGTACTGGGCGCCGAGCGTGAAGTCCGCCTTCGGGTTCGGGCGGGTCCAGGTCTGGAAGCGGTGGAGGTCGGGCTGGTCACCGCTGAGCGGACCCTCCATCGAGGCGATCAGGGTGCGGTCACCGGGCTGCATGGTCAAGCCCTCGAACGTCAGGTTCGTGGTGGCGCGTCCGGCGGGCGCCACGCGGAGGGCGTCCGGGACGGGGAGGCTGCCGCCGATGAGATGCCCTTCGCGGTCGTAGCGGCGGATGGACGGCTCGACCTCGGACGTGATGAGCCGGGTGCCGTCGGCATCCACGACGATGGCCTCGGAGTCGAGCGGCTTGCCGTTCTCGTCCGCGAGGGGCACGACCTTGGTGGGCTTCTTGGTACGCCCGTCGAGGTTGAACAGCGACGACCGGTCGCCGAGCGCGAGGATGCTGCCGTCCGTGTCGACCGCGAGCGCGGAGAAGTTGCCGACGAACGTGTTGTCGAACGTGGTCTTGTCGAGCGCGTCGGAGAACGAGTTGATGGTCACCGAGGGCGAGCACGCGTGGCTGCCGCCTGCGGCTTCGCCGTCGGCCCGCGCCGGCGTGGCCGGTCCGGCGGCGGTGACGAGGGCGACCACAGCGGGCACGGCGGCGAGGACGAGTGCTGATCGCAAGCGCACGACGACACGCTAGGGGACGATCACCCCACGTGACGTCCGGCTGTGATCCACAACGCGTGCGAGGGCGAGATCGACGTCAGCGCTGGGCTCTCGGCGGGAAACAGCACTGATGTCCAGCTCACGGCCGTTTTTCTGATACGCCCGCGAGCGCCGCGCGTTCTCCGCGATGCTCCTCGGCGTGTCGAGCGTCCCGTCGCCCGGTTCCCACACGCCGTGGTGGCCCACCGTCTTTCGCGGGTCGGTCGCCGTGCGGGCCGGGGTCGTGACCAAGGCTGAGCTCCGCGGCCGCAGGTATGTCCGCGTCTTCCCCGACGTCTACGCGGCCGCCTCCGCGCACCCGCTGGACCCGCTGCTGCGCGCCCGCGCCGCCTTCCTGCTCGCCGGGGGCCGTAGTGGTGTCCGGATACTCGGCGGCCGAACTGCTCGGTGCCTCGTGCAGCCCGCAAGGTGCACCGGTGGAGCTGACGGTGCCCGGAAGTGGCGCGCGCTCGCACCCCGGCTTGCTGCTGCATCGTGACCAGCTGGCCCCTGACGAGGTGCAGCGGTGCGCGGGGGTGCTCGTCACAACGCCGCTCCGGACCGCGTACGACCTGGCACGGTGGCAGGACCCCGTCGAGGCCGTGGTCGCCATCGACACACTGGCGAACCGCGGCCGGTTCCCGCCCGAGCAGGTTCTGCGGCTCGCCGCCCGCTATCCGCGGGCCCGTGGCCGCAACGGTCTGCCGCGCGCCGTCGGGCTGTCGGACGCGCGCGCCGGCTCGCCCATGGAGTCGCGACTGCGTCTCGTGCTGGTGCTGCGCGGACTGCCCGCACCCGAGGTGCAGTACCCGGTGCTCGACGATCGCCGCCGCACGGCGGTGTGGCTCGACATGGCGTACCCGGAGCACCGGATCGGCATCGAGTACGAGGGCGCGGACCATGGCGGCCGCGACGGGGTTCTGCGCGACGTGAGCCGGTACACGGCGCTGGTGGATCGGGGTTGGCGGATGTACCGCTTCAGCAAGTACGAGGTGTACGGCGACCCCGACGAGATCGCCACGAAGATCCGGCGGGCGCTCGGCCGGGCGGGAGATCGACATGAGCGTTGGTCTCGCACCGAGAGACAGCGCTGGTGTTCATCTCACGGTTTGAACCAGCCCATCCTCCTGCTCATCTCCGACGCCGCTGTTCGGAGGGGCTCGGCCAGCTCCTTCAGGCGGTCGGTGTCTATGCGGTACGCGGGGCCGCTCACGGTCAGCGCCGCGATCACCTGGCCCGCGCGGTCGCAGACCGGCGCCGCCGCGGCGTTGAGACCGATCTCGTACTCCTCGATTGCCACCGCGAGTCCGGTTTCGCGCACCTGCGCGAGCTCGGCGTCGAGCACGCCGAGGGAGGTGATCGTGTTCGGGGTGACCGCCTCCATCCCGGCCTCGGCCAGCAGTTCGGCCCTGCGCTCCGGGTCGAGGTGGGCGAGAAGCACCTTCCCGCTCGAGGTGCAGTGCAGCGGCGTGAGGCGGCCGATCCAGTTGTGGGTGGCCACGGTGGACGGGCCCATTGCCTGGTCGATGTTGACGACCCAGTGTGACTGGAGCACGGCGATGTTGATCGTCTCGCCGAGGTCGATGGCCAGCTGCTCGTACACCGGGCGGCCCTGGCGGGTGACCTCGAGGCGGTCGGAGACGGCTCCGGCCAGCGGGATCAGCCCGAACCCGAGCCGGTACTTGCCCCGGTCGGTGGCCTGCTCCACCAGGCCATGACCCTCGAGGGCGCCGAGTAGCCGGAACGCCGTGGACTTGTGGACGTCGATCTCCGCCGCCACCTCGCTGACGCCTGCCTCGCCCAGCCGCGCCAGTATTTCCAGGACGCTTATCGCGCGGTCCACGGACTGGATCCCGCCGTCTCGACCCCCTGTGTTGCTCATAGCGAAACTATATGCACCAAAACGGGCACGACGCTTGACGTGAGGGCACTTCTGAGGACGATCTACGCGTGCTCAGCCAATTCGTCAACGGATCATGGATCGCCGGCTCCGGTGGGACCGCCGAGGTGATCAACCCGTTCGACGCAAGCGTGATCGAGACGGTCGGCCAGGCCGGGCCGGACGACGTCGACCGGGCGGTGCTCGCGGCGCGGGCGGCGTTCGACACCGGGCCATGGCGACGCACCCCGGCGACGGAGCGCGCGGCGTTGCTGCGCCGGGTCGCCGACCTGCTCCTGCGGGACAAGGAGAAGATCGCCCGCACCGAGACGCTCGACACCGGTAAGACGCTGGCGGAGAGCCGGATCGACGTCGACGACGTGACAGCGGTGTTCCGCTACTACGCCGACCTCGCCGACAAGGACGTGGGGCGGATCGTCGACTCCGGACAGGCCCACGTCGTCAGCCGGGTGGTCCACGAGCCGATCGGCGTGTGCGCACTCATCACGCCGTGGAACTACCCGCTGCTGCAGCTGTCGTGGAAGGTCGCTCCCGCGATCGTCGCGGGCAACACGATGGTGATCAAGCCCAGCGAGGTGACGCCGCTGACGAGCGTGATGCTCGTGCGGCTGCTCGAAGAAGCAGGCGTGCCGCAGGGCGTGGTCAACATCGTGCTGGGGGACGGCCCCAGCGTCGGTGCCCCGCTCACGGAGCACCCGGCCGTCGACATGGTCAGCTTCACCGGCGGTCTCGCCACCGGCCAGGCGATCATCCGCGCGTCCGCTTCCACGGTGAAGCGCGTGGCCGTCGAACTCGGTGGGAAGAACCCCAACATCGTCTTCTCCGACACCGACTTCGAGACGGCCGTCGACTACGCGATCACTGCGGTGTTCCTGCACTCGGGCCAGGTCTGCTCGGCCGGCGCCCGGCTCATCGTGCAGGACGAGATGCACGACGACCTCGTCGCCGAGATCGGGCGGCGGGCCGAGCGGATCAGGTTGGGCAACGGCCTCGACGAGGGGAGCGAGGTCGGTCCGCTGGTGTCGGCGGCACACCGCGCCAAGATCGAGGACTATGTCGCGTCGGCGCAGGCCGAGGGGGCGCGGCTGGTCGCGGGTGGGCATCGGCCGGAGGAGCCGGAGCTGCAGAAGGGTTTCTTCTACCGGCCCACCGTGTTCGCCGACGTGCACCGCGAGATGCGCGTGATCCGCGAGGAGACGTTCGGTCCGATCCTCACCGTGGAGCGCTTCTCCTCCGAGGAGGAGGCCATCGCGCTGGGCAACGACACCGATTTCGGCCTCGCCGGTGCGGTGTGGACTGCCGATATGGGCCGGGCCGAGCGGGTGGCGGGGGCACTGCGGCACGGCACGGTGTGGATCAACGATTACCACCCGTACATCCCGGGGGCGGAGTGGGGCGGTTTCAAGCGGTCCGGCAACGGTCGCGAACTCGGTCCGACGGGGCTGGCCGAGTACCAGGAACACAAGCACATCTGGCACAACACCGCACCAAAGCCGATGCGGTGGTTCTCGGGATGAATACAGGAGGTCCCCCGGTGAGCGCTCCCCAGGACGACGGGCTGGCCGATTTCGGCTACAGCCAGTCGCTCGACCGCAGCATCGGAAAGTTCGCCAGCTTCGCGGCGGGCATCAGCTACATCTCGATCCTGACGGGCACGTTCCAGCTGTTCTACTTCGGTTTCGCGTTCGGCGGCCCCGCTTATTGGTGGTCGTGGCCGCTCGTGTTCTTCGGCCAGGTCATGGTGGCGCTCTGTTTCGCGGAGCTGGCCGCGCGCTATCCCGTTGCGGGTTCGGTCTACAACTGGTCGAAGCGCCTCGCAGGCCCCGCGACATCCTGGCTCGCCGGCTGGATGATGTTCATGGCCTCGGTCGTCACGATCTCGGCGGTCGCTCTCGGCTACCAGACCACGCTCCCGCAGATCTGGAGCGGATTCCAGCTCGTCGGCGACGGCACCGGCACCACATTCGCGGTCTCCGCCGTGATCTGGGGCGTGGTCCTCGTCGCGTTCACCACCACGGTGAACGCCATCGGCGTCAAGCTGATGTCCCGGATCAACAGTGTCGGTGTGTTCATCGAGCTGATCGCCGCGGTGATCCTGGTGGTCCTGCTCGGTATCAACATCGTCAACCCGCCCACGGTGCTCTTCGACACCCAGGGCCTCGGCGAGGGTACGAATCTCGGCTACTTCGGGGCGTTCCTCATCGCCACGCTCGCCAGCGCCTACGTCATGTACGGCTTCGACACCGCCAGCTCGTTGGGTGAGGAGACCGTCGACCCCCGCCGTACCGCGCCCTCGGCGATCCTGCGTGCCGTGATCGCGTCGTTCATCATCGGCGGGCTGATCCTGTTGTTCGCCATCCTCGCCGCGCCCGACCTCGCAGACCCGGCGATCGGGGAGAACGGCCTGCAGTACATCGTGCTGTCCGTGCTCGGTGGACCGGTCGGCAGCGTCCTGCTGGTGGCGGTGATCATCGCGATCACGGTCTGCGCGCTCGCCGTGCACACCGCGGCGATCCGGCTGATGTTCGCCATGGCGCGTGACAACGCACTCCCCGGCGCCGCGCGGCTCGCCCACCTCGACCCCAAGCGGCGGACCCCGCTCGTGCCGGCGGTGCTGATCGGTGTGGCCGCGGTGCTGATCCTCGTGGTCAACATCGGCTCGCGGGAGATCTTCACGGCGGTCACCAGCGTCGCGATCATCATGATCTACATCGCGTACCTGCTGGTGACGGCGCCGATGCTCAGTAAGCGCTTGCGTGGCGAGTGGCCGGGTCCCGGCGCGGGCAAGGACGGCTACTTCTCGCTCGGGCGCTGGGGCCTGCCGGTCAATATCATCGCCGTGGTGTGGGGAGCGGTGATGGCCGTGAACCTCGCCTGGCCCCGCACGGAGGTCTACGGCGAGGGCGTACTGGCCTGGAGCGCGTTCATCTTCATCGGCGCGGTCGTCGTGGTGGGGCTGGGCTGGTTCCTGCTGCGCGGACGGCACCAGGTGGGCACCCTGCCCGAGCACCTCGCGAAGCAACTCGACGTCGACCCGACGGTGCCGAAGGACTCCCAGTCGTTCCCGGAGGGGAGCCAGGCGTGAGTGGTGTATTCGACTATGTGGTCGTCGGGGGCGGGTCGTCCGGCTGTGCCCTTGCCGCCCGGCTGTCGGAGGACCCGGACGTCACGGTGTGCCTCCTCGAAGCCGGACCGTCCGACGTGGACGACCCGGCGATCCTGAAGCTCACCGACTGGATGGCGCTGCTGGACTCCGGCTACGACTGGGACTACCTGGTCGAGCCGCAGGAGCACGGCAACAACTTCCTGCGGCACGCGCGCGCGAAGGTGCTCGGCGGCTGCTCGTCGCACAACTCGTGCATCGCGTTCTGGACGCCACGCGAGGACCTCGACGAGTGGGCGTCCATGGGCTGCGACGGCTGGAGCGCCGACGAGTGCTGGCCGCTGATCGAGCGGCTGGAGACCAACGACGGGCCGTGGTCCGGGCACGGCCGGTCGGGCCCGGTGACGATCATGCAGGTCGAGCCGGACGACCCGTGCGGCGTGGCGGTGCTGGAGGCCGCCGCCGCCGTCGGGCTCCCGACCGTCCGGTTCAACGAGGGCACCACGGTCTGTGAGGGTGCGGGCTTCTTCCAGATCAACCAGGAGCCCGACGGCACGCGCGCCTCGTCGTCACGGGCCTACCTGCACCCGATCATGGAGTCGCGGCGCAACCTCGAGATCCGCACGGGCGCCTGGGCGTCGCGCGTGCTGTTTGAGGCAGGGCGCGCGACCGGTGTGGAGTACCAGCAGGACATCGGCCCGGGCCGGCGCACGGTCACCGCGCGCCGCGAGGTGGTGCTGTCGGCCGGGTCGATCGACACCCCGAAGCTGCTGATGCTCTCCGGGATCGGTCCGGCCGAGCATCTGCGCGAGTTCGGCATCGACGTGCTCGTGGACGCGCCGGGCGTGGGGTCCAACCTGGACGATCACGTCGAGGGCCTCGTGATGTGGGAGGCGTCCCGGCCGATGGTCACCCGCTCGACGCAGTGGTGGGAGATCGGGCTGTTCACGCGCACGGAGCCCGGACTGGACCGGCCGGACCTGATGATGCACTACGGCTCCGTGCCGTTCGACCTCAACACCGTGCGCTGGGGTTACCCGACCACGGACAACGGTTTCTGTCTCACTCCGAACGTGACCCGTGGCCGGTCGCGGGGCACGGTGCGGTTGCGCACCCGTGACTTCCGCGATCGGCCCAAGGTCGATCCGCGCTATTTCAGCGACCCCGAGGGCCATGACATGGCCGTGATGCTCGCCGGTCTGAAGCTCGCGCGGCGGATCGGGGAGCAGCAGCCGCTCAAGGAGTGGGTGGCCCGGGAGCTCGCGCCCGGCCCGGACGTGGTGACCGACGACGAGTTGGTGGACTACGTCACGAAGACCCACAACACCGTCTACCACCCGGCGTGCACCGCCAAGATGGGGCCGGCGTCCGACCCGATGGCCGTGGTCGACCCTCAACTGCGGGTGCGCGGGGTGGACGGGCTGCGGATCGCGGACGCGTCGATCCTTCCGTTCCTGCCGGCGATCAACCCCAACATCACCTGCATGATGATCGGGGAGAAGGCGAGTGACCTGCTGCTGCGGTGATTGACGTCGGAGTGTGGCGGTGATCGTGTGGACGGCATGGCAGAAAAGCCGAACTGGGCCGAAGTGAATCCGCCGGTCATCGCCACATTCCGGGCCAACCATGGGCAGGTCGGCGGCCCTTTCGTGGCTTCGCCCATCCTGCTGTTGCACACCGTCGGGGCGCGCACCGGCCAACCTCGGATCAACCCGCTGACCTACCTCCCCGACGGCGACCGGTTCGTCGTGTTCGGGAGCGACCAGGGCGCCCCCCGGCACCCGGACTGGTTCCACAACGTCGTCGCCCAGCCGGCCGTACAGGTGGAGGTCGGCGACGAGATCCTGGCCGCCATCGCCACCGTGGCGGAGGAACCGGAACGCAGCGAGCTCTTCGCGCGCCAGGTTGCCGCGCTACCCCGGTTCGGGGAGTACCAGGAGAAGACGAGCCGCACGATCCCCGTCGTGATCCTCACCCCGTCCGGGCCGGGCGCGGGCGACCGACCTACTGGAAGCTGATGAACACCGGGGACTGCGGCCCGATCGCCATGGTCTGGGCAGCGGTGAACATCGGGCTGTCCTCGTCGTAGAAGTTCTTCCAGCCCCAGCGGACACCGGACGGCGCGGCCTGGTGCAGCGTGCGCCAGGTCGCGAACTTGAGATCCGGCGTGCCGAAGCCGTCGGCGTGCAGCACGAGCGACAGCTCGTCGCGCGATGTGTCGAGCCGGTCCCGTCCGTTGATCATCATGAGCCGGAACTGGTGCACCATCAGCAGCTTCTGCGGGAGCACCCGGTCCCGGGTGAGGTCGGCGAGCCACGTCACCACAGAGTTCACCTCGTCGATGCCGACCGAGCCGATCTGCACACGGTGGAGCTGTTGGGGGCCGAGTCGCCACTCGGGGTCCAGAGCCAATCCGACGTGGGGCTGGGCGAGCAGTTCCTCGTAGCGCTTGGCCTGCGTGAGGAAGTCGGTGCGGCCCGGTTGCAGGTCCAGCATCACGTAGACGCCCGCCTCGCGCGCCGCGTCCACCCACGGACGTAGTTCGTCGACGGAGGACTCGGCCGAATAGTTGCCGTCCGAGCCCGGCACGGAGTCGGCGACCGTGGCGATGATCTCGAAGGCGGGGACGACCGGTTCTCCGACGAGCGGCTGGTACTCGGCCGCGAGTTCCCGGGCGCGCCGTATCGATCCCGCGATGTCCTGCTCGCCGAGCACACCGAGAGCCGGTGCGCCCGGATGACCGTAGAGGGCCACCATGCGCCGTCCCGGGAACGCCACCTGGCCGCCCCCGGGAAGCATCACGCCGGTCGCGGCCACGGCCAGCCGTTGCTCGAGCACCTCGGGTGAGCCGAACCCGGAGCCGAGTGCGACGACATGCTCAGGACGCCGGAGATGTTCGGACGCGAGCCGTGGGTCGCCTCCCGGCAGCACGGCCAGATCGGCCCCGGAGGCACGGGCCGTGGTGACCGCCGCGAGCTGGGCAGTGGGGTCGGTCGCCAGCACCAGCACGGACTGCCGGTGAGCCGGTGCGACAACAGGGGACAGCGCGGCCTCGTCGGTGACGATCCTGGCCGCAACCTCCGCCGCGGTCGCCCAGCGCACGGCCTCCTCGCCCACGGCGAGCACGGTGGTGGTGCCGAGCCTGGTCAGCTCGGCGCGTACGTCGGGGGAGTCCTCGTCGGTGGGGGTCAGCAACAGGGGCGCACCGATCCGCTCCGCCATGGGGCCGGCCGCAGCCGGCCCGGCAGGATCCGCGGCCGCGGTGAGCACCGCGACGGGCGCGCTGGCGAAGAGTGCGGCGCTGGTGGCGACGGCCAGCGCGGCCGGACCGTCGCCGTCGAGCACCGTGGTCGCCCCCGCGGGAACCGAGACGCGAGCGGTCAGCGGAGCCAACGGAACGACAGGGGTGCAGGCGAGGGCCAGCAGGCAGGCCACGAGGACTCCAGTGGCACGTGACGCCCGCTGGACACGGCGGCGGGACGAAGCTCCCGACCAGCAACGTTCTACCCGTACCCCCACGCTCACGCACAGTAGTTCAGTGCACTCCCAACGCCAGGTCCGTGAGGACTCTCGTATGGGGGACATCGGGCAGGTCTTCGCCGACCATCAGGCAGCTCGGGGGTGGTTAACGGGCGACTCGCGCGGGTGCGGCGAGTGGCTGTACGAGCTCGTCGGGCTCCATCCCGGCACCGCGGTCGAACTCGTTGCCGAAACGCTGCTCACCGAGGGCCCCGCGG
Source organism: Pseudonocardia yunnanensis (assembly GCF_039534065.1). Classification (NCBI taxonomy): domain Bacteria; kingdom Bacillati; phylum Actinomycetota; class Actinomycetes; order Pseudonocardiales; family Pseudonocardiaceae; genus Pseudonocardia; species Pseudonocardia yunnanensis. Next base: position 559,134 of record NZ_BAAAUS010000001.1, on the reverse strand, counting down.
GCCGTGGCCGTGATCCGGTCGACGTCGCCGCGCTCGGCGTCGGGCAGTGGCGCCCCGACCGACCCCCGTGCCGCTGCGGCGGCACCGAGCAGCTGGGCGGCCCGCACGTGCTCGCCCACCAATGCGAGGGCTCCGGCCAGGCCTTCCATGGCCAGCGCGACGGCCCGCGGATCACCGACCCGGCGCGCCATGGCGAAGCCGTCGAGATGCAGCTTGGTGGCTGCCGCCGCATCGCCGCGCAGCTCCGCGACGAAGCCGAGCTCGGCGAGGATCAGGGCGTTGCCCGGATCGACGACCGCTCCGGCGTGCCAGGCGAGCAGGTCATGGAGGTGCTCCTCGGCGGCGTCGAGATCGCCCACGCGGCGCGCGCCGAGCGCGAGCCCGGTGGCGGCGTACATGCGACCCGGGACGAAGGCGTGCTCCACGGCCGTGCGCAGCGCCTGCTCGTGGAGCTGCGTCGCCTCCGCGAACCGCCCATCGAGGAGGGCGACCCGGCCGAGCCACGACAGCTGGTAGGACACCTCGGCCCACAGGCCGAGTTCCTCGGCCATCCGCAACCCCTCGCGGTGCTGGTGGGTGGCCCGCTCGTAGTCGCCGGCGATCGAGGCGAGCGTGCCGACGGCGTAGGACGCCTGCACCTGACCCCAGCGGTCGCCGACGTCGCGGAACAGCGCGGCGGCACGCGCGGCGGCGCGGCCCGCGCCCGCGAGGTCGCCTTTGGCCATCAGCTGGCTCATGTGGTCGACGAGCGCGGCGGCGACGCCCCAGCGATCGTCGAGAGCGCGGAAGGTGCGCAGAGCGACCGCGGTGAAATGCTCGCCACGGGAGTGGCCCACGGTGGTGAGGGCGTATCCGAGGAACCACTGCATCCGCGCACGCAGCGCCGGGGGCTCGATGGCGGCGAGTTCGAGCGCCAGCTGCGTGTCGAGCTCTGGTGGGGCCTCGATCCGATCACCGTCGAGTACGCCGAGGCTCGCGTCCCAGGCTGCCGCGACGGCCCGCACGGTGGCGGGTGCCGCCCCTGGCACGGACAGCGCGCGTCCCAGCGACCGGCGGGCCTCACCGACCCGGCCGCGGAGGAACCAGTACCAGCAGAGCGCGCCGGCCAAGCGCAACGCGGACTCGGCGCCCTCGGGCTGCCGGCACGTGTGCTCGAACGCGGCTCGCATGTTGGCGGCCTCCGCGTCGAGCCGTTCGAGCCACAGCCCCTGCTCGGGACCGCGCAGGAGCGGCTCGGCGTGCTCGGCGAAGCCGAGGTAGTGGCGGGCGTGCTGCCCACGCAGCTCCTCGGCCTCGCCCGCCTCGGCCACCCGCTCGAGGCAGTAGGCCGCGACCGACTCGAGCAGCCGGAACCGCGGTTCGCCCGCAGCGTCGATGTGGGCGACGACCAGCGACCGGTCGACCAGCCGGCTGAGCAGGTGGACGACGTCTCCGGGCGCCACCCCGGGGCCCGCGCACACCGCCTCGGCGGCGCGCAAGTCGCACCCCTCGGCGTGGACGGCCAGGCGGCGCAGCACGATCTGCTCCGGTGCGGTGAGCAGCTCCCAGCTCCAGTCGATCATCGCGCGCAACGTCTGCTGCCGGGCCGGCGCACCGCGGGCTCCGGTGGACAACAGCCCGAACCGGTCGTCGAGGCGGGCGAGCAACTCGTGCACCCCGAGCGCCCGCACCCGGGTGGCTGCCAGCTCCAGAGCCAGCGGGATGCCGTCGAGGCGACGGCAGATCGCGGCAACGGCGGGCGCGGTGGCCGCGTCGAGGGTGAACCCCGGCGCTGCCGCGGTCGCGCGGGCGACGAACAGCTGCACAGCGGACGCCTCCCGCACCGTATGGAGGCGCTGCTCGGCGCCGCGCTCGGGCAGGGCAAGCGGCGGGACGGGCCGCAGCACCTCGCCGGTGAGTCCGAGCGGCTCCCGGCTGGTGGTGAGGATCCGCAGGCCGGGCGCGAGGCGGAGCAGCCGCTGGGCCAGCGCCGCGACCTGCTCGACCACCTGCTCGCAGTTGTCCAGCACGAGCAGGACCTCCCGCTCGCGCAACGCCTCGCCGAGCCGGTCGGCGAGGCGGCTGGGCGCACCGGCCGAAACGGGGCCCTGGTCGTCGCGGACGCCGAGCGCGGCCGCCACCACCTCCACCAGCCGTTCCTCGGCCGGCCCCGGCTGCTCGGGGTGCACCTGCCGGTCGATGCCGGCGAGCTCGACCAGCCACGTGCCGTCAGGTAGATCGGACACGAGCTGCCGGGCCGTCTCCACCGCGAGGCTCGTCTTCCCGACTCCGCCCGGCCCGGTGAGCGTGACCAGCCGGGCGCTGCGGAGCAGCGTGCGCACCTCCTCCACCGCCGCCGCCCGGCCGACCAGCTCGGTGATCGGGGCAGGGAGGTTGGTGTGGGGGCGCGTCGCTGTGGGAGCGCGGTGCGATCCGAGATCTTGCGTGAGGATCGCCTGCTGCAGGGCTGCGAGCTCGGGGCCGGGTTCGAGCCCGAGTTCCTCGACCAGCCGTGTGCGGAGGTCGGAGTAGCTCGCCAGCGCCTCACTCGGGAGCCCGGCCTGGTGGAGTGCGCGGATCTGCGCCGAGCGCAGCCGCTCCCGCAGCGGATGCCGGGCGACGAGCTCCTCCAGTTCGCCGACCAGCGCGCCGTCGGGGGGACCGGGGGCCGCGAGCAGCGCCTCGGCCCGCTCCTCGGACGCGACCAGCCGTTCCTCCTCCAGGCCACGGATGGCCGCGGCGGCGAACGGCTCGCCTGCGACGTCGGCCAGGGCGGGACCCCGCCACAGCACCAGCGCGTCGGACAGCATCGCCGCCCGTGCGCCGGGGTGGTCGATGGCGCGGGCCCGGGCGGTCAACGCACGGAACTCCCGGACGTCGATGGCACACACCTCGGTGCGCAGCCGGTATCCCGCCGGCTCGTGGACGACGAGCTCGCGGCCCCCCGGCTCGGCGCTCTCCAACGCGCTGCGCAGCTGCGACACCTTCGTCTGCAGCGTGTTGCGCGGATTGCCGGGTAGCTGCCCGCCCCACAGATCGTCGAGGAGCCGATCGACGGACACGGGCCGCCCGTCGTGGATGAGCAGATCGGCCAGCAGGGCACGGACCTTCAGCTCGGGGACTCGCACGGGAGCGCCCTGCGACGTCCACACGGCCAGTGGACCGAGCACCCCGAAACGCACGAGACGACCGTAACCGCTCCGACCGACGGAATCGGGCACCAGCCGTGCGCGGACCCCCAGCGAACCGTGCGCGGACACCCACAGGCTGGCCCATGACAGATGCAGCTCCACGGATTTCCGGAAGGACTCGATGAAGAACACCGACAAGGCGGTGACGGTGCTCGGCCTCGGCGCCATGGGCAGCGCGCTGGCCAGGGCGTTCATTGCCGCCGGCCACCCGACCACGGTGTGGAACCGCGCCCCGGAGAAGGCCGCGGCGCTCGTCGCTGCGGGCGCGGTGCGCGCCGATACGGCCGCCGCGGCCGTAGCGGCGAGCCCGCTGGTGGTGGTCTGCCTGGGCGACCACCGCTCCGTGCACGAGGTGCTCGACCCGGTGGGCGACGCGCTTGCCGGACGGGTCCTGGTCAACCTCACGACCGGCACCCCCGAACAGGCCCGCGAGCTGGACGCCTGGGCCCGCGAGCGGGGTGCCGAGCACCTGGACGGCGGGATCATGGCGGTCCCGCCGATGATCGGAACACCCTCGGCGTTCGTGCTCTACAGCGGACCGTTGCGCACGTTCGACGCCCACCGCGCGGCGTTGGACGTCCTCGGCGGCAGCCGTTTCGTCGGCGAGGACCCCGGGCTCGCCTCGCTGCACGACCTCGCCCTGCTCAGCGGCATGTACGGGATGTTCGGGGGCGCGCTGCAGGCCTTCGCGCTCGTCTGCTCGGCGGGCGGCTCGGCAAAGGAGTTCGCACCGACGCTCCGCGAGTGGCTGGGCAGCATGAGCGAGTTCGTGACCGGCTCGGCAGAGCAGATCGACACGGGCGACTACGCCACGGGCGTGGTTGCCACGCTCGCCATGCAGGCGTCCGGCTACGTCCACCTCGTCGACGTCGCGAAGGCGCAGGGCGTCAGCGCTGAGCTGCTCGCCCCACTGGCCGCGCTCATGGAGCGGAGAGTCGCCGACGGCCACGGCCAGGACGACATCGCAAGTGTGATCGAAGCGCTGGTCGAGCCGCGAGCGGCCACCGGCGTCACGGGAGGGAACCGATGAGTGAGAACAGCGCCACGCCCCTGACGATGATCGGCCTGGGCCCGATGGGCCAGGCGATGGTGCGGCGGTTCCTGGCCGCCGGGCACCCGACGACGGTGTGGAACCGCACGGCGGCGAGGGCCGACGACCTCGTGGCCGAGGGTGCGATGCGGGCGGCCACGGTGGCGGATGCAGTGGCCGCCAACCGGCTGGTGCTGCTGAGCCTGACCGACTACGCCGCCATGTACGACGTGCTGACGCCGGCGGAGGGCGAGCTCGCGGGCCGCGTGATCGTGAACCTGAGCTCCGACACCCCGGAGCGGACGCGGGAGGCCGCCGCGTGGCTGGCCGAGCGCGGAGCCGAACTGCTCGTCGGCGGGATCATGGTGCCGGCGGAGATGGTCGGCACCGATGCGGCCTACGTCTTCTACAGCGGCCGGCAGTCCACATTCGACGCCCACGAGCCCACGCTGCGTGTGATCGGCCGGGCCGACTACCGTGGCGCGGACCCAGCGCTGGCGCAGCTCTACTACCAGGCCCAGCTGTCGCTCTTCCTGACGTCACTGGCGGCGTACCTGCACGCCACGGCACTGGTCGGCTCGGCAGGCGTGTCCGCCGCGGAGTTCCTTCCCTACGCGGTGGACAACGTGAATGGTCTCGCGTACTTCCTCGGCGAGGCGGCTCGTGACGTCGAGGCCGGCCGGTACCCGGGCGACGGTGCCGACGTGACGATGATGCGTGCGTCGGCGGACCACGTCCTGGGGGCGAGCGTGGACGCCGGTATCGACGCCGGCATTCCGGCAGCGGTCAAGTCGCTCTACGACCGGGCCCTCGCCGCGGGCCACGGCCGCGACTCCTGGACGAGCCTGATCGAGGTGGTCAGGAAGGGGTAGCTGCGCCGGCAGCGGTGATCTCGGCGACGACACTCCGGGTGACGGGCGCGCCGTCGGGCGCGGCCCGCAGCACCGGCCCGGCGATGGCGTCGAGCTCCAGCACCGCTCCGGCCATCGCGTCCTTGAGCATCGAGGACAGCATGGTCGCGGGCAGCGAGGAGAGCCGCTTCCGGACCGTGTCCGGGTCGATGTGGGCCCCGTCTCGCGCCGCCGCGGCCGCTGTCTCGGTGACCAGCGCATCGAGTACGTCGGCGCGAGCCTCCCGGGCCGGCCCGATCGCCTCCCGCGTGCTCGTGGTGATCAGCGCGAGCGGGCACAGGAAGGAGAGCTTGCGCCACAGCAGGGTGGCCTCGTCGGGCGCCGACGCGTCGACGTCGAGGCCCGCCTTCTGCAGTACCGCGGCTGCATCCGGCCCGGTGTCGGGGCGGTCGGCGGCCACCGCGTAGTCGTTGAACGACGACAGATGCTCGATCACACCGGGGGCCACCCGCGTGGCCTCCACCGCCACGGTCATGGGGGTGACGCCGGCGTCGCCGAACACGGCTCGCAGCAGCGGCACGTGGTCGATCCCGTTGAGCAGCGGCACCACGGTGGCCCCGGACACCAGCGACGGGGGGACCCGGGCCAGCGCAGCGAGCAGGTCGGGGGCTTTGACCGTGACGAAGAGGAGGTCGACCGGCTCGGTCAGCCAGGGCCGCGCCGGCACCGACGCGTGACGGTCGCCGTAGCGGCCACTGCGCAGCGTGAGCCCGGCGGAGTTGATCGCGGTGCTGGTGCGGTCGGTGGCGAGCACCGTGACCGCGTGCCCCGCGTCGGCCAGGAGCACCCCGAGCATCCCGCCCACGGCGCCTGCTCCGAGGATCGCGATGCGCTGCGGGTGATCTGCCACGGAGTCCTCCTCTTCACCGCCGTCGCGGCCGTGTTGCGTCAGTCTGCGGGCTTGAGCGGGTCGTGCCCGATGGACATGAGCTTATGTCGCCAGGCGGCCTGCCCGGCCGTGGGCTCGAGGTCGTCGCGGCGCTGCTCGTGCACCCGCTCGACGACCCGGCGCATGACGTGCGCGTCCTGATCGGTGATGTCGTGGCGACGTTTGCCGAGGATCGCCAGGACCTCGTGCCCGGTTGGCGGGCCGGTCCGGTCGGGAAACTGCTCGGCGTCCTCGCCCGCGTCGCGGGTGCGCAGCCAGTCGCCCAGCTCACGTGAGGTCATGTTCACAACGCGGTGGAACTCGTTCCACAGTTCGTCGTCGACATCTGCCATGCATTCGGCCTACCCGGATCGGCCGCGAGCAACGCGTGCCTGATCAACTCCGCCGGCGGCGGGGCCTGGCCGTGGCGCCATCCTCCAGCTTGTCCTTCACTTCCTGCGCAACCGAGCATGCGTCGGCGGCCTCCAAGCCGGTGCGGGTGGCCACCCGCTCCAGCAGGTGGCGAAGCACGCCGCGCTCCGTGGGATCGAGCGGTTCGAGAACCTCGTCCTCCACGGCCGCGAGCCGGCGTTCGAGCTCGCACAGGCGTTCTGTTCCCGCCTCGGTGAGCACGATGCGGCGGGCGCGACGGTCGGCAGGGTCGGGTTTGCGCTCGACCAGACCCGCGCTCTCCAGGTCGTCGAGCAGGTAGGTCATCACGGTGCGGTCCAAACCGAGGTGCTGGGCCAGCGCGAGCTGGCTGCCCGGCTCACCACGCCCCGCCGCGGAGAGCACCTGGTAGCCGCGCGGCCCACCCGGTACGTCGTCGACCGCTTCGTGCGCCGCCTTCAGGTACGACCTCATCACGGCGCCCAGCGCCCAGCCGAGATCCGAGTCGACGGTCGGCGGTGTGCTCACGGTCTCATCCTACCTGGGGGAATACGACATCAGAGAAGTTCGGTTGACACGATCGTCTTGATAGCAGACGATCTGAGTCGCAGAGATGCTGCACGACAGAAGGAGTTCCGATGACGTTTTTCCGCCTCGACGCGAGCATTCGTCACGAGGGATCGGTGAGCCGTGAGGTGGCCGACACCGTGCAGCGCGCGTGGGTTGACCGCCACCCGCAGGACACGGTGGTCCGCCGCGATCTCACGGCACCGCTGCTGTCTCCTGAGGTGTGGCTGCAGGCGGCCACCGCCGGGTTCCTGCCCGAGGAGGACCGCACCCCCGAGCAGCGCGCCGCCCGAACCCTGGCCTCGCTTCTCGCCGACGAACTGCTCTCGGCCGACGCCGCGGTGATCTCGGCACCGCTCTACAACTACGGCGTGCCGCAGCACCTCAAGAACTACATCGACCTGCTGCTCACCGACCAGCGCTTCATGGCGGCTCCGTTGGACGGGAAGCCGGTGACCCTGGTGGTGGCGCGCGGCGGCGGCTACGGCCCGGGCACCCCGCGTGAGGGCTGGGACCACGCCACCCCGTACCTGGTGCGGATCTTCGGTGAGTTCTTCGGCGCCGACCTCACGGTCGTCTCGGCCGAGCTGACCCTCGCCGACGTGAACCCGGCGATGGCCGAGCTGCGTGACGCCGCCGCCGCGTCCCGGTCGGAGGCGTTGGAGCTCGCCCTGCTCACGGGACGGGCGCACGCCGACCAGGTGGCCGCCAAGCGGGCGGAGAAGCAGCTGGAGGGCGTGGCCTGAGGCCACGGGCGGTGCGGTCCGGTCGGCGCTG